>JAWAZZ010000026.1:0-2664 GCA_038997305.1 Candidatus Aenigmatarchaeota archaeon | reverse complement strand
TCCCCAACAATATACCGAACCATTGGAAACTATTGCACATGAATGAGAATGACCTCCAACACTTGCATGTCCTAATGGCCCTTCAGCTTTCAAATCAAAAGCAATGAATGTAGCAGTTCCATTACTTAAACTTGTTGCGAGTGAATTTCCGTAATACATATAAATTGTTTTTTGATCATTTGCTGGAATTGAAGGAACTTTTACCCATATTCTAGTTTTATTTGTATTACATGTATTTGGCTCAATCCAATAATTTAATAAAGTAGTTCCATCACTATCAGTAAATCTTATATCTCCACAATCATCTCTCATTTTATTTGCAGAAATCAACTCTGTAGTATTTAAAATAATTAAAACTTGATAATCAGTTAATGTATTAGAATTTGCTGTATTATTTATTAAAATTGATCTTTTATATTGCCAATTAGAGAGCAAATTTGTTCCTGTAGCGATTGCCTTACCAAAAATATCAATATTTGCTTTTGAACATTCTAGCATTGATTTTATTGGCAATTCTTCGATTTGAGATTGTGTTTTAGATAAATATCCAGAAAAATAGAAATAGATCATTACTCCAATCCCAACTGATAATGTAACTAAAATAATTGTTGCGATAAATGTTGAAATTAACCTTTTAGTCATAAAAAATAAATATATAAATTTATTTCTTTTTTAACATTCCATAATTAAAAGCTCTAAAGATCATCACATTTAAATTTAAATTTATTTATACTTTACGATTTTATTTTTATTGAAACATGACCAACGAAAGACCTTTAGATGCCTTAGAGAAAGCAAAAGGAAAAAAAGTAATAGTAAAACTAAAAAGCGGAGAAGAGATAATAGGAATATTAAAGGCAGCAGATTTACATATAAATCTTTGGCTAAATGAAGTAGAAATATCTTCTCAAAACGAAAAGAAAAAAGTTGAAGAAATACTAATAAGAGGAGATAATGTTAGCTATATAATAACAGCTTAATATGACCAAAGGAACTCCTTCCTTAGGATTAAAAGCTAGAAAGGATTTGCACATAAGATGTAGAAGATGTGGCCATAATTCTTTTCATGTAAGAAAAAAGAGATGCGCATTTTGTGGTTATCCAGATCCAAAATGGAGAAAATATAGCTGGCAAACAAAAATAGGAAATAAGAAAAATAGGAGAAGAAGAATATAAACTATAAATATTTTCATTTTAATGTATTATGGCCGATTTAATTGAGAGAATAAAAGAAGTAATGAAAGATCCAGATAGAATTAGGAATGTTGCAACTTCTTCGCATGTCCATCATGGAAAGACTACTTTAACTGACAATTTAATGGCAGGCGCCGGAATGCTTGCAGAAGAAATGGCAGGTAAAGTTATGTATACTTGGTTTGATGAGCAAGAGAGAGAAAGACAATTAACAATATATGGTGCAAACGTTTCTATGGTTCACAACTATAAAGGAAAAGATTATTTAATTAATTTGGTAGATACTCCTGGTCATGTAGATTTTGGTGGAGATGTTACTAGAGCTATGAGAGCTGTGGATGGAACAATTGTATTAGTTTGTGCTGTTGAAGGCATAATGCCTCAAACAGAAACAGTTTTTAGACAAGCATTAAGAGAAAGAGTTAAGCCGGTATTATTTATAAATAAAGTTGATAGATTAATAAAAGAGGTTAAATTAACTCCGCAACAAATGTTAGAAAGGTTTGAAAAATTAATAAAAGAAGTTAACCTTTTGATTCAAAAATATGCCGAAGAACAATTTAGAGATAAGTGGTATGTTAATGTTCAAAATGGAAGTGTAGCATTTGGTTCTGCAAAACAAAGATGGGCAATTTCTTTGCCATACATGCAAGAAACCGGAATAACTTTTAAAGATATCATAAACATGGTTTTGAACGATCAACAAGATGAATTAGCCAAAAAAGCACCTTTACATAAGGTTGTTTTAGATATGATAATTAAGCATTTACCAAGTCCAAAGGAAGCAATAAAATATAGATTAGAAAAAATTTGGCCTGGCGATTTAGAAAGTCAATATGGAAAAGATATGCTAGAAGTTAATCCTAATGGAAAACTTGCAGCTATTGTTACTAAAGTAATTCCAGATCCCCATGTTGGGTTTGTCGCTACGGCAAGAATTTTTAGTGGGAAAATTTATAAAGGAAAAGATGTTTATCTAGTTTCTAATAAAAAGGTTGCAAAAGTTCAACAAGTTGCAATATATAAAGGAATTCAAAGAATTCCTGTAGATGAAGTTACAGCTGGTAATATAGTTGCTATTGTAGGAATTCCTGAAGCATTTACTGGAGAAACTATTTGCGAACCAGATGATATAATTACTCCTTTTGTAGAAATTAAACATATTTTTGAGCCTGTAGTTACTAAGGCTATTGAACCAAAAAATCCTCAAGATTTAACAAAGTTAGTAGAAGCGCTGCAAAAAATTGCTAAAGAGGATAGTGTATTAAGAGTTAAGATAAATCAAGAAACTGGAGAATATTTAGTTAGCGGTTTGGGAGAATTGCACATAGAAGCGAAAGTTGAAAGAAAATTAAGGGAAATGGGATTCGATATTATTGTTTCTAATCCAATAGTTGTTTATAGAGAAGTTGTAAAAGGCAAAACTCCTTCGCCAGTAGAAGCAAAAAGTCCGAATAAACACAACAAATT
>JAWAZZ010000025.1:0-3630 GCA_038997305.1 Candidatus Aenigmatarchaeota archaeon | reverse complement strand
ATAAAATTTCAAAAAAGTAAAGATGGTATAGAGATAGAATTTTCTTGGAATGATATAAAAAATAGATGGAAATATTTAACAACTCTATATGCAAGCACAATAGGAACAAATGTACTTTTCTTTTTGATAATATTTCCTTTATTAGCTAACTATCAATCAAATTTAGTATCAGCGCAATTATCTGAAAATTTTGAGACAATTACTTTAAAAGTAGATATTCCATGTTCAGGTCATTCTCCTTTAGTAATAGATGAGCTTAAAAAGGTAGATGGTATTATTAGTGTAAAGTTCAGATTTCCAAATTATTTTGATGTAACTTACGATAAAACGAAAATATCCAAAGATCAAATACTTTCATTAGAAATTTTCAAAAACTTTAAGGCAACTCTTATTAGCGAAGGTTCAAATCAACAAAGCTCTCAAAGCTTAGGATATTCTTCAAAAACCCAAAGTTGTGGATGTAATAGAGGAAATTTAAACATTTAATTTTTCACTTATGGAGAAGAAAATAACTATAGAAATAAGAGGAATGCATTGTGCTAGCTGTGCAGCTAATATAGAGACAAGATTATCCCAGCTTAAAGGAATTAAAAAAGCTTCTGTCGATTTTAGCACTAACAAAGCTTTAGTAATATTTGATTCGAAACTTATTGATGAAAAAAGGATAAAAACTGAAATTGAAAATCTAGGATATAAAGCAATCTTTCCAGAATTAGAAAAATTCGATGAAAAATCAGAAAGAAAAGAAATAATAAAACAACTTTTAATATTTTTGTTTGGTCTATCATTTACTATTCCTACTCTTTACATTTCTATTTTTTCATATTCTATGGAAAAAAATATCTTATTATTTCTTTTAGCCACTCCAGTTCAAATTATTTTAGGATATAGATTTTATAGAGGTGCTTGGTATTCTTTGAAAAACAGATTTCTTAACATGGATGTTTTAGTTGCTTTAAGTTCTTCTTCTGCGTTTATTTATTCAATGTTTGCAACTTTTATATTTGAAGGTCATGTTTTCTACGATGTTTCAACTTCTTTATTAACTATAATCTATTTTGGCAAGTTTTTGGAGGATTTAATAAGAAAGAGAGCCTCTGAAGCAATAAGAAAATTAATCTCTCTAAAACCTAAAACAGCAACATTAATAAAAAATGGAAAAGAGATTCAGGTTTCTGTAGAAGAAATTAATGTTGGAGATATAGTATTAGTAAAACCAGGAGAAAGTATACCTGTAGATGGTGTTATTATAGAAGGTTTTTCAAGCATAGATGAATCTATGATAACAGGAGAAAGTATTCCAAAAGATAAAAAAGTTGGTGATAAAGTTTTTGCTGGCACAATAAACAAATTTGGTGCAATAAAAATAAAAGCGGAAAGAGTTGGAAAAGATACTTTGTTAGAACAAATAATTAGGCTTGTTGAAGAATCTTTAAGCAGCAAAACAAATTTGCAAAGAATTGCAGATAGAGTTGTTAACTATTTTGTACCTACAGTTTTGTTAATTGCGTTTGTTAGCTTTTCTGTTTGGTATTTCTTATTAAATACTAGCTTCTTGTTTGCCTTAACAGTTTTTGTTGCAGTTTTAGCTATCGCTTGTCCTTGTGGCTTAGGATTGGCAACACCTATGGCTTTAATCGTTGGTATAGGTAATGCAGCAAAGAAAGGAATTTTGATCAGAGAAGCATCAAAACTAGAAATATTACCAAAAGCTAACGTAATAGTTTTAGATAAAACTGGCACATTAACAAAGGGAATTCCAAAAGTTGTTAAAGTTACTAACAAAAAAACTTTAGAATTAGCTGCTATTGCAGAAAAAAATTCAGAACATCCAATATCCAAGGCAATTATAGAAGAAGCAAAAAGAAGAAAAATAAAAATAGTAGATCCAAGTTATTTTGAAGCCATTCCTGGAAAGGGTGTAATAGCTAAGTTAAAGAATAAGGAAATAATAGTTGGAAATGTTAACCTAATGAAAGATTACAGAATTAATATCAAAAAGTTTGAAAAAGAAATTTTCTCAATGCAAGAAAAAGGAATAACTCCAATAATAGTTGCTTTAAACAAAAAAGTAGTTGGAATTATTGGTGTTGCAGATACTTTAAAAGAACATTCAAAAGAAGCTGTAAATAAATTTAAAGAAATGGGATTAGAAGTTATAATGTTAACAGGTGATAACGAAAATGTTGCAAAATCTGTTGCTAAGGAATTGGGAATTGAAAAATATTATGCAGAAGTATTGCCAAACGAAAAAGTAGAAATAATAAAAAATTTGCAAAAAAACGGAAAAATTGTTATAATGGTTGGTGATGGAATAAATGATGCACCATCTTTATCTCAAAGTGATATAGGAATTGCTATGGGTTCTGGAAGTGATATAGCAAAATATTCTGGAGACATAATTTTAATTAAAGACGATCTAAGAGATGTTGTTTATGTAATTGAACTGAGTAAAAAGGTTGTAAACAAAATTAAACAAAATCTATTTTGGGCATTCTTTTATAATTCTTCAGCAATACCTATAGCAGCTGGTGTATTGTATCCCTTTTTTGGTATATTTATTTCTCCAACTCTATGTGCTGCACTAATGATATTTAGTAGTATATCAGTTGTTTTGAATTCTCTATTGTTAAGAAAAGTATGAACTCATTTTTTAATTTCTTTAAAAGAAAAATAATATATGAAAATTGATAAAATTAAGTTAATAGGAATAATTTTGATGGTTTTTTCAATTTTCTTGTTTTTTATAGTATATTATTTATCTATTACTTTACTTCAATACGGAGAAGAATTACATAAACAATGTCCCTTACCAGAAAATTTATGTCCAATAAAAAGAGGAAGTTTACCTTCAGAATCTATTCTAGCTTTTTCTTTGATAGCTATAATATTTTTCATTGGTTTATATTTAACACTATTTTTTAAGCAATCCCTATATTTGTCTGCATCTCAAGAATCGAAAGATTTAGAAAAATTCAAAGAAATAAGTAAGACTTTACAAAACGATGAGAAAAAAGTGTATGACTTAATTTTAGAGGCTGGCGGTTCAATATTTCAGAGCGAATTAGTATCAAAAACCGGTTTTTCAAAAGTAAAAATAACTAGAATATTGGATAGATTAGAAACTAGAGGTTTAATAGAGAGAAAAAGAAGAGGAATGACAAATTTAGTTGCTCTAAAGGGATAAATTTTTAATAAAAGATTAAAATAGAAAATGAAGTAAAAAACTTTATACTATTTCTTCTAAAGATTTTACATCAACAAATCCTCTTAAAACGTTTTTTAATTTTTCATCCTCAGTTACAAAAACTGCATTTAGTCTCTTAGAATAATAAACAAAACATGCATCATAAAAAGAAATATTAGTTTCTATCGAAAGTTTTAGAATTTCTGACAAATCAGTATCGCTTATATCTATAACTATCATCTCCTTATTTAATATCTCTTCAATTAACTTCTCAAAAATTTTTATTGCTTCTTCTTTACTCATTTCTTTCTTAATAAATTGTTTTCTTATCACATTTCCTAATTCTATTTTAGTATAAGCTACTGTATAGTTATCTATCAAGATATTAACTTTATTCTTTTTTATAGCCTCGAATATAGAAGAAGTATCAAACAAATATTTCA
>JAWAZZ010000024.1:0-3949 GCA_038997305.1 Candidatus Aenigmatarchaeota archaeon | reverse complement strand
CTCCTATTCCTTGAGTACCTATAGATTGTCTTAATCTGTAAAATTTACTTCCAACTAAAAACTTTCCTAAGGCATTGGGCAATTTTTTTGGATTAATTCCAGGACCATTATCTATTACTCTAACTTTGTATCTGTTTTCATCTAATTTTCTTAATCTAATTTCTATTTGTGGTAAAATTCCGGCTTCTACACAGGCATCTATAGAATTGTCTACAAATTCTTTTATTACTGTATATAGAGATTTGGCTGGATTTTCATATCCTAATAAATGTCTATTTTTTTCAAAAAATTCTGCAATACTTACTTCTTTAATTTTTTCTGAAATGTCTAAGTTTTTCGTCATATACTATTTAAAATAAAATACATTAATATTGTTTTATTTATTTTCTTCTTTCTTTAAATATGCAATAGGTATTATTATTTTTCCGCCAATTCTAGAAATTCTATGAATTAAATCAGCAAAAGTATTTATTATTGTTTGCATTGTAGTCAAATCCAAATTAAATTTTTCTGGCTTTAAAATAATTACGCTGCTTGGAGCATAAAGTATTGTTGCAAATATTAATGCATAGAGATCTTTTGCCAATATTTTTACTTTTGCTGCAGTAGAATAAGCTTTTTCATAATTTTCGAAATTTTTTATTTCTTTTGCTTCGAAGAAACTTTCTTCTAAAACTTTTATATCATTAAATTCCTTTAATTTTTTTATATGTTCTTTTATTGCATCTTCCGAAATTTTCTTTTCTAAAGCCACAGCTTCGAACCACATTTCTGCTAGAATATAACCTTCTTTAATTTTCTGTTCTATCTCTTTTTCCTTCATATTACAACCTCAACCTTTGCTAAGCAGTATGGACATCTTAGCGAAGTATTTAGATTTATTTTTTTGTTATCTCTGTCTATTATAAGAGATTTACAATTATAGCAATAAACATTTCTATCTTCATTAAGATAAACAAATCTCAAACCACTTCTTTCTGCATCGCTTTTCAAATCTAACAGTTGATAAATATCTATTTCATCCTTTGCTATTATATGAAAGGGAATTGAAGAGGATAACGTATTTATTAAAAATTCACTAAATTCAAAAAGTTTTTCTCTCTTGTATTCATTAGTCAATATGTTTACTATTTCCATATGCATTTTTTGTCTATAGAGATATAATAATGTTTTTCTTAATGTTTTAACATCTTCTAAACCTATTTTTCTATAAAACTCCTCATCCAAAAAATTATAGATTCTTACTTGAACTGCCGAAAAATATTTTCTGAAGAGCTTTGATAGGTTTGGTAAGAAATATGCATTAGTAGAAAAAACATTTATTAAACCAGCTCTAAAAGCATATTTTGCAATTTTGTACATAGTTTCAAAGAAAATTATAGGTTCTTGCTGATTAAAGAACAAAATTTTTATATTCTTAGATTTTACTTCTTCTATAAACCCTTCTACATCAACCTTTTTTAATTCTTTTTCGTTTATTTTATCTGAACAAAATTCGCAATTCGTCCCTATAGAATCTATTACTAAAACTTTATTGAATGGCTTGAAATGAAGAAAGTTTAAGTTTTCTATTTCACTTTCATAATATCTGATTTTCATGTAGTTTTTTACTATTAGAATGTTATCTTTCTTCTTTCTTACTTTGCAATAACCCAAAGGATTTTTATCTGTTATTAAACATTTTCTTAAACATAATTTGCATCTAATATTTTTTTCTGCCTCTATGCTCCAAAGAAAAGCTCTCATAATTAATTACTAGTTAGTGCAATATATTTAGAAAATCTTTCTAGCAATTATTAGAAAGCCAGTATGCATTATTCCTAAAGTTTTTGGTCTAAAATAATATTCTACTTGCCATTCTCTAACTATGTTTTCAACTATAGTTATTAAAAAATTGTATTTCTTTACTTCTTCAACATTTTTCATTAAACTATCTGCTGTTGGGCAAAATATCGCTAAGTATGCACCATTTTTCAGTAAATTAAAAGCATGTTTAATAAATTCGTTCGATTTTTCAAAATCTAAAAAGATTAGATCAAACTTTTCATTTTTTATATATTTTTCGTAGTTAAATATGTCATCTTTTATAATTTCTATGTATTCTTCTAGGCCAGCTTTTTTTACATTTTCTTTTGCGATTGGATAAAATCTTTCATCTTTCTCGAAAGAATAAATTTTGCAAGGTTTTAAATACCAAGCTAATTGAATGGATAAAAAAGCATTTCCTGTTCCTGCTTCTAATATTTTTGAATTTTGTTTTATTCCTGTATAAGCTAATAAGAGCATTGCATCTTTAGGCAATATTGCTTGAGGACCTCTTTTTAACTTCGAAAGGATATCTAACAAATTTGGTTCACAAACAGCAAATTTTTTTCCTAGATGAGATTCTACAACTTCTTTATTTTCTATTTTAATTATTCCATCTTTCGTGTTTATTTCTTTTACGTTATCTTCTATTACGTACTTTGAATCTTTTGAGAGCAAAACTTTCATAATTAATATGTTTCTTTGATAATTTTATGAAGACTAAAAAAATTTCGGCATTGATTTTTTCGATAAATGAGTATGAACTAGTTAGAAATCAAATAAAGCTAATATATCCATATGTCGATGAGATAGTAATAATAGATAGTTCTACAGATAAAACTCAAAAAAGATTAATGAAAAATTTAGAGAAAAAATATAAGAAAGTTAGAGTTGTTTGGTTACCTCCAATAGGAATTGCAGATTTTTATTATAAGATTGGAATAAATGAATGTAAATATGAATGGATTTTTCAATTAGATGCTGATGATATTCCTAGTGAAAAATTATTAAAAGATTTAAGAAAGTTAGTAAATGACAAATACGATGCTTATAAGATTTATAGAGATTATGATAGATATTATTTGTTTAGATTATACAAAAAATCTATCGCGGCACCATTTTGTTTAATACACTATGTAATGTCCATCAAAGGTAAAAATTATTTAGAATTAAGCTCTAAGGAATATTATATTCATTCTCCATTGACTTTTAGAGGATATAAAAATAAACTATACAAGTATTCTTTATTAGATTCTTATCAACAGTTTTTTAAATTATATATAGCAAATTTCTTCGCTTCTTTTAACAAAGATGGATATTCTTTTCCTCAAGAATTTTTTATAACTTACAAAATTTCTAATGTTTTTCTTTTGTTCTCTAAAAGCTACTTATTATCGATGTTGGTTTGGACATTTTATAATACTTTATCATTTATGTATTCGTTGCTCTCTGCAATTTCTAAATTTGAAATCGGGAAAAGCTTTGGAATTCTTTATACGATACTAATATTTTTAAATGTACTAAAATCTCCTTATAAAAGATTTTTGCCTATAAGACTTGGTTATAAATCTTTTTGCGAGTTCTTAGAGCTATATGATAAAAAACTTTTGCTAAAAAATGCAAAAAGATTAAATTTTGGAAACGTGGGTATAGAAAATCTAAAAAGATTATACGATTATAGAATATTAAAATCTTACGAAGAATATAGATTTTAACTATTTAACTTTAAAGATTATTACACCATCGCAACTGTATCCTAAATTAAAGTAATTTTTACATTGTTCAAATGGAATTCCGTTTTCATAAACTTTTTCAAAATATTGCGAATTATTATAGAGCAATTCTACCCAACTTAAATCATACATCTCTGCTAAATGTCTGTTTAGAGGATCTATACTAAACTTTTCAACAAAAAAGTAATTTATTCCTAAATATTTTGCCAACTCATTTATAAACGTAGCATTGTTACTTAATCTTAGATCAGCACTTCCGCCAACATTTCTTTCACAGGCATAAACGACTCTATAACCCCACAAGCTCATTAGTGTAGCATTTTTATCTAAATTACTTTTTACCCAATTACATGCTTCAAAAAAATAATTTGAAAAACTTTTAACTTTTTGCATTATATCAAGTTTTTGAG
>JAWAZZ010000023.1:0-4801 GCA_038997305.1 Candidatus Aenigmatarchaeota archaeon | reverse complement strand
GCTAGAAGCAAAAACAAAATATTTAATATTATTAATTCTACAAGCTTCTAAAACGTTAAGAATTGAAATTACATTATTTTCAAAAACTTCTTTTGGATTTTGAGAACTTAATCTAACTTCTGGAATTGCAGCGTAATGAAAAACTACATCGCCTTTAACATTTTCTATAACAAAATCAAAATTTTTTAAATCTCCCTCAATTATTTCGATTTCGCTTTCTATTTCTTTTAAATTTTCTATTTTTCCAGAAGAAAAATTATCTATTACTATAACTTCGTAGCCTCTTTTTAATAATTCTTCTGCCAAATATGAGCCAATAAAACCAGCTCCACCAGCAACTATAGCTTTCATAATATTAACTCCTCACTTAATAATTTTATGGATGAAAATCTAAAGAAAATAAAGGAAATTATTGTTCAAACAGCAAAGGAAATGAATATTGAAATTGATAGAATTATTCTTTTTGGTTCTAGAGCAAGAGGAGATTATAGAGAAGATAGTGATTACGATCTGCTAATTGTAACAAAGGAAAAGTTAGATAGAAAAACCAAGTATAAATTTATAGAAAATTCTCTGAAAAAATGGAATGAATTAAGATTAGCCCAAAATATTCAATACGATTTGCATTTAATAATGTGTAGCAAACAATATTTCGAAAAATATAAAGATTATATAGGAGATGTTGTTGGATTTGCAAACAAAGAAGGTATTATAATATGAAGAATGATATTCTAAACGAAAAAGTTAAAAAATGGATCGATAAAGCAAATAAAGATTTAGAAAGAGCTAAAAGAAGTTTTGAATTTGAAGATTATGAAGAATGTTTATTTCATGCTCAACAAGCTGCTGAAAAATTTTTAAAGGCTTTCTTAACAAAATTTCAGATAGATTTTAAGAAAACTCACGATATTTACTATTTAATAAGTCTATGTAAAATAGTTGACAAAAGTTTTGAGTATCTAATAGAAATAAAGGCGCATACATTATTTCCAAAAGGTATAGATGTTAGATATCCAGAAATAGAAGATGTTGAAGAGATTTCGCAGGAAGAAGCAAAAGAAGCTATCGAAATTGCTGAGAAAGTTAAAGAATTTGTATTGAAAAAGTTAAAGGAGAAATTAGAATAATTATGGATGAGAATTTGAAAAAAATAAAAGAAATTATTTTGCAAGTTGCAAAGGAAATGAATATTGAAATCGATAAAATTATTCTTTTTGGTTCTAGAGCTAGAGGAGATTATAGAGAAGATAGTGATTATGATTTGTTAATTGTAACAAAAGAGAAATTAGATATTGAAAAAGAGTTAAACTTTACATTTCAAACATCTAATAAAATCATTGAAACTTTTGATAAACCAGCTGACATAATAGTAATCTCAAAGGAGGAATTTGAAAAGTATAAAAATTGGAAGAGTATTGTAATAGGAGTTGCTGCAGATGAAGGAATATACTTATGAAAGAAGAAACGAAGCTCTGGGTAGAAAAAGCAAATAAGGATTTCGAAAGGTCTAAATTGCTTTTTGAAGTTGAAGATTATGAAGGTTCTCTTTTTCATTTACAGCAGGCCATAGAAAAATTTCTTAAGGCCTTCTTAATTGAAGCTGGTGTTTTTGATATTAGAAGGCATAAAACTCACAATATCGAATTTCTAATTAATGAATGTTCAAAAGTAGATGAAGAATTTAAAAATTTAATGAGTGTCGATGAGGCAAAATATTTATCTTTAGCAGTTAAACTGAGATATCCGTTTTCATTAACAACTAGAAAAGATATTGTAATTAATTTTATAGAAATTGCTGAGAAAGTTAAAGAATTTGTATTGAAAAAGTTAAAGGAGAAATTAGAATAATTATGGATGAGAATTTGAAAAAAATAAAAGAAATTATTTTGCAAGTTGCAAAGGAAATGAATATTGAAATCGATAAAATTATTCTTTTTGGTTCTAGAGCAAGAGGAGATTATAGA
This sequence comes from Candidatus Aenigmatarchaeota archaeon, assembly GCA_038997305.1. Lineage (GTDB taxonomy): Archaea > Aenigmatarchaeota > Aenigmatarchaeia > CG10238-14 > SpSt-28 > JAHLMO01. Next base: position 2,837 of record JAWAZZ010000023.1, on the reverse strand, counting down.
GAAGATAGCGATTATGATTTGTTAATTGTAACAAAGGAAAAGTTAGATAGAAAAATCTATAAATCATTTTACTCAAAAATAGTAAAAGAATTAGCTAAGCATAAAATTTTTGGAGATTTCATAATAGTGAGCAAAAAATATTTTGAAGAAAGAAAGGATAAAGTAGAAGATATTTCTTATTATGCATTAAGAGAAGGAATTCTTATATGAATTCCAAAAATAAATGGATAGAATACGCAAATGAAGATCTAGAAGAAGCAAAAGAAAAGTTATTAAAAAAGAAGTATAGATATGCATGCTATTTTGCCCAACAAGCTGCTGAGAAATTTTTAAAAGCTTTTCTTATTCAAAACGATAAACCTTTTAGAAAAACCCATAATATTTTAGAATTAATTGAAATGTGTAAAGAGATTGATGGAGATTTCGAAAATCTTAAAAAAGAAAATGTTGAACTTTTGACGTCATATGCAATAGTTTCTCGATATCCAGAGTTTGAAATAGAAATTTCTGAAGAAGAAGCAAAAGAAGCTATCGAAATTGCTGAGAAAGTTAAAGAGTTTGTATTGAAAAAGTTAAAGGAGAAATTAGAATAATTATGGACGAAAACTTAAAGAAAATAAAAGAAATCATCATACAAACAGCAAAAGAAATGAATATCGAAATAGATAGAATTATTCTTTTTGGTTCGAGAGCAAGAGGAGATTATAGAGAAGATAGTGATTACGATCTGCTAATTGTAACAAAAGAGAAATTAGATAGTAAAAAGAAGTTTGACTTTTGGTATGAAATTTATAAAAAAATACCTTTTCCAGCAGATATAATAATATCTTCTAAAGAAACCTTTGAAAAATTTAAAGAAAGTAAAGGTTTCATATATTCTTACGCAATTAGTGAAGGTATTATGCTATGAAAGAAGATACCAAAAAATGGTTAAAACTTGCAGAAGATGATTTGAAATTATCTAAAATTTCGCTAGATCATGATATATTAGAATATTCTGTATTTCATGCTCAACAAGCTGCTGAGAAATTTTTAAAGGCATTTTTAGCTGAAAATAATGTTAAAATACCTAAAACTCATGATTTAAAGTATATAATTTCTTTGTGTAAATCTATTGATAAAAGTTTTGAACAGCTTTTTGAATTAAAAGCAGAAAAACTTACAATTTTTTCAACTCATGCAAGATATCCAGAATATGAATTCGAAATTACCAGAGAAATGGCAAAAGAAGCTATCGAAATTGCTGAAAAAGTTAAAGATTTTGTATTAAAGAAGTTAAACATTTAATAACCATTTCCACAAAGGTATGCACTTAATTTCTTTATTATCAATTTTTAAAATATCTTCATAATCCCAAGTAATTATCATTAAATCTTTACATTTTAACAAATTGCTTGCTTTAAGTAATGCTTTAATTTCTCTTTTTTCAATTTCATCTTTACTAGATGCATAAGTTACTTGAATTAATTGTTTTATTTTTATTCCCTCTTTTATTACAAAATCTACTTCATTTTGTTGATAATCTTTGAAATAATAGATTTCCCAATCATTATGCCAATAACTTCTCTTTCTCAACAATTCTATTGCAACCAAATTTTCAATTATAAGACCAAAGTTTTCACTGAAACTGATAGATATATTTCTTATAAAACCAGTATCTATAAGATAAACTTTTTTCGGACTTTTTATTATTTCTTTTGGTTTAAAATGAAGCGCATCGAAAGTAACTATTATGTATGCTTCTTTCAAATACTCCAAATAATTTTTTGCTGTATGATCGCTACCTAAATTAAATTGTTTTTTGATAGAATTATAAGTTAAATATCGACTAAAGTTACTAACAACATTTAAGGCTATCTCTTTGAAAGTTCTCGAATATTTTATTCTATATCTTCTTATTATATCCTTTTCGATTATATCGTTAAAAAGATTTCTTAAGTATATTTTCGGATTTTCTTTATTTACTAAAATCTCTGGAAATCCTCCAACATCTAAGTATTCTTTTAATTCTTTCTTTATAATTCCTTGACCGATAGTACTTTCTATATTAACTTCAATTTCTTTTGCTTTGAGATATTCTCTAAAGCTAAATGGATAAATTTCTATGTTAATGTGTCTGCCTGTTAGTGCTGTTGCTAATTCTTTTGACAATAGTTTTGCATTAGAGCCAGTAATGAAAACATTAAAGCCAGCTCTGTGCAATCTATTAACAAACAATTCCCAATTTTTTAGGTTTTGAATTTCATCAAAAAATAGAGTATTTACTTTTCCATAAACTTCAAAAATTGAAGATAAAATGCTATTAGTATCGTAATTAGCTAATATTTCATCATCAAAATTAACGTAACCAAATTTTGTACCTTTTAGCAAACTATAGGTAAAAAATGATTTACCACTTCTTCTTATTCCTGTAGTCACTTTAACTAAGTTACTTTTTAATAAATCTATCGCTATACTCTTGGCTTCTCTATCAACTACTTTTGTTATTTTGAATTTCTCTTCTAATTCAAAAAATTGATCTTTAATTATTTGAGTTATTTTCATTAAATATATTATAAGTGCGAAAAATATATAAAAATTTCGCAGTTATAATGCAAAAATTAAGAAGTTATTTTGTTTTAAGATTATTTAAGATAATAATTGCTAAACTTTCATTTTATATCAAAAACAGCTTAAATAATTTTATGGATGAGGATTCAAAGAAAAAAGTTGTGAAAGATCCCTTTTTCATTTATAAAAAGTTATAGAAAAATTTCTTAAGGCCTTCTTAATTGAAGCTGGTATTTTTGATATTAGAAGGCATAAAACTCACAATATAGAATTTCTAATTAATGAAT
>JAWAZZ010000022.1:0-5156 GCA_038997305.1 Candidatus Aenigmatarchaeota archaeon | reverse complement strand
GTAGGAGATAATGATATTTCAAATTTTACTCCATAATTTTTCATTTGATTGATTATTTCTTTTGCTAAATCTCTATCTAATGTTTTCAAAAATTCATTTGATAATTTGTTAAATTCTGGATCATATTTTGAGAACCATTTCATTAAACTAATAAAATCATATATATCTTTTATTCTATATTGTTCAGGTCCTAAGTAATAATCATTACCATATCTTAACCATAACGAAGAAGAACCTTTTCTAACAAATTGCTCTCCTATATCCATAACTTTTAACCCTTCTTCTGTTATTTTTGGTTGTTTTCCAATAAATCCATATCCAACATATTTATTACCAAAATAATAACTTAACGGATTTGAAGAAAATATCTCCATAATTTTTTCTCCATTTCTATATAGTTGGTAACCATTATCTAATTTTACAACTTCTAAATTTGGAATTTTCTTTAACATATCTTTTACAATTTTTTCTGGATTTTTAGCAACTATATCTATATCATGAACTTCTCTAAAAACATTATCACCATAAACTTTTTGAGATAATGAACCATAAATCATTTCTATATTTTTCTTATTTTTCATTAAAACATCATAAACATCATCTTCAATACCTTTTAATCTTGTTGCATCTTTTAAAACATCTTTTATAGCTTTTTCTGGTTCTAAATCAATTTTATAACCTTTTCTCATAGCATCTAATCCAACTTCAAATGCTTTTTTCTGGTCTATATAAAATCTTCCTGTATTTGGTATATTTTGCTTTATAGCATCTTCTAATAAATACATTTCTAAAGGTGATAATGATTGTTTACCAGTAATCCATTCTGCATTTGGTAAATGTTTAAATCTTACATCTCCTCCTATTTTTACAATATCATCTGCTTTACTTATATATTCTCCAAATAATGGTTTTACTTTTTCTGCTTTTTGATAATATAATCCAAACCATTCTTCTTTTCCTGTATCTACATGACCTAATTTTATTGTTGGATACTCTTTTCCAGCCCTTGTTATATATGATGATAATCCAGATAATGTTCCGCCTATAGCTCCATAAGTAAACATTTTACCTATATCTATATTTTTATTACTTAAAACATCTTCTGCTGCAGATGAAATCGCTCCGATACTAAAACCAATTGGAATAGAATATTTAATTGGATAATTTAATCCAACTCCTATAGTTAAACCCATTAAACCAGAAGAAACATATTCTCCTATATTTTTATTTATTGTTTTATCTTCTAAAACATCTTCTGCAAACTTATATGATAAACCTCCTCCAACTCCAGCTAAATATGGGGAAATTGGAGATAATAATCCATAAGTTAAACCTCCTACAAATCCTTTTGCAAAAGAAGAAGGAATATTTTTAATATCATATTCTTTTCCTGTTAATTTACTAATAGTAGCTTCTCCAATTGTTGATAATCCTCCTCCAATTAAACCAGAAACTAATGCTGGTTTTGGAATTGATGGAATTAATGGTAATGTTGATAATGCTAATGCAGTAGGGATAGCTTGTAAAGAAGCTTTTGCTGCAGCTTTTTCAACATTAGTTTCTCCTAATTTATATTCTTCTAATACTTTATCATCTTGTTTAACTTTAATTTTATCATCTTCTACTTTTATATCTATATTAAATGTTTTAGGAATTAGCATAGATGTAGTAGTTGAATAAGGAGTTGAAATTAAAGTAAAATGTTGAGTATCCTGAACATTATAAAAAGGTGAATTTGCTAACGGAAATACACTCTTAATATCCATAAATATATTTTAACTTAAAATGTTAATTTATCAAAAAGTTGTTGAAATTTAGATAAAAGATTATATATAATCTTTTATATAACAACCTAAACAACAATAAGATATATATATTACTAACAAATGTTCTGAACATAATTTTGTGGGTTTGTTAACAACTTTTTGAATATATACCCTTCTTTGCAGAGCATAGGAAAAATTAAGCAGATGCATAGCTTCTGCTAAAAAAGTCATATTTTTTATGAACTTTCTCACATCAAAATACAAGCTTTTTGTTGTGTATTATATAAATTTTATATAATAATAATATAAAGTTTATATAAAGAACAAACATAAGATATATATATATAACAATCATGTTGTGGCCCCCTAATATAAGGGTGCACAAATTTAAGTTATTTCATATATATATCTTATTGTTGTGAGCTCAAAATTTTGAAAAAGTTTGTGTTAAGTTGTGTTTTTTGTTATTATTAGCAAATGAATACAAAATTTGCAAAAAAATTGAAAACACAACCTAATAATTTTTATTTAACTATCATAATAAAAAATTATGAATTTACTTGAAAACTTCATAAAATATTCATATTATGCAAATTTTGTAGATAAAGATAATACTTTTTCAACGTTAATAGTTGCTCCGTTTGAGAGTGGAAAAACATTTACATTAATGAAATTCAAATATGATAAAGCTATAGTCTTAAGCGATGTAACTTATTATGGATTACAGCAATTGTTAAATGATTTGAATTCTGGTAGATATAGAGTATTAGTTATACCAGAACTAATAAAAATAATAAGTAGAAAATCTCAATTTGTAAATAATTTTATTTCATTATTAAATGTTTTAATTGAAGAAGGAGTGAAAAATGTTTTAACATATAATTTTAGATATGAATTTGAAAAACCAATAAAAGCTGGTTTACTAGCTGCAATTAATCAAGATATGTTTATGAGAGTTTATGATTATCTTCAAGCAATTGGTTTTATATCAAGAGTTATAATATTTTCATATGAGTTAAGCGATAATACTATAAATAATATATATAATATTTTAAAAGAAGGTATAAAAGTAAAACCTTTAAAACTAAAATCAAGATTTGTAAATGTAGAAATGAGTAAAAAGTATGATGATTTATTAATAGATTTAAGTAAAAAAATAGCAAAAATTACATTTGATAAAAATTATTCATTTAGAATATACAGAAATTTGAAGTTGCTTTTGAAAGGAATAGCTTTAGCAAATAAGAAAAAAGCAGTTGATGAAAACGATTTAGCAGAGTTAGAAAAATTGGTTCCTTACATTAATTTATCATTTAATAAAATATGAAATTTAGAATTGGTAATTTTATTGTATCTTTTAATATATATAGATTACCAAAAACAATTACAATTGGAGTTACAAATCAAACAAAAGATAGAAAATTTATTTTATTTGCTGATTATGATTTAGTTGATTTTTCTGTTGTTTTGGAAGATGCTAAATATATATATGAAGAATTTGATATAAAACCAATTCTAATATTAAAAACAAAAGAATTTTATAATGTAGAAAGTGAAAGAATTGTTGGAAGTTATCATTTAATCAATTTTGATAAATTTGAATTTGACGAATTAATTAAAATTTTGAAAAAATTGAGATGTGATGATCATTTCAAAAAAGGTTATAGATATCAATACAGAAATTGGGTTTTAAGAATATTAGAAAAGAAATCATTCGATGGAAAGATAAAAAGTAATCGACCAGAATACAAAATGTTGATAAAAGGTTATTCAAAAAGAGAAGGTAGCTTAGGACATATATTACTATATGAAAAATTATATAATATAAATATAAGAAGGTTTTATAAAAAGTTAGATAACAATAAGGAAGTTGAAATAATTAGATATGTTACATCATAATCATGGTATCCCCTACAACAAAAGAAACAAGAATGTATTTTTGGGATTATTTAAGGAAGAAATTAGATATAAATATAGAAAAGATTAAAAGCAAAGATGAATTAATTAAAGTTGTTAGAAATAAATTTGGTTTAGAAAAATACGAAAAAGCAAAAGGAAAAATGAAAAGTGTATTAGCATTTATAAGAAAAACAGATTTTTGGAAAAAAAGAAAAGAAGATTTGAAATTATTTAAACAAAAGAGTGCATCTGGTAAAGTTTATTGGAGAACATATCAAAAATGGAGCAAAGAGGAAGAAGAGATTTTAAGAAAAAATTTAGATAAATCAAATAAAGAAATTAGAAAAATACTAATGAAGAATGGATACTATAGAAGTTTAGAAAGTATCGCTGCTAAAAAATATAGATTAAAGAAACAATTAGAAATATGAGAATAGTAAATGTTTTTTATGAATTAGAAAACGGAAATATTATAATAAACTTAGTTAAGCAAGAAAATGGTAAAAAGAAAATAGAAAAAGTTATTAGCAATATTAGACCATATTTTTACATTAGAAAAGAGGATTATAATAGTTTTAAATCTTTAATGGAAAACTTTTATACTCATATTGTTAATATTGAATTTGTTAAAGCAATTAATGGTGAATTTTGTAAAATTATTGTAGATATTCCTCATAATGTTAGAACAATTAGAGAAATATTAAAACAAAACAATATTTTAACATTTGAAGCTGATATCCCATTTTCAAGAAGATGGTTAATTGATAATAATATAGATTTAGGAGATGAAAGACTAAGATTTATAAGTTTAGATATTGAAATGAATAATCCTCCATATAGATTTCCTAATGAGGATGATGAAATTCTATCTATTGCAGTTTATAGTGACGATTTTCAAAAAGTTTTTCATAGAGATGATTATAAAAGTGAAAAAGATTTATTGTTAGATTTTCTGAAAAGTATATTAGATTATAGTGTTATAATAGGTTGGAATTTAATTGATTTCGATTTAAAGTTTTTAACAATTAGATTAAGAAAAAATAATATAGACCCAAATATTTTGAAATTATGGGCATGGATTGATATGTTAGATTTGTATAAAAGATTTGTAACATCTTATTCAAAAACAACTGTAGTTCCATCTTTAAAGTTAGAGGATGTTGCTTTTTACGAATTAGGTGAAAAGAAATTAGATAAATCATTATTAATTAACAGAAATAAAGAAGAGGTAATAATGTATAATTTAAATGATGCAAGATTAGTATGGTTATTAGAGAAAAAGTTAAAATTAGCAGAATTGGTTGAAAATTTTAGTTTAGTTTCTAATTTATTAATTGAAGATTGTATATACTTTTCAACTATTATAGAATATTGGGTAATGAGAGAATTAAAAGGTAAATATATATTTAATAATAAAGGAGAAGAAAAAGAAGAAAGTTATGAAGGAGCTATTGTTTTTAATCCTCCTTCTGGAATAATTAATAATGTAGC
>JAWAZZ010000021.1:0-5249 GCA_038997305.1 Candidatus Aenigmatarchaeota archaeon | reverse complement strand
GGTATCTCAACTGGAATATATCTTTCAAATTCATTTAACAATACAATTTATAACAATCTTTTTAGAGCATCTGACTATGCAGCATACTTTAGTGGAACAATTTTTTCAAATGCGTGGAATACATCTTTAATAGAAAAAATAAATATTATTGGTGGAAATTATTTAGGTGGAAATGTATATTTAACAAAATATCATAACTATTCTCTTACATGTGCAGATAATAACATAGACTTAATTTGCGATTATCCATACGATATTATAAATAGAAACTTATGTATTTCAAATTGTTCTAACAATACTGATTATTTGCCTTTAGCAGCTCCAATAGGATTTCCAATATACGAAGAAAATCCTCCAACAAGCAAATATATAATTCAAGAAAACAATAAGAATCAATTAATAAAAATATCAATAAATAGTCTAACAGAACCTATTTCTAAAGTAATAGTATATCTTCCATTTGATTTTGTAAGTAATTCAAATTTAACGACATCTCAAAATTATATATTTTATAATATTTCTTCTAGAATATTGGTTTGGGAAAACTCAACATCTCAACCTATAGTATCTTTAAATAGTAAGGAGTATTATATGTTTAACATTTCTGTAGGAAATGTTGGTAACTATACTCTTAACATAACTCTCTATTCACAAACAGGAAAAAACAGAAACTTTACATTTACAATCTTCGTTAAAAAGATATTTACTACAATTAATTTAGAAAAAAATATAGTGAATCAAAATGAAATAATAAAAGCCTATGGTAATGCAATATTACTTCCAGATAACTCTTTTGTAAACTATGGAAATGTAAGTATTTATTTAAATAATACTTTAATATCAAGTTGCAACACTATAAACGGAAATTATAATTGTTCAATTAAGACACCTTCAAGTTTAGGTAATTATACGATTAAAATATATGTGATCAACTCTGATGGTATCTATGGAGAAAATGTAACAAGTTTTGAAGTAAGAAATTTAACTTTTGATCAATTAAATCTATTAGACTCATATAATCAACAAGACAATATTTTAAATCCAAACGAAGCTTATAAACTAACTTTAAGAATTAGAGAATTTAATGGAACTCATTATTTTGATGTAACTTCTGGAAGTTTTAATCTAACGATAAATGGAATTAACTATACTTTAATATATGATTCAAATCTAGCAAAATGGATAACAATAGATAGTTTTAATGCTAATTCTAATTTAGGAAGTCATACAATAGATGCAAACATTACCGGAATTTCTCAAAACGGAATTATCGCAACAAACATTCCAATTCAATTTAATTATCAAGTTAAAAAAATCTTATTAGAGTTAAATCCTCAAAGCAAAATATACAATTCAACAAATTTCTATGGAAAAGCAACTTTATTGCCAGATAACATTCCATTAATAAATAATTTAACTCAACTTTGGTTCGATAATTCATTATTATCTTCAAATTCAACAGACACACAAGGAAATTATATAATATATCTGAATGCACCATCTTTAGGAGTTCATACAATAAAAGTTAACGTAACAAACTATCAAGGAATTTATGGAGAAAATGTAACAACAATACAAATTTGGGCACCAACAAATTTAACTCAAGAAAAAGAAATTATTGCTGATTTCTTAAGCAATCCATCTTGCTCTGTGTATCAAATAAAAGTTGGAAATTATATGAGAACAGATACAAATGAATTAATTCCTGGAGAAATTAATGTAACTATAGATAGCTTAACAAAATCTTGTTATGGAAATTATAGTTGTATAGTAAACTTTACTTTTGGCTCAAATTGCGAATTATTACCTGGCAATAAAACTGTTATAGTTAAGGCTTTCAATTCAACTGCTTTCTACGAGCTTACAAGCTTTAGCTTTAATTACTATTTCGAAAGTTTAACAACTTCAGCTCAAATTATTGCTTATAACATTACAGTTTATAATGTTAGCCTAACGGAAGATAAAGTAGAAAAATTCAATTTAACGATTAAAAACACAGGAAAAGGAACTATACACTCGATTTATATAACTAAACATTCTGGTCCTTTTGTTATAATCAACACAACTCCTATTCCAGATATTCCACCAGAAACCGAAATAAATATTACTTTTAACATAACCATTCCAGCAGGAACTTTACCAGGAACCTATAATCAGATATACAATGCTTCATGGATAGATAACAACAAACAAAAATCATCAATAATTTATTCTCCAATTCAAAAAATTACTGTTGTTGGAAATCCTGAAATGATTTTAAACACAACAAATATTACTCAAACTATTCAACATGGTTCAGGTTATTCAATATCAATTTCAGTAAATAATACTGGAAATGCACCATTACAAAACGTTTGGGTGAATTATAGTGAAATTAACTTACCAAAGGAGTGGATAACTATAAATCCAAATTATTGGCAAAGCATAGATTCTGGAAAGAGTGAAGTTTTTACAGTAACAATTTCAATACCTATTGGAACATCTCCAGGTTTATATAGAGGAATAATAAACGTTACTTCTAATTTGGGTCAACCAGATGAAAGAATTGAGCAGATAGAAATTAATATTATAGTTCCTGTAGATACTAGGTGGATAATGAAAGTTTATTCAAGAAATGGAACAGAAGTTAATGAAATAGAAGAGACTTATGGATTATATGAAGCTGGCTTGTTGGGTAATATAACCATAGAAAATATTGGCAACGTTCCACTAAACTTTTCAATCGATTATGTTGTGCTAAGTCCGAGCAATCCAATACAATTAGAAGTATTTGATTTAAATAAAATTGTTAATAACGAAATTTATAATCCAACTTTTGTTTATGTAGAAAAACAATCTAGCAAACAAATAAAATTCTGGCAAGATGGCTATTATGTTTCTGTAGATTTCAAGCTTAATGTAACTATAAGAAATTCGACTGCAAATCCAAGCATAAACTTTACAACAATAACTTGGCATATAATTGATGTTGCTCCTTATATTAGTGATTTAAGTTTTTCAAAACATGTTGAAATTAAAAAATTGCAAAAAATAAGTGCACATTTCGATGACGATCAAGACCAATTAGCAATAATTTACTTAAACCTAACATTACCAAATTCTACTGTAGATTCATTGGTTTGTGCTCAAGGCTCTCCATTAACAGATGGATATAAAACTTGTAATTATTATCCACCAATAGAAGGTTTGTATTTGGTCAATTTAACTGCATGCGATACAGGAAATAAATGCAGAACGATAAGCTTTAATTTTACTGCCTATGCTAAAACTCAACTAAAAATTATCCCAATAGATACTTATGTATATGTTGATGGAATTACTCAATTCGTTTCTAAAAACATTTCTCTAAACATTTCAGTAACAAACTTAAACGATACCGTTACTGCATACAATGTTTCTGTTCAATCTTCTCCACCAGGAGGAACAAACTGGCAAGTAATATATTGTAACATTTCTCAAATAGCTGCGAATTCAACAAGATATTGTTTATTAAACTTAACTATTCCATCAAAAACATTGCCGAGAGAATATACCATTAGACCTTATGTAATTTGGAATAATGCAGATGGAAGTTCATCTTATGTTTATTCAGATCAAACTATTACTATAAACGTTTTACCAACAAGAATATTAAACTTAACTTATTATCCAAATAATATAACAATAAGTCATAACTTATCAATATCTCTAAACTTTACTATATTTTCAGAAGGAAATGCAGAAATTAGAAATATTTCTTTCAAATGTTTAAGAGAAACAGATTTATGTAATTATGTAAGTTTTAATCCAGATTTTATTCAAAATGTTTCTGCTGGAGAATATAAAAACATAACTTTAACTATAAGCTTACCATTAGGATTTTCTTCTGGCAATTATTATCCTATAATAAACATTACAAGCATAGATGATACAAAGAATTTCACTATAGAAGTAACTGTGCCAAAAGATTATAGATTTATAACAGATAAAGAAAACATTACTTTACAATTATTAGCAGGTTTCAACTATACTAAAAATGTAATAAATATTACAAATGTTGGAAATCAAATATTAAGATTTTCATTAAGCTTAGAAGGAAACGTTACGGAAATAATGAGTTTAGCAGAAAATTATAAAGAATTAAATCCAACACAAACATTTTCGGTATTTGCAAACATAGTTGCACCAAATGAACTAATGTTTTACGAAGGTAATTTAACTATTAGCGAACAAGCTACTTCTACAATCAAAAAAGTACCAATAAGAATAGAAATATATCCCGCAGAAATAATTGTTAATGAAATATATCCAAACTATAACGTTTTAGAAAATCAAAACATAACATTAAACATAACATTCAGAATTGGAAACGAAATAATAACTTCCGATACTTTTTTTGAAATACTAATAGAAAATAATAGCTGCTTAATAAATAGTGTGCAAACAATAAGTGGCTATTGGATAATAAATTGTAGCTTGCCAAAAGCATTGGATGGAAGATGGCATAACATAACTATTAAAGCATTCTACGAAGTTTATAGCATTTTAGTTGAAAAGATTGTTGAAAATGCGATTTACTATAAAGATGTTACGCCGCCAATGATAGTAAGTAAAGAAATTCCAAGCGTTGAATATCCAAACAATGTTACAATAAAACTGAACTTAAGCGATAATGTAGCAATAGATAAAGTTTTAATGTATATTGATCAACTAAATCAAACTTTCGAATTATCAAGCGATAATAACATTACTTGGCAAATAATTTTAAGCAACTTAGAACCAAACGATTACGATATAACATTTTTCATAAACGATACAACAAACAATACTTTAATATTAAAAGATTATTTCGAAGTATTTATTTCAAAAAATGTTTGGTTAAACATAACAAACAGCAGAGATGAAGCTGTAAATCTTAACTTCACATTCTATAGAAATAATACAAATCAAATATTGCAAAGAGAAGTTGTAATAGGTTTCAAAAACTTAACCATTCATAAAAGAATTTACGATTTATTAATAGAAAGCAATGAAGCAAAAATAAAACTGTATAACCTAAACTCTTCTGAATTACCAAATGATTTCATAAAGTATGATAAAGTTTATCCAACAGAAGTTAATTTATACAAGCCATTAGGAGGAATTGCAATAATTACTCCTTTAGAGATTGACTCAACAATAAGAATTTATTACGATGTTTCAATAGCTCAACAATATGGTGCAAGTGAAGATAACCTAAAAATAATTTATTGTAGCGATTGGGATTTCTA
>JAWAZZ010000020.1:0-5293 GCA_038997305.1 Candidatus Aenigmatarchaeota archaeon | reverse complement strand
AAACTATTCAAAGTTGTAGTGTAGAAAATCCAAAATACTTTACAGGTAAAAATAGAATAATTTGTAGATTTTATGATCCAAGAGATAAAGGAGTTAGAGCAGAAGTTTGGTTTAATCATGATTTTTATTATTTTAATAACGAAATTTTTACATCTAAATCCAGTATTTTTAACACAATAAAAAACTTTATAATAAAAATGATGGCTATACTATATAAGAATGAAAACTAAATTAATCAAATCAACATTATTAATTTCATTTTTAGTATTAGGAATCTTGATCATTTTTATATATATTTACTATTATTTGTCTAAAAATGATTTGACAAGATATAATATAAAAATATTAACCTTAGACGAGAAAAACATAACTGAATTTAATGCTACATCGAAATACATTAAAATAATGTTTAAGAATTATACTTATGTTTTTGATTGTTATATAACTTCTTTTTATTCTAAAGAGAAATTCGAAGAATACAAACGAAATATTGAGATTTATGCAATTAATCTAAATTCTACTAAAAGAGTTATTGACTCTCTCATTATGTATAACTTTTCTTTTTCTGAATGGAATACAGCAATCGCAATAGATAATATTAAAAATAAATTGTATTATTGTTCAACACTTAATAAAAACATGGATGATCTTATATTTCTTACTATAAGATTAGTTAATCATGGGAAAATATAATACTATCTTTAAAAAATTATACTACATATTTTTACTTTTCTCTTCATTAATTCTTATTGTAAAAAACGTTGAAAGTTTGTGCTATCAAGATTATACTATTCTTTATAAAGACCCCGCTTGTAGTGTGTTTTCACTAGGTACTTTCGCCATAACTTCTTATAATCCTTATTATCCTTATCCCCAATATGGTTATTCTTGCCTGGAAGGTATAGAAGTCAGTAGCTTTTATATTAATAAATGCGACTCTTCTGGTTGCCAATGTCAAGGACCTGTTGCTGGTTATTTAACTTATTATGAAATTAATAAAGATGGTAGTAAGTGTGTGGTAAGATGGGCTCAGTCTTTATTTGATTGTGATGGAGAATTCAAAGGTAAATATGATTCAAGTGAAAATAAATGTGTAGAATGTGATAGTTATGGAAGACAAACCAAAGCACTCAAATGTGGTCAACAAACGGATAATTCAATAAAATGTGAAAAAGCTTGTGGAGTACATGACTTTTGTGATGAAGTAGATTCTATAAAAATTCAATGTGAAAAGTTTTGTGCAAATGATTTTGTAATAGACTATAAAAATAATAGAGTTCTACCCCCATGTACATATTTAGAATGTAGTGAAGAAAATGCATGTGCAAAAATAGAAGTTAAAGGAAAAACTTATTATTGCGTTTTTTCCCTTGTGTGGATAACCCCCACATCAAGTATAATTACATGGGCTTGGTCAGATAAATTACCTGCTGAAGTTTGTTTTAATGGAATTGACGATGATTGCGATGGGTTGATAGATTGCAAGGATCCTGATTGTAAAAATTATTCTGATGAAGGTTGGAAGGTATGTAGTAGTGCATATTGTTCTAAACCCTATTGTTTTAATGGAATTGACGATGATTGCGATGGGTTGATAGATTGCAAGGATCCTGATTGTAAAGGTGCTTTTGTTCCATATTCTAATCCTCCAATAGTTTGTTGCTCTTCTGACACAGATTGTAAAAACTATGAATATTTATCCGCTCCTTATATTACATATTGCAATGAAAACAATATGTGTCAATATAAATCAGAATGCTATTCACATAAAGATTGTATTGATGGATATTGTTGTCTATATGAAATAGACGGAGAAAGTAAAGTTTGTATAAATAAAGGAGCTATAATTAATAAAGGGAATAAATCTTATTTATGTGACCCGCCTAATTTCAAAGAAATTAAAAATAATTCTATAACAAATCTCATCCTTATAAACCCATTTATTAAAAATTTAAAATAAAGGGCCCGTAGTCTAGCGGTAGGACGCCGCCCTCACGCGGCGGAGAGCTGGGTTCAACTCCCAGCGGGCCCATTATTTATTAGAGAATTATATTATGTTTATTACTATATAGTTGTTATAACTAATTCATCCTCTAACCTATTTAAAGAAATCTATATTAAAATTTATATACTTTTCAGTAGAGAAATAAATAAATATTTTTATATAAAATTAATTATTACTTTATTTATGAAGATTAAGTTACTATTAATGAATGATAAAAGAATGAAAGTCATAGACACAAAACTATAATAAACTATGTCCGGGAATCTAAGAAATAAAGTTAGAAATGTTGCAGAGTATTTACAGAGTAGCTATTATATACACGCGTCTAACATAGAAATAGATGGTTGGCAAACAAATGTAAATATATTGCTGTCTCTTTCAACTGCTCTAGTTAATGGTAAACAACTTATAGTAGGAACATATGGAATTGGTAAAACAACTTTGGCTGAGGCAACACTTTCTTCTACTCTAGCCCTACCTATACAGTTTTTCATGGCTACCAAACTTTCAGGACATCCAGGCCATACATATGAAACTATGATAGCAAGACCCAATTTAGCCGCTCTAAATCAAGGGTTAGAAGAAGTTATTTGGTCCTTATTTGTACAGTCTCCTGGAAAAATAGTAGATGAGATTAATAGATTACCACCAGCAAGACAAACAGAATTGCTCGATGGAGTTGATAGAAACATTTTTGTATATTTAAACAAATCCTTATTTTTACCTCCACAACCATTTTTCGCAACAGCTAATTATCCAGATCCTGGAACTTCATCCTTAGTACCTCCACTACTAGACAGATTTAATATAGTTACAGAATTCACATTATCTCCGTTTGCTGGAAAAATATGTTGGGAAAATACTAAAAAAGAAGAGTTAATGGATGACGAGCTTTCAAAGAAAGCTATAGACATATTGCTATCGGATAAACCCTATCCCCAAAAATTAAAAGAATTAGAAGTTATATCATATGAATTCTATAAGGGAAGAGAAAAAATAGTGCTACATCCACAAGAATTAAAAGAGATTAGACAAAAAATTAAAGAGATTAAACCAAAAGAAGAGGCTGTACTCTTTACTACTTATATCAGATTCTCTCTATACGATCCTTATTCAGGAGAAAAAAGACCAGGCGAATCACATCCTGATGAAAATCATTATAAAAAATATCCTACTGGCAAAATAACCAATCCTTTAAGTCAAAGATTTTTTAACTCTGTGGCTTTATATTCAAAGATTATAGCTTGGTTAAAAGGTCGTAATGAAGTTGACACAGAATCAGTATTAAGTGTTCTGCCATATACTCTTGCTCACAGAGTAACACTTCCTGACGACTACTTACAAGAAGTATGGAAAAAAAGAAATGATGTAGATAATCCACACAAAGAAATGCTTAACCTTTTTGCATCTTACGAAATTGCTAAAGAACTTTATTTGGAATTTAAATCAATGAAGGATGAGGTTGAAGAAGCACTCGATCTTGCTAAAAAAGGCAGAAAAGATAAAATTAGAGAACTAGCTTCTCGTAAAGATCATCCATTCTTTAAGGGTCTAGAACACATGTTATTTGGAATAAGAAAATTTTGAATAAAAGTAAAAATATGGAGAGCTTTAGTGACTATCGAAGTATAATAGAAGAAGCAAAACAATTAGAAGAAGAAGTTAGAAAAAAATTAGACATATACATAACTTTTGGAATACTAATAGATAAAAATATACCAACAGCACAGTTGGATTTGAAAAATTTTAGAATAGTACTTAACCCAGATTTTTTTGAGAGATTTGATAGAAAAGGTAAAAAGGGGCTCATAGCTCATGAAATTGGTCATTATCGAGAAGTGCCATTTGATCTAAAGACTTATATTGAAGAACTTTTTGTTGCCAGTAGACACTTGCCAGAAGCACCTCAAGAAATATTATATGGTGTTGTTGATTTATTCAATGACTTAGTTGTAAATGTAAGAGTATCTAAAACAATAGGAGAGATAGCAGATACTTATAGACAATTAGAGGCTAACAATCCAATAGATAGAGTATTTCGTGTTTACTATTCTGAAAAAACAAAGAAAGATTTTGGAAAATATAAACTTACAAGGGAAGAGAAAAAATTATTAAAAGAGCTTAAGAAAATCGATCCATATGCAGAAAGAGAGAAACTAGTAAGAGAGGAATTACCAAAATTTATAAAGTTATTATTTCAATTTTATCAAGAATCCGAAAACTCATACAAAAACTTTAGTTATCAGAAAATTGAAGAAATTAAACTTTCTAAAAAAGAATTAGAAGAAGCTATAAGATCATTAATAAGGGAAGGAAAGATTAACAAAAAAGATATAAAAAACATACCAAGGTTATTTTCAAGGTCTAAAAAAGTTAAAAGATCTAAAGATGATTCAGAAGATATTTCTGATTTAGTAGATGAACTCTTTTTATTTGCTAATAGAGAATATTATAAAACTCAAGCAGAAAAATATGAAATAAAGGTAGAACCTCTGTCTCTTATAAATTATGAAGAAGATGTAAATAGAAAACATTATTTTGGTCTGTATCCCATTTCCAAATCAGATTGGAGCGTTTCTGATCCTACAAGTTCTATCGATTTTCTTGCTAGTGCTTCTACTTCTGGCTTACGAATTATACCAGGATTAACCAAAAAAAGAGAATATGAAAATCCCGAAGTCCCAATTAAAGAAGAAAAAAGAATAATCTTATCAACAAATCCTCCCCTAATTTTAATTTTAGATTCTTCTTATTCAATGCCTAATCCCATAGAAGAGACATCTCCAGCAGTGATAGCCGCTTATGTTGTTGCGAGAAAATATCTTTCTAAAGGTGTAGATGTGGCTGTTATTAATTTTTCCTCAAGAACTATAGTAGTGGATTTCACTAGAGATTTTTCAAAAGTTGAGGAAGGAATACTTCTTTATCAGGGAGGTAATACATATTTAGATGTAAACGCTATAAAAGAGCTAGATAGAAAAAAACATGGTCCCTATTTGCCAGATGTTGTTATGATAACTGATGTTGGTTTGAATGAAAGAGAAAATTTAATAGAAACTCTCGAATATCTTAATTCTACAGGTGAGAGAAGAAGAGTTTATATATTTTGGATTGAGGGCGACAATCCTCCCGACATGGAAGAGTTAAAAAGAACATATAAAAGAATACAGTTCTTTAATGTAGATGACCCCTCAAAACTACCAAAAATCGTAATTAAAAAGTGCTGTGGTCAATAACGAACTATTAGCAAAATTATTCTTACCAGGAGGAGAAAAAGAAGAAAAAAAA
>JAWAZZ010000019.1:0-5321 GCA_038997305.1 Candidatus Aenigmatarchaeota archaeon | reverse complement strand
TCTTTCTTTTAGTTATTCTGTATTCTTTCGATTTCTTATCAAAAGAAGTTAATATATATTCATAGTAAGATATAGAAATTAAAATCGGTTGAGTCATGATTGTTAAAACTGAAATATTTTCTATCATAAAATATTTTCTAACATTAAAATATTACATTTTTGTTGACTTTTAATAGTTTGTGTGTTCGATAAGCAAAATCAATCTCTTAAATAAAAATAAAAATTCGAAATTATTTCTATGAGACTTTTAGAAGTTTTGAAAGATTTTTCCCTAGAGGATGCATTAAAAATTGAAGAATTAGATAAGCAATATCTTTATCTTAAAAATCTTTACGAAAAGATAAAAGATGCAAATATTTTTTTAAAGATTTCTGTAATTAATGCTTTGTTAGCATATCAATTAGTTTATAAAGCAGAAGATTTTTGGAAAAAATTTTCTAAATTTTTTTCTAAAGAAAAAATAGATGTTTGTAAAGATTTTGAAGAATTCATAGAAAAGCATAATTTTCGATTTAAAGAGAATAAACTAAAAAGATTAGAGAAAATATGTGAATGGATGTCAAAAGTTGATTTATTAAAATATAAAGATGATCTGAAAAAGTTAAATATAGATTTAGCTAAAGTTTTAGATCAAGATATTAATGCAAAAACTATAGTTTTCGCTGTTAAAATTTATGGATATTGTTTAAGAATTTTAGGTTATAAAATAACTTTTCCTAGCGATATCTTTATTCCAATTGATAACAGAATTTCTAAAATAAGTAAAGACAAAAATTTTTGGTTAGAAATTTCAAAAAAGTTGAAAATTCCTTTATTGCATTTAGATTCGATAATTTGGGTTACTTATGGAATGAGTTACGAAGAAATTGAGAAAATAGGAGATGAAAATTTAAAAGCTAAAATGAAAAGGCTAAAGGAATTTTTAAATAATTTTATCGTTTAAGCTAGCTAAAATACTAAATTTTATAATTTCTTTTTTCAATTCTTCGACATTAGGAAAAATAGTTCTTTCTATTGTTTCGAAGAACATATCATGATTTTTCGAAAGAGTATGAAGCATTTCGTGAAATATTAAATATCTTATTAACCTTTTTGGAAATGAATAACATATGTAATTAAGAAATATTTTATTGCCCTTTTTCATTGCCAATCTTAAGTAGTTTCTATATTTCTTAATTTTTAATTCTATTTTTTTATCGATTATGCCATCAAAATATCTTTTGTAAAATTCAGAAACAAATGAATTGGCAACATTTACTAACATTTTCATTTTTTGTTTTTCACTAAAATTTTTATTTACTGGTTTACCAAAAATAATATCTCTTTCTAAATAATCTTTCTTAATTCTTTTCAAATCTAACTCGTTTAAAAATCTAAATATGAATTTTTTAATTATATTTTCACTACCTTTATACTTATCTTTGTTTAAATTAATAAACAATAAACCTTTTTTTAACACCAAATGCTTAGATTTAACGCTATTAAGTATTAAAAATATTTTTAATTCTTTATCATGTATCTTATAACTCCCTAAATATGTTCTTTCCATTTTTCAAATTCTGGAGAAGACTTCAAAATTTCCATAACTATTTTACGCAGTTCTGAAATATTTTCTTTTATATTTTTCCTTTTTTGAATATCATAGAAAAATTCAAAAACTTTTATCTTTAATTCTTTAACAAAATCCATTTTTTCAAATTTTTCAGCCTTTAGTTTTCTTATAATATTTATTAATTCTTTTAGTTCGTTTTCGTTCAAAACTTTTCTTAACTCATCATTAAAGAATATTGATTTTTCCCAACTTTCTTTCAATCCAAATTCTTTTTCTTTGTTTATCATTTCATTATACCTTTCGAAAATGTTTTTTAAAGTAATCTCTATCTCTTTGATATTTTCTTCTATTCTTTTGTTCCATCTTTCTATTCTTTCGTTGAAAATTTTTTCAATCTCTTCAAAAATTGTTTTTTTGGTTGGGTCTTTAGATTTTGCCATTCTTATGTAAGAAATTATAGCTGGATTTAAGATTTTGTTTTCTAAAGATGGTCTTATTTCGGACAGAATTTTTTCAACATTTACTTTTTCGTTATTCAATATCTTTTCTAATTCTTCTTTAGGAATAAATCTTTCATACTTTTTTTCTATATCTACGGCTTCTTTTGCTTTTTCTTCTAACTTTTTTAATATTTCAAGTGCTTTTGGTGGTAATGATATCTCTTCTTTCTCTTCTTTCTCAATTTCTAATTTTTCAATTAGCTTTTTAAGTAGAAATATTTCTAAATCGTCTTTTTCACTTTCTTCCCTATGGATATAAATTAAGGAAATTTTCAAATCTAATAGTTTATGGAATAAATTTCTTAATTTATAAACTATTCTTTCGTTTTCGCCCAATTTTAATAAAATTTGTGAAATTAAATTAGATAAAAATCTTTCAGCATCATCGAATTTCCTTTTTGAAAATAGTTCTATGAATTTATTAACTAAGTTTTCATAAGTCAGTTTTTCTTTTTCTGATAATTTTATATTGTACTCAGAAGATAAAAGATCGAAATAGGAATCTATTTCAAATATACAAGATTCTATTTTTCTTTTTAATAACTCTAAAGATAAAGAATCTTCTAAAAATCTCTTAAATTGATTGTTAAATTCTTCATATTTAATCCTTACTTCAGTATATTTTTGAAACGCTTTTCTCAATTCATCTATTATTCCAACAAAATCGACTATTATTCCAAATTCTTTGTTTGGATGTTTTCTATTACATCTTCCAATAGCTTGAAGCAATGAATGGCTAGTTAAAAATCTAAATATGAATATAGAATGTAATTTATCGAAATCAAATCCTTGAATTAACTTACCTATAACTACCAAAATTTTTGGATATTCTTCTTTTTTGAATTTTTCTTTTATTGCTTCATTAATATCTCCAGCAGGGCCATATTTGCTCTGAACATCTTTAAAATAATTTATAATTTCTTCGCTATCATGAGTTAAATCGTAAGTCATTATAGCCTCTACTTCTCTTTCATTTCCAAGAATTTGCTTCAACTTTCTAACAAATATTATAGCACTTTTCTTGCTTGGAACTATAACTAATGATTTTAAGCCTTTATGTTTTGTTTGATTTTCGTAAATGTTTTTAATTTCTTCACAGACTTTGCCTATTATCTTTTCATTCTCGAATATCAATTTTCTATAACTTAATATTTTTCTTTTTATTTCTTCTTCGATTATATTTTGAACTTTTTCATCTCTTAACTCTAAAAAACCTTCTTCCTCCTCTATATCATCGATTTCTGTGTAGAAAAACGATTCTCTAGTTTTTTCGAAGTCCGAAAAATCTATCTTACTTTTTAAATCCTCTATTTTTTCTATTACTTGCTTGAGATAATTATATTTGGGAATTACTTGAAAGTCTACAACTAACTTATCCCTAATTATATCATCTATGAAATAAATAAACTCTATAGGATCTCCAAACTTAGTAAATGTATCTATCTCTTCTTTAGAAATTTTTGGAGTACCTGTAAAACCTATTATAAAAGCGTTATTAAACAATTTTAATAACCTTTCATTCAAAATTCCATATTGACTTCGATGTATTTCATCTATTAAAATTAAAACATCTTTTTTATCTTTTAAACTGCCATCTTTTATCTCTTCTCGGAATTTTTGTATCATTACGATAAAAACGCCTGTTTGTTGTGGATGCAATTCCTTTATTTGTTCAGAATTCTCTATAACACTTACCTTAAAAGATGTTTCTTCTTCAAAGTTTGCTTCTGATAAAAACTTTTCCTTTATTTGATTTTGAAGTTCTAATCTATCTACAACAACCAAAACTAGTGGATAAGAAAAATTTGATTCTTTTTGAATTCTTTGCAAAAAGTTTGATGCCAAAAATATTATCTCATAAGATTTTCCCGAACCTTGATAATGCCAAATTATTCCTGATCTCGTTTTAGATTTTCCATTAAGATAATTAATAACTTCTTGATATGCATTTCTGCAAGTATAATATTGATAGTATCTCGGAACTACTTTCTTTCCCTTGTTTTTATCGAAAAATGTATAATATCTTAAGATCTCAAGAAATACGTTTTTGCTTAGAAACGCGTCTTGATTAGAAAATATAGCATTAAATATTTCTTCTGTTGTAATTTCTCTTGGATTTGTTTTCCAAATCATCAAATCTTCTTCTTTTATTTTTCCCTCTCTCAAAACTTTATCATCTATTATTCCTATGTAATTTTGATCTGCAACTATTATTACATAACTCACTAGTTTAAAAAGATTTGGTAAGGATTTTAAATAGTTATTAAGTTGATTTAAAGCATCATAGTATTTATCTTTTTCTTCTCTTTCGACCTCTATTATAACGAATGGAATTCCATTTATAAATAAAACTAAATCTAATTTCTTGCTATCGAAAACCACTTCTTCTGAAAAAATGAAATCGTTATTTTCTATTTTTTCGAAATCTATTAACTTTATTGTTTCTTTTACTTTTGTTTTTTCTAAAGTAATTGTTACACCTCTTTTTAAATATTCTATGAATTTTCTATGTGATTCAGAATTCAATAAAATCTCTATAACTTTTTTAATATCGTTATCAGTAATTTCTAAATCCGAATTTATTTCTTTTATTTTTTTGATTAACAAATCTTCTAATATAATGTCTTTTGGAGATTTCATAATTTCGTCTCTTTCTAAGAATTTCCAACCTAATTTTTTCAAACTCTCTTTTATTTTACTTTTTAATTCTATTTCAGTTTTCATTTTCGTAATATTCTCTTAAACAATCGTTACAAAGTTTATCTGCAAGTTGTATATATTTGTTTTCTCTTTTCACATGATAAAATTCTAGAGAAGAAAACAAACTCCTATACTTGTTAACTTCTAAACAAAGTTTTTTTAATTCAGGATTTTTGATTCTATATTTTCCATTTATTTGCCTTATTACAAGTTCGCTATCAGAAAAAACTTTTACATTCCACCTTGTAAATTCTGTAGCTTTTTCTAATGCTTTTATTATTGCAATATATTCTGCTTGATTATTAGTTTTCTCTCCGATGTATTCACAATTTTGAAATATTATCTCATCGTTGTTTTTTACAAAAACATACGCTATTGCAGAAGGACCTGGATTTTTTCTTGATGCTCCGTCAGTATAAATGTAAAGTATATCGTCTTTCTTTATTACATTTTCTTGTTTATCTCTTACTTTATTCGTCATATTTTTACTCTAACTTTTCCAGTAAGTAATAGATCGAGTAAGATTTTTTTGATTTTCTCCAGCTTTTCTTTTCTTTTTCTTTCAAGTT
>JAWAZZ010000018.1:3871-6053 GCA_038997305.1 Candidatus Aenigmatarchaeota archaeon | reverse complement strand
GTTAAATATACTACAGATAATTATAAATTAGAAATTTACAAAGATAATCAGCTAATTTATAGCAGAATGTTTTTAGATACAGATAGTTTCAGTGATAACATTCTATACAATCGATTTGGATTAAACGAAACAGATATAATAAATATAAAAATTTATAAAGGTAACCAGTTAATATTTGATAAAAATTACCAAGTTTCAGGTAAAGAAATCAAATTTGATTTAATTACTAGTATAATATTGCTATCATTCATTTTATTACTAACTTATCTAAAACCACTAAACATCCAAGCAATCTTTATTGCATCTATATTATCTTTATTAATAGGTTCAATAATAATATACTATTCTCCTTCTCATATAATAATCAATATGTTAGGATTACTTTTAGTTTTACAAACCATAATAGTAAGTATTATATATATCAAAGCAAATAAATAATTATGGGAATTTTAGAAACATCAAGTGAAGTATATTACTCAACATTTAAAATAGGGTTTATAATAGCTTTTTTTGTAGTTCTAATTAATAATGTTATAAATTTTGTAGATTTAAATGAATTTTTACTAATAGATTATGATACCTCATCTCTAAATACAGCAATTAACGCTATAGCTAATGCCAAAGGTTTAGATATAATTGTAGCTTTACCATCTTTACTAATTAATATAGGAGCATTAATGATAACCTCTCTTATAAATGGTATTAATGTTATTAGAAAAGGTATAGAAATATTTATTAATTATATAATATTTTTAGTTAGTATAGATTTACAAACTGCAAACATTTTATCAAGTATAATAAGTTGGTTAATAATAACTCCAGCAATAATAGGTTTAGTTGTTGAAATAGGTAGACTAATATTCTATATAATGTTTGGTATAAGAAGATAACATGGATGTTTTACAAGACTTATTACTACCTTTAACATTTTTAGGAGAATTTACTCCAATATTTTGGTGTATTACCTTATTTGCATTTCTAACAGCAATAGGAGGAATTATTAAAGGTTTGTATAGTAGCATATTTATTAATATAATGATATTAATATTATATTATTTTATAATTGCAAAATTTGTAAACATCAACTTCAACTATACATTTGTTGTAATGTTTCTACTAGCTCAAATAATCACAACCATAATCATTTTATATAAATCCTAATAAATTATATTATGGATAAGATAACATCATTAATAGAAGTAATTTCAAATATGTCTAAATTTAAAGATTATAATATTTTAGATGATTATATTAAATCTATAAGTGTAAACTTCAATTTAACAGGTGAATCTAAAGTTAAAAATTATAAAGTAGAAATTCAAAATTGTAATGTAAACATAAAAAATGGTATAGCCTTCCCAATTTTAGAAGGTAATGCAAAATTAACTATTTCATCTTTCCTAAAAAGTAAAATAATCAACTTTAACTTTTATCTTAATGCCAAAGAAAAAATCTTCACTCATAACATTAATGAAAAAATTGAAGAAGATAAAGTTTTAGCTAACATAGTTAATATATATATGAATTTTATAAAACAAAAAGCATTAGAATACTTAAAAACAAAAAGATGAAACTGCTATCTCAAACTCAAAAAACAGGATTAAAAATTTTCTTACTTTCAACTTTCAATCTCTCACTAATTATTGTTGGGTTATTAGTTAATAATAGTTTTACTTTAGGATATGGGCTAGGTTTATCAACCTTTACAATATACTATATAAAAAAGAAAATAGAAGAACTAAATAAAATATGGATACAAAAGATATAGAAAACATTAGAGAATTGCTAATAAGAGTTAATTTAGGATACCAAAGAATAGCAGATAAAATTATAAGTGACTATGATTTAATTTTAACATTATTATCATCTTTAGAAGCAATTCAAAAAATAGACTTACCTATGAAAAATTTAATCAGCCTTCTTATAAATGTTGCAGAAAAATTAACAATTCTACAAAAAGAAGTTTTACAAATTAAAGTATCTATTACTAATGTTATAATGATAAATGATAAAAAATACTATTATAATTACAAGTTAGATAGCTACTTAAGTGAAGATGATTTAAGAAAAATAGATGAGGTTATCAGAAGATTAGAAGATATTATAAAATTCTTAATAAGAAAAATACTATACTTAATTCAAAGCGGAATACAAATTAATACAATTCATCAACTCTATCAAC
>JAWAZZ010000018.1:0-3771 GCA_038997305.1 Candidatus Aenigmatarchaeota archaeon | reverse complement strand
AACAAAAAGAAACAAAAGAAACATGAAAAATATATTTGAAGTAGCTCAAAAACTAAATAAGAAAATAGTTTTCATTATTTATGAAAATAGAGTTTTTGTAACATTAGCAGAAAAATCTGCTGATAATACTATAACATTAAAAGTTAAAAAAGAATATGGAGACGAAACAATAAAACTAAAAGTCTCTCCAGAACAAGAATTCATTTTATACTCACCAAAAATAACGTTAGAAAAAGTTAATAGTATATTTGATTACATTATCAACCTAAACTTAAAAGATAGAGAAGTTTTATTTACATTAGAACCATACAGAGTAGAATGTTTATTTTTAGTCTATCCATACGAATTATTAAGTAATGAAAGCCTAAAAAATCTATCATTAATAAAAGTAAAAGAAGCAAAAGAAAAAGAAATAACTATAGATGTATATTCTCCAACAATATATGCATTAGATACTATAACAATTAAAAAGTTATCTGCAACAAGTAGACTTTCTCAAATAGATACTATTCTCCACCTAACAAAAGAACTATTAACAAAAGCTGAAGGATTATTAAAAACTCCAGAAACAAGTTCTACCTTTCTCAATATAATTAGAAATCCAAGATTTCTAATATTAATTGTATTAATTTCACTTTTAGTATTTACATTTTTAATGCTACCTAACTTATTTAATATAATGGCTGGTATGCAACAAGTTATACCTAAACCAACCTTAAATATAACTCCAACATTCCCATAATATCATTATGATGCTAACAATTTTACTAATATTAAACTTATCAACAATTGCAGCAAATTTATACGTTTTCTACTTAGTCTACAAAAACAAAGTTTCACCTATACTAACATTACTAATAACATTAATATCATACTTTCTATCAATTGGAGTTAATATAGAAGCAATCTTTACAAAAGCAGAAAATGAATACCAACTAAACACTTTATCAAACATAGTTAACTATAACAATACAATATTTACAATAAACCTCTTAATATCTATAACCACTTTAATAACAACAATGATAAGAAAAATAACAGAAGCAGCTAAAACTAAAAAATAATATGAAAAAGTTTAGAATATATCATAATTTTTCATTTGAAGCATCTCACACTATACCCTATCATAATAAATGCGGTAGATTACATGGACATAGTTATAAAGTTACTATTATATTAGAAGGAGATAAATTAGAAAATGGTATGCTAATAGACTTTGGTGAAATTAGAAAAATTAGCAAAGAAATAGAAGATAAATTAGACCATACTCACCTAAATAATTTACTACTTATACCAACAGCAGAAATGTTAGCTAAACTTATTTTTGAATATTTTGAAAATAGATTAAAAGAGTTAAACATAAATAATGTAAGAGTAAAAGAAGTTATAGTTCAAGAAACAGAAAGAAATAAAGCAAGTTATGTTGATGATTAATATGAATTTATTTCAATTAATAACAATAATATTTTTTGCAGCTTTACTAATTCTACTTTTCAAACCGTCTAACAATAACTCAATACCAACTTATAATCTCAAACCACTAATCATTTTAATAAACTCAACTAACCTAAAAATCAACATTACAGAAAATGAATTTTACAATATTATCTCAACATTTAATTTATCAATAAAAGATGATTATAATTGTGTAGATTACTCAAATCAACTAATTATGCATAGCATAAATAATAACGTTTTCTCTTGTATAACAATAATCTACTTAACATCAAACAATATAACAGAAGATGCGGCTCATAGTATAGTAGCATTTATTGTAAACAACAACCTAACATTCATAGAACCTCAACTAATCAACAAATTAGACTACTACCCAATAATATCAAAAGAAGAATTATATTCAAGCATAAATAAATCTATTTGTAACATAAATCTATACAAAGACTTTTTTAATTGTAGTTATATAATAACAAGAATAAAAACCTGTTTCGACTTCTTCAAATAATGAAAAAACTATCTCCAATCAAAAAACTCATAATTTTGCTCTTAGGATTAAACAATTTTGAACCAATCATAAATAGCAGCAGATTACAACAAATGATATATTACTACATTCTAATAATATCAAAAAACAAAAAAGAAAAAGAAAAACTTTTAAAAAAGTTCAACTTTTTATACTATTAAAAAATGTATTTTATTTTTTATATTTTATTTAATATATATATATAATATATATATATTAGGAATTTATACACAAAATTGCAGAAATCTATATATACCCCTTCAATACATATTATATACATGGACACAAAACTCAAAAAGATAATCGAAAGAATCAAAGAGCTTGAAAAAGAAGTAGAAGCAGAAGAAGAAACTAAAAAAGAAAAAAAGAGAGTGAAGCAACTAACAAGAAAGCTAATAAAAATAATCAGAGACTACTGGGAAGTAAGAGAATTTTTAGCAGAAATAGTTAAACTTGTTAGCGTAATAGAAAAAACACACGAGAAACTATGGAAAACATATTTGAAACTAGATAATTATATTTCTGATTTGAAATTAATTGAAGAAAACGAAAAAATTAGAGAAATAGAAGAAATTTTAGAAGAAGTTTCAGCTTCGATCGATGAAATATTAGAAAATTTAGAGAGAGAAGTTTTAGATAACTATCGATTAATTATAAGTGATAGAAAATATGTTTTAGCAACTGATGGAAACGGATTTTTAATCGGTGTTAATGATCAGGGAGAATTAGTGTTTTGGACCGAGGGATATAGTCCTAACAAATACTTCAAAATATCTGAAAACTTGTCAAGGTGGGAACTTGAATACTTACTCGCTACCCTTGAACCTGTTGAATATTAACCATGAAATTATCAATAAAAAATTTTAAAAGTATAAAAGAAGTTGAGTTAGATCTGAATAGTATTAATGTACTAATAGGAACTCCAAACTCAGGTAAATCTAACATTTTAGAAGCGGTTTATTTATATGGAACTATAAAAAGAGAATATTTTTTTGAAACTTTTAAGTTTTTAAGAATGAAAGAGCTGACATCATTAGAAATAAAAGCAGAAGGTTATGATATGCTTAAAATTTCATATTCAAACCTAAACTTTCCTTTCACAATACTGTATAGATATGAAAACTTTTTATTAGCAGGTGAAAAAGGTTGGAAATTTCCAAGCTATCTTTTACCCGGATTCGAAAATTTAAACTATATAATTACCGAAAGGTATCCAGCGATTAAGGAATATTTAATAGAAAAATATAATCCGTTCTTAGAAAGATGGGGTATAAAATTTAAAAGCGTTCAAAGTGTTAATGAAGTAAGATTTGAAATAGAAGATATAGATGCTGGAATTACATATACTTTATTTGATTTAAAATCTTTAGCACAATCAATTCAATACTTACTTTTGTTTTCATCTGCAATATTAGCAAATAAGGAATTTTCACAATCAGAAAACGAAGATGTTATAGTTTTGCTAGAAGAACCGGATGCACATATGTTTCCAACTTTTATAGAAGAATTTTGTGAGTTATTGAGAGATGTTAGTAAAGAGAAGAATTTATTTATAATATTAACTACTCATAATGAAAATACATTATTAAACATTATTGATAAAATAAATAAAAATAACTTGAACGTTTTTGGTGTAGTAAGAGAAAACAAATATACAAAAGTAGAAAAATTAGATATAGATAAACTAAGAGATAAATATATTGAGACGGGGTTAGGAGAGTTTATCAGAAATATAGAAAATATTATCAACGAGATAAAGAAAGACTAATCCCTCATTTTTAATTTTTTTT
>JAWAZZ010000017.1:0-6581 GCA_038997305.1 Candidatus Aenigmatarchaeota archaeon | reverse complement strand
GGATCGAGGGCTGTAACTCGCCCTCGTGAAGCCGGAATCCCTAGTAGGCGGGGTTTAGCAAACCTCGCCGAATACGTCCCTGCCCCTTGCTCACACTGCCCGTCACGCCAACCGAGTGGAGCTCCTGCGAGGCCCTAGGCCAAAACCTAGGGACGAGCAGGAGCTCCGCGAGGGGGGCGAAGTCGTCACAAGGTAGCCGTACGGGAACGTGCGGCTGGATCCCTCTCAGTCAGAATTACCACCACAACTTCTAAATGCTGCCAGATGCCCTTTGGTAAGATTATCTTTTTTTGTAATTTTTTGAATTTATATAATTTTCTAAAGTTTAATCTAAAGTTTAAAATTTTAATATTTACGAAATAATTTTATAAGGGCCGGTAGCT
Organism: Candidatus Aenigmatarchaeota archaeon; assembly: GCA_038997305.1. Lineage (GTDB taxonomy): Archaea > Aenigmatarchaeota > Aenigmatarchaeia > CG10238-14 > SpSt-28 > JAHLMO01. The sequence goes on along the minus strand of JAWAZZ010000017.1, from coordinate 6,198 downwards.
CAGTGGAAGAGCGCCCGCCTTGCAAGCGGGAGGCCCGGGGTTCAAATCCCCGCCGGTCCATAGCAAATTTATAAATTTAAGTGGTGGAGTAAATTATGAAATCTTCTAAAGTAAAAAATAAGAATGAAGATAGTGTGGGAAAAGTAGTAGGAAGAATAATATTTTATGCTGTTTTATTATCCATAATTTTGGGTGTTTTAAATTGGTTTTTTAAATATGAGCTAGAAAGAATATCCGAAAACACTGGAATAAACGATATATTAATACTAAGAGAATATTATGTTTATATTAATGCTATAATAGCGTTAATATTGGGATGGTTCTTAATAAATTCTATTGCCTCGCTTTTCTATACTATAACAGTCTCAAAATATGGAAAATCTACAGCAATGGCTATAAAAAATTTAGTAAGAGTTTTAGGTATAGGTGGATTGTTTGTTGGAATTGCTGGTAGTTCTTTGGGTGGTGCAACAGGAGTTGCGTTAGGTGGTTTTATAGGTATGGTAGTGGGTTTTGCCTCTCAACAAGTTTTAGGACAAAGTATAGCAGGATTATTTTTAATGTTATCTCGACCTTTTAAAATAGGCGATAAAGTAGATATTGCTGGAGAAAGTGATGTTATTGTAGAGGAAATAGGTACATTATTTACATATTTGAGAAGAAATGATGGAAGTTTGGTTTTGGTCCCAAACAGTTCCATAATAGGTTCTAAAATAATAATCAAAGAAAAATCTAAAGATTAAAACATTATTGGCCTTTGTGTTTTTCAAAAACTTTGAGATATACTTTCGCTAAAATAATAAGTATAGATAGGGCTATAATTAAAACTTCTATTAAGTAATTGTTCATAAATTTAACACCCAAATTAACTGAATGTAAAATTATTAATATTAAGGCTAAATAAATGAGAGAATGTAACCTTTTCCAATTCTTTTTCAAAACTCTGATAGCAAAATCATTAGAAGTCACTACCATAGCAATTAATATTAAAAAGGCTAAAGCTCCGAATAATAAGTATAGATATTTTGGGTGATTAAAGATACTTTCTAAACTCCATTCAAAAACATAATTTAAAACTAAGAAAACATGAATAGATGCAAAAACGAAAGTATAAATACCGAATAATCTTCTGTTAGATAAAAGAAGTATTGTTAATTCATTTTTCTTAAGTTTGATTAAAAGAGGTATGGAAAGTATAAATAGTATGTAAATAAGAGCTAGGAAACCGAAAACGCTTATGTAGAAAGATATTGCTCTTATAAAATTATCAAACATTAAATATCCGAATGTTAGTATAAAAATCAAAACTGATATGTTAGCTATATGTATTACTATATTTTTCTTCATTAAATAAAATTGTTTATTAATTTCTTAAATAAGAAAATTTATTTTTATGTTTTGGTTATTTTCTTCAAAACCTTTAGAAAATATTACAACAGCAAAAGAAAGATTACTTTGGGGTTTTTGGGATAAAAAGTTTGGAGAAAAACTAAGAAAAAACTGGAGAAGATTTTTAGTTTTATATAATAGGATTAAACCTTTCGATATTGTTGTTTTTCAAATTGCGAAAACCGGAGAAATACATGCAATAGGAATTGTCAAAGAAAAGTTTTATGATGATCAAACACCCATATGGCCAAAAGAAAGAGAAAAAAATAAAGTATTTTTTCCTTGGAGAGTTTCATTTTCTATGATAATATTTTCAGAAAAACCTATAACAACCCACTTTATTAAGGTTGAGAATTACGTTGATGGATATGGAATTGGTGAAATATCGGAGCACGATTTTAGGAGAATATTAGAATCTTTAAAAGATAAGTTAAGTAAAAACGAATTAACTATTGAAATAAATTTTGGTTAGTTATTCAATTTTCTTTAAAACTTCTATAAATTTATCTATTTCTTCTTTTGTGTTATAGATGTATAAACTAGCTCTTGCTGTACCTCCAATATCGTATAAATTAAGATATCTCATTAGCAGATGAGCACAATGATATCCACTTCTTATTGCTATACCTTCTAAATCTAAAAATTTTGCAATTTCATGCGCTTTTAATTTATCATGAACAAAAGAAAATATAGGAGCTCTTTTATCTTTTTTAACATTTCCTATTAATTTAAAATTTTTTAGTTCAGAGAATCTTTCTAAGAAATACGTTGTTAATTCTTTTAAATATTTCTCTATGTTTTCCATTCCTATTCTTTCTAAAAACTTTATAGCTTCTGCAAATGCAATTCCATCTGCAATGTTTGGAGTTCCTGCTTCAAATTTCCATGGCAAATCATTCCATTCAGCAGAATAGAAATCGACATCTTTAATCATATCTCCTCCATATAGAAATGGTGGCATTTCTTCTAGCAAATCTTTTTTACCATACAAAACACCTATTCCGCTAGGACCAAGCATTTTGTGAGAGCTAAAAACTATAAAATCGGCATCTAACTTTTTAACATCTATTTTTTTGTGTGGAATACTTTGCGCAACATCTATTAAAACTATTGAATCGTTTTCATGGGAAATCTTTATTATTTCTTCAATATAGTTTTCACTACCTAAAACATTAGAAACATGAGTCACAGCAATTATTTTTGTATTTTTGGAAATTTTTTCTTTAAAGTCTTCTAAATCTATTTCATAGTCTTTATTTAGACTTACGTATTTTAGTTTACATCCAATTTTTTTGGCTACGAATTGCCATGGTAAAATATTAGAATGATGTTCCATTACACTTATTAGTATTTCATCATTTTTCGATAAATTGTTTAATGCATAAGAATATGCAACTAAGTTAATGGACTCTGTAGTATTTCTGGTAAATATTATTTCCTCAAACTTTGCATTAATGAAATCTGCAACAATTTTATGCGCGTTTTCGTATTCTTCGCTGGCTTCTTGACTTAGGGTATGAATTCCTCTATGAACGTTTGCATAGAAGTTTTCATAAACTTCTTTTATTTTTTCTATTACGCATTTAGGTTTTTGAGTGCTTGCCGCATTATCGAAATATATTAACTGCTTACCATTAACTTTTCTTTGCAATATTGGAAATTCTTCTCTTATTTTGTTTACATCAAACATTTTGCATTTTTTCGATTATCAAGTTTATTTCATTTTTGTCGAAGTTATACAAGAGAATTTCTCCATACTTAAAAACTAACATTTCTTTTTTATCTTTTTTAAGTTTTAAACTGTCCTTGCTCTTATAAACTACATCATAATCGTTGAAGATTGCTATAAGCTTTTCTATTTCTATTTCTTTATCTAATTTAATGGATATTGCACCTCCACAAATTTCCTTTATCTTTACCATAATCTTTTAATTTTCTAAAGCTTTAAATATATAACAGTGTTATATATTATGGAAATGTTAAAAGTTGAAAATCTAAGTGCAAAGATTGAAAATAAAATTATTTTAGAAAATATTAGCTTTGAATTAAAAGATAGGGAAATTTTAGCGATAATGGGTCCTAATGGTAGTGGAAAATCAACTTTGGCAAGATGTATAGTTAACGATAAAAGAATAGAGAAAAGCGGTAAAATAATATTTTTAGGTAAAGATATTACAAACTTAGAAAGTAACGAGATTGCTAAATTAGGTGTTTATCTTTCTTTACAATTTCAACCAGAAATAGAGTATATAAAGACAAAAACTTTCCTAGAATATTTGGGGATTAAGAATTTTGATGAAGTAATTAGAATCGCAAAAGATATAGGTTTGCCCAATGATTTTTTAGAAAGAGGTATTAACGAAAAGTTTTCTGGAGGAGAAAGAAAAAGGTTCGAAATTTTGTTAATAAAACTTCTAAACCCAAAGTTAATAATATTTGATGAAATAGACTCTGGTCTAGATTTAAACTTCTTAGATTATCTTAACGATTTTCTAAAGGAAGAAATTAAGAATGGAAAGAGTTTTATAATAATTTCTCATTATACTAGGATATTCAGAGAGATAAAGCCAGATAGAGTTATAGTTTTAAAAGAGGGAAAAATATATAAACAAGGCAATGGAAATTTAATAAGTTTAATCGAAAAACATGGCTACAATATTTGAGGAGTTTAAAAAGTTGAAAGAAAAAGAATGGTTTGAATCTAAGTATGAGCCAGAGTTAGTTATAGAAGGTCCATTAACAGAAGAAAAAATAAGAAAAATTTCTGAGATAAAAAATGAGCCAGAATGGATGCTAGAAAAAAGATTAGAAGGTTTAAAAGCTTTCAAATCTTTACCAATGCCATCTTTTGGACCTAAATTAGATATTAATTTTGACGAAATAACTTACTTTGCATCTCCAATTTCTTATCCAAAACCAAAAAAATGGGAAGAATTACCTCAGTTTATTAAAGAGGCTTTTATTAAGCTTGGATTAAGCAAAGAGGAAGCAGAAATGTTAGCTGGTGTAGAGTTTCAGTTTGATTCTGTTCCAGTTTTTAAAAAAATAAAGAAAAAACTAGAAGAATATGGAATAATCTTTATGTCAATGGATGAGGCTGTTAATGAATATCCCGAAATTGTTAAAAAATATTTTGCAAAAGTTATAAGCCCATATGAAAATAAGTTTGCTGCATTAAATACGGCTGTATGGAGTGGAGGAGCATTTATTTATGTTCCTAAAAATGTAAAATTAGATTTTCCTTTACATGCATACTTTAGAATAAACTTAGAAAAAATTGGACAATTTGAAAGAACTTTAATAATCGCTGAAGAAAATAGCGAAGTTACTTATGTTGAAGGTTGTAGTGCTCCAATATATTCAGCTTCTTCTTTACATGCTGCAGTTGTTGAAGTTATCGCTATGAAAAACTCGAAAGTTAAATACTTTACTTTGCAGAATTGGTCTAAGAATGTTTATAATTTAGTAACAAAAAGAGCCATTGTAGAGGATAATGCAAAAGTTCAATGGGTATCTGTAGAGTTAGGAAGTAAAGCAACTATGTTATATCCTAGCTTAATACTTAAAAATAATGCAATAGGAGAAATTTATAATTTATCTATTGCCTATGAAGATCAACATATTGATAGTGGAGGAAAGTTAATTTTTATCGGAAGTAATTCTAAAGGTTTGATAGTTTCGAAATCTATTGCAATAGGCAAAAATGCTATAGCAACTAGCAGGTTTGATATTAAAGTTACAAAAAATGCCAAAAACTCTACTATAATCTCTAAGTGCGATTCTCTTTCAATAGATAATGGAAGGGTAGAAACAGTTCCAAGAATAATAGTTGATAATAAAGATTGCTATTTTAATCACGAAGGAAAAAGTGAAATAATAGATGAAGAAAGATTGTTTTATTTGAAATCTAAAGGTTTGGATGAAAATATTGCGAAAAGATTGATATTCTTTGGATTTTTTGAAGATGTTACAAAAACATTGCCAGATTTCTTTAGATTGGAAGTTAACAAACTATTGAGCATAGAATTAGAGGAATATGGAGGTTTTGGTTAATGCGTTCAAAAAACATTTAGATTTGGAAAAAGTAAAATATGAGAATGAGATAAAAAGTAAGTTAGAGATTTTTGAAAATACAACAAAAACTTACAATTCTAAATATCTTTATCTAGAGGAAATTAATGTAAAAAATTCAGTATTTACATCTAAAATCTCTAACGGAATTTTAATAAGAAAGATTTTTGCTGAAAATTCTAGGATTGTTCTAAAGTTAGAAGGTGACTTTTTGATTGTTCATGACGAAGTTTATGGAAAAGGAAATGTTGAATATTTAGTTTATGGTAAAGTTAAAGAAGCATATCATTATTTTAGGCTAATGCCTTTTGAAAATTCTGATATATCTTCAAAGGTTAGGAGTGTGGTTGAAAAAAGTTTAGTTTCTATTGGAGTAATTTTTATAGATGAGAATGCAGTAAATTCTTTTGGTTCTATGGATAAGTTATTTTTGTTGAAAGAAGGTGCAAACGTAATTTCTTTTCCGATTTTAGATGTTAAAAATAGTAGCTCTAAAGCATTTCACTCATCAAAAACAGTTAGAATGGAAGAAGAGCAAATTAACTATTTGATGCTTAAAGGTTTAACTCTAAAAGACATAGAAACTCTTTTTGAAAAGAGTTTTGAAGAATAATTGCGGGGGGTGGGATTTGAACCCACGACGGCACTAAGCCAGCAGGTTCTGAGCCTGCCGCCTTTGTCCGCTCGGCCACCCCCGCATAAATAAGATTGTTAATTAACAATTTTGAGGATTTTTAA
>JAWAZZ010000016.1:0-6652 GCA_038997305.1 Candidatus Aenigmatarchaeota archaeon | reverse complement strand
AATTGCGGGGGGTGGGATTTGAACCCACGACGGCACTAAGCCAGCAGGTTCTGAGCCTGCCGCCTTTGTCCGCTCGGCCACCCCCGCATAAATAAGATTGTTAATTAACAATTTTGAGGATTTTTAAAAATAGAGAATATAAAGATGAGTTAAGAAAAGCAATATACTAAATTTTTAAACCCAATTTATTATTTATTGAGAGATGAAATTAAAAGAATTTGCCTATGAAGTTTTTTATGATGAAAAATCTAAAAAGTTTTTGATAGTTAATGATATCGTTGCAATACTTATAATATTTTCTTCAATAATTCTAGCTTTAGAAAGTGTTGACGAAATTTATATTAAATATTATCATTTCTTTTTGGTTTTTGAAATCTTTATTTTTTCTTTCTTTCTAGTCGAGTATTTTTTGAGAATATATGGAGCACCAAATAAGAAAGGTTATGTGTTAAGCTATCTAGGAATAATAGATTTATTAGCTTTGGTTTCTGCATTTCTTTTTATATTAGGGGAATTAGAGGTTTTTGTTATATTTTCATTAAGGTTAATTAGAGCAATTAGAATTTTAAGAGTTCTAAAACTTTTAAGATTTGGCACAAAAGAAATAAAAGTAATAGAAGAAAAAGATATTTTAAACATTCAAATTCTTTTCTTAACTCTTTTACTTTCGATTTATATTTTGGGAACTTTGTTGTATTTAGTTGAAAGTAATTCTGGAAACATTAAAAACATTCCAGATGGAATAGTTAAGGTTTTATTCATAATGTTTTCGTATATGCAAAAGGAGGCGGAAGCATCAATAACTACAGAAATCGGAAAAGCAATAGGTTTTACAAGCAAAATTATCGGTTATATAATTACTGGAATGATTGTTGCTATAATAGTAACTATATTCAGCAGAGCTTTGTTGGCAGAAGAGGTTAAAGCAAAATAAGCTTATATCGTAAATTTAATCATTCAAAAATTTTTTAGGTATTGATATAGTCTGCTTTCTAATTCCTTAAAAATTTCCGTTCCAAGAGAGGCTAAAACATTATATGCAAATAAGTAGAACTGATTACTAACATTAATGTCTTTTTGTCTGAATAAATTCTCTAAATTTTCTATTTTTCTCGTTATTTCCGAACTGTAAGATTTAATTGTTTTTGATTCTGGAGTTTCTATTTTACTATACAAAAATTTTATTGTTTGAATATAATAATTTGATGCAGCTAAACCTATTATAAGGTATGAAACTTCGTTTTCTGGTAATTTTTCAGGAGATAAAGTAAGATATTCTTCAACTTTTTGTAGATATGAATCTATCAAATATAGAATTCTTTTAGAGTATTCATCTATAATCTTCGCTAAATCTCCAACAACTTTGTTTTTGTAATTTATGATTTTGCCTAAGAATAGTGATATTAAACCTTCGAATTTTTCTGAGGCTTGAGATAATACAAATTCGTTTATATCGTTCAACGGAAGAACTAATCCATATTCAAATAGTTCTTTCTCTAATTCTTCTTTTAACATTTTCAATTCTTGCAAGTATTGAGGAGTTATTTCTGAAGGTCTTTTAACATTTGAATGTATATTTTCTAAATTTTTTGGGCTCATAACTACTATTAAGTAGTTTTTAAAATAAATTTATTTTTATGTTTATCAATGATGAATATATATATATTTAATCGTAAATTTCGCAGACGAACAAAGTTTCTTTATCTATTAGAATTCCTTTAACGTTTATTTTAATAGGATTGCCAACATATAAATTTAACGGTTGCTTTAGATTGAGAGTAGCATTATATAAGTTTACAATCAAATATGTAGAATTTTCTTTTATATCGAAGAAATAATATTCTGTTTTAGATGTTCCGTTTATATAATCTACGACTATTGCGCCAAGATATCCAACAAAGGTTTGGGATTGATTGCAAGAAATATTAGTTATGTTTTTTTGAAAAATGGTTATATAGTTATTGTTATTGTATGATAAGTCATATGAATACTTTTTCTGGAAAAGCTGAAGTAAGATAATTATAGTGAAAAACAGTGCGGAAAAAACTAAGAGATAGTGCAACTTTTTCATATAAAATAACTGAAAAAGAAGTTATAAATATAAAAAAATAAAAAAGAAGGTGGTTGCCAGATTTGGATTTAGATTACTTTGATGATTTTTTAGTTCTTTTGCATCCCATATTATTTTTTATTCTCTTATTCTAAATCTTTATAAACAAACCACCAATCTAACATTTCAGCTTCTTTCTTTTCAACCATTTCTTCTCTTTTCTTTTTTTCTTCGATAGTTTTTGCTGGGGGTATTATTACTTTATTTCCTATTAAACTAGAATTTTTCCATTCCAATTTATCTGCATACCAGTTTGCTGGTATCGCGACTTTGTTTTTATCTGATGTTTGTAACGCTAAAACCAATCTATAAATTTCTGTTATGTTTCTACCAACTTCTTGAGGATAATAAAGTATAGCTCTTATAATTCCTTCTGGGTCAACAACAAAAACAGCTCTTACTGTATTAGTTCCTTTGTATGGAGATATCATTCCTAGTTTTTTAGCTAGTATTCCTAAATCGTCTGCTATTATTGGAAATGGTATATTTACTTTTGCTTTTTCTTCTATCCATTCTGCCCATTTTATATGGCTAAACACTTGATCTATAGATAAGCCTATTAGTTCTGTGTTTATTTCCTTGAATTTCTCGTACATTTTTGCGAATTCTATAAACTCTGTTGTACATACTGGTGTAAAATCTGCTGGATGACTAAAAAGTACAAACCACTTTCCTTTATAAGCTTCTGGTAGCTTTAGTTTTCCGTGTGTTGTCATTACTTCTATTTCTGGAAACTTTTCTCCTATTAAGGGTATTCTCTCTTCCATGTAATAGATTATTGTTAAAAATTTAAATAGTTTTTGCTTCGTATTTTTTGGTTCGGATTTAGAACTAATATATTTTTTCAGCTATTATTGCGGGACAAACCTTTAAAACACCTCTAATGTTTTTTAATTTTTCTATGAAATTGTTTAATTCTGAAGAATTTTTGTATAAAAATTCTATCATTAGGTTATGATCTCCATACGATATGTAAATTGCTTTAATGTTTTCATTTTTTGGAATTTTTTTGATTACCTCAAAAATATAATCTTTATCTATATCTAGTCCAATAAAACATAGTTTGTATTCCAACAAATTATAATCTATATCTATAGTAAACTTTCTTATTATTTTCTCTTTTAAAAGTTTTTTTACTCTTTTTCTAATAGCAGCTTCTGTAATATTAAGAATTTGAGCAATTTTTGTATATTTAGTTCTTGAATTTTTTTGTAAAATTCTTAAAATTTCTATATCTTTGTTATCGAATTTCGATTTTCGTACCATATATTTCTATATTAGTAAAATATTAATATAAATAATAGAAAATATTATGGCATATCCAGAAAGAAAACCAATAGACTATAAAAAAGAGCGACCGCAAATTTTCGAAATGAAAGGAATATCAGCAAGAACTATAGAAGAGCACATAAAGCTATATGTCGGTTATGTAAACAAATATAACGAAATATCTAAGAAAATAGAAGAGCTAAAAGATGAAGAATTTGAGAATGCTAACGCAACATATTCTTTAATAAGAGCTTTAAAAGTTGAATGGACTAGAGCCTATAATGGAATGGTTAATCATGAAATATATTTTGGGCATTTGGGTGGTAAAGGAGGAAAGCCTGGAGGTAAGCTTGCTACTCAAATAGAAAAAGATTTTGGATCTTTCGAAAGATTTTTAAAAGAACTTAAAGCGACAGCTATGGCAGCAAGAGGATGGGCTTGGTTAGTTTGGGCCGATGATATTGGAAGATTGGTAATTTCTATTGGGGACGAGCAAAATACATATATGGTACAAAATTCAAAACTAATATTAGCATTAGATGTTTTTGAACATGCATACTTTATAGATTATGGAACAAACAGAAAAGCATATATAGAAGCATTTTTCCAAAATTTGGATTGGGAAGTCGTTGAAAGAAATTTTGACAAATTAAAGATATGAAAAAGGGCGATAATTTTATAGATTTTGAAGCTGAATCTACTAAGGGAAAAATAAGATTAAGCGATATTTTAAACAAAAATAACTTTGTCGTTTTATATTTTTATCCAAAATCTTTTACTTCTGGATGCACTAGAGAATTAATAAAATTTACAGAATTATATGAAGAATTTAGAAAACATAGAGCTGAAATAATAGGAGTTAGCGCAGATGATATAGAAATTCAGAAAAAATTTGCTGAAAAATATGGTGCAAAATTTCCTATCGTTGCTGATGTAGAGAAGAAAATAATAGAAAGCTATGGAGTAAAAAATCCTAGAGGATCTGGAGCTCAAAGAGTTACATTCATTATAAACAAAGAAGGAAAAATAATAGAAGTTTTGAAAAACATAGATGCTGAAGAACATGCTATAAAATCTTTAGAAATAATTAAAAATCTATAGATTTATTAATTTAATTCTTTATAATTTAGCCTTACCAAATACTATAATTTTGGCATGACTAAAATTATACTAAACTTTAATTTTAGTAGGGATATTTATATAATTTGCTTATAAGTCATTAACAATTAATTGACGTAATGCGTCGTTTAAAGTATAGAAAAGTATAAATATCTTTCGGTGTTTTATTATTATGGGCAAGAAAAAAACCATATATGAAATATATAATAAGATATTAAGCGAGTTTGGATACAATAAATTTACTCTTAAGGATGCTGTTGAAAAGCTAGGTAGAGACGAAAATTCTTTAACATCTTTATTTTCTAGGATGGAAAAGCAAGGATTGCTAAAAAAAGAATATAACGATAAAGAAAAAAGAGTTTATTATTATTTGGTTCCTATGCAAGAATTGATAAAACAAGAAAAAATTGATAAGGGAAAACTAATAGATTTACTTAAAAGGGCTGCAGATTTGATTAGAGGCAAATTAGAATATGAGGTTTTGCTTTTGTTGCTTTTCTATAAAATAGCTTCTGATCTTCGAACAAAAGAAAAAGTTAAATTAAAGGAAAGATACAAAGATGTTAGTGAGGAAGAATTAGAAGATATAGTAGGCTATCCTATTAAAATACCTGTAGATTGTTATTGGCACCAAGCCGTTTCAAAGCAAAATTTAACAAAAAGTATAGTTGATGCATTAAGAAAAATTGCAGAAGTTAATACTCAAATAAAAGATGCTATTAACTTCTTCTTAGAAGCTTATTTAAATAGGCTTGTTGGTGAGCCATCTATAGATATAGCTTTAAGAGATGTTGTAAATATCTTTAATTCTGTCGATTTTGGAGAGTTAGAGACTGATATTTTGGGAGATGCTTATGAATGGTTGATAAGCTATTTTGCTCCTCAAAAAGCAAAAGCGGGAGAATTATTTACACCCAGAGAAATTGTTGAACTTTTGGTAAGACTGTTAGATCCTAACAAAGAAAGGAATAAGATATTAGATCCTGCTGCTGGTAGTGGTGGAATGTTAATCTATGCTTATAAATATGTAAAAAATAACTATGGAGAAGATGTTGCTAAAGAGTTAAAATTAGTAGGGCAAGAGCTCAAAGATATTAACTATGCTATTTTAGTTTTGAATTTTGTTCTTCATGGAATTCCTTTGGATAATCCTAACGTTAAACTTTATAGAGGCGATTCTCTGTTAAATCCTTTGTTTAGGAATGAAAAGTTTGATATAGTTATCTTTAATCCTCCTTGGAATCAAGATGGATATGGAGAAGAAAATTTAGCAAAATCAACTGTTAAAGAATATTTTATTAAATATGGTTATCCACCAAACAATTCTGCCGATTGGGCTTGGATAGTCTTAGCTATTAATAGCGTTAACGAGAATGGAAAAGTTGGAATAGTTATAGATCAAGGTTGTTTATTTAGAGGAGGAAAAGAAAAAGAACTAAGAAAGAAGATTATTGAAGAAGATTTAATAGAATGCGTTATTTCCACACCACCTAAATTGTTTTATAATACAGGTGCACCAGCAGCTATAATAATTTTCAATAAAAATAAACCCACTGAAAGAAAAAATAAAATATTGTTTATCGATGCAAGCAATTACTACGAAGATCATCCTGAAGTTAGAAGATTGGATAGACTTTCAAAAGAAGGAATTGACAAAATAGTTAATGCTTATAAAAATTTTGTTGAAGAGAAAGGATTTTCTAAAATTGTTGACATAACTGAAATAATAAAGAATGATTATAATTTGAACGTTTCTTTATATATTACTCCAGTATTTGATGAAGAATTTTCGATAGAAGATCTCTCAAAAGAAATTTCTGAATATTTTAAGTTACGTGAAGAACTAAGAGAAATAGAAGAGAAATTAATTAACCATGTTAAAGAGATTGTTAGACTTTAAGATAGTTGATTATATAGTATATGGAGGAGATAAAAATATAGAATTCTTGTTTATTGATGAATCTGAAAGACAAAAAACCAATAGAGAAAATAATATTTTCTCTTTGTGTGGCTTAATGGTTAGTGGTAGGTCATTACTTAATTTAGAAAATGAATTAAATCAACTAAAAGAAAATCTGAAACTTAATAATCTTAAGATGTTGAGGGGAAATTATGACAAATCATTTAAAATAGATGCAACAAATAAAATAAAAA
>JAWAZZ010000015.1:0-9136 GCA_038997305.1 Candidatus Aenigmatarchaeota archaeon | reverse complement strand
GGGTTAATAGTATTAGGAATTAAAGATTATTTAGAAGAAAAAGCATATCAAGAAGATTTAAAACAAATTGAAGAATGATTCAACAAATTTTTAAAAAGTGTGCATTAGATTGGAGAGAAGGCAGAAAATTAAGCAGTAATTACAGGCAACATATGAGTTTATGTATTAGACAACATTACCGAAAAATATAAATACCTTTTTATTTATTTTTTATTATGGTTCTTGAAAACATACTCGAGGGTAGAGTATCGAAGGGACTAAGGAAGTGCGTGGCCTGGAAAACAGTAATGTCAGCAAAACTAGGAAAACAAGTAAGAAGGTGCGCTAAATATCAACCACTAAGATAATAGAACCATGACAGCAGAAGAGAAAATAATCTTAGAGCAACTTGAGGAAGACTGGAAATATTTAGTTCTAGCAGGAGCCGGAGCAGGTTTAAGTGATTTAGTAGTTGACTATGTAAAAAAATTTTTACCAGTAAGTTTAGCAGATCCAGTTTTAAAAATAGGAGTTGGTTATTTATTAAACAGATTTGTAGCACCGAGATTTATGCCAGAATATTTATCAGCATTTTCAAATGGTGTAATGATTGCTGGATTTGCTGAATTAGTTAAACAATTTGTTGCTGGAGGTTTGGGTGGATTGTTATCTAAACCTCAACCTCAAACTCAAGCCCCAACTGGGGGCATTGAAGCCATAATTGTTTAAAACATGGCAAGATATCCACTCGAAATAACAGAGAGAACCCCTGGAGTAACAGTCAAACAAAACACAGCAAATATAGAAACTCCAATAATAGAGTTTGAAGTTCCAGCATTATCAACAGTTTATATTTCAGCAGGAAGCCCTGTCTATTTAGTGGCAAAGGATTCAACAGGGGCAGTAATTACAGATGGAATAGTAACATTTTACGCAGTTGATCCATTTGGAATTAAAGAAATTAAAATAGCAGAAGCAAGAATAGACCAACTTGGTGAATTAGTAGATATAAATAAACAATACAGATTAAGAGCATCAATAATTTTAAGAGAAAAAAGAAAATTAGTAATTAAATTAATCAGTTCAAAAGTAGCCGCTAGTGTTACTTTCAGAATTCAAGCAGAATTAGAAACTTACTAATCCTTATCTTTTTATTTTTTTATAATTATTTATGGTATATGAAAAATACGAGGTTAGAGTTAAATTTAATAATTGGTTTACTGCATCTTTAGCATATAATACTTTAAATTTTAGTAGATGGGCATGGAATTGGGTTTTAGATAAATATGGCTATGAATTATTAAATTTATATCAAGATGGCAACGATGTAGTTTTTATATTAGCTACTAAAGTCGATCCTATTCCAGTTATTGCTGTAGTTGTTGCTATTTTAGGAATAGCTGCAATTTTTGGATGGACAATTATAGAAGTTAAAAAATTGGAAACGCAGCAAGAAATTGCAAAAGTTACACAGGAAAATTTACAAGAAATAATTCAAGATCCAAACATACATTTAGAATTAAAACAACAAGCATTAAATTATATTGCACAAATGCCTACACAGATTTATCAACAAAGTTTTATAAATCAAATATTTCAAATTTTGATAATCTTTATAATCTTTATGCTAATTTTGAAATTAGTTGAAAAAGCATGACAGAAAAACAAGAAAAAAAAGACGATGTATTGAAAATAATAATTATTGGAATAGCTGCATATTTCATTTTAAAAGAATTTCTTCCTAAATTAGGATTTGGTTTTCCAAGTTATCCAGTACAACCTCAAAAAATTGCATTAGATATAAATATAAATGTTAATTAATTAATTATGGCTCAAAGAAAAGCAACAATAACAATAAAAAATATTGGAAATATACAAGCTTATATAAATTTAGGATTTGGTTTAGCAAGTGCTACATTTGATCCTAAAACTCAAGGATTTCCAAGACCTCCTTATTTAGGTGATATTATAGATTTTGGTGGAAATCCACCAGATATAAGAAACATTTATTTAAGCCCTGGAGAATCAAAAACTTTTACAGTTACTTTTTACGACGATAAACTAATAGGTAAATATTCAACAGCTTATTTTGTTGTTGCTGTTTGGGATGCATCAACAGGATTCACTAAAATTTTAGCTTACAAATTTGCAAGTTTTAATGTAACATCTCCACCTCCTCAAGTTTTAGAATTTGAAATAACAGTCACAATTTCTTAAATTTTAATAGTTTTTGAAGCATAATTATATCTAAAATTTTCAGCAATGTATAATGTATATTCTCCACTAGGGATATCTAATTCAACAACATCAATATTATTTAATCCAGGTTCTAAATCTTTAATAGTTCTTTTATCAATAATAAAATTTCCTGCGCTACTTCTTACATAATAAACTAAATTAACACCTAAAAGTCTGTAATTTGTTTTATTATCTGCATTAAATTTAATTCTTACTTTTACCATAAAAAATAAATAGATAAATTTAAAGATAAAAATATATTATTATGGCAACTGTCACGATTGATATTGAACTAAATCCATTAGAGATTGCAGAGTTTTATGATACATTACCATATACTGGCGAGTTAAAAAAAGTTTCAATTTTTCCTGAGGATTTTGTCGTTATAAAAAATATTAGAATTGAATACGGTGGAGTTAAAATTTTAGTTATTAATTCTCCTGTAGCGACAAATTACGAAAAAAATATAAAAATACCTGTAAAATCTGGAGCAAATATATATGTGCTAGCTGAAAATAGAGATCCAAACTTTATTAAAAAAGCACAAATAATATTTACATATTAATATGGCTATTAAAAAAACTGTCGGACAAGTAACAGAAAATATAGCAAAATCAAAGAAATTAATAGAAGTTGCATTCACGACAAAACAAGATTTTATTCAAGAAGCTAGAGCAGTAGATTATAATAGTTCCGTAACTTTTGGGCCTTATGATATATCAGATTTTAAATTAAAAACAATCGCGATATTTAATCCTTCAACAGAGCTAGTTGGTGTAACACCGGGAGCAACTGCAACAGTAGAGATACAAGTTTCTAATAAACCATATCAGAAATTTGGATATTATTTTGGTTTTAGAACATTTAAAATATTTGATGTTCATTTTTATGAGGATTATGTATTTTCATTTAAAGAAAATTTCGCAAGCATGCGGATAATAGTTAAACATAATGACAGTGCAAACAGCACAAAAAAAGCTGTATTTGACATAATGATTTCATTTAAATAAATATGATAGGCACAACTAAAGATAAAATACAAAGAATATTTTGGGTAATAGGAACAGAAATAAATGCTCCTGCAGCTAATACTACTTTAGTAAGTTATACTGTACCAACAGGAACAAGAGCATATATTTATGGTTTTGAAATTTATGCTAGTGAAGCAAACGAGTTTTTAATATCGTGGACATCAAAAGGAACAACATACTCAAGAAGATTTAAAATAAATACAGGAGGAAATATTTATTTAGTTGATTTAATTCCATTAAATGAAGGATTACCTGCAGATGTCAATACAAATATAACAATAACAAATATAAACGCTGGCGGAACGGGATCAGTTTATAAAGCAAGCTTATTAATTGCAACAGTATAATTATTATGGCAACATTAATAACAGCAATAACAGCAACAGGAACAGGAGTAAATGTTGATAATATAACTTTAGAATTACTTAATGGTGTTTTGAGAGTAAAAGATGGAGGAATAACACCAACAAAACTATCTTTTAAAACAATGAGAAAACTTGGAGATGTAATTTTAACTTCCCTTGTTGGAGGTGTAAAATTTATAACGGATTTGGATGTTAGTGGAGGACAACAATATGCGCTTTTAACAATTGCGGAATGGTCAAATTATAACTCTGAAGCGAGTTTATATTTAAGACATTCAAAAGAGGGGGATGTTGGCTTAGGATATGGATATCAAACAAGAACACACATAGTAGGAACAAGTATATCAACAGCAACCGGAAGTGACCATTATCTTAAAACAAAACCAGGAAAATGTGGTTTTATTTCTTATAAAATTGTTTGGAATGGAGGATTTAGAGAATTCGGATTTTTTTACTCAGATAATGGACCAGAATTTATTGTCTACCAGTTCGAACAAAACTGGACAATTAACAGATTATATTCAATAAGTTGGAATGTTCATGGTGGTTATTTATTGCTTGGTCCGCCAGGAAGATTTCAATTATATTTATTAGAATAAATTATGGTTAAAACAAAGGTAATAGTATATGATTCAAGAACAGGAAAAGAAGAAATAAAAGAAGAGGATATTACTATTGAATACAGTACAGAAATAACGACAGAAACTATAGAAACTATTGATATTAAGAAATTAGCAAGCGACATCGAGAGTTTAAAAAACGATATTGAAGTAATAAAAAAACACATTAAAAACAATTATCAGAAAATAAAAGAAAACAAAGAATTAGGAATTATTTAATCAATTTTTCAATTTCTTCCTTTTTTACTAATTTTAATATTTTAGAAACCTCTGGAAATTCAGCATCAATTATTTTAACTAGCTTATAAAATTCTGCACGATTTATATTTTCTATATTTTCACTAGAGAATTTATAAATTTTGAATACCTTTCCATAAGTAGATAAATCGCTCCCTTTAATTTCTCTTAAGAGAGATAAAAATATAATTGTTTTTATTTTTGTTTTACTCCTGCCCATAATTTATAATTATAAACACATTTTATATTTATAGATTTTCACGAAAAAGCGCAGTTTTTATTTATATAAAACTTAGTTTATATTTATAGAAAACTCAAAGAAAATAAGGAAGATTATGCTAAAAATGTTTGTTTTTTGTATAGTTTCATATAAATATAAACAATCAATTATATACAATCTTTTAGAGAAATCTATATATAACCCCCATAACTTTATAATTAAATTATGACCCCGAAAATCAAAAAAACAAAAAAGAGCGATATAAGTAATCTGCTAGAAACAAGAATAAAAACACTCAGCAATATTGACGATGTAATAAAAGCAATAGAAAGCAATGGAAAAGAATCAATAATAGATATATCACTAATGAGGCTTGATGAGTTTAATAGGTTATTAACATTGTTAGATATTTCAGGTTATGATTATAAAATATACAGAAGTCAGGATATGATAATTTTAAGAGTCAAAAAATAAAATGTTTGAAAGAAAAATTTTTCAAATTTTAAAAATACTAGAAGAAACAACACCAGAAACATCATATTTTAAAGAAGTAAAACCAGGAATAAAAGTATCAACACATATTATAAAATGTAAGTTTTGCGACAAAAGATGGGTATTTAGCGAGCTATATGTTAATGGAAAATTAACAGACACAGGAAAACTTGACGCTTTAAGAAGATATAAATTACATCTTAAAGAAAAACATTTTTCTCAAGAATCTAGCGATCAAGAGAAAAATGAAGAAAAATAAATTAAAGAGAGGTGATTAAGTAGCTTAAAATTTCTTCAACCCTTTTTTTATCCTTTTCTTCAAGTTTTTGATAAAATTCTTTTATTTTTTCCTTTATTTTTTCTTTTATTGCTTGTTCTATTTTTTTATTATCTGCTAGCATTTTTTTAAGTTCTTCATTTTCTTTTATTATTTCTCTTATCCTTTCTAGCCCACCCATTTCTTTTATTAAGTATGCTGTTTTTATTGCTTCGTTTATTAGTTTACCGTATGCTTTGCCAGTCTCTGCTTTCCATCTGCTTAGTACTAGCCAGTTCTCGACGCTTAGTATTAAGGTGTATTTTAGTGTTACCGGTTTCTCCTCCATAATTAAATTAATTTCTATTCTGATATATAAATGTATTTACTTATCTTATAATATATAATATATAAGGTAGTTAATTCCATCTATCCTTCGGTAATTTTCTTAATATATAGTCTCGATAATTTATGAATTTTCTAATTCATTTATTTATTTATTAGTAAAAAAAGATTCTTATAATATTTATTTAATTATTTATAGTAGTTTAAAGAAAAAAAGATATAAATATAAGTTCATATAATTATTATGGCGGTTCATAGAGTTATAAGATTTACGCAAGATGAATTAGAAGAATTAATAAAAATATTAGAAGAGAAAGGAGTTATTAATACTATTACTTCAAATAAAGCAGTCGGTAAAATTCTAAGAGTTTATTTAAGAAAACCAAGAGCAAATAAAAAAGAAAAAAAGGAAGAACAAAAAACTCCACTTGAGAAGATAATTAAATTCTAATATGCCAGAAGAAACTAAAAATAAACAAATAAGTGCTGAAGATTTACTAAAAGAAATTACTAATATTAAAAATGCTATTTCTGAATTTTTAAATTATCAAAAAGAGCAATTAAATAAACAATTAGAAAAACACGAGCAACACATGCAACAAGTTCATATTTTTGATCTTATTGATAACTGTCCACATTGCAAAGCAAAATTAACAGAATTTATTAAATCTAATTTACCAAAAGAACAAAAAGAAGAGCCTAAAAAACAAGAAAAAATAACTAAAAAAGTTTTGGGAAGTAAATTAATTTATAAACATGAGTGAAGAAAAAAAGGAAGAAAAAACATATTTAACAAAGGAAGAACTATTAGAAATTTTAAAAGAATACGATAAAAAACAGCAAGAAAGATTTAAACAATTTGCTGAAAATGTTTATAAAGATTTAACAGCAGCATTAAACGATTTAAAAAATATGTATGTTCAAACTCAACAAATCCAGCAACAAAATCAACAACAAAATACAAATTTACAAGATCAATTATCTGCATTATTAACATTAATGAGATTTATGCAGCCTAGCGATCCTTTAGCTAATCTTAAAGATAAAATTTTTATGAGTTGGTTACGCAGGAAGGATATAATTGAAAGAATTAGCGACAAACTATTAAAGAAAAGTTTAGAAAATATTTTAAGCAAGGAGGAATTAAAAGATTTATTTAACGAAGAAGAATGAACGAAAATAATTTAAAAAGAATAAATGTATTACATAAAGCATATTTATTAACTAAAAAAGTTTTAGACCTTGCTGGAGTTCCAGGATTATTTCCATTTATTTGGCCTTATATAGAAAAATATATAAACAAAGATTATAATTATGAGCGTGTTGAAGAAATTTTTAAAGAAATTAAAAAAATTCTTGAGGATTAAATCATTTTAATCTTTAATTTTTTATGGTTTTATGCTGGCCAGGAGGAAAATGGAAATTAAAAGGTATTATAGTGCAAGAATTATTAAGGGCATTTAATAAAAATCCAAAGATAAAAATTTATTGCGAGCCTTTTTTAGGAGGTGCTAGTGTTTTTTATAAACTTTACGAGGAAGCTAATGAAAAGTTTGAGAAATTTGTTTTAAACGATATAAATTCTGAACTAATGTTAATTTACAAAGCATTAAAAAACAATAGTTTAAAATGTAACCACATACCTAATACATGTTTAAGAGATTTATATGATAGTTTTAAAAATATTGTTTCTAGCGGAGAAAAAGATCCTTGTAAAATTGCATATATAATTAAATGCAGTTTTGGATGCAAACCTTTACAAGTTACTAGTTTTTCAAACAAAAAAGATAAGCCATTTAATTTTATTGAAAAACTTAGCGATGCTTTTAGAGATAATCGTGTTATTTTGCTTAACGAAGATTATAAAAATGTTTTTAAAAAGTTTGACAGCAAAGAAACATTATTTTATTTAGATCCTCCTTTTTTTAATACAAATTCAAAAGAATTATATGGTGTAGATTTTGATCATTTTGAATTTTTTGAAAATGTAAAGAAATTAAAAGGATTATGGTTAATGAGTAACAGCATAGAAGCAGCTAAGTTTTTCAAAGACTTCAACATAAAAAAAGTTAATACAAAATACAGCATGAATAGGATAGTATGGGGAACAAATATAGAAAATATAGAAGTTGAAGAAGTATTAATTTCTAATTATTAATTATGGTCAAAGAAATTGAAATCTTAGACATTCTAACGAAGCATTTTAAAAAAGAATTTGCATTATGCCATACATTTGATAACAGAAAAATTTTAATTGAAGGAGAATTAAATCGTGTAGAAATTCCAAAAAATCTTAATTGTAAATATGTTATTCATACACATTTATACAGTATAAATCCAAGCCCTGCCGATCTTAAAGCATCTTACTTTTTTCCAGTTTGTGTTTTACACAATAAAACATTAAAATGTTTTAAAGATTCAAAAGAAATTATGTTGGAAGAAATATCACATCACGATGCAGCTTATAATCTTAAAGAAATAGTAAAGGAATTAATACTTTTAGAAGAGCATTATGTAACAAATCCATGTGCAGATTGTATTTCTAAGCATCTTTTAAAAGTTAGTGCATTAGCAGAAGAAGCTTTGACATTAAACAATGCTAAAAAATATGAGCTAATTTTAAAAGAAGTTTTAAACATTGCAGAAAAACATTTTAATATAGTTAATTCATTTTTAACTCATGGAAATCAAAATTATAACTTAATGGACATGGCACAAGAAATTAGGGAAATAAGAAAAAAGATTTTAAAAGAAATTTTTAATGTTGACGAAATTCCCCATCATTTACACGAAAATGTAAAAAAAGACCAATGGAACTGGGAACAATTAAAACCAAAAACAAAAAGCCAAAGGGAAGAAATTTATCAAAAATATGGATCTCAATGTTTTTTAAGGCCACAAGATTTAGGTTTTCCAATATGTAATTTTAGAGGAGAAATAGACTGCGATGGATTAAGAGCTGCATTTGTTAGGGCAAAAGCAGCAAAAAGTGCAGCAGAAAAAGTTAATAAATTAGATTTAGCTAAAGAATACGAAGAAATAGCACAAAAAGCTAAAGAGTTAGCTAAAAAATATAATTGTTTATGGGTTAAAGAAGAATTATGATAACAGAAATTTTGATATCAATAGTTTTCGGACAGCTTTTAATTGTATTGTATAAGCTGGGAAAAATAGAGGAAAGGGTAAAATACATTAATCACACTGTCACACAATTAGAGGAAAATTTAAGGAGGGTAATGGATAAATTATTTTCTAATAATTAATATTATGGCAGATAAAGAAGTAGTAAAATGGTCAACAATAAGAACAACCTTAAGAGGAATAGGAATAACTTTAATAAGCACTGGATCAGC
>JAWAZZ010000014.1:0-11913 GCA_038997305.1 Candidatus Aenigmatarchaeota archaeon | reverse complement strand
TTTTTTCCAAATTCTATTAGGAATTGCTGAATTTTTTCATTAGAATAATAATTTTTAACAATTTCCATAGAGATTAATAAATTTAATAAAATTTATTTTAGATTATGGTAAAGAAAGCGAAAAAATATTTGATGCCATCTGGTTATGGAGGTTTGTTATATTTGGAAGAAGAAGCAGATTCTAAAATAAAACTAAAAATTGAACATGTAATTTACTTATCTATAGCTATAGGAATTTTATTCCTATTATTGAGATTTATAGTATAAATAAAAGAAAGAAAAGGATATAGGGGAAATTAGCTTACTGGACCTGTTATTCTTCCAGAAACTTCAGTATAATCAGTCGCTCCTGGTTTCATATATCTTAAAGTTACTGAAAAATCTGCACAAGCTCCTGAAGATGCTCCACTTACTATAGGGACTGTTATAACTACTGGACTTGTTGTACTAAATGTAGTTGTAGAAGTATTTAGAGTCCCAAAAGATATTGGTTTTCCATCTGCTGTTCCACTTATTGATACGTTCAAAAATGTTGCATCACCTGCTTGTTGATAATATACTTGAAATACTAACTGGCTTGCTGTCAATCTCAAAGGCTCTACCTTTACCTCGCTTAGTGGAAATTCCTTTGCTTGCAATCCTACCCATCTACAAGGCTTAAGCATTCCTGTTGCATATAGTGCTCCCACTACTACTATTACTAAAAGTATTGCCCATCCATATGTCATTAGGAACTCTAGAGCCGCTTGAAGTTTTTTAGTTGTCATAATAATATTTAAACCTTTAAAATATATTTCTTGTCTTATTTATTCTTATTAAGCATATTCTAATATTATGAATCCTCTAAATCGATTAGTAGAAGAATTGTATAAAAAAGAAACAGAAAAAGAATATTTATATCAAAGATTATGCGAAAAAGCAAAAACATCGTTCAAAAGTTTATACGAAGAAGTAATAAAAAAATTATATGAGTCCTTATATAAGGGTATAATAAGGGAAATTTCAAAAATATATAAAGACGATAGATTAGTAAATTACTTAAGAAATTTGCCCATTTATATTGTGGATAACATAAATTCTCCTTATCAGAACACAATAGTTTTAGGTACTTATGTTTCTATAAAAGATTATTTGGGAAGAACTCTCTACAGAGCTATTATACTTCCAAAATGGCTATTAAATAAACCTTATTTATTAATCAAAACCCTTGCACACGAATTAACTCATGCAGCTCAAGATTTTTATGGTAAGTTAAACAATCGTAAAAGCCCGAAAACTTTCGAAGAATATACTAAAGACCCTTTAGAAAAAGAAGCAGATATAGTTAGTGAAATCGTAACCAATAAAATACATAATAAATTATCAAATTTGTTAGGGTATCTTAGAAATTACTTATCCAATCTTTATTATGGCAGCGCAAGAATGTATTTTTTGTAAAATAGCTAAGAAAGAAATTCCGTCTTATATCGTTTATGAAGATGAAAAATGCGTAGCCTTTTTAGATATTAATCCGGTAACAAAAGGAATGATGATAGTTATTCCAAGAATTCATTATGAAACTTT
Source organism: Candidatus Aenigmatarchaeota archaeon (assembly GCA_038997305.1). Taxonomy (GTDB): domain Archaea; phylum Aenigmatarchaeota; class Aenigmatarchaeia; order CG10238-14; family SpSt-28; genus JAHLMO01. The sequence continues at coordinate 10,351 of JAWAZZ010000014.1, read as the reverse complement.
CGATTTTGACATAGAAACTTCTTTTTATTGCCTAAAAAAAGCGTTCGAATTAGCTAAATCCGCTAAAGATGCATTAAATGCTATAGATTCTCAAATTGCAATAATAAGATCTCCACTAAAACATTTTAACATAAGAATTTATCCTGTATACGATGAAAATGAAGTTCCAATATTTCAAAATAAACCATTAACTATTACAGAACCAGAATTAAATGCTATATGGCAAAAACTATTGACTGTAAAAACAGAAATTAAAGAAGAGAAGAAAGAGGAAAAGGTGAAAGAAGGAAAACCAAAAGAGGAAAAGAAGGAAAAATCGGAAGTAGAAAAACTGATAGAAAAATGGAGAAAAAAGCTTTTACCTTAAATTAACGATACAGCATTAAATCCTTTCTTTCTTAATTCATTTGCAAATATTTCTGAAAATCCATGAACAGTATAAACCTTTTTTGGGTTTACGTATTCAACAAATTCCATTAAACCTTTAAAATCCAAATGATCAGAAATAACAAAGCCCTCTATATTTTTTCCAAAATTTTGAGTCAATGCCCAACCTGTACAAACTGCATGATAGTAACCCTCTAAAGGTGAATTAATTACATCATGCATAGATCTTATCAATACATTAGAATTTTTTGAAGTCTTTAATTTTATTCCATACTTTCTATATATTTCGTTAAATCTTTCTATGGTTTTTGTAGTAGATGGTACTATACCAAAATCGTTAAGTATTTTTATTATTTCTTGTGCTTTACCTAAAGGATATGCACCTATTTCAACTCTTTTGCCCAAAATCTCTGTTTTTTCTCTAACAAACTTTATCAATCTATCTATTTCTTGCTCTCTATCTGGAAAAACGAATTCTTTGCTTCCAAATGTTGATTCAATAATTAAAATATCCACATCTTTTTCAAAAGTATTAACCCTAAAATCTCCTGTATACAATATTGTTAGACTATCTAATTCTAAATAAATCATTGCAGAACCTAAAATATGATTTGCATCAAAGAATTCAAAGGAAATATTATCTATGTTATATTTTTTGCCTATCTTAACTTCATTCCCTATAAAATCTCTATTTCTTAAAGAAATTAGATCTATTGTTTCTTTTGTTGCATAAGGTTTTTTAACAACTAAATATGGTGCATGGTCTATATGTGCATGAGAAACAAAAGATATTAAATCAGCAACGATCGGATCCAATAAATATTTGAAGTCTATCGAAATTCCATTTTTATAAATTATTGTCTTTTCCTCCATTTTTCTTTTAATTTTTCCCACACACTTTCATCTTCTTTAGTCCAAACAAATTTACCTCTCTTGTAATCATAATATGGTTTTTCTATCTTTTTAGATTTAATCTTTGGAAGTAAAAACTTATATGCTAAGAAAGTTATTATTGCAGCAATTATTACTACTATTGTTATGATAACTGGTAATAAATTGAAAGAAGGTTTTTCTTTTTGTTCTTCTAAAGCTTGCACTTTAGACTTCACATAGTTTACGATTTCTCTTGTTTCATTAATCAATCTTTCTGCCTCTTCTACTTTATTTTCACTTATTTTAGATTTTGCTAATAAAAGTTTTTGCTTAGCTTCCAACAATAAATTTAATAGTTCCTCGTTCTTTTGTTGAGTTAAGTTTGTTTCTATTTCGCTTATTTCTTTTTCGATTTGCTGAATACTTTCGTTTAGTTCTTTAATCTTTGTTTGGTTTATATTAATTTCTTCTTTAACGTCTATTACTTTAATTCTTATTTTTGTTCTGTTAGAGACATATGAGCTATTAAATAGTATTGTTATGTCAAATTCGCTTCTATTTTCTTCTTTAGGAACTGTTATATTTAAAATAAATGGCTCTTCATCGTTAGCTAATATCGTTTTATTTCTAGGAATTATGTATGCTAGATTTGATGGGTAATCTAAGATGTAAGCAAATATGTTTTGAGTTCTGCCTACGGACCTAACAAATATTACGGTTGAGTTTGAATATCCCTTCTTTATATATAATTCAGCTAATGCTCTTATTTCAATTGATGTCTGCAGAGATGGTATGCCTTCTGATGGAGGAGTTTGCCTTGGTAATATGCTAATGGTTACGCTTTTAGAATCTGAGAGTAATATATCTAAATATTTTGAATTAGTATTTACTGAAATAATACAATCTCCTTCAGAAGTTGCATTTAGCCATATGGATATCTTGTCGTTTCTACTTCCAGAAGAAGGTGATATTAAGTTACAATTGCCATTCACAGAAACAGAATAGTTATATGGAATTATTATATTATCTGGCAAAAGCTTTGGAGCTATTGTTACAGAGAATTGTGATCCACTGAAAACAGTATCTGAAGCAGTTTCTAAATCCAAAGTATAACCATATGCTGTCAAGTTATATATAGTAATATTTTTTCCTATTCCTAACTCATCTTCTAAATATAGTGTTAGATTTGTTTTGACTGGTTGAGAAAAAACTATATTAACAAGTAATGTTCCGTTTGAACTATTATAGTAAAAAGAGTTAACGATCGTGTTTGATGTGAGAGAAATAACTTTAGAAATGTTTTGCGGAAATTCATAATATGTAGAATTGGTTCTGTTTAGAATTATTGCAATGCTTATAGAATCTCCAACTTTTGTGTAGTTTTTGAAAATAATATACGAAGTATTTAACTCTAAAACATCTATATAATATTCTTCAATTTTTTGTGTATTTCCAAATGTATAATTTATTGTTACCCTATATTTTCCTGATTTAGTAAAATTAAAAAGTACAAAAGTTATGTTATCGTTTTCGGAAAAGTATGAATAATTATAGTAAATTTGAGTGTTGTTATAACTCACATTAATGCTAACATTAATTGGAATTTTTTTATCTAATGTTGAACCGGCAAAAGCGGATGCGTAGAAAATCACTGTTTCGTTTGGATTAATTGCCAAATCTTTTTGGTTTTTTTCATCTTTAAAGCAATGATTTTTAATGTTTGGATTTAAGAAAATGTCCTGCTCAACATCATCACAAGAAAACCTGTTTGGATTATTTATAGGCCTTATTAAAAATCCTGAGTAAAATATATCTCTCAAAAATCCGTTTGCTGTGTCATTAAAAGAAGTTATGTTAATTATGTATGTAGATGTTTCAGAGGTATTTAAAACTAAATTTATACCATTTGTTACATTACACCATAAAAAGTTTCCCTGTATAGAGTTTATCTGACATCCATACGTAGCTGAGAAATCTTCTAATGGTTTAAGAGAATAAATTCCAGAGATATTTATTTTTGCTATTTCTATGCTAACATTAGACAATCTATCTATACTTATATTAATGCTTATGTTAATGTTGTTTGGGAAAACTCTTTGAGAAACATTTGTAGATATATTTGCTGTAATTATATCTACTGTGGTTGAATTGATTATTAAAGGGTTAATCTTAGTATAGAATGTAATGTTATAAGTCCCATTAGGAGTTGGAGGTATTATATTATTTATAATGGAGTGGCTGGAAACATTCCAAAGAACAGTAGAAGATTTTGTTCCGCTAATATAAGATATATTAACGTATATATCACAAATGAGACAAATTTGATTACCAGAAGAGTTTATAGCAAGTACAGAAACGTTAAGAGGCTCAAAAATTGTAAAGATATTTTTAGATTTTTCAATTATCAATTTATCTGGAAGCAAGGATATTAGAATCGATTTGTTTAAAACTAAATAATTTCCAAATGTATCATTAGCCAAAAAACTTAGATTATAAATTCCTGAAAATGAAACATTTAAACTTAATGTAAAGTTTGAAGAACTTGAATTAATACATACAATATTTAAACTTTCATTCTTCAAACAAATTTTTCTATCAATGTTTAACTCTGTGCCATTAAAATGATAAAGCTTAAACGTTATGTTAATACTTCTATAGGCAAAAGATTTTGAAGGAAAATCTATCAGATAAGAAAAAGTATTGTTGAACTCAAAAATAGGAAAAGTAACATTATAAGAGTTTAAGCCGCTTGTTATGTTTAGATACAAATAATAAATCCCAGGAATATTTAAACTTATTCGAGTAAAATTAAACCAAATGTTTGAAATGTTTTTGAAGCTTAAAATTTGAATGCTACCGGGTTTTTCTGGTAGATATATTGATGCGTTTGAAATGTTAAAGTTATCAGGAAGTTTTAAAGTTACGTTTAAATAGTCACCATTCATTAACTTCAAAATATTTTTTGGAGTTAAAATCTCATAAGGCAAAAATAAATAAGATTTTTCTATCATCCCCCATTTATTTTCCGATAATGCTTGTATTAGCAAACTGTATACATCAAAACTTGCTGGAGAAAAAACAAAATTAATTTTTGAACTGCTAAATGCTTTGTTAAACACTATGTGATTTGTAGAATTTCGAATAGTTACATTTACTATTAAAGGTGTTGAAATAAAGTTTCCTAAAAAGTCTTTTATCGAAATAGAAAAGTTTATGTGAGTAGAATTAATCTTATACTCAATGGGTTCTTCAACAACTATATTTAATAATGGACCTGCTACAAAACTTTCTAGGTTATTTAAGCAAGTAAAATTAAACGGTTCACATATTTTTTCAGAAAAAGCAAAAGTTATGTTTGAAATGTTAACAAAATTTGCTAGCAAATAATATTTTCCAGCAGTTATTCCTTTTATTTGAATTACATTATCACTAGTTGAAAAATATTTAACTAAATTTCCTTGAGAATCGAATAAAAATATGTTTGCAAAGTTTGATTTATTAAATTCGTTTCTGTAAATCGTTATTTTGAAGTTGTTTTTTGAAGCATTTATTATAAAAAGAGTTGTTTCGTTGTAATAAACTCTAGATGTCAAATAATTTTTCCTTATTCTTATTAATTCTGTAGCGTTAACTATTCCGCTTCCAAAAGAGTTATTTCTATCTAATTCGTTTGGAGATGTCAGGACCAATGCCTTTATCTCTTGAGATGTGTAATTTATTGATTCTTTTTTAAATGCTTCCAAAAGCAATGCAGCTATTCCACTAATGAATGGAGTAGCCATAGATGTGCCAGAAAGAGTTCTATAAGTATTAGTAGGAAATGTTGAGCTTATTAAAACTCCTGGTGCTACTATATCTGGTTTAATTCTTCCATCTATAGGACCTCTAGAACTAAAATATGCTAAATTTTTATTTTTATCTATAGCACCTACTGCAATAACGTTTTTGGCACATGCAGGAGAAGAAAAACTATTATGATTATTACCGGCAGCTGCTATTAAAACTATATTATATTTTTCTGCAATATAATCCATTATATCGTCAAAAGTTCTTATTATATCAGCGTCATTGCTTCCATATGGATAACAAGAACTAAAACCCAAAGAGGATAGATCTGCTCCAAAACTCATTGAAATTATATCTACACTATTATTTACAGCCCATTCGAGAGCATTTAATATATCTATCAAAGTTCCGTAACCTTCGCTATCTAATACTTTAGCTATAAATAACGTAGCATTTGGAGCAGCTCCACAAACATATCCCTCAAAACATTTGGAAATATTTCCATCATATCTGGCAGCTATAATTCCTGCTACATGAGTTCCATGGCCATTATCATCATTACAATAACTCCAATTCCCCTCTATTACTTTGTTATCAATAGAATAAAAACATTTCCAAGAATCTAAGCTATAGTTAAGATCTTTATGTTTTATATCTATTCCAGTATCTAATATTGCTATTTTTACATTGCTTCCTGTAAGATTTAAATTCTCAAAAGAGGTATTCCAAACTCTATAAACATCTAAAATAGATAGGCTTTCTAACCTCTGAATCTTAAATATAGGCTTATTTTCTATAAAGAAACTCTCGAAGCCTTTTATTGGTTTATCAAAAACACAGATTCTATTAAAATAGCATTTAAAATTATAACTCTGAATAGAAAGTATCTCCTTTTTGATTTCTTTAAATATTTTTTCTAAATTTTCTTTCGTTATTAAATAAGTTTGAGAAAAAGAAATAGATAGAAGTAAAATGAATGCAAAAATAAACAGTATTTTTCTAACCATAAAAAATATTTTTAAACTCTTATTTATCCATTTATGCCAAACTCAATGATGCATGATGGGCAGAAAGAATAATGAAATAACCCTTAAGTACTGAGAGGGCAAAATATTTTTATGATGATGACTATCTAATCCATTGATTGATGATATCTCACTCAAGTACTGATTAACCCAAATATGTTAATCTCTTTTCTTCTTTCTCTTCCTTTGGCGTTTCTGGAATCATAGATTTTTGAATTTTCTCTTCTAATGCTTCTTGTTCTTTTATCTTTTTATTTAATCTCGAATAATCTATTTTAACTTCTAATATTTTTTCCAAAACTTCTAATAGTGCTTTTGATCCTTTATGATCTGGAATGAATGGAGAAGAAAAGCTTTCAGCTAATAAACACAAACTCTCCAATCCATAATATTTTGCATATCCTGTTAACATTCCGACAGCTCCTATTATGCTACCAACATCTTTACTAACATTTTCAAAATCTATATTCAAATCTTTGAACTTCTCTTTAACTTTTTCTTCGCTTACAGCTCCATAAACTTTTCTCTGTTTTGGTGGTAATGCTTTTTGCACTCCTCCAAGAGTTATAACTGTTTTTACACCAATCTTTTTCAAGTAAGATAAAATTTTATTAACTAATATAAACGTTCCTTCTGGAGTTGCCTGCTGATCACCAATATAAAATATAATATCTTTCTTGCCTTTATAATAATAGAAAGTTCCCTTCATTAACTGAATTTCTGAGTTTGGTTTAATCAATACAGCATGACCAAAATAGCTGCTATGCAATTCTGCAAAAGGTATTGGTTTTAATTGTTCTACTAAATAACTTGCAGCAATTAAACCAACATTGCCCACACCTGGCATTCCCTCAACAAAAATTCCGTTCTTTACTTTAACTTTTTTAAACTCTTTTATGACAACTACCATAAAATATGCTAAGTAACTATTATATATTTTCTTCTCTTTCTTCTTTTGTTAAATATCTTAGATATTTAACGAACTTTGGATTTGGTGGATGTGCAATTTTTGTTTCCGAACTACATATCGGACAAATTTCTTTCATCGTATAAATTTTGCAATTGGGACATTTTCTAATCTTTTTCATATTTCTTATATTCGAAAACTTCAAACAAACTTTTTCCGCTTTCTATTAAATTTATCAGATTCTTTTCATCTTTTTTTGGGTTTTTTGTTATCTTTTTTACTAAATATTTTCCAGCTCCTAAATATTTTACCTCTATTTTCTTATTTTCAAATTCTTCAAAAAATTTTTTAATTAGACTTAAACCATCCCTCTTAAAAGTTGAAACTTTTAATAGATATGTTATTTCATATATCTTTTCTTCTTTCTTTTCTAAATACTCTTTAATTTTTTCTAACCATTTTTCTGGAATGTATTTTTCTAATTTATCTCTGTGATTTATAAAAAATTCATGCAAAGATCCAAACTCTTCGAGAATTTTATCTCCAAATTCCTTATAAGCATCTTCTAGAGTTTTTCCTAATTCTTTTGCAACTAATTCTAATAGCTTTTCATATTTGTTTTCTAGCTTTAGCTCTTCTCTTTTTTTCTTTTCTTCATCCTCTTTAACTCTTTTTAAGCTTAAGGTCAATATTTTTTTATCTTTATCCACTTTCAAAACTTTTGCTACATATATTTTTCCTATCTTTACGTATTCTCTAATATCTTCAATCCATCTTGTATAAACTTCATTAATGTTTATTATTCCAGTAAAATCTGGATATTCTAAAATGGAGCAAGTGATCGAAAATGGAGAAATATCTTTAGGTATGCAAATTACCAACTCGTTTTCTTTTGGAACACCTATTTTTTTCATTATTAAATAATTAATGAAAAATTAGTATTTATGGACGAAAAAGAAATTATTAAAAAAATAGATTATAAAAAACTTGCTGAAAATATCAAAAATTTACCAAAAGAGTTTTTTGAAGATATCGATATAATAAAGAAAGAAATCGTCGATATAGAGAAAAGATTAGAAAAGATAAAAAGTTTTGAAGAAAAAAGCGAAAAAATCGAAGATAGTATAAATGTCTTGTTATTAGAAATAATCAATCTAAAAAATGTTGTCTCCAACTTAAATTCTCAGAATAAGATAATTGAAGACTTAAAAAATATTTCAAGTGAAATAAAAAACATAAAAGAAGACTTAGAAAAGTTAAAAGAACATTTTAACTCCGAAATTCTTAAGATTGAAGAAAATTTAAAAACTTATGTCGCAAATATACCAAACAATATCAATATTAATTTAGAAGAAATTTCAAAAGAATTAAAAGAAAAGTTAAATTACGTAGAAAGAAGAATAGATGAACTTCAAAAAATAGAAAATCAAATAAAAAGAGCAGAAGATTACCTACATTTATTAGAAAATAAATTAGAAAGCTTTTCTCAAGATATTAATAAAACTAAAGAAGAATTAAACCAAGAACTGCTCAAAATAAATAACCAATTTAATGAAATAAGCACAAAAATACTTGATTTGGAAAACAAAGTTACAAAATTAAGAGAATATGAACAAAATATCAACGAAATTAATATTAAGTTAGCATATCTTACAAATATAAACACTATACTAGATAATTTGAATTCTAAAATAGAAATTTTAGAAAAAACTATAAAAAAAATAAATGAAGAAAAAGTAGACAAAAACGAAGTTAATTTAGCTATTTTTTCAGAATTTCCAAAATTAAAAGATGATTTATTAAATAGAATTACATCTATTGAAAACAAACTATACGAAACAATCCCGAAAGTTGTAACTGAAAATCGCTTAGAAGAGATAAGTTATAAAATCGTTTCTTTAATTAAAAAAATTGAATTTATTGAAAATAAAGTAAATGAAACAGAAGATATAAAGAACAAACTCAATCAACAAACATCTTATCTATTGGAAAAAATTGACAGTATATTAAAAGAATTTCTAAGTACAAAGAATTTAATAGATTCCATCAATTCAAAAATAGTTAATTTGGAAAGTAGAGTAAATAGTTTAGAAAAAGAAATAGAAAAACAACTTGAGATCATAGGAATTAAAGACATTGGAGAGATAAGAAATATATTAAAGGAATTAGAAAATTTGAACGAAGAAAAATATAAAGTTGTTGAATAATTTATATGGAAAGTAAACTAGAAAAAATTTATAATCTTTGTTTGAGAAGAGGTATAATTTTCCCTACAGCAGAAATTTATGGCTCTTTAGCTGGATTTTATGACTATGGAGAGATAGGTTTAAGAATAAAGCATAAGCTAATAAGTATATGGAAAAGATTCTTTAAAGAAGATAATTTTGTTGAGATTGAAGGTAACATTATATTGCCTAGAAGAGTTGTAGAAGCTAGTGGTCATTTGGAAAGATTTACTGATCCTATTACTAAATGTAAAAAATGTGGAAAGATTTATAGAGCAGATAACCTAATAGAAGAAGTTTTGGGATTGTATGTTGAAGGAAAAAGTGTTACCGAACTTACAAAGATAATTAGAGAAAATAACATAAGATGTAAGGAATGTAAAGGGGAATTAGAGGATGTTAAAGAATTTAACTTGATGTTAAAAACTTTTGTTGGAAGTTTAGATGCTGTAGATGCATACTTAAGACCAGAAACTGCTCAAAACATTTATATTGATTTTAAAAGAATTGCAAAATCTTATAGAAAAAAATTACCCTTTGCAATAATGCAAGTTGGTTATGCATTTAGGAATGAAATTTCTCCAAGACAATTCTTAATAAGAATGAGAAGTTTTACACAAGCAGAAATAGAAATGTTTTTTAATCCAAGCGATGAAAAATGTCCAATAGAAAAATATTTAGAAGTGAAAATACCTTTATTAACCAGAGAAGCACAAAGAAAAAAAGAAGAAAAAATTGAATGGATTTCTATTAAAGAACTTTTAGATAAAGGAATTATAAAATCTAAATGGCAAGCATATTTTTTGGCAAAAGAGTTTTTGTTCTTTACCGAAATATTAAAAATTCCTAAAGAGAAGCTAAGATTTAGACATGTCTTGGAAGAAGAAACGCCATTTTATTCTGCAGGAAATTTTGATTTAGAATATTTTTTTGATGAGATTGGCTGGAAAGAAATTGTAGGAAATGCATATAGAACTAACTATGATTTATCTACTCACATGAAACACAGTGGAGAAAATTTAGAATATGAAGGAATTATACCTCATGTAGTAGAACCTTCTTTTGGGATAGATAGAATTATTTTAGCTATATTTTTTGATAAATTGAGAGAAGATAGAGATTGGCTTTGGCTAGATTTACCAAAAGAA
>JAWAZZ010000013.1:0-12975 GCA_038997305.1 Candidatus Aenigmatarchaeota archaeon | reverse complement strand
TTGAAGAAATAGCGGTTGATGGAAGTGTACTTCCATACTCTTTAGTTCTTCTTAAACAATTGCTCTTTTGCATATGCTATATAATCACGCCATTGATTTCTTCCATACTCTTTAGTTCTTCTTAAACTTGTCTATACATTATTGCAGTTCCACATTGTCACACTTTAGATGTCTTCCATACTCTTCAGTTCTTCTTAAACCTAAAAAGAAAGGATATAATAGAAAGAATAAGCGATAAGTTGCTAACTTCCATACTCTTTAGTTCTTCTTAAACTAGTAAAGTCTATGCATATTCAAATTATCTCGTTAAGCCTTCCATACTCTTTAGTTCTTCTTAAACTAATTTATGGCAGAGGTATCTCTTAAAGAAGAGCAACAGCTTCCATACTCTTTAGTTCTTCTTAAACGAAATATTTAGCGTTGGCTGGAGCAGGAGCAGGATTAAGTGATTTCTTCCATACTCTTTAGTTCTTCTTAAACCTATCATAATTCTCAATTTTATTGGGAGAAAAATAAATATTTTTTGGAAAGTTCATAAAAATTCGGCTTTATACAAAAGATTATAGAAAAGTATTTATATAGGTTCTGTAGCCCCTAATATATATAATATATAATATAATTATAATAGCTCTTATAGTTAGCTTACAAACCTATTTCTGCTGGTATATTATTTAAAATGAATTCTTTAGGTTTTTCAGTAAAAATTATTCTTTTTCCTAAAGCAAGAGCAAAACCAATTTCTAAAATTGAATGAGCGTCAACATAACCATCTGGATTACAAACTATTAATGCATCTGAACTTGCAATTGAATTTAAATGATATCTTTCTAATTCTAATGGAGAAAGATTTTCCTCCCCTTTAAAAATTACAAATTCTTCTCCAGGATTTTTAGGTTCACTAAATCTTGGACTAAGAACTTTAACTCCTTTTTCTTCTAATTTTTTCTTTACTTTCAGAATATAATCGAGATATTTTCTAAAATTACCACTTATAGTTACATATCTGAATTCTTGTCTAACAACACCATTTATTATATTAGAATCTGAAGGAATAATAATCTCTATTCCATATTTTTCACATATAGCTTGAGCTATTGCTGAAAATGCTCTTGCACCATGCATCCATTTGGGATTTTCTGGCATTAAATTCTCGAGCTCTTTTAAAGTTATTTTTTCGAAAATTTCTTTGTTTTTAGTTTTATAATCTTCTATTGAAATAATGAAAGGGTGATCTTCATCATCGAATAGGTTATTAGGTTTAAGAGGATATTTGGCTAACTTCATATAAGTCAATTCTCCACCAGTTAAAAATGCTATTCTTGCTTTATTCTTTAGTGATGGAAGCTCATTTTTTACAAAATCTACAATTTCTTCTAAGCTTATTTTAGATATATCCTCATTTATCTGAGGAAATTTTGATAAAATTATGCCTACTCCTATATCTAGATTTTTTCTTTCTATCGCCTCATTTCCATACATTACAACAAGCTCTGTAGTAGCACCGCCTATATTTATAAGCAATAAAGGTTCGTTTAAATTACACTTTCCAACTAATGCCTTTTCAAGATAAAAATTCTCTAAATCTTGATCTATAATGTTAAAATACAATCCTGTTCTCAAAAATACTTCGTCTATAAATCTTATTTTAGTTTCGGATTTCAATTTTCTAAAAATACCAGTTGCATAGATTTTTATTATTGCATCCTTATTTTGCTCTTTTATAGCATCTAAAAGTTCGAATAGTTCTTTTTTTGCTTGAGGAGAAATACCTGCTTCAGGATCAAAACCATCTTTAAAATGAATTGACCGTTGTAATAACAATTTTAGTTTATTGTTTGAATACTCATAAACCTTTATAGTTGAAGAACCAACATCTATAAGAATCTTTTTCCTATTTTCCATTATATAATGACTAAGTGAGTAAAATATTTAAGATCTTGCCCCCGGCGGGATTTGAACCCGCGACCCCCTGCTTAGGAGGCAGGTGCTCTATCCAAGCTGAGCTACGGGGGCATAAGTATAATTTAGTTTTAACAAAGAATTCAAAATTAAATAAGGTTTAACTCTTTAGATAATTCAGTTAATATATCAACTGCTTTGCTTTCGTTTTTTCTTTTAAGCATTGGCCAATATATTACTTCTTTAATGCTATCCAAACCTAATAATATCATTGCAACTCTGTCTATTCCTACTCCAGCACCGCTAGTCGGTGGCATGCCATACATCATAGCTTCAACAAAAGTTTTATCGTATTCATGACTTTCTTCAAATCCTAATTCTCTCATTTTTGCTTGCTCGGCAAACAATTTGTTCTGAATTATAGGATTATTAAGTTCGCTATAAACATTACAAATCTCCATTCCAAAAATATATCCTTCTGCTCTTTCAACAAAACTTGGATTATTTTTCAAAGGTTTACAAAGTGGAGTAGTCTCTATTGGATAATCTAAAACAAAAGTTGGTTCAATTAACTTTTTTTCTACAAAAGCTTCAAAAATTTCTTCTATTGCAAAACCTCTATTGTACTCTTTTACTTTTAATTGAATGTTATTTTTTCTCAAAAATTCTTTTATTTTTTCATCGCTAGCATTTTCAACATCAATTCCTGCATACTGAGCTATTAAATCTACCATCTTTTCTCTTTTCCATGGAGGTTTTAAATCAATTTCATACTCTTTATTTTCTATTTTTCTTTTTATTACGCTAGTACCCAAAACTTCTTTTGCAGCTTTATATACCATTTCTTCAATTTCTTTTAGTTTACTTTCTCTGTCTGTATATGCTTCATACCATTCAAAACCTATAAATTCTGGATTGTGTTTTACATCGATACTTTCGTTTCTAAAGTTTTTTGTTATAGCAAAAACTTTGTTAAATCCAGAAATTATTAAAATTTTTAGATAAATTTCTGGACTAATGCTTAAAAACCAATTCTCTTTTAAATCATTGACAAAAGTTATAAAGGGTTTTGCGTAAGCTCCTCCATAAATTGGTTGTACCAAAGGAATTTCTGTAGAAAAATCCAGATAACCTTTAGATATTAAATATTCTCTAAATATTTGAATTATTTTGACTTTTGATTCAAAATTTTTCCTAACATTTTCATTAAGAATTACATCCAAATATCTTTTTCTATATCTTTCCTCAACATCTTCTAATCCAAACCATTTATCTGGCAAAGTTATTAAAGCTTTTGAGATTATTTTTATTTCTTCGCAAAATATAGTTAGCTCTCCTTTAACTGTTCTTCCTACAGTTCCTTCGCAACCAACAAAATCCCCTCTTTGAATATATTCTTTTGCATATTCGAAATTTTTTGTTTTATCTTTACTAACTGCTAACTGTATTTTAAAACCATTATCTACCAAATCATAAAATATCAAATTTCCATGTCTTCTAACTGCTATAATTCTCCCAGCAACTTTTACTTTCTTATCTAGAAAAGAATTTTGATTTAGAACTATTTCTTTTACGTTATTAGTTATTTCGTATTTTGTTATAGAAAAGGGGTCTTCAACTTTTTCTTTTAATTCTTTGTAAAGTTTTAATCGATTTAATATATCTTCTCTTAACCCAACAGTCATAAAAACTAGTTAATGATTAAAAAATTTTTATTTCTTTCTCCTTTTCCAATATTTAGGACCTACGCTTCCAACTTTTAATGGCATTCTTGCGGAAGTTTGTTTAGAAACTTTTGGTCTTTTACTCTTACCTCCCCAAGGATGATCTACAGCGTTCATTTTTGTTGGACTTACCATTGGCCATTTCTTATTTCTTGCTTTCATTGCATGATACTTTTTACCAGCTTTTAAAAATGGTTTTTCATGTCTTCCATATCCAGCTGGCATTCCTATGCTTGCTCTACATCTTAAATCTAATTCTATAACCTTTCCACTTGGTAGTTGAACCTTAGCAAATTTCTCTGATTTACCTATTAATATCGCTGCGCTACCAGCAGCTCTACATAATTTTGGTCCGCTACCAGGATATGTTTCTATTCCGTAGATCTTAGAACCATCTGGTATATCTTTTAGCATTAATACGCTACCTATAGTTGGTTCACCATTAAAAGAAATTATATCGCCACTTTTAATTCCATCTGGGGCTATCTGATAAAAAGTTTGACCATTATCTAATTTAACTATAGCTATTGGTGCCGTTCTTTCAACTGTATGGATAATATCTACAACCTTTCCATAAACTTTATCAAATATAGCTGGATATGTATAATCGCAGAAAAATCTATGAGAAGGTGCAGTATATCTAGGTCCTCCTTTTCCTCTAGCTCTTATTATAGGTCTCTTTCCCATAGAAAAATATTAAAAAGATTTATTTATGAATAAATATAAATTCGTAAACATCATCTTTAACACCTTCAAACTTTACAAAACCGAATCTAACAAATTGAAGTCTTTCTCCTATTAAAATTCTTTTTAAAGTACTTTCCCCATAACCATATATTTCTTTTAGACTATCTTCGTTAATTTTACCATCAACTATTAAAGGTTCTGCCTTAATTACTTTTACTTTTACAAATTCGTCATTTAAACTAATCCAATGTATTTTTTTCATATCCTTTATTATTTCTTCGCTCGTTTTCTCTGCAATAATTTCGTTTTCTGTTTTTTCTATTATTCTTATGTTATATAAGTCGATTAATCTAACTTCTTCACCTACATTCAAGCTGTTAAAATCGCTTTCAGAAATATAGAAATTACCTTTTGTTAGAATTTCCCTATATCCTCTATCTTCATAATCGGGATGAAAATTTATTTTTGCGAATTTTACTGGCGCGTTAATAACTTTTAAATATTTTGGATTATCAACAAAAAAGAATCTATTTGCATATTTATCTAAATGCTGTCTATTTATAGATTCTAACATTTCAATCTCTATTTGACTTTCTGTTTTAGAAATTCCTGTCCTTTTAACAAAGTCTAATATTGCTTGAGGTAAAAATCCTCTTTTTTTCAACGCACTTACAGTAACTAATCTTATATCATCAAAACCTTTTAAAACTCCTTTCTGAATTAATTCTCTAATTTTTCTTCCAGAAGTTAATTGATTTTTGATCTGAAATCTCGCAATCTCAATAATTTTTGGATGCGTTTTTATTCCCAAAGCTTCTCTAATCCAATTTTGTAATTCTGTTCTCATTTCAAATTCTTTACTTCTAAATCTATGGGTTATTTTTTCCCAGTAATCTAATAATGCAGTTCCAAAATCGTACAGAGGCCAAACAAAATATTTATTTCCTACTATCGGATGAGTTTTGTAAGAAATTCTAACTAATGCAGGATCTCTCATTACATAATTCTTATGATTCATATCAATCTTAGCTCTTATACTTACTTCACCTTCTTTATATTTTCCAGCTAACATTTCTTCAAAAACTTTTAAACTCTTTTCTATTGGCTGATTTCTATGTTCACATTCAATTCCTTTAGCTCTATATTCTTTAACTTTTTCTCTGCTACAAAAACAAGCATATGCTTTGTCTTTAACTATTAGCATTCTAACAGCTTCGTAATATTCTTCTAAATGCAAACTCAAAACATCCTCATAGTCCCATTCTATTCCTAACCATTTTAAATCGTCCCTTATTGCATTGTAATACTCTCTCTTAACTTTTTCCGGATTGCTATCCTCGAATCTTAAAATAAATTTTCCATCGTATTTTTTTGCATAGTAATAATTCAAAAATGCAGCTTTTACATGGCCAATATGTAAATATTTTGATGGTTCTGGTGGGAAAGCTGTAATTACTTTTCCTTTTTCTGCCTCAGGTAATTCAAATTCTTTTTCTTTCTTTTCTTCTATTGTAACCTCTAACTCTTTTGCTAATTCTTCTAATTTCTCTTTAGGCAAATTATTTATTTCATCTATTTTTTGAAAAACAATTTCTTTAATCTCATTAATTTTTTCCTTTAATTCTTTATTTTCGGCAATTATTTTTGAAATTACTATTTCTGCTTTTGCCTTTCCATACTTTAAGGCGTTTTTGACTAAGTGTTTTAAAACTATCTTCTCTATATCCATAAATATTTAAGCTATAAGTAAATAATTATGGCCATAACAATAAAGAATGTAATGGATCTATTCGATAGAGATGTTTTTACAACTAAAGGCCAATATGCAGGAAGAGTAAAGGATGTAGAAATAGATTTAAGTAAAGGTAGAATAAGAGCTTTAGCAGTAGAAGTAGCAAAGGGAAGCTTTTTAGAAGCTGTTTTAGGAGGTAAAAAAACTATAATAATTCCATATAGCCTAATAAACTCAATAGGAGATATAGTGTTAATAAAATACGATTTTAGTGAATTACAAAAGGAACAAACACAACAAGAAACTAAGGAATGAAACCTAGAAAAGTTAAGGAGCTCGAATGGCAACAAGTCGGTAATCTATATATTCTTATAGATAAAAAAGAGAATAAAACTTATACCTTAGATGCTATTTCTTTTTTAGTTTGGATGCAATGCGATGGAAAAACTGATATAGAAGATTTGGTAGATTTATTTTCTATAAATGGAAATAGAGATATTGTAAGAAGTGCTGTAATGAATATTTTAGAAAATTTAAGAAATTTAAATTTGATTGAATGGTAATAGAACGAATTTCTACTGGAATTGAAGAATTAGACAAATTACTAGAAGGTGGATTTGTAAAGGGAAGCTGCATATTAGTTTCCGGATATCCTGGTTCTGGAAAAACTATATTTGGTTTTCAGTTTTTGATCGAAGGATTAAAGAGAGGTGAAAATGCTATATATTTTACTTTAGAAGAAAGCAAACAAGATTTACTAGAAGATGTTGAAAGGTTTGGATGGAAAGAATTCTTATTGGAAAAAGAAAAGGAAGGTAAATTTTTAATTCAGGAAATTTTACCAAGCAGTATAGATAAAATTTCTGCAGAAATAATAAGATATGTAAATTTAATTAAACCACAGAGAGTTGTAATAGATAGTGTAACTTTAATAGAAAA
Source organism: Candidatus Aenigmatarchaeota archaeon (assembly GCA_038997305.1). Lineage (GTDB taxonomy): Archaea > Aenigmatarchaeota > Aenigmatarchaeia > CG10238-14 > SpSt-28 > JAHLMO01. Next base: position 5,994 of record JAWAZZ010000013.1, on the reverse strand, counting down.
TTCCTGGGAAAGTTATCAAGAAGTTGGAAAAATTAGAAGATCTATATTCAATATAGTTAAGGATTTAAAGAACAAGAAAATTACATTGCTTCTTTTATCTGAAGCGAAAAAAGATGAAATCTCTTTTGAAGAGTTTTTAGCTGATGGTGTTATTAAACTTTATTATTTAACTCAATCTTTACCTAGAGCTATGCAAATATCAAAAATGAGAAAGACTAAACATACATTAGATTTAATACCTTTCGAAATTACTGATAGAGGAATTGTGATAAAAAGACTTATTTAATTTTTTCTAATTCTTCAACCTTCAAAACTTTTATTCCTTCTTCTGTAATTTTGAATGGATGAATTAATGTTGAATGATTTGTTCTTCTCATCTTTCTAATTGTTAATGTTCTTTGAAACTCTTCACTAACAGGCACAAAGTCTAACTTTATTATACCATCAACTAAAAACTCTACAATTCCGCTCCCACTTAATTTTTCGCTACCCTCCTCTATACTTCCTGTTATTATTGTTGTAATGTCGTAAGACTTTAGTTTATCTATTAATAAGCTTAAACCAACTCTAGCCATGTATAAATCTCTTAGGAATTGTTCTATCATCGATACACTATCTATGACAACTCTTTTTAAATTGATCTCTCTAGCTAAAATATCTATTTTTTCTAAAATTGAATTAATATAGATTTTTATTAACTTTGAAACATCTATTTCTGTTGGAGAGATTAACAAAGGTCTTATAGAATAAACTCTTATTAGTCCTTTCTCAACGAATTCCTTAAAATTCCATTTTTTAAAGGTTGATTGAATATCATTAACAATATCTATCTCACTTTCTTCAGTTGAAATATATACTCCATATTCCCCTCTTTTTGCACCCTCATACAAAAAACTTCCACAAAAAAGTGTTTTTCCAGTACCTGTTTTTCCTGTAACTAATATAACACTTCTTTTCACAAAACCCCCTTCAATCAATTCATCTAAGCCTATAACTCCAGTACTAACTCTTTCAATGTTCATATATTAATTATTTCTTTTTTGAAAATTTAAACCTATCAAAAAAGAAACTTTTTAAACTATTTACCATATAGACAGGATTTATTCTTTCCTTTATTAACTTTATTTGTTCTTCCTTTAATTTCTTTATTTTCCCTCTTATTTCTAAAATCTTTGACTGTTTTTCAGTTATCAATTTTCTAAACAAATCTTCAGAAATTTTTCTCATAAAGTATTGTTTTTGAAGTTCTAATCTCGCTGCTAATAAAGAGCTTTCTTCTAAGCTTAACTTTCTAATTTCTCTAGAAATTCTTATATAAGGTATTAATATTTGAGATAAGAAATAATACGCTAATAAACCAACTATTGTACTCATTAAAATTTCTTTTTGATGAGTAGAAAAGAAATAGAAAATTTTCTTGTTTTCAATAAGATTATTAAGATAATTATAAATTTTTATTAATTCGTTAATATCCCTTTCGAATGCAATTACATCATCTTTTTGAATATCGTCTATAATCTTTAAGATTAAATTGTTAAAAGTTTCTATTTTTTCTAATTCTTCAGAAGATAAGAGATTATACTTTTTGTATTCTTCTAAGGTTTTTATTAATTCATTTTTTCTTTCTTGAATATCACTAAAAACTTCAAAAAGTTTATTTTTTTCTACAAAAATTTTAACATTTTTCTGATAAATTAACTCTTTGTTTTCTTCGTTATAAATTAAAATGGTTAACAAATATTCTTTTGGTATTAAGGTTAATGAAGGTTTTATTGTTAATACAATTTCTCTATAATCATTGATTTTTAAATGAATTTTATCATTTGAAATAGAAACATTACAACAATCAGAATTTGCAGATAACAACAATATAACATCTTTTTCTCCAACATTCTTAATTGTTAGTTTTATTGTTTTTTCATATCCTTGTATTAAAGTTACGTTTTCATCAACATTAACCTCTATAGATGGTGGAACACATTCTATAGATGGAATACATCTTTCTTCTATATCGCATCCAGATGGGTTACATTTTCTTATTTGATACATTTCATCGGCTTTACATTTTCCTTTTCCGCAACCAACGTTTTGCCAATTTTCGCAGCTACATTGCTTAGTTGGAATTGCAGGTGCTCCACCAAATCCTCCAATTCCGCTAGCTGATGGTAATTGAGGCTGAGCTAATGTTACTGTCTTTAAATTTACAAAATTAAAGCCAGAATTTCCAAACTCGTCGAAAACATAAAAAGATATATTAAAGTTTTGATTGTAAGAATTTGGAGTATAACATTTGGATTTACACTCCTTAAATGAGTATGTATTGCTTAAAAATCCACATGCGTTATAATAGAAAAATGAGGAATTAAAGTAAGTAAAGTTGAAAGAAGAATCGAAACAATAAATATATGATTCTAGATCTGTTAACTCTTTATCTTTTCTTACATTAAAAACTTTGATTGCGGGTAATAATCCCGGACCTGTAATCAAAATATTCGGTTCAAATACATAATTAGACGGTGGAGAAAGTATATCTATTAAAAGTTTATTGGAAAGTTCGAAAGAAACGTTTAAATATCCTTTATTTCCAAATTTACTGACATTAATGCTTAGATTTATTATTCCTATATTGAAGTTTGAACTAGATAAAACTACTTCAAAATATGTAGATTTATTAGAAATGTTATAATTATTTTCATTCCAAACAGGATTATCAACGATAAAATTATTAACATCTTTTGCGAAAAATGTTATTTTTTCTCCAAAATTATAGATTGTAAACTTTGGTTCATAATCAATAAAATAAATATCTACTACACTGATACTTTTATAATTAGAAACATCAAAATTATAAGTTTCATTCAAATCGAACGCATATATTCTTATAGAAAAGTTTCCGGTTTGATTAAGATTTAGATTATTCGTAGAAAAGTTAAAAATCCAAAGATTTCCTCTAACTAATGAAGTATTTAAAACTGTTGAATAATTGGGATAAACAATTTCTGCAATCACTTTTGCAACAAAAATGTTATCGCTAACGTTTGCAATAATAGATGCAGAATCAAATAGATTAAATGTTGATGTATTTTTTCCAAATTTTTCAAACCAAAAATCTTGAATTTTTGGAGGCTCAATATCTAATGGATATATTGTTATGTTAAATTCTAAGGATGAGTTCGAATAGCAAAAGATGCAAGATGTATTAACATATGTTAAAATTGTAATATTTGGTTCGTTTTTTATTAAAGCTTGAATATTCCAAGAAATTTCTTTCGAATTCCTCCACAATACTTCATTAATATTCTTTTCAAAAGTTTCGCTATGAGTTATGTTTATGTATTCTTGATCTGAAGAATTAAAAGTTAAATTGACATTTAATAAATCTCCTCTATAAGCAGTTAATATTACTGTATAGTTTTGAAGTTGACCAGATAGCATTGCTGGATATGTATTAGAGGAAATTTTTAGCAATGGAATACCAAAATTTATGAAAAATGAAGAATTTGGATAATAGATCTTATTATTAAATTCGCTAATTGCTTCAAAAGTTACGTAATAATTTCCGCTTCTAGTAAAATTAGTAAAGTTAAAATAAAATTCGTAGCAATAATCTAATTTTGGCTCAATTGGGAATGCTTTAATTTCATACATAGCTACTATGTTAGAAATATCTATTATTATCTTTTTTGCTTTTATAGGCACTTCAAATTTATAAACTATTGTGGATTTAGTTTGATTTACTGTAATGTTTTGTAAAAAGTTTACTATATTATCGCTTACATCTATGTATGAAATGTTTGCATAGGTTATATCGCTAGTTTTCCAAGTGATTTCTAATCTATCTAATGTTACAACTTTCGGAAATGTTATATTAATTTCGGCTTGTTGAGATGAAAGTTGAGACCAAGAAGTATCTAAATTTTCATCTATCATATATATTGCATCTTCATTGTTTAAGCTAGCATTAACAACACTTCCTTTATTAAAGCTAGCAATATTACCTTTTTCTATTTCTATTCCACATTCTGTATAATTCTTGGGGATTGCGGTGTAGAAGATAATGTTTTCTATTCCAGAATTAAATGGCTTAAATATAGACGCATTAATTTTGAATTGGGAAGCATTACCAAAAACTCTTGTTTTTATCAATACAAATTCATCTATAAAACTTTTATTTGGTTCTATAAATGTTGGAGTAAAGTTTAGCCATGCATCATTTTCTGGCAAGATTATTTCAAAACTTTCTGAATAGATATTAGAAGTTCCGTTTTTAGGATATGCATAGAATGTTATCGTAGTAATCTCGTTACCAAGACTATAATTAGAATATGTTTTCCATCTATCTATACAAAATGTTCCGTTTGCAATCGCTTCTATGGAATTGCTATGATAATTAGTTTCATCTTCAGTTAAGTTAATTGCTAATGGATTTAAGATAGAAATGTTTGTAGACACATACCATAAATCTCCATTAACTGCTTTAATTCCTAAAGTTGTATAAAATGTTTGATTTGTCAATACATAGTAAAATGGGTTTAAAACAAATAGTTCTGCCTTTCCAAAAGAAACATTAAACTTTTGAGTTTCATTCTTCAAAAATGAAATTAAGTCACTCTCTACAAATATTTCGATACTATAATTTCCGCTTCTAGGAGGAATAAAAGATAGATTATAAAGATATATTGGCTGGTTTTCGAAAGTAATATTGCTCAATGAGAGGTTAAGCTCTATGAATGTATTCTTAAGTTTACAATCTTCTGTAATATTAAAGAAATATATCTTTGCATAAACTCTTTTTATCTCGCTTGTATTTCCAGTAACATTTGCAAAAATGTTTTGAAAGCTCCCAAAATTTATTGAGTTATATAAAATAGAAACAGGTAATCCTATAACTTCAAAAGTTTTTTCTTCGTAGCTAGAAGTTCCGTTTTGTGGAATAGATTTTGTTACTAAATTAACTAATCCAAAATCTAAAGTACTAACATTAAAATTTAAAGTAATTTCACTTCCATTAGTTAAATTCAGTAAAGCTGGATAATAAATATTTTCGACTTTAATTTTCGAAAAATCACTAGAATTTAGGCTAATGTTAACTAGCCACAAATCTCCGTTAATTGCTTTTAATCTAACTTTTGCAAAAAACGTTTGATTTATTAAGATTTTTTGAAAATCTGGAAAGGTAATATTTATTATTGAAGTTCCAAAATTTACAAAAAATGAAGATTGATTTAAGACTTTACCATATGGCGAGTTTGCATCTGTTTCAAAAATTAATGAATAGTTTCCACTTCTTTTTGGAAAGTATTCTAATTTATATTCACAAAGATAAGGTAAATAACATCTAGAAAGTGCCAAGTTATATTGCTCTATTGCATCAACTAACATTCCGTTAGAGATATTAATATATTTTATGCTAACGTTTACATATCTTATCGAACTTGCATTCGTTACATTAGCGATAAATAATATTGCATCGCCATAATTTAAAATTGTCGAGTTTAGTGTGACAGATAAAGTTAAGTTTAAAACCTTTATGAATGCTTTTTGTTCCTTAATTTCGCTTGCATAATAATATAAATTTGATGCATCAGTAATGTTACACTTGATTTCATAATCCCCCAAATTGCTTGGAACATTAAATGAAATATATGCAATTCCGTTTGAATTTGTTAAGGATGAGGCTATATATGTATCGTTTATCCAGAATGAAACATTATAATTTTGAATTGGAAGTGAAGTATTTGCATCTATTACTTTGCAAGAAACAGAAATTGATTCATTCGGATATAAATAAGTATCGTTAACATAAATTTCAGAAAGTTTTGAAAATCCATAAAGATAAAAAGTTTTTAAGTATGTAGTATTGTATCCTCCAAATTCGTTAATTGCTGTTATGTTAATAGAAATTGGACCAAGCTTCGAGAATTGAGTTAAGTTTGAGGTATCTATTGTAAAATTAACCCAATATTTATATCGAGAAACATTTGAAATAGAAAA
>JAWAZZ010000012.1:0-20061 GCA_038997305.1 Candidatus Aenigmatarchaeota archaeon | reverse complement strand
AGTTTCTGCAAGTCCCATTATTCCTAAACCAATTCTTCTAAATCTTTTTGTTTTTTCTTTGATTTTTTCTAAGGGAAAAACATTTACGTCTATTACATTATCTAAAAAGCGAGTCGCTATTTTTATTGTTTCTATAAATTCATTCCAGTCAAAATAAGTTTTACCATTTTCTCTTTTTACAAATGCGTATAGATTGATCGAACCCAAATTACAGCTTTCATAAGGATATTGTGGAACCTCGCCACAAGGATTAGTAGCTCTTATTAATCCATATGCTTCTTTCATTACGTTATACTTGTTAATATTTTCTAAGAATAATACTCCAGGCTCCGCACTTTTCCAAGCAGATTTTGCAATTTCTATGAATAAATCTTTTGCATTAACTACCTTCCAAACTTTTCCATCTCTTGGATTTATTAATTCGAAATTTTCATTGTTCTCAAAAGCCTTCATGAACTTTTCGTTAATCAAAACAGAAATGTTAAAATTTTCTAAAAATCCTTCTTTTTGTTTTGCTGTAATAAACTTTTCTATATCTGCATGCCATATTTCTAGAATTCCCATGTTTGCACCTCTTCTTTTGCCGCCAGATTTAATTACATCTGTTAATGTATCTATCAATTTCATAAAAGAAATTGGCCCACTTGCAATTCCGCTAGTACTTCTTACAACATCATTTTCAGGTCTAATTTTTGAATAGTTAACACCAACACCACCACCAGCTTTAAATATTATTGCAATCTCTTTTGCTAAATCCATTATACTTTCTATACTATCTTCAACATCTAAAACAAAGCATGCACTTAACATTCCTAATTTTGCTCCTGCATTAAATAAGGTTGGGCTATTTGGTAAAAACTTTTTATAAGCCATTAAGTTAAAGTATTGCAAAAAATTCTCATAATAATTATCAAATTCTCCATTTTCTAACATTTTTAGAAATTCGTTCCAACTAACTTTCATTTTTCCTTGAGAATTTAGCTCATCATATAGTTCTTTCATTCTTTGCAAATGATATTTGTTCCAAAAAACTTTTTTCGCTAAACTTATTTTACCTTCAAATTTTTCAGCTTCAAAATTTTCATATTCATGAATTTTTTGCTTTCCTTCCTTGTCAAAAATTCTTTCATCGTACAGAATATCTGGAATAACTATTAGAGCGGCAACTCTTTCAAAAAGTTGTTTTGGAGATTCTATTAATTTTCCTTTTTCGTCTCTTAACAAATATCTAGAGGCTAAAACTCTTAATGCATTGACAGAAAATCTTTTATCTATTTCATCTAAAACGTCTTTTTCTAATATTTTCTTTTTTTCGTCTCTTATTTTTTCTCTTTCTTTTCTATAAAGTATGTATGCTTTTGCAACTTCATACAGAGAATTTTCTACTAAAACTTGCTCTATAATATCTTGAATTTCTTCAACATGCGGATATCTATCTTTAAACTTTTGAGATATTTTAGTTAAAACACCATTAACTAATTTTCTTAATAAATTTTCATCATATTTGTTTGTAGCCATTAATGCTTTTTTTATTGCATTTTCAATTTTTTCTATTTTAAATTCTTGCAAATAGCCCTCTCTTTTTATAACTTTTTGAGGTAATTCCATAAAATTATATTCTCTCTTTTTACATTATTGGGTATTGCCAGTTTAACAGAATTAGTCGATTTTCTAAGAAAAAGAGGTATAGAAAGTGTTTATCACAAATTTTTCAAAGAAGAATTTGGTAAAGAAACTAGACCTACTTTCTTCCATAGAAATCCATGTGCAGGAAGATTTCATACAGATTACTGTTTTGTTTCCAAATTTTTCCTAGAAAAACTCAAAAAGGTTGAAGTGGGTAAATGTAAGGAATGGATAATTCACAGTGATCATATGCCGATAGTTATAGAATTTGAAAATCTTTAACTATTTCTTTAAATTTCCTTCGAAACTTTTATCATAATATACTTAAAAGTATGTACTTCTCCGTCAGAATCTTTAATTATTGAATATTCTTTCCAATCATTCGGTCCAATTTCATACTTTCCTTTCAAAATTATTTCTTTATATCTTCTTTTAATTTTTTCGGAAATTTTCTTCATCCAATATAATTTACCAGTTAAGCATTGTCCTTCGTGAAGCCTAAATTTGATGTCTGAAACATTTTTACGTTTAGGTTTATCCCAATAAGCCTTATCGTTAGTTAGAAGTATAGCTAGACCTATTTTTTGTTTTCCTTTATAAATTTTATCATTACTTAAAACAAATTTTTCCAATCTCTCAATATCTTTGCAAAATCTCCATCTATTTATATTATGTGCTTGATGATTTTGCAATTCAAATATTTCACCATTTACTTCTCTCTTGTTAAACTTTCTAGTCAGATATTTAACCTCTATAGCACAAACTTCTCTTTCTGACAATATAATAATATCAAAGTAGTTCTTTTCATTATCTATATCAATTCTCTTCTCTAATCTTATTTGGAATTTGTTATCTAACTCTTTTATCTTCCACGCTAAAGAATGCTGAAAGTCTGCCTCCGAGTGAAATATTGGTCTTTCATTTCTCAAAATGTCTATAGCACGCTTTACAATCTCTTCTATATAAGTTGTCATAAATTAATTAAGGTACTTGTATTTATATCTTTCTTCTATAGTTTTGTCCATGTTAAAATCACCTATAATTATTACTGGCTCCTTCAATAGATTGAAATTCTCTTCATAATATTCTAGGGCTTTAGTTAGTTGTCCCAAATATTCTTCATTTTTTCTACCAACTTTTTGTGTCCACACCGCTATTAAAACAAATTCTATTTTACCCTTTACTCTAATCGGAACAACATATTTAAATTCTTTATTAAACCCTTCAAAAAATTCTATACTATAATCTTGAGAATTCATATAAACTGCAACTCCTCTATTTTTATTTTCGCCATACCAAATGTACTTATCGTCATTCTCATCTTTTCGTTTTTCGCATTCTAAGATTACCATTATATCCGGTTTAAATTTCTCTTGTATTAATTCTTTTTTAGTTGTATTGTTGCAAAAAGCTAACTTTTTTTCAAAGTTGCCGTTACAATTCCAACCAACAATAATCATAAAAACCAAGATACATTTTAAAGAATTTATACATTCATCTTTGTATTTGAAAGATTTTCTATTAAAAGTTTTTTGAAAAAATATTATGAAAGTCGCATATAAGATGAAATTATATGGAAAAGTTCAAGGTGTAGGATTTAGATTTTTCCTAAGTAAGCATGCAGAAAGATTAAATATTAAGGGCTATGCAAAGAATTTAGAAGATGGAAGCTTAGAATGTTGGTTTGAAGGAGAAGAAGAAAATGTGAAAGAAATTATTGAACTAGCAAAAAAAGGTCCTCCTCTTGCAAAAGTTAAAAAATATGAAATAGAAGAAGTTATACCAAAAAATTTTGAAAGTTTCGAGACATATTAAATGTTTACGATAAGAGATAAAGACTTAGCTGCAAGAATCGGAACTCTAAAGTTAAAAAGTGGAAAGAAGATAGAAACACCTTATTTATTTCCTGTAGTAAATCCATATCAATCAGAAGTAAGTTATGAAGATATTAAAAGAGTTGGGTTTGATGCAATATTGCTTAATGCCTACATTCTTTTAAAACATAAATTTAGTGGCGAAGTTCACAAACTAACTAACTTTGAAAAAATAATGACAGATAGCGGAGCTTATCAGTTACTGCAATATGGGGATATAGACGTAACTAACGAAGAAATTATAGAGTATGAAAAGAAAATTAATACAGACATTGCTGTAATTCTTGATTATCCTACTGGAAAATTAGATTATGAAAGTGCTAAATTTACAGTGGAAGAAACTATAAAAAGAGCAAAGGAGGCAAAAAATCTAATAGACGATAAAAGACTGTGGGTATATCCAATTCAAGGAGGTATGTATGAAGATCTGTTAGAATTAAGCGTAAAAGAGGGAATGAAACTAAACTATGACATATATGCAATAGGCAGTCCAACAGTTTTAATGACAGAATACAATTATGACAAACTTTTCAGAATTATTTACAAAGTTAAAAGCATTTTATATTTTAACAAGCCAGTACATCTTTTTGGTGCAGGTCATGCACACTTAATTCCGTTTGCTGTTGCATTAGGAATTGATTTGTTTGATAGTGCAAGTTATATTTTGTTTGCCAGAGATTTTAGGTATATGAGTTTTAACAGGACTTATGATTTTTTTGAATTAGAATATTTGCCATGTAGTTGCGAAGTTTGTAGAAAGTATTCTGTAGAAGAATTAAGAGAAATGAATGAAAAAGAATTAATAAGATTACTAGCAATTCATAATCTCTACGTTTTGAAAAAAGAATTAGAAAATACAAAACAAGCTATAAAAGAGGGAAGACTTTGGGAATATTTAAGAGAAAAATCTTATTCTCATCCAGCACTTTATAAAGCCTTTAAACAATTTAAAGATTTTAAAGATTTTTTAAAAAGCTTATCTCCATTTTATAAAACTTCTCAAAAAGCAATATTTTTGTACGATAGTTTCGATTTAAATAATCCAAAAGTTTTAATTGCAAAAGAAAAACTTAGAGAAATGAATAAAGAAGTTGATGAAAAAATTCTATTGTTTCCATACTTACTTTGGAAAAAAGATGAAAAATCTTTAGAAAAGTTTGCTAAAAAGTATAGTGAGTATAAAGTTTATTTGTATTCTCCATATTTCGGAATTTTAAAGTTTGGCTTAAGATATTCTTATCCATTCTTCCAAAGTGAAATTAACGAAGATTTTGATAGAGAAGTTTTAGAAGATTTGTCTAACGAAATTAATTCTTTTCTTGAGAACAAAAAAATTAAGCATGCAGTAATTATAATTCCGAAAGGTTATGTTTTAAAGATTAAAAGTAGAAGGAATTTATTAAAAGTTTATATATAGGAATGAAAAGAAAACTTGTTTTTATCTTTAGACATCCTATATGGGATAAGAAAAACGATAAACCATTGAAAGACACTTATAAACAAACCATCGATATAATTCAGTTTATTAAAGAAAATATTAAGAATGATAATTTAGATATCGTATTTACTTCACCAACTAAAAGGTGCTTATTCTTAGCTAAAGCAATTTCACTCAAATTTAAAGCGAAAATATTTAAAACTTCTTTATTAAAAGAGAGAAACGAAGGTGTTTATAAACTTTTAGGAGAAAATGCAGAAAAAGTTTTAGAATATAAAAGTAAGAAAATACATTATTGTGAATATAGGCCTATTTTTGGAGAGAGTATTATTTCAGTTATTAGAAGAACAAAAAAGTTCATTATAAAATATTTAAAGAATTTATCAAACAAAAACATAGTAATAATAACTCATTATACTAATGTTTTAACTTTTTATTCTCTGTTTACTAAAAAAGATATTAAATACGTGTGGGATTATGAAGACTTTCTAGAAAATGGAGCCATAGGCTTTTTTGTTAAAGACTTTAACTTAATTAAATCAAAAATAAAATTAGTTTACTTATGAATTCAAATGAAATAATGGGGAATAAAAATAATTTTTGTATTATTTATTTCTTTTATTCCAAAATTTCCTAAAGTAAATACTATGCTAACTTTTGGTTTATAAGCTTTAAGAAAATATAAAAATCCTTTGCTTAATTTACTTTCTCTAAATTTAACTTCTATTGGAATTATTCTATCATCTTTTTGAACTATAAAATCTATTTCGTTGCCTCCTGTAGTTCTCCAAAAATTAATCCTATCAAAATAATGTTTTAGTTGAATATAAATAAAATTTTCTAAAAGCTTTCCACTATCTACTCTATTTTCTAAACTATTAAAATCTTTTAATAAAGAGTTTCTTATCCCAGTATCTATAAAATAGACTTTCTTAGACTTCTTAATTTCAGTAACAACATTTTTATGAAATGGAGAAAGTAAAGAGATTATATAAGTTTGCGAAAGTATCTCTAAATAATTTTCTAAAGTTTTGTAATCAATTTTCAGATCTTGAGAAATAGAGGATAAATTTAATAAACCTCCTATGTTAAAACTCAAAATTTTCATTAAACTATTAAATTTTTCAACATTTCTAATTCCAAGAAAATAAAAAACATCTCTTTCCAAATATGTTCTAACTAAATTTTCTAGCAGCTCTTTTTTTATATTTTCATCATTTTCTTTAACTATTGCAGGGAAAGAACCAAAAATTATATATTCTTGCATTAAACTATAAAATTCTTTTTCAAATATAGGTTCGATATCAAATTTCCCAGTTTGTAAAAACTCAAAAATCGAATTAAGATAATCCTTAAAAATTTTGTATAAATCTCTTGCTTTCCATAAAACAAATTCTTCGAAGCTTAATGGAAATAATTCGAAGTAAACAGCTCTTCCAACCAAATGTTTTCCTATTTCAACTTTTATATCAAAAGATCCAGAACCGGTTGCAATAATTTTTAATTCTTTTTTATGAAAATCGTAAATATATTTTAGCTTGCTACCAATATCTTTAACGTATTGTGCTTCATCTAGTAAAAGAATTTTTTTCTTACCCTTTTCTATTAATCTTTTTAAAGTTTCTTTTATGTTTTTTTCAAAAGCTTCTTTCCATTCGAAATCCTCAAAGCTTATATATTCTGCATTTTCTAATTTTTCTTTTAAATAAAGTAATAGAGTTGTTTTCCCTGCTTGTCTTGGTCCTCTAATAATTATAATTTCATCTCTATTTATCCATTTTTCCAATTTTTCTTCTATTTTTCTTGGATTGTACTCCATAAATAATAGAAGTATTTCTGGAGTATATATTGTTTCAATAACCGAAAAGGATAAATTTTTTATATAAAATATTTATGACATCAATGTTAGAAAATGTAATAAAAATATATAGAAAAGGAATTGAGATAAACAACTATCCCAAAGATTTTGAGGAATTAATACTTAAACCTCAAAGAATTTTGCATGTAAACATTCCAATAAAAACCTCTAAAGGTTTGAAAGTTTTTGAAGCTTATAGAGTTCAGCACAATAACTTTTTAGGTCCTTATAAAGGAGGGATAAGATTTTATCAAAGTGTAACATTAGAGGATGATATTGCGTTAGCAATGATAATGACATTGAAAAATAGCTTAGCAAATTTACCATATGGAGGTGCTAAGGGTGCTATAAAAGCAAATCCTAAAGAACTTACTCAAGAAGAATTGGAAAGATTAAGCAGAGAATATGCAAGGGCAATGAGTATAATAATAGATAAAGAGATTGATATACCTGCACCAGATTTAGGTACAAATTCTCAAATAATTGCTTGGATGGTAGATGAAATTTCAAAAATTAAAGGTTATAGTGCTTTTGCAACATTTACATCTAAACCTCTAGAAATGTTAGGAAATCCTATAAGAGAGTATTCTACAGGCTATGGAGTTGCGTATATTACGAAATTAATAGCTGAAAAAATATTAGATGGCATTGAAAATAAAAGAGTTTCTATTCAAGGTTTTGGAAACGTTGGATATTGGAGTGCATATTGGTTAGAAAAATTTGGAGCAAAAATAGTTGCCATTTCTGATAGTAGCGGGACAATATACAACGAAAATGGATTGAATGTAGAAGAAGTTGTAAAAGTTAAAAAACAAACAGATAAAGTTATAAGCTACAAAAATGCAAAAATTAGTGAAGATCCTAACTATTCATTATATGTTGACTGTGATATATTAATTCCTGCTGCAATTGAAAATGTTATTACTTTAAACAATTGGAATAAAATTAAGGCAAAAATTATTGTAGAAGCAGCTAATAATCCAACTCAAATAGATGCTGAAGAAAGATTAGTTAAGAATAATAGAATTATTGTTCCAGATATTTTAGCAAATTCTGGTGGAGTTATAGGTTCATATTTAGAGTGGGTTCAAAATATTAATTGGTATTTTTGGGATGAAGAGCAAAACAGAAAAGAATTAGAAAAAATACTTTCAAAATCTTTTGAAAAAGTTTTTAATAAATTTGAAAAGGAGAGATTAAACAGTTTAAGAGATGCAGCAATTTCTGTTGCTATTGAAAGATTATATAAAGCAGCTAAGGTTAGAGGTTATATTTAATTTAGCATTTTTAATAACCTTTAATAGTAAACATTAAAAAACAGATATCATGAAAGATAAAAAGAATAGTTTATGGATATCGAACAAGAATTATTAAATCCTGTCATTGAAAGGATTAAAAAAGATAGAGATTGGTTAGTAGAGAAATTGTTTTCTTCATTAGACGAAATTGAAGAAACTAAAAAGAAATACTTTCCAGATACACCTCTTTACGAAATAATTTATATTCAAAAACCAGGAAAACCAAATCCAAATTTAATTGAATATTCGAAAGATATAATAGAAGTTGTTAAACCTTGTATGCTCGAATCATATGGTCTAGAACATTATAACATTCCTTATCCAAAAATAAAATTATCTAACTTTATTATATCATCCTATAAAATACCTTCTGAAACTATATTTCTTCCAAAAAATGGTTACATTAGAATTTCTGATTTGCCACACGAATTCGGACATCATTTAGCCAAACATCTTTACCTTATGTATTTTGGGCTTAGCTCTCAACATCTTGATCTTTTTCTTGATGAAGCGACCGCGGAGGCAACATCTTTGTATTGTTTAAAAAAAGTTAATGACAATAAAATTTATCCTAGAAATATAATAGATGTTAATGAGAGAGAGTTGCTTCATCTTTCTGTATTTATTGCTTTAAATTTTGATGATAATAATATTGATTTAATTAGACTCTTAAACGATTTAAAAGATAAAATAATTAAAGAAGTTGATGAGGAACTTGGAGAATATTTATCTTCACGCATTAATGATCCAGAATTTTATTTTTCTCCATATGCTATTGGTGGAGTTGTGGTAACATACCTTATGGAACATATAGGTAATAGAGTTATAGGGGACTTATTGAAAGGTAATTTTGAAAATATCTTAAAGGAAATAAAAGCATGAGAGTAAAAAATTTAATAAAAAAATTATATAAGCCTCGAGAACAAAATCTTATTAAAAGTGAAGATGAAAAATATAGAAAATTTGTCAATGAGCTAGAAAAGATTATTTTCGAAGATGAAAAATGGTTAGAAGAAAAATATTTTTCATTAGCAAGTTTATGGTCCCTATATTTTTACGCTTTAGAAGTTTCTTCTGTATTATACAAAGGGTTTTACGAACTTATAAGTAGGAAGCAACAAAGTGATGAAAATGAAATAGTAGATCATTATAAAAAAGTTATCGAAGAATCAATGCCTTATATCACTCAACTATTAAAATTAAACAATCTTTCAACTCCAGAAATAGAAGTTTACAAAGATAAGAAGATGAGTAAAAAGCACGTTGCTGCATATAATATAGAAGAAAAACGTATAGAAATCTTTAATCCTATAAAATCTATAATATCACCGCTCCATGAATATGGGCATCATCTCAGAAATATTTTCGGAAGTTTAGGGACATACAATCCAGATAACTATTATCAAAGAATAGTAGAAGAAGGTTTTGCAGAAGTTTTCGCATATGTTATAATAGAAAAGCTTCTCTACGATAAAAGAGATGATATCTTTTCATTATTATATGGTGCAGAGCTTTATAGTTATTTCTTTGTGAACTTTTCGAAATATTTAGATCTCATTGGTAAATCTCATATAAGAAAAAAAGTTGAGAATAAAATACCCAATTTTAAGAAAATAAAGAAACCTATTTCGATTTTATATAAGTTTGCAAAGGAACCTTATGTAGTAGGAAGTGTTATAATGCTATATTTAGTCGATAAAATAGGTAAGGATGTCTTGGAAGACATATTAAGAGACAGATATTATGAAGTGTTAAACAAACTTAGAAAAAGAAATTTATAGAAAAGCTTCTATCTTTTCTTTTTTTACTATTGCTTTAAGAACTTCTTTACCAAAATCAGAATCCTTACTTAACTTTATTGTGTTATCTTTTCCAACATTAGCAGAAAATAAAAACTTTCCATTAACATAAAATTTTACAGATTTTTTGCTTACATCTTCTAAGAATTTGAATATTAAAGAATTTCCACTTTCAGAGATTAAAAATTCGACCTTCTTTCCTAAAGAAGGTGTTTTAGGTTCAACATCTATAGAAATTCCTAACATTTCTTCAATCTTTTTTATAGTTTTTCCTTCTCTTCCAATAATTTTTGGCAAAACTTCATTATCAACCTTTATTAAAACTCTGTTTTCACTCAAAAATTCTATTTGAGCATTAGGATCGAATTTGCTAATTACCTCTTTTATCCTTTGTTTCGCTAATTCATATAATGCACTTCTCTTTTCCTCTTTTATAGGTACAACAACGTTTTCTTCTCCATAGGAATATATTTCGTATTCT
Source organism: Candidatus Aenigmatarchaeota archaeon (assembly GCA_038997305.1). Taxonomy (GTDB): domain Archaea; phylum Aenigmatarchaeota; class Aenigmatarchaeia; order CG10238-14; family SpSt-28; genus JAHLMO01. The sequence goes on along the minus strand of JAWAZZ010000012.1, from coordinate 9,687 downwards.
AACTTTCCAGTTTCAAAATCTCTGACTTCTACAACAGGTCTTGCTAAATCTTCTTCAGTCATTCCAGTAGGCACTTTTACTTTAATTTCTAATGTTAAAATCTTTTTTATTTCTCCGTCTTTTATAAAGATTATCGTATCAACTATATGTGGAAGCATACCCAATTCATATCTAGCTAAAAATCTTTGAATAGCGTCTATTGGCTCGCTTGCATGTACTACTCCTATCATTCCAATTCCAGCTAATCTTAAATCTGCAAATATTTCAAAATCCTTTGTTTTTCTAATTTCATCAAAAGCAACATAATCAGGTCTAACTAATAGCAAAATATCAGCAGTTTTTTCAAAAGAATTTTCCAATGGGCCATATTGTGTAACTTCGTCTGGAACTTGCAAATCTCTAGGACTTTCTAATGTTTTTACTATTTTTCCTTTTTTTAGATAAAATTCTATTAAAGAGCTGCAAAAGGTTGATTTTCCACTTCCCGGGGGACCACAAATTATTATTCCTTCTGCTTTTCTTTCTAACCTTTCTAACAGTTTTTTGCTTGGTTTATAATCTTCTAAACTCAATTTAACCAAAGGTCTAACTATAGTAACTTCATAGCCATCTGAAAATTTTGGCATTGCTATTGCAATTCTGTAATTTCTTAGTTGAATTACTAATGCACTATCTCTCACTATTTCAAAAAACGCATCTTCATTAACTCTTGCATAATCAACAATTTCTTTAATTATCTCTTCTATTTCTTCTCTACTCATTTTTTTATCGCTTAATCTAACTAATTCCCAATTTCCAGGTTTACCTCTTTTGGCCAAAGGATAAACATTCTCTTTTAAATGTACACTTAAAGTATTTTCGTCAAAAAATTCTTCAAACTTTAATTTTTCTTTTGGCATTTCGCTTTTAATATATATTACTTTTGTTCCTTCTGCCTCAGCTACCAATGCTTGGATAAAATCTGCAGTCAATAGATATGCATTTTCTTTTTTTGCAACCTCTCTTATTAATGCATCAATTCTTCCACTTCTTGCCAATTTAATATCTTCTAAGCTAGGTCTTTCGCCTAAAAACTTTATAGATATACCTTTAGCACTTGCTCTTTCTCTAATCTCTTTTATTTCATTCAATCCTATTATTCCTTCTTTTCTTCCTTTCGATGCTTGATTTTGCAACTCATCTAAAGCTGGTATAGGAATTATTATTTCTTTGAGATTTTCAAACTTTTCAATATTTTTGCTGACGAATTTATCGATAATTATAGATGTATCTAAGCAAATTTTATCCGCAAGCTTTATTTTTTCTAACTCTTCCATAAAGTATTGCTAAAATTAATATTTTAGTTTTTTAAGAGAGTCTTTTACCATATCTTTGCAAAAAGTTTATTATTAACCTTACTCCAAAGCCTGTTGCATCTTTGCTTAACCAATCCTCCTTTTTAGGATATATCGCTGGACCTGCAATATCTAAATGAACCCATTTTTTATTTCTAACGAACTCTTTAATAAACATCGCACCAACAATACTTCCTGCTTCTCTTGAGCTTGGTGAAGGAACGTTTTTTATATCAGCTCTTTCGCTTTTTATTAATTCTTTGTAAAATGGTGGTAATGGCATTCTCCAAACATACTCTTTAATTTCTTTTCCTATTTTAAATAACTCTTTTGCGATTTCGTTATCATTAGAATATAAAGCAGCAATTTTATAACCTAAAGCTACTATTTGTGCACCGGTTAATGTTGCCATATCTACTATTATCTCTGGGTCAAACTTTTTAATTCCATATTGAATTGCATCTGCTAATATCAACCTACCTTCTGCATCTGTATGAACTATTTCAACATACTTATCTCCAATCTTTTCTATATCTCCAGGTTTCATACTATTTTCACTAATAACATTTTCAACCAAAGGAATTAAGCCAATAAGATTTATAGGTATTTTTAGTTTTGCTACCGCATAAAAAATTCCAACAACATTTGCTGCACCACTTTTATCTATATGCATCGTATACATATATTCAGCTGGTTTAACATTTATACCACCAGCATCAAAACAAACACCCTTTCCAACAAGCATTATAGGTTTAACATTTTTTTCTAATCCAAAATATTTAAGAATCAAAAGCCTTGGTTTATGGATTGATGAATTTCCAACTAATAAAATTCCTTTTAGATTTTCTCTTTCTAAATCTTTTTCATCCAGAACTTCTATTAAAACATTTGGTTCTTCCTCAAAGATTTCATAAACTTTTCTAACAAAAGCTTCTGGATAAGATTCATTAGCAGGTTCATTACCTAAATCTCTAGCAATATATACAGCTTTAGAAATTATTTTTGCCTCAATAAATTCTAACTTATCCATACCATACGCATATATTTTTATAGCTTCTTTTTGCTTTTTGGATTTGTATTTATCAAATTCATAAGCGCTCAAATATAAACTTTCTACAAAGAGCTTTTTAGAATTTAAATTTGAAAAATCTATACAAACTTCTTTTAACTTTAGGTTTTTTATTAAATCCAAAACTTTGCTAGCTAATTTCATTTCGTTTCTTAAATAACTAACATATATTATTTGGTTTTGATTTTCATAAGAAATCTTAAAGTTAAAACCTCTAAGAAAATCTTTTCCAAATCTTTCATCCTTTACTATTTCTATTAAAGGATAAAGTTTTTTATCTGATAATTCTATTTTTATATCTACCATTAAATAGTAATTACAAAAAAATATTTAAAGTTGTTGCTCTGTTTTTTGAAGTTTTTCTATGGTCACATCTTTAGAGGTTAATAGGAGAAAATCGTCTTCAATCAAAAGAGAATTTAGCTTATATAAGTTTGAAAATCTTTTGAACTCTCTTAGTACAGTCTGATAATCAGAAATATTTTTAATACCCTTTAAGTTTGTCAACACTATTTTATATTTTAATACATTTTTTACAACTCTTTCAACATCTCTAACATCTATTACTTTTTCTATTTTTATAAGTTTTTTAACTTCCTCAGGTATTTCTGGAATTTCTAAAACATCTTCATTCTCTTCCTCTCTTTTTTCTTTCATAATAATTCTTTTTTTAAAATATTTATATGTTAATAAATGATGACTTTAAAGAATTAGCATATCCAACTAACATTAAGTTTGCATTTGAATAGATTACAGAAACTTTTATAGAATCTTTTATTTCTATGCAATCATTGTTTATTTTTTGCTCTAACTCCTTTACACCTACTTTAACCTTTATGTTCATTTCAGAGGAACAAATTTTGAAGTCTTTGCTATTTATCGTTATGTTTAAATCTTTTATATTCTCAAAATCAAACATAACATTAATACCATCTTTTCTAGCTAGCTGCAGTTTTTCATCAAAAACAGTGGAATTTAATATTCCGTCAAATTTCATAGTTTTTTGAGTCAGAGTTATTTTACATTCATTCTTGCAAGATGCTTTAACTAAAATAGGGTTTGAAGTTTGAGATATTGCAATATCAGATAAATAACTTTCTAAGAGATTTCCTTCAACACTTAAACTCATTTGCGCTAAGATATTTGTTTCAGAATAGTTTGGTATATAAATTTCGAAAGATATTGTCTTTGATTCTTTCGATGAAAATATTGAAAGGAAAAATCCAGTTACAGAGGAAAAAATATCGTTGACTATCTTTGTTTGGGAAAGTAACAAATAAAGAGAAATAAAAATTGCAGAAAATAATAAAAACTCTTTTACTAACCCTTTCATAAAGTATTTAAAGATAAGTAAAGTATAAATATGTATGATAGAAATGTTTGGAGACATCAGTTGGATATTGTTTATAATATTCTTTTTACTCTTTCCAATAATCTACCCAAGAATGGTTTTAGCTCAAAGTCTTTATTTTTTAAATGTAATGATAGAAAGATTTAACAATTCTTTAGAGAATTCGAAAAGAAAGTTTTTGAAATTAATTAACTCTAAAGTTCCAAGCAATGAAGTTTTTGAAATGTTAGACTTTTTCTCAATAGAGCCAACTAGTTTAGATCCTTTTGGAATTGTAAAAAAATTTGAATTAATAGTAGATCAAACTGATGAAAAATTAGAAAATTTTATAAGAAAAATTTCAAACGAAAAAGATGAAGAAAAAATAAAGAATTTTAAAACATTGTATCAAATATTAATAGTTAAGAACCTTTTGAAAAAAATTTTAGAGCACTATAAAGAAATCATTAGAAAGTATAAGAACATTCAAATAGCTTTTCTAGTAAACTTTCAACTACCCATAATAGAAAGAATTTTTAACTCATATCAAAAGGGATTTGAAACTATTTCAAATAACTTACCTATAGGAGATGGAATAGGTCCTCTAATAATTGCTAATTTAATTTCTGAAAAAGATAAAATAAAAGAAATGCATGAATGCATAATTGTTAGAAAAAAGTTATATGGAAAAAATGTAGTTCTGGTAAGAGCGAAGGGACCTGGAAGCAGATTAGGAAAGTTACATAAAGTCGTTGAGGAAATAGTTAAAAAAGAAAAAATTGAAAAGATAATCACAATAGATGCGGCATTAAAGTTGGAAGGAGAAAAAAGTGGTTCGATTGCAGAAGGTGTTGGAGTTGCTATTGGAGGAATAGGAATTGAAAAGTTTAACATCGAGGAAATTGCTCTAAAATATGGAATAAAATTGGAAGCTATTGCAGTTAAGATGAGTCAAGAAGAAGCGATAAAAATAATGAACCCTGAAATTTATGCGGCAAAAGATAGAGCAATTAAAAAGTTAAAAGAATTAATTGAAGAAAGTAAAGGAAAAGTTTTGATAATTGGTGTTGGAAACAGTGTTGGAATTCCAAATACTCTAGAAGAGATTGAGAAAATTGAGTTAGAAAAGAAAATTAGAGATTTTTGGGAAAAATTTGGAAAAGAAATAGAAAGGGAGAGTTGGTTGGATAAAGTTTTCGGGATTTAAACATCACTGTCTCTTAAAGTTGCTCTTCCGTTTGCTTTTGCTCTTTGAACAGCTTTCTTTACAAGTTCTTCAACAGCTTTGTCTAAAGCTTCAAAGAAGCTATCGCTTATTCTCATATCCTTTACAAGCTCTCTTACTGCACTTCTTACAACAAGAGCTCTTTTTTCGGCCATGAAAGAATATTTAAAAACAAAAATATATATACCTTTTTAAGGTTAATTTTATGGCTTTGAGACCTGGAAGATGCTTTAGAAGAATAGAAAGACCTTATACAAGAATTTCGTATAGCGTTAAAAGTAAAAACTATATTCCAGGAGCTCCTCCAGCAAAAGTTAGACAATATGAAATGGGTAACAGGAATTTGCAAGATTATATCGAATTAAAGTTAATTGCTAAAGAAGATGTTCAAGTAAGAGATAATGCTCTAGAAGCCGCGAGAGTAATGTGCAATAAATTCTTAGAAAGAAAAGTTGGGGCCGATAACTACTTTTTAAAAATTGTTAAATATCCTCATCATGTTTTAAGAGAGCATCCAATAGCTATGGGTGCTGGTGCAGATAGATATAGCCAAGGAATGAGATTAGCATTTGGAAGGCCTGTGGGTAGAGCTGTACAGCTATTTAGAGGAGAAGTAATTATGGTTCTAAGAATTAAAAAAGAGTTTTTAGAATTGGGAAAAGAAGCATTAAGAATTGCTGCATCTAAATTACCAAAAAGCTATAGGATTGTTGCATGAAGATTGCAGTTTTTAGCGATACACACGATAATACTGAAAATGTTAAAAAGTTGATTAAAAAAATCAATAGGTTAAAAGTTGATTATGCATTTCATTTGGGAGACATTTGTTCCCCATTTACTATTAAACTTTTTGAAAACTTGAAAGTTAAAAAGCTTTATGTTGTTTTCGGAAATAATGATGGTGATAAAGTTAACTTAATAAAAAATATGCCAAAAAATGCTGAATATTTTAATTTATATGGAGAAGTTGGAATTCTTGGCAAAAAGATATTTTTTACTCATTATGATATACTTGCTAGGGCTGTTGCCTTTACGAATAGATATGATATAGTTCTCTTTGGTCACACACATAAAAAAGAAGTCAACAAAATTGGGAAAACTTTGTTAATAAATCCAGGCGAAATTTTAGGATATTTTGGTAAACCAAGTTTTTGTGTAATTGATTTAGAGGAAACCAAATATTTATTTTATTCTTTATAATAAAGCTGTTAGATTTATTGGTTAACTTTTATAACGGATATAGTTTAGAGTTAAAAAACTATTTATCCTAATCTTTTATTAAATATTTTATGTATAAATCTAAAAAAATAAAAAATAGTTTAAAATTGAATATAAATCTAAAAAAACTAATTTACTTAATTTTTGTTGTTGGAATATTGATGTTTATAAATCCTTATATAAAAAGTGTCACTTTATCATATCCGTGCCAACCCTCTATGATAAATTTTGATGGAATAATAAAAGAATATAAAGATGAAAATGGAAGGATTTGGTATTATTTAAAACCAGGGAGCAGCGCTTGGATTAGTCCTGATAGTTGTAACGTAGTAACATATCATTGTGGAAACACAGCTACAATTCAGTCAAAAACTCCTAATAAATTTACAGTTTCTAGTTGCGAAATAGAAGCTTCTCTAATAAAAGTTAATTTAATAAAAGTAGTTAATAATTTAAGCGAAGAACAATTTATAGAAATATTAAAAAATTATACCAATCCTAAAATTTTTCCAATAGACATTACTTTACCAGATAAGGTAACTGGATATGATGGTCAGCAATATCAGTGGAATGATATATATTTAGATCCAAAAAGTAGATGTTACGAATTTGGAAATTACAAATCTAGGAGATTGAATCTTAGTAACGTAAATTGTCAAGAAATAAATGAAACTTCCGAATACATTTGTGGATATTCTGATGTAATAGAAAAATTTATGTACGAAACGATATATAATTACTTTGAAAATCAATTAAATGGACACATAAACTGTGAAAGTACAATCAAACAAGAAAACAATATCACAAATGTAACACAAATTTGCAAAAACTATAAACTAAAAAATATTATAGAAAGCACTACGGCAAAAATAGTATATAACTTTAGTATCGTTACAAAAATAAATATAACACTTATTAACTCCACCACTAACAATACTATAAACATCACTACATATAGTAGGGAAAGTTATATAATCTATTCGGTAAACTTTGAGAAAATATTCCAGCAAATTGGTAATAACTTTTTATCATCTGAATATAGAGATTTTGCTTGTATAAATTTGTCTTCTAGAGATTGTTTCAAACAAGAAATAGAAGCACCGACAAAGTTTAGGATACCTAAACCTAATGAAACAAGCATTAGATTATATTTCATTGGAAGTTATCCAACATCTACTATAATTATCGACTCTGAAGAAACTATATTTTTAAAAATTTCAAGTTTTTTAAGCATCGAAACAAAAAAACTATTAAATAATTTACTGTTAAAAGAGAATAAATTATGAAGTTCGGAATTTTTAAAAAGATTAAAACAACTTTGTTTTTTAATCTTTTGTTTTTATTATTTTTTAAATTAGTAAGTAGTTATGAAAGTATAGAATTATTACCTTATTCTATTTCTTTCTTTCATTCAGGAATTTTAAATTTTACAACAGATAAAGAAGTTTATAAAGTTGGTGAAAACATAAAACTTAATGTATATTTAAAAAATAGAGAAGGCAATGCTCTATTAGATACTTATTTAGTCATAGACATAGTTAAAGGTTGTAAAGAATTTTATAATCCAGAAGAAAAAAACTGTCCGATTGTTTTAGAAAGGATAATTAATGTAGGTAGTTTCAGACCTCTTGAAGAAAAAAGACTAGAAATTAATATACCTATTCCCGAATATTTCGGTAGTGATATTTACAGAATAGATATGTATTGGATAACATCTTTGGCACCTATAACAGGTATTCCTGCCTCGTATTTTAATCCTATATCAACTTCAATAAAGATAGAAGGAAATAATTCTTATTACCCTATAGCAATTATAATGTCTACAGATACTCGAACCGCGGGTGGTTTATCTCAAAGAGGTCCTGGAATATACAATAAAAGTTCTTTAATCTCTATAGAACTCCACATAGCCACTTTTAAAAATTTTGAAGGGAAAATAGTATATAAAACATGTGAATTCGATGATACATATTGTGAATCTGGAATCAAAAAATATGAAAACATAGAAGAATACTCAATAAGTTGCAGCGAGAGTTATTGTAATTATACTCATTACATAAAACCTGGAAATAAAAATACTGCTTATAGTGTTAGAATGGAATTATACGACAATTATGGTAGATTGAATTCTATATATAGAGGTAGATATGTCGTTCTAGGCGAGTCTGCAAAAATTATGAAGGTTGGAGTTAAAGATTTAGAAATATATCCTAATGAAAGTTACTGGATTAGAGTTTCATTGACAGGTCCTTTAGAGCCTAATAGAGAGATAACAACTATTAAGAATGTTAATTTAAGAACAAAAATATTTAGCTATGAAAATTTGATCTTTGAAAATATAACAAAAATAAATGAGCTAAAGATTAATAATTTAGAGGCAGTAGAAATTAAATTTTCAAGTAGTTCTAAGCTTGACAATTTTAAAATATGTTTAGAATTAGAAAAAGATGGAATAACTTTAGATAATTATTGTTCTTCATATGTTTATTCTACTCCAGTAACTGGTTCTAGAGAAAGTAAAAATATTTATTTAATTTTTGTAGTATTGATAATTACTTTTGTTGCAATCATTTATTTAATAAAAAGAATAAAACAAATAAAACATAAAAAATAAACTATCATATGAATAGAAGAAAAATATTAATAATAAGTTCACTGCTATCATTTTTACTTTTGAGAATAACCTTTGGACAAAATTATATAGTAGATGGAGTACCGCCTGTAACTACTATAGATCCTTATTGGCATAATTGGACTATTTCTAATATAAGTTTTCTATTAATCTGTAAGGACCCCTCTATAATTATTCGTTCATCATCCGGTACTGTAATCCTTCCAGGTACTGGATGTAATAGAAGCTTTTATATAGTTGTTCCCTTCGAGAGTTTTTGCCCAAATCCATCATTTGTTAAATATCTAAATGCAACTTTTTTAAAAAGTTATGAAGATAGTATAATATCTTCTGGAAATGTTAGTTGCGAAACTTCTGTATGCATAAGTAAGGTTTGTTTCTATTCAATAGACAATTCTGATAATATAGAAAAAGTGAAAAACAGTAGCTCATATTGTATCGATAAAAAGCCGCCATATTTTGTTAATATAGAACACTATCCTGAATTAACATCTTATGCAGATAATACTTATGATCCCTATCCAAATTTCTATTACGATATGAATGGTATTCAAAGACAACTTACCTCAGATAAGGTAGTAATAGATAAAGAATATATTTCTATATCAGTTCAATCAAGAGATGAATATAATGGAAAAGAAATAAGCGGAGTTGCTTATTCTTCTGTAAGATTTAATGTATCTAATGAATCAACAAAATCTCAAAAATTTCAAGTAGGATCTTGCCCAAATGGCGGATTATATATTCCGCCTGCAACTCTTAATGCAATCTTTAGAAATCTAAATATTGGTTGGGGAACTGCTAATTCATATACTCAAGATCAAGCTGGTTTATCTGCTTCTAATAACAACTATAAAGTTTACATATTTTTAGGAGCCA
>JAWAZZ010000011.1:0-20769 GCA_038997305.1 Candidatus Aenigmatarchaeota archaeon | reverse complement strand
GTTTGTCCAGTACTAGAAGTATTGAAAGCCCTTTTCATTTGCAGAAAATGTAAGAAAAAAATTAGTGCGTTTGTCCAGTACTAGAAGTATTGAAAGGAATACAGATATGTTTATGTCTTTATCAATTTCATAAATCATAAAGTTGCTTTTACTTCCTTCTATATAAAGACCGAGACGGGAACTGGAAAAATTTTTTCTTGCCCCGGGCGGGATTTGAACCCGCGACCTACGGCTTAGAAGGCCGCCGCTCTATCCATGCTGAGCTACCGGGGCATATAAATAAATTTTAAATAAAATTAAGAAAATAAAAATCCAAACCCTTCCCTTGCTTTTTTCTCTTCCTCTTCAAATCTTTTTATTATTTCATTTTTTAAACTTTCATTCGGAATTTCTACAAAATCTTTTATTAGTTCATCTGCTACTTTAATGTACTCTTCTAAACCATCTAAAATTAAAGCGATTTTATCTCCTTCCAATCCTAGAGTTTTAAATTCTCTAAAATATATAGAAAGCATCGAAGTTTTTTCATTTTTTGTTAATATTTCCTCAACTTTTTTCAAATTCTTCTTATCTAAAACATATACCTTCATCTTACTTTGCTACCTTCTTTTATTTCCTTATCTGGTTTAATTAGTGCAATATTTCCATTTTCATCTTCAGCTGCCAAAATCATACATTGACTCTCTTCTCCAAAAAACTTCTTTCTTTCTAAGTTAGTTACGAAAACAAACTTTTTACCTATTAAATCCTCTTTTTTATAAAAATTTTTTATTCCTGATATGGCTTGTCTTCTTTCAGTTCCGAAGTCTACTATAAGTTTATATAGATTTTTTGCGCCAGGTATTTCTTGAACATCTACTATTTTTCCTACTTTCATCTCTATTTTTTTGAAATCTTCATAAGATATTTCCATAAAATTATAAGAAAAACATTTATTTATGCTAAAGATTGGAATAAAAAAAGATAAAATAAACTTAACAAAATTTAAAAATTCTTTGGTTGTTTATGACGAAACTTCTAAAAAATATTTAAAATACTTAGAGTTTAATGCATGCACCAGTTTGAAGGAATTAGAAAATAAGAAGATTTCTAATTTTAACATTCTTATCGCTTTCGGTTCAGGAAAACTAATAGATAGAGTAAAATTTTTAGCATATAAATATAAAAAAGAATTTATTACTATTCCTATTTCGTTGTCTTCTGATGTTTTTACATCTTCAACAATTTCCTTAAAATTTAGAAAAAGTGTTAAATCTGTTTTCTATAAATTACCAAAGAAAGTTTTTATTAGTTTAAGTATAATTAAAAAAGCTCCTAAAGAAAATCTAAAAGCTGGTTTTTGTGATGCAATAGCTAAATTCGTTGCTTTAGAAGATTGGAGAATTGCAAATGAAAGAATTGGAGAAGAAATAAATAAAAAGGCCTTTAAATTTTCTGAGAAATGTGCAAAAATTTCATATAAAAATGTTGAGAAAATACTAGAAAGAAAAAATTATAAAAAATTGATAGAAGCATTTAGATTTAGTGGTTTGGCTTCTTTCTATGCAAAAAGTTCTAGACCTATAAGTGGAAGCGAGCATAACTTTTCTCATTCTATAGATTTGTTTTCTAAACAAAAATCTTTGCATGGATTTCAAGTAGGTTTAGGAAGCATAATAATGAGAAATTTACAAATGGGATATGATGACTTAGATTTAAGAAACATGTTTGAAGAATACAAAATTCCGAAAAACTATAAAGAAATAAAAATAGATAAGAATGAAATAATCAAATGTTTCTTGTTAGCTAAATATGTAAGAAAAAGATATACAATTTTAAACACTATTCGAATGACAAAAAGTTTTGCTACTAACTTCTTGGATAAAATAAAAGTTATATGAAAAGAATAGTATTTACAATAGGACATAGCAATAGAAAAATTGAAGAGTTTATAGAGTTGCTTAAAAAACATAGTGTAAAAATTTTAGTTGATATAAGGAGATTCCCTTCTAGCAGAAAATTTCCTTGGTTTAATAAAGATAGTTTAAGAGATATCTTAAAAGAATATGGCATAGAGTACATCCATTTAGAAGAACTTGGTGGTTATAGGGAGGGCGGCTATGAAAATTATATGAAAACAGAAGAATTTAAAAAGGGTTTTAAAAAGTTAATCGAACTAATAAATAAGGATATAGTTTGCATAATGTGTGCCGAAAGATTTTATTGGAAATGTCATAGAAGATTTATAATAAAAAAGCTAAAAGAATTAGAAAATGTAGAGGTTTTTAATATTATTTGAGTTTGATTTTTAGAAAATCACAAATTTCTTTACTCTCTAAGTAAGCATTTTCATCGTTTTTAGGTATTAAATATTTTTCGTCCCTTTCTATTATACCTTTTATAGAGCTAATCTTGTAAAACCTATATACAACTTTTTCTTCAATTTTTTTCTCGATGTTTTTTATTATATTTATACCTAAAACTTTTTCAATCTTTTTTGCAAGTTCAAAAGAAGGTCTCTTAATATTGTTTTCAATTTCGTATAGATGTTTTTTACTTGTGTTTAAAAGTTTGGATAATTTGTTCAAAGATAGATTTCTTTTTATTCTTTCCTCTTTTAGTTTTTTGTAATCAATCTCAGCGACAACTTTTCCATATCTATATATTGGGAGATTTTCGTTGTTTAAAAATTTTTCTAACATATTCAGTCTTAAAACTTTTATTTCCTTTCTAAGATAGATATAATTTTCTAAAGAGCTCCTAGAAGTTTTTTCAGAAATAATTATTGAATCAGAAGAACAAAAACTTTCTAGATTTTTTAAATCTTTAGCTATTTCTGAAGTTAGAGAATTTAAATTTCTAAGAAATTTTATGAAATAATATTTGTTTGACTTTTTTGCAATAAAATCAAAAGAAACAGAATAAAAACTTTCAAAATAGTCATCAAAAAAATCATTCAAAATTCTTTTAATTCTTGATCTATCTTCCATAATAATATTTAAATAAATTTAGAGAAATTTCATAATCGATTTCAGGGATGTTAGTATCATAAATCTCAAATGTTATAGTTCTATTGCCGAAATTTTCTTTTAGAAAACTTATTATCTTTTGTATAGGAAATGTACCATTTCCTAATGCTAAGTGAGAATGTGAATTAATAATTCCATCTGAAAAATGGAAGTGAAAAATCCTTTCTTTGTATTTTTTTAAGAATTCAAAAGATTTTGATAAAGAGTTTACCGAAAGTATATGAGAAATATCAATGGTTATTTTAATATTTGTATCATCAATTATTTTGGAAAGTGTTTCTACGTCTTGAAACATGTTTTCAAAATATACGTTTGACAATTTCAATTCATTTGTAACTTTTATAAAATCATTAATGTCATTTGTAGAATTTGCATGTATATGCACATCACAAAAAGAACTAAAATCTTTTTCGATAATTTTTGCAAAATATAATATTTCTTTTCTATCTTTTTCATCAATTATATTTAACCAATTCGGTAGATGAAAAGCAACAATAAAATTTTTTTCTTCTATTAACTTTTTCAACTCCTTTCTTCTTTTTTCATCTAAGAATTCTTTTTGAGCATTGTCTTCTAAGACAATTTCAATTCCATCAAATCCAACATTCTTTGCAAATTCTATTTGTTCCTCTAATTTTTTTGTTGGATTTAAAGACATTAGGATTTTCATTGAATATATTTTCTTAATTGTTCTTTTATATCTTCAATTTTCATTCCAAAATATTTTTCTAGATTTTCACTTGGTAATAGGATTTTTGTTTTTCCTACTTTTTTAGAAGATATTAGGCCTTTTCTCTCTAACATTTTTATATAATCATACGCTCTATTTCCTTGTATCCTTACTATATCACTTTGCTTTATTGGATGTTGTAATATTATTAAAGCTAAAGTTTTTAACGCACCTTGATTCAAATCACTAAAACTAGCAACTTGGGATGCATAATTTCTATATTCTGCTTTTATTATCATTTCATAACCTTCAGGAGTCTCTATTATTTCTAAGGCTTTCTCTGGATTAGAATATTCTTCTATTAGCTGCTTAAGTGCTTCTTTTACATTTTCTTCGTTTTCGCTTAAAATATTGCAAATTTTATTTAAAGATAATGGTCTAGAAGATGCGAAAAGTAGTGCTTCTATTTTTGCCTTTAGCTTTTTAATATCACTCATAATAAAAATTTAAATTTTGCTACACAAAAATAATATATGGTAAAGGGTAGCAAATCTAGACAAAAACTAAAATTAGGATATCACAAAAAAGGCATATCTTTGTTTTTTAAGGAATTTAGTGTTGGGGATAAAGTTATAATAGATATACTTCCTTCCAGTCAAGAAGGTATGCCACATCATAGGTTTCAAGGAAAGATAGGGGAAATAATAGGTAAAAGAGGAAGATGTTACATAGTTAAGGTTAATGATGTGTTTAAGGAAAAAACCTTAATCGTTGCACCTCAACATTTAAGAAAAGTTTAAATCGAACCATGGATGTTTTAAGCGAAAAATATTTAACTAAATATGAAGTTCTAGAAATGATTAAAAGTGATATTAATAATCCTCTTCTAAATGCCATTGCAGAAAATATAAAAATGTCGATAAAAAAAGAAATTAGTATAGAAAAAATAGAAGAGGCTAGAAAACAATTAAAGGATTTAGGTTTAAATTCTTTTGAAATAAATCTTATATTGGATTATTTACCACAGAGCATTGAAGATTTAAACATTCTTTTCGGAAAGAATATAAAACTAATAAGCGAGGATAAACAAAAGAAAATAGTAGAAATAATAAATAATCTCTAAAATTTTCCCAAAACATGAAAGACGAATACATAATAATAATAGATTATTTTCCAACAGGAAAACCAGAAAGCCCCTTTAAAGTTCCAACTGCTCATGGAATTGGAGATAAATATTTTAATCTATTAGAAGTTACCTTAAAACCAAATGCTAAAGTTGATATAAAAGAAAGAGTTTATATAGGTAGTGGATTAAGGGATAAAGTGCAAAGAATAGTCAAAAGAGTTAAATACAGCGAATTATCCCCCATTGCAAAATCTACACTAGAAGAAGTTTTAGATATGCTTATAGATCAGAACGAAAAAAGATTAATAAAAATTTTTAATATTGCAGGACCGATAACTCCAAAGTTACATGCGTTGGAGCTCTTTAGAGGAATAGGTAAAAAACACTTAGAAGAAATTTTGAAAGAAAGAAAAGTCAAACCTTTTGAAAGTTTTGAAGATTTGAAAAATAGAGTGAAGTTTTTGATGGATCCAAAAAAGATGATAAAAGAGAGAATATTAGAGGAATTAGATGATAAAGATGAATATAAGCTAATAGTTGGTAACTCTCTTCTCTAAGATTTTAAGAATTAATAAAGATATCATAACATAACTAACATAAGTTATTAGCATAAGATTTAGTTTTGTTAATGTAAAAATGAAGTAATAAGGAAGTTCTGGTTGTAGTTTTATATACAAATCAGAAAATGGATAAAAAAGCTTTACTCCGCCAGAAAAAATATCTAGAATTATGTGTAGATTATAGGTTAATATAAAAACTATAAACTCTGTTTTTCTCTTTATCTTCCATATGGTAAATAGTATTATAGAGAAAAAAACAGAAAAAGTTATAGAGTGAGTTAATGCTCTATGTTCAATTCCTATCAAATAATCTACATCTGGTAAACAACTAAATAGAAAGATAAAGATAAGAAAATAAAAAATCTTTTTTACTTCTGATTTGTTCATTAAAAAGAAAGTTAAAGGTAGCGAAGATAAAAAGTGAGTTATTAAATCCATAAACTAAAAGAAATTTACTAATATCGTTAGAGTAATTAACCAAAAGACAAAGAAGTAAATGAGATATTCCCCAATAAATTTTAAAAACTTTTTTTCTCTTCCAAAATAAAAGCAAAAAAATAAGAATAGTAAAAACGGTACTGTTAATCCAATAACATCTTTATAATAAAAGGAGAATGTTATGAAAGATGTTAGAATTCCTAATAAAGAAAAAAATATTTCAAATCTCTTTGTTTTCAGTAATTTTTTAAGCTTCATATAAAATCTATAATGCTCTTAGTCTTTATTTTATTTGTTTCTTCTTTATACGTAATCCAACCCTTTCTTATAAAATCATATTCTCTTTTCTCTTTTACTACAAGTTCTATAAACTTTCTAGTTTTTTCATCGCTAACATATCCGCTGCCAAAATCTATTCCTATTTCCTCTTTAATTTTTTCAATTTCTCTATCTCTAGTAACTTTTCCTATAATACTTGCTGCAGCAACTACCAAATTTTTTTTATCCATTTTGTTCTCTGCAACTATTTCAACATTTCTTTTTACAAATCTTTTTAATTTTTCTACGAATTTTTTTGGAAAAGAAATGGCATCTATGTAATATTTTTCTGCATCAGTTTCGTTTATAAGTTCTGCAATTTTCATTATTTCTAAATCGTTTAGTGAAATTTTCTTTTTTAACATGTAATAGTTTATTTCCGATGCACTAATAATTTTCTGCTTATAATAACCAATCTCTAAAAGTTTTTCTGATATTTTTTCTCTCTTTTCTTTACTTAGCTCTTTAGAATCTTTAACCCCCAAATTTCTTAATTCTTCTATTTTTTCCTCTTCACAAATAAAAGCGGTAATAACTAAAGGTCCAATAATGCATCCTCTACCGTTTTCATCTATTCCTGCAACTTTCATTAATATATTATGGAAGCACTAAAAAAATACTTAGAAAATAAAGATTGGAAGTATTTTGAAAATTTTATAAAGGAAATTCTGGAAAGATTTGATTATAAAGTTGAAAAAAACGTAAGGATAAAATTTTTAAATTATAAAGAATTCGATTTGATAGCCAAAAAACAAAAAAGAATTTTGTTAATAGAGTGCAAAAAATGGAAAAAGGAATATGCTAAATACAAAAGAATTAAAAAAGAGATAGAAAAGTTTAAAGAAAAAATTGAAAACTTTAAAAAATATCAATTCTTTTCAGAAAAAATTTTTGGCATTATGATATTTTTAGATACTACAATTCAGCCAATAGTTGAAGACAATATTTTTATTATTTCATTAGATTACTTAAATGAATTACTTACTGAGATTGAGGATTTATATTTTTAATTTTTTAATAAATATTAATGACAGAAGAAATAACTATAGAGAACATAGTAGTTTCAATGCAGTTCCATCAAAAAATTCCTCTGAACAAAATACTAGAAAATTTTGTAGAAGCAGAATTTGAACCAGAACAATTTCCAGGATTAGTTTATAAAATGAAAGATCCAAGATGTTCTTTCTTAATTTTTGAGACAGGAAAAATAATATGTACAGGAAATAGAAAAATGGAAGATGTTGATAGAGCAATAGAAAAATTCTTTAAAATTTTAAAATCCGTAGGGATAGATACCTCAAAAGTTGAAAAGAACGTTGAAAATATTGTCGCTTCTGTGAAATTAAACGGAGAAATAGATCTAAATTGTTTAGCATATGAATTGCAAGGCGCAGAATTTGAACCAGAACAATTTCCAGGATTAATTTATAGATTGAACGAACCAAAATTAGTATTTTTGATTTTTAGAAGTGGCAAAATAATATGTACTGGAGGAAAGAACGATAAGGAAGTTGTGAAAGAATTAAGAAATCTTATGGAAAAAATAAAAAGCTCTGAATGTTTTACACCATACTAGTATAGAAATCTTTATTAAATCTCTAACAGAAAAATATTAATGCTAGTTCTTCAAACAAGAGAGACAAAAAAATTAGAAGAAAGAGAAATTTCTGAAATAAAAATAGCGTTTTCTAATTTTTTGGAAGAATATTATTTAAAAGAAATTGGGAGAATCGTTTTAAACGATGAAAGAAGATTATTAATAGATTTTTCATTGTTGGAACAATTTGATATCTCTCTTGCAGAAAAGTTCATAGAATATCCAGAAGAAATATTAAAGGTTTTTGAAGATGCTTTATACGATTTAGAACCACAATTAAAAGATAAAGTAAGAATTAGATTTTATAATTTACCAAAATATTTAGAAAAAAGGATTAGTAGTTTGAGAAGCGAACATTTAGGAAAATTGGTTGTTGTTGATGGAATTGTTAAGAGAGCTAGTGAAGTAAGACCAGAAATTTATGAGGCTATTTTTGTTTGTATTGAATGTAAAAGATTAGTAACTCAAATTCAAACTGAAAGAAGTTTGAAAAAGCCTATAAAATGTCCTTATTGCGGCTCAAGAACATTTGATATTGTTGGAGAAAAGCTTTATGATGCGAGATGGGTTGTAATAGAAGAACCATATGAAGTTCTTAGTGGAGAAAGACCAAGTACTATAATGGTGTATTTAAAAGAAGATTTAGTAGATCCAAAGTTAAGAGTAAAAACAGATCCTGGAAATAGAATAAAAGTTATTGGAATTTTGAAAAACATACAAAGAAAATTAAGAAAAAACTATGGAAGAACAATGGAAATTTTTATAGATGCTATTAATTTCGAAACCTTGGAAACAGAGTGGGAAGATATTGAAATTAGCGAGGAAGATGAAAAAAAGATTTTAGAATTAGCTAAAGACCCAGAAATTTTTAAAAAATTGGTAAATTCTATTGCTCCAACTATTTATGGTTTAGAAGAGATCAAAGAAGCTATTTTACTTCAAATGTTTGGTGGTAACGAGAAAATAATGCCTGATGGAACAAGAATTAGAGGGGAAATTCATATATTGCTTATTGGTGAACCATCAACTGCTAAATCTCAGCTATTAAAATATGTTGCAAATCTAATGCCTAGAGCAAAATATGTTAGTGGTAGCGGAGCAACAGCAGCTGGACTAGTTGCAACTGTAAGTAGAGATGAAGAATTTCTTGGTGGTTGGGTTTTAGAAGCTGGTGCTGTAGTTATGGCTAACAAGTCTATTGTATGTATCGATGAAGTAGAAAAAGTTAAAAAAGATGATTTGATTGCTTTGCACGAAGCTATGGAACAGGGAAGTATAAGTATAGCAAAGGCAAGTATAGTAGCTACTTTACCAGCTAAAACATCTGTGTTAGCTGCCGGAAATCCAAAATATGGAAGATTTGACCCATACATACCAATAAGAGAGCAAATAGACATACCAGAAACTTTATTAACAAGATTTGATCTAAAATTTGCATTAAGAGATGTTGCTCAAAGAGAATTAGATGAAAAAATTTTAGAACATATAAGAAAAACAAGATTTTTTGAAACGACAGAAACTTTTAAAGAAACCATACCTCCAATATTAATTAAAAAATACATTTCATACGCAAGGAAGAATATAAAACCAAAAATGACAGAAGAAGCTTTGAGAAAATTAGAAGAATTTTATTTAGAAACAAGGCAAAAATCTAAGGAAAGCGCTGCAATATCTATAACTTTAAGACAATTTGAAGCTTTAATAAGACTTGCTGAGGCTTCTGCTAAAGTTAGATTAAGTGAATTCGTTACAGAAGAAGACGCAGAAAGAGCAATAAGATTGATGAAATATTCGTTAAAACAATTTGGATTTGATCCAGAATTGGGAATGATTGATATAGACAGATATGAAGGAATTACAACAGCATCTCAAAGAGGAAAAATTAGAACTATTAGAAGTATTATTGATGAGCTAGCTAAAGTTTTTGGCAATATGATACCTGAAGAGGAAATAATAAAGAGAGCAAAAGAGCAAGGAATAGAAGATGCAGAAGAAATTTTAAATAAAATGAAATTGGCTGGCGAATTAATATCTCACAAACCAGGCTTTGTTGGAAAGATTTAAATTTTTTATATTTACAAATTTTAAAATGGAGGTAAAAGTTTTAAAAGAAGAGAAAAATGTTTTATTAGTAGAATTAGTTGGAGAAAGCGAAACTTTTGCAAATTTACTTAGGGAGGAGCTTTGGAATGTTAGAGGAGTGGTAGAAGCTGCATATATTAGAGAGCATCCTGAACTTTCGCAACCAAAACTTTGGATAAAAACAGAAGGAATAAATGCTAGAGAAGCGTTAAAAATTGCTATAGATAACTTAATTAAAAAACTAAAGGATTTAAAGGAGAAATATAAGAAAGCTCTTTAATGGAAATATACTTTGATAAATCTGTTGGAAATATTTTGAAAAAATATTTTGAAAGTTCTAAAGAAATAATAATAGTTTCAACATACCTTTCTTCAAAACTTTCCGAATATATTAAGGAGCTTAGCAAAAATAAGAAAATTCTTTTAATAACTTCTAATGATAAATCTTTTTATCATCAAAGAGCTTTAAAAAATTTGCAAAAAATTAAAGTGAAATATGTTTACTTTTTGTTTTTCCTAATACTTTCTTTTTTGTTTTTAATTGCTTCCTTTTCTAACCTTTTGTTTTCAGTATTCTTTGTCATGTTTTTACTTCTTTTATTAAAATACGGTTTCAAATATGAATTTATAATTCCTACAATTATTTTTGAAAAAGATAGATTTATTCATGCGAAGATTTATATTTTCGATAGAAAAATCCTTTTTTTCTCTAGTGCAAACATGACGTATAACGGGTTTTATCAGAATTATGAATTTCTAATAAAAACTAACGATTCTAAGCATATTGAAGAAATAATCAAAAAACTTGAAAATATTTTAAAGATTAAAATTAATATGTTATGATTGTTTGCCCCGGTAGCTTAGCGGTAGAGCGCCTGCCTTGTAAGGCACTGCTCGCTAGATAAATGATAACAAGCGAGCAGGAGGTCGGGGGTTCGAATCCCCCCCGGGGCTGTCAGTAAATTTCCCTTTCCCCCTCAGGTCTTTATGTTAAAGAAAAGTATAAAGATTTGCAATATTGAAAAACCTTTTAAAGGGTTTTTATTTTTTATCATTAATTAATAGTCTTATGCATTACGAATCTAATTTTCTGAGCAAATCGGATTTTTTGATAAATTGTGGTATTAAATTAAGGGATAAGGGATATAGAATCTCTATTAGAGGAATATAAATCATGTTTATCTAGTATTAATTACAATCCTTCAGAAATGTATAGATGTGAAGGTTATGAGATTCTTTTAAGAAAGAATATAGAAGAATTTTTAAATAGCTCGTGCGAAAAACATTTGAGAAAAATAGGGTGGTGTAGAAATTCGTTAGAATATATAAAAAAGTTATATAACTCGTTAGACGAATTTGCAACTGATTTAGAAAAAGTTGATATAGTAAATCTTATTGGTCTTCCAAACTATTTAAACATTTGTGTTTGGAATATATTGAAAGAACAACAAAGGAAAAATAATATTTATCTGAAATAAAAATTAATTTTTTATGGAAAGAATTGCTACTAACATTCCTGGTTTAGATGAATTACTCGAGGGAGGTATACCGAAAGGTTTTCAAATATTGGTTGCTGGAGAAGCTGGAACGGGCAAAACAATATTTTCATGCCAATTTGCATACAATCAAGCTAAGAAAGGATTAAAAACATATTACTTAACCATTGAAGAGAGCCCAACATCTATAGTTACTAATATGCAAAGATTTTCTTGGGGAAAAGAGTTTGAAATGTTTGTTAAAGAAAACAAAATAATAATAGAGAGAATAATACCATTAAGCATTGAGGAAACTATAAAAAACATAATTAATGCGTATAACAAATATAGGTTTAATTTTTTCATATTAGATACTTTAACAGCTGCAGCAATGGGTTGGAAGGAGTTACAAGATCCGACCAAATTAAGAAGAAATATGTTTACTATGGTCGATACTTTAAAACAATATGGAGTAACATCATTTTTATTAAGTGAAATAGAAGAGGGAAGTGGAAAGATTTTTAAATATGGTTTTGAGGGTTTTATAGTCGACGGAGTAATTATGTTAAGAAGATTTGAATATGCAAAAAAGTTAATTGAAGGAATAATATTAAAAATGAGGGCAACTAATCATTCTAAAGAAGTTTTTAATGTAGAAATTGATTATAACGGAATTTCAATAAAAAGAAAAGAAAAAGGAATTATAATTTAGATTTTGGTTTTGCGATAAAGACACATTTCTCATCACCCCTTGCATAACATTTTACTTCTTCGCATTCATACGGAACACCATAAAGTGCTTCAAGAGCCTTTTCTATCAACCCCTCAATTAAAAAATCTATATTATGAGATAATTTACCATATTCCAATTTTGCTTCGTAAGCAAAAATAGTTGATGGTAGAAATTCTACTTGAAAAACTTTATTATTATTCTCATAGTTAACTTCTTCATAACAGAGTTTTCCTATTCCAATCATTCCTGTTATTAATTTTAATAATTCGATTATTTTATCTTTTTCTATCTCATCTATATTGTATATTTTTTTATATCTTTTGAGAGCTTGTTCTGTTTGATAGATTCCTACACCCTTTAGTATTTTTCTAGCGTTTTCTACACCAATAGCATTTACTAAATCTATAATTAACTTATTAAATGCTCTTGCTGGATAAAAAATACTTCCTTCATTAAAAATTATTATATAACTCTTTTCTTCATCAAAAAAGATTTGATTATTCTTTAAAAAATAAAAAAATGGATGCATAAATATATTATTCTATTACATATAGTCTTTTTGTTTTTCCTGGTCTTGGATATTGTTTTTGTAAAATTTCTTTACTTGGAATTAATTTAACTTCTAATTCTGCTGCTTTTGTTAGATTTACTTCGTAGTTTACTGGATGATTTATTTCAAATATTTTCTGTCTTATCTCTTCTTCTAAATTTCTTTTATTTTCTATTTCAGTTTCATAACCAACATATATTATAGCTCTTGGTTTTGGATTTCTTTCTGATAGAGGATAATACTCTACTACAAAATCGCTTAATGGATAAGTTTCAGAGAATTTAGAAACTACGTCAGCTACTTGAGAAAGCAATAGTTTAGCTCCTGCAAGAGATATCATATCGTTAGACCTCAAAAATCTTACTATATCCCCCTCACTATTTATTTCTGCTATGTCACCTATTTTATGATTAATTGCATATAATCCTAATGGATCTATTCTTGGTGATCCTGGTACATTTACCGCGAATTTTGTTACATATACTTCTGCTACATGTCTGTCTGGTTGGATAAACGGTTCTTTTATTTCTAAAGTTATAGCACCTTTCGTTAGTTTAAATAAAGATTTTTCTTTTCCTGCTTTTGCTATACTATATAGGGGTATTCCTAATTCTCCAGCACCATATATGTCTATTACATATCCATCAAAGTTTTCTATATTATGTATTGGCAAAAAGTATGGTTCTCCAGCAACTACTATAACTTCCAAATCTTTTATTACATCCTTAGGTAAAGCTTTTAACATGTTGTTTACATGGGTCGTTAGACCTATTAATACTCTCGGTTTTCTTTGTACTAATGTATTAACAAGTAATTTGAAATTTTCTG
Source organism: Candidatus Aenigmatarchaeota archaeon (assembly GCA_038997305.1). Taxonomy (GTDB): domain Archaea; phylum Aenigmatarchaeota; class Aenigmatarchaeia; order CG10238-14; family SpSt-28; genus JAHLMO01. Next base: position 7,384 of record JAWAZZ010000011.1, on the reverse strand, counting down.
GTGTTAGTAGTTGTGGTGGAATTTGTCTATATGGATAGGACTTACCATCAATTAAATATACATGTAGAAGAGCATGGGTTGCCATTACTCCGCTTGCTGATGGTTGTGGTGGAAATGCAGAATCTACAGGATAGTTTTCAGGAAAATATTTAATTACTATATCTTTTCCTGTTTGTGCGTATACTACTAAACCATCGCCAAGTGAGGTAAATCTGAAGATTTTTGGATTGCCTGTTGTTCCACTTGTAGAAATCAAATATCCAAAATATTTATCTATATCAGATGGACCTAATTGTCCATTTACTACGTTTTCTGGTTTTGTTACTATACCTTCTTTGAATAAAATCTCTACAAGTTGCTGTGGATTCATACTTTCAAAGTCTTTCATGTCGAGATTTCTTTTCTTTATTTCATCCTTGAGATAGGGTACTTTTTCCCATCCCTTAACCGTTAGATATATATCATCTTTATTTAAGTCACTAGCTGCTCTTACTATATATCTTTTATTTTCTCCCATAAAAATTTTTATTATCAACAAATATATAAATTTTTATTTTAATTTTTATCATTTACTGATTAAAAATTTAATTTAATTAGTTTTTATAATTTTGAATCAACTATTTATTTTTTACGATTAAATAAATATAATTATGGTTTTATCATCACAAAATATTTACAACGGAAAAAGTAAGGATATAGTTGGTAGAGGAGTTAAAGAAAGAATATGGGAAACTATATTATTCCATAAAAAATACACACCCTTCTGGAGAAATATATTAAACGATGATGATGTTTACAAATTTAAAAATTCATTAGAAAAAGACGATGTTCCTTCATTTTTAGAAGAATTAGTAAATAGTTTGTATAGTAAAAATCCAGAATTATTAAATCCTGATAGAATTAGAACAGAGTGGAAGCTTTTTAGACCAGAATATCCAATTTTTGTAAGGTGGTATCAATCCTCTGGAACTATGGGAGATGAAGCTAACATATCAGCTTGGAGTTATGATGATTTGGAAAGAATTGTTGATTTCTTGGTAAAGCATATGAAAAGTATATATGAATTTAACCCTTCAGTAGCTCTGCTTATTGGTCCTTATGGTTGGTTTCAAGAGGAAAATACACAATTAGTTTATAGGTCTGGAGCAAAATATGCATATTTTGTAGGAGTAGAAGTTTTAGGATTAAAAAAGTTATCGGAAGAAGAAATGAGAAAAAGGTTAGAACCAACGATCAAAAGAATACATCAATATTTAAGAAGAGATCCTGAAATCGATACAATAAGATCTGCGCCATTACTTTATGAAATATTTCCTAGGGACACTATAAGACACTTCATTACTAGTGGTTTTGGGATGGACATAGAAACAATAAAAAACATGGGAAATTGGTTTTATAGAGCCAGAATAATACCTTTTTATGGCGATTCTATGTTTGGCGACGCAATAGGAATTGTTGATAATAAAGGAATAACTTATTATCCACCAGATTATGTTTTTATTTATCCGGTAAGAAAGAAGGAGAAGAAAATAGAAATAGTTGAAAAAGGTGAAGAAGGATATAAACTTTTTACAAGATTTTGGAAATCGGGTATGTATGTTTTCATAGATAATAAAGAATTGATAGGTAGAGCAGGCTATTCAGACATATTTGGAAGAGAAGGTTTTTCGAATCCTAGAAGATAGATTAAACAATATATGTAATCTGTTTAAAAATATACTAACAAAAGTAAGTATTATATTTTATGTATGTCCACCAAATAAATGGTTATTCAAATTCTTTTATAATCGAGTTTGAAGAAAATGTAATTCTTATAGATTGCGGTTTTGATAAAAAAGCTAAAAATATATTAAAAAAACTAAAAGAAATCGGAAAACCTTTAAAATATATTCTAATTACACATTCTCACATAGATCATATTTTAGGTTTGCATGAAATTTATAAAAATTATCCTTATGCAAAAATTGTTGCTCATAAAAATTCTGTAGAATATCTATTAGGTAAAAAGTTCAGATATCCCAAAGATTTCAAAAAATATATCTTCAAACTTTTAACACCCTTTCTAGGCTATAAGGGATTTAAGCCTCATATAGAAATAGATGATGAAGGAAAGATAGAAAATATAAAGATAATCTATACTCCTGGTCATACCGATGACCACTTGTGCTTTTTAATAGATAACTCTCTTTTTATTGGGGATTTGCTAGATAATGAAAGAAACAAGCTCGAATTTGCTCCAAAAGAATTTAATGAAAACGAGAATTTGATAATCAAATCTTTAAATAAGATTTTAGATAATTACAATTTTGATAAAATTTATTTTGGGCATGGAAAACCAATAGAAGAGGATGCAAAATCTATTTTAGAAGAATTCTTAAAACAAAATAAATAAAAAGTTGCTATATGTTAATTTTTATTATTAAGAGCTATTTCTTCGAAATCTAAATATTTTTTAAGAGGTTTTGGTATCTTGATAATGTTTGAATCAGAATCATAATGATTTTCCGCTATCGCACAGATTAACCTTTCAACCGCAGCCGCGGTTGCATAAACGTTTCTTGTAAGCTCTTTTTTATCATCTAACCTATATCTTAATTTTAACTTTCCAGATACTCAAGTTCCCAGTGTTGCTATTGAATGTGTTTCTCTATATTTTTGTTGATCAGGGAACCAAGTTTTTACATCAATTTGTAATAAGGCTCTTTTATCCATGTCTTCGCTAGGAACTATTATAGATCTGTTTGGCAAACCTAAAGTTTCAAGAAATTCTTGAACTAAATCTGTTAACTTATAAACTTCAGCTATATCTTCATCTTTTTTAGTTATGACATGTATTTCTACCTTTTCAAATTGTTTAACTCTAAAAATTCCTTTTGTATCTTTTCCATGTACACCAGCTTCTTTTCTAAAACAAGGAGTCCATGCTATTATTCTTATGGGAAGATCTTCTTGATTAAATATGGTATCTTTATAATAAGCAAGAATTGTATGTTCAGATGAAGGTATTAAGAGTAAATTTTCTTTTTCTATTTCAAATATTGTTTCTTCAAAAGCTTCGAAATAAGTAATTTTTTGTTCTATATCTTTTCTTATTAAATATGGTGTTATCATTAGTTTATCTGCGTAACCTTTCTTCCTAAAGAAATCTATAGCATACATACTAATCGCAAAAACGAGAGGTACTAGCTCATCAAAAAGGTAGTAAAACCTAGAACCAGCTATTTCTCCAGCTCTTTCTTGATCGATATATTTTCCTACAAGATCATAGTGATGAAAAACTTTGTCAACTATTTCAAAATTTACATCTTTATGTAATTTTTTAAATTCGTTTATATAATCTTTCAAAACTCTTGGTTTTCCAACATATTTTATTGGTTTTTCATTACCTTCAGTCCCTATTGGAACGCTTTCATGCAACCAATTGGGCAATATTAGTTCTATATTTTCTATTTCCTCTTCTATTTTCTTTATCTCTTCTTCATTTTTCTGAATTTCTTTCTTAATTTCTTTTGATTTTTGAATTAATTCTGAATTTTTTGTTTTGTTATATTCTCTATTTAACTTATTTAATTCTTCTCTGAGTTTTTGTAGTGTCTTACTTTTTTCTTTCCATTCATTATATTTTTTATTCCATAATCGAAATTTGGTACAAGCTTTGTTAAACCCCTATTTATCAAAACTTTTTTATATTCGTCTTTTTTATTAATAATTTCTTTTATTTTTATCATAAAAACATAATTTATGAGAACAAAGCTTTTATATCAAGAGGATAGCTATATAAAAGAGTTTGAAGCAAAAGTTTTGGAAATTAATGGCAAAGAAGTTGTTTTAGATCAAACAGCTTTTCATAATGGAAGTGGAGGTGTTGAAGCAGATACAGGATATTTTTATTTTAATAATGAAAAGTATGAAGTAATTGCTGGCAAAAAAGATGAAGAAACAATACATATATTAAATAAAGAACCTACTTTTAAAGTTGGTGACATAATAAAAGCTGAGATAGATTGGGAAAAAAGATATAGAAAAATGAGATTACATACAGCCACTCACATAATTTCTGCTTTAATGTATCAGAAATACAAAGCTTTGGTAACTGGTGGAAATATTTCTAGTGAATATGCAAAAGACGATTATTCTTTGAATGTAGATTCAGAAACAGCGAAAAAAATTTTTGAAGAAGTAATAAATGAAGCCAATGAAATTGCCAAAAAGGGTTTAGAAGTGAAGGTTTATTGGTTAAGTAGAGAAGAAGCATTAAAAATTGAAGGAATTGTAAAGCTTGCAAATAGAATGCCGCCAAATGTAGATAGGTTAAGAATTGTAGAGATTGAAGGAATAGATGTTCAAGCTGATGGAGAACCGCATGTAAAAAATACAAAAGAAATAGGAACTATAAAATTATTAAAGGTTGAAAACAAAGGCAAAGATAAAAAGAGAATTTATTTTACAGTAGATTAATCAAATATACTTTAAACTTTTGGCTGTTCGTATATCTAAAAAATAAGTTTCATAACCTAACTTTCTATACTTTTCTGAAACACTTCTAGCTAACATTCCAGATTTGCAAATAAAAAGATATTTTTTATCTTTTTCTAATATCAGCTTTTCTATACTAACATTATCCAAATTTATTATTTCGAGTTCTTCTTTTTTTGGTAATTTTATTATGCTTTCTTCTATTTCAAAATTTTCGATGAGTTTAACTTTTTTAACTTCCTCATTAAAATCGATAGATAATTTTTCTAGTTCTTCTAATACAATCTCTCTTTTTGGTTTTGTTGTTGGATATTTTTCTATTTCACAAATTTCTGGAGCTCTTAGTTCGAAGATTTCAAAATCTTTTGCGAATTTTATTATTTCATCTTTATTCATTCCTATTAAGGGTCTAAGAACTAATATAGAAACCATTGAATTTAGTAAGTTTAAAGATTCTATTGTTTGAGTTGCTGTTTGACCTAAAGATTCTCCGGTAACTATTGCATCATAAGAATTTTCTTTAGCAAAAGTTTCAGCAATTTTATACATTAAAACTTTAAACATTATTTGTTTGTAACCTTTTCTAACTTTTAGAAGTTTATCTAAATCTAAATCATAGACAAAAAGCTTTGCATCTGGAAAATATTCCTTAAGTTTTTTAAAAATTCTAAAAACATAATTTAAATAAAACTCTCCAGCAATGTTAACAAAGAGAAAATCTAAATTCATACCTCTTTTTCCCATAAGTATTGATGCTAAACTAGAATCGACTCCACCAGAAAATAAAACTAATCCTTTACCTTCAAATCCTAAGTTTAATCCACCTATTCCGTAAATGACTTTATCATAAATGTATGTTTCGTTTTCGTGAATTTCGATATGAACTATTTTATCAGGATTTTTTACATCGACTTTTAGATTTAAGTTTTCTATTATGAAATCTCCGACTTGTTTGTTAACTTCTAGCGAATTCAGAGGGAATTTTTTATATATTCTTTTTGTTTCTATCTTAAAACTTCCTTTATGATTTTTTAGGATTTCCAAAACTCTTCTCTTTATTTCTTCTAAATCGCTTTTTGAAGAAATTGCTGGATAAATAGTTTTTATTCCAAAAACTTTTTTTAATTTTTCAATCCACTCATCTTTATATGAATTTATTATTATTCTACCTCTTCTTTCTTCTATATCGTTAAAATTTATTCTTCTTTTAATATCTTCCAATAAGCTTTTTATGGCAATTCTTTTAATTTTTTCTGATTTTATCCAAATTTCATCGATTCCCAATAGAGTTTTTTCATACATAATTAATTTTAATTGCAATACAATTTTATGATAGAGATTAGAAATCAGAAGGAATTAAAAAATTTTCTAACAAATTATCTTAAGTTTCCAAAAACTTTACTAATAGATTTTGAAGATGCAAGTGATATAAATACAATGATCGACGAAATGTTAAAAATATTGGTAAATGAAATGGGCTTGAATGGAATTTATTTATCTTTAAGAACCCCAGCTACATATATTATAGAAATTCTCAAAAAATCTGGAATAAATCCAGAAAAAATTTTATTCATAGATGCAATATCAAATTATTTCTATTCTCCTGCTCCGGGAATTTCTTTAGCAAAGAGCGAGGGAGCTACAAGTATTAAAAAGGATGAAAACATAATATTTTTAAGTTCTCCCTCGAATTTGGCTGAAATAGCAATAGTATTTTATGAAATATTGGCATCTGTAAAAAATCCAGAAAAAGTATTTATAGTAATAGACTCTTTAGATATAATAGCATTGCATTCAGAAAAAGAAAAATTTTTAAAATTCGTACATTTTGTTTCCTCAAAACTAAAAATCTTCAGAGTTTTGGGTTTCTACTTTAGGTTAATAAGAGAAGAAGAGGACATACTAAAAAATATAATAGTTTTTGTGGATGAAATAGTAAAAATAAAGCTTTCTAATAAATAAATATTTATGGATTTCAACATCGTTTTTCTAATATTGACTTCGATATTAAGCTTTTCAATAGGAGGTATATTAGTATCTGTAATCTTTATATTATCTTCCAGACATTTTGCATCTGATAGATTTAGAAAAATATTGATATTTCAAGTAATATCTTTAATCTTCCTTACTTCTTACTTCTTTTTGCAAATATTCAGCTTTATTTTTCCAGAATTTAATAATAATATGTTGGTTATCGTTTTTAAAGCATTAACTCTTATTTTAACTGTAGTTTTTCTAATTTATACATCAACTTTATTGTATGAACTATCTATTGAAATAGGATTTGGAAGTCCAAAAAACAAAGAGAAAATAAAGAAAATACTTCAAAGTTAATTTTCAGGTTTTTAACTAAAAAACTTTAACAAGCTATAATTGTTAGATAACTTTATCGCTTTTTTTATTCCTATGTTTTCGAACTTTTTTAAATCTTCAAAAGAATATTTTTCTTTTATTTCTGGTTTTAAAGATTTTTTAGGATCATTATGAATTAAATTTCCTTTTTCGTCATATTCAAAATCCTTAAAACTAAATCTATAATCTCTTATTAAAAAGCCGGCTCTATATAGTTTAATTTCTCTCTCTTTACTTTCAGGTTTTTTATTTTCTAAAGGAGTTTTTGGAATTGGTTCAAAAGCAGAATAATAAACTCTTCTTACATTCAATTTTCTATATAAATATTCAGTCATTTCTAAAATTTCTTTATCGCTTTCTTCTCTTACCCCAACAATAAATTGAGTTACCAAATCCACTTTTTTACCTCTCTTTCTATAATATTCAACAACTCTACTCAATAATTTTAATCTTTTTAAAACATCTTGCTTAAAAGAAAGATATAATTTAACTTCATCGTAATAATCTTGCGATGGAAATTCAATGTTTATTCCTACTCTATTTGAAAGTTCAATTG
>JAWAZZ010000010.1:0-21213 GCA_038997305.1 Candidatus Aenigmatarchaeota archaeon | reverse complement strand
GAATCCCAGCTTTTCTAAAATTTCTTTGTTTAAGAAGAACTAAAGAGTATGGAAGTGATATGAGGACTCAAAAACAAACAGAGGCAGCGGAAGAAACTGGTTTAAGAAGAACTAAAGAGTATGGAAGGTAATCTTATTTCAACACTTGGGGTCCAACCTGAGATATTTAACTGTTTAAGAAGAACTAAAGAGTATGGAAGTTCTACTAATAAATTACTAAACTCATACTCTATGAAGATGTGTCTTGTTTAAGAAGAACTAAAGAGTATGGAAGATGCCCGCCGTTTTTTAGCATGCTAGCCGAGAGACTATTTAAAAGGTTTAAGAAGAACTAAAGAGTATGGAAGATTTTTTCAAATATCTTTGCCAGACATCAAAAGCATTTTTACTAGTTTAAGAAGAACTAAAGAGTATGGAAGTTTCGCTGTTTTGCTTAGGGTTGCATATCCTACTGGCCTCATGTTTAAGAAGAACTAAAGAGTATGGAAGAAAGCTGAAGAACTTTATCACAAGCATGTGTCTCGTACTTGTTTAAGAAAAACTAAAGAGTATGGAAGAATTAAATATTACAATTCAATAATTCTGTGAAGAAATTTGTTTTTGTATTTTTATATCCGAGATGATTCCACAGAATTTTAACTATTAAGCAAATATTATGGAAGTATTTTAAAAAATTTAAATTTTACTAAATATTTCATTTCTATATTATGTGGGATGCAAGTCTCTTAGCATGGATGAAAATGTATGTAATGTATAAAAGGTGGAAAGAAATTAATCCAAATGAAGATCCACCACTTCTATGGTTCTATTGCATGGATAGGAGAATGAACTATGAAGCAGATACTTTATATCGCTTTGGAGATTTTGCAGAATTTGGTGATGTAGTTGCTGAAGGAATAAGATGGGGTTATATAAAACTAGACCCTTCTGGAGAGGGATATTTTAGGAATTATTTAGAATATAAGAGTAGAATACATAAAGAAATAGAAGAGGGAAAGAGAGATTGGAAACGTTATTATGGTCAGGAAAAGTACGATCCCGATCTATGGTATTGTAGGCCTGGAAAATTTTGGTTAGACTTTTTAAAAGAATACGATTCAGAGGGATTGAAAAGACCAAACATATATTTATGCAGGAGATTTGAAGAGTTTAGAATAAAAGGAATAGAACTATCAGAATTGGATAAATATATGATAGAGAAAATCTTAAGGACTCGTTATCATCCCTGGCATTATGATCTAAAGAAAATAGATGTGAGGATAAAAGATAGTAAAAAGGAAGACCTCAAATGTAGTTTAGATTGTGATAAGATAAGGCCAGCATTTATCGATTAGTATATTTTTTATATATATATATATTACCTTTTATCTTATTCTTCCAATAACCGCTATATGATTAATTAGCAAACGTGTTGCATATTTAGTAGTATAGAGAAATCAGTTACTATTCCTACTAGAAAAATTTGTAATGATAATATCTTAGTATCATCTAGACCCTGAACTTGATCTTCTAGTCGTATAAGTATACGTATATTCGTATGTGTCATCCAAGTATACGTATTTAGATTCTTTTATTATCGGAAATACTTCAGGAATTCCGTGTGGTATAACTACAAGACCGTATAGTGGTTTCCTCTTCATCTGATTATCTGGATATATTATGAATGCATATATCTTACCATATTTAGATAGTTCGTCGCGATAATTCATCATTTTCTTTATATCTTCAATATATCTACTATCTAAGTATATTGAAACCCCTTTACCAGTTATACTATTTATCCCCTTTATCTCTCCTGTAGTAAGGTCAAATTCTTTTATTATCATCTCTAATCTATTAGGATTAGATAGATATGTTTCATAAAGTTCTTTCGCCGAAATTTTTTGAGTAATCATAATGTATGATACCTTAGCTGCGTCATATAATTCTACTCCATTAGTTACAACAAAATCTTTAGCATATAACCATAACTCTAAATCGTTTTCTCGAGAAAAACTGAGAAGATTATCTAATATTAAATATCCATTTTCTGATAGTGGAGATATTACAGACTTAAATTTTGGTCCAGGTTGTGGTAAGATTCTTTCTAGAGGATTAGTAGGTAAGTATAGTATTTCACTCTCGAATTGTAAATCATACGTAGTATATTGATTTTCTCTTCTATTAACTCCTTCTATTTTACCTAAAAACTCGCCTCTGTATCTATCAAGTCTTACATAATTAATTGGAGTTGGAATTACTCCAGAAGTTATTAAACTGGCTACCACTATAACACTACCAACTATAGCAGTAGCAAGAAATCTTCTTCTAGAATACAATCTCGTGAGCAGATCTTCTAGACTTACTTCTTTTTCATTAATTGTATTGCTATAAATAGCTTTTCTTCCGAATAACCCATCTTCGAGATATTTTACCAAAGTTTTCACCATCTCGTACATACAACAATAGTACAGAAAAAATCTTATACAGTTTCTATGAATTATGTGCGCTCTGAAAAGCTGGAAAATTTTTATTTTTAAGATTATCATCAAAGTTTACCAATAAAATATATTTATCATACTTTGCGAGCTTAATTTTATGTTCACAAATAATAGTAACTATAACTCGTGGTTTGACAGAAATAGAAATTATAAGACTTCGATAGCAACTACTCTAATGGATTTAGAAGAGTTGTTAAACTCTTCCGGATTACGAGAATATCTAAAGAGTGAAGGCATCGACCTTGAGATAGGGATAGTTGACATAGAAAAAAATGATAAGAGAGCAAGAATTTACAAATTAAAGCATTACGATGTTAAAGAGTTTCCTGTTGCAACTAGTCCATTTGATATAAGAGGACCTATAAAGAGGTTATTCGGTGATAAGGAAAAAGTACATCATATGTTAGACAAACCAATAGAAATGGAATACTTGCATGATATGAATAGTAAAGGTGGATATGATTTTGTATATAGACCTAAAAATAATAGGGGAATTGAGTATAGAGCTAGAATAATAGTAGAAGAAATTACCGCTGATGAAAAAACGAGCAATAAAATAAGAAAAGAAAGAAAGAGAACGTATTTTGATTCTTTCTCATATGTGTCAAAGTTTTCAGAAGGGAAAATAGAAGTGTATATAATACCTTCTGAACTACATACTATAGTAGATTCCTATCCATTATACCTTTCATTAGGAAGTGTTTTATTACCTCTTCTAAATTATATAGCTCCATATACATTTAGTGTATCACGAGTTGCAGATATGGGAAATAATAGAAGAGTTGATTTAACATTTATGCTATTATCGGCTATTTCTGCTCTTACGCTATATTCAGCAAGTAAATATGCTAAAAAGCCATTTTCTGAAATATTCAAAGACGAAATCGAAAGAATGAAGAGATTTTATAAAATACAATCTCTAATTCATTATTCACCAGACGAAAAAGATAGAGATAGTTACTCCTTCATACATTTTATATCTAATTTGATTGGAATAAAAGTTGCTGAAAGATTAATAGCTAGTTACAATACTAAAGATACACTAAAATATTTATTAGACAAAATAAGAGAAGAAGATCAAAACATAGAGAAAAGCAATAGATCATTCAATCTTTTCAACATAATACCCGAAGATTTAATATATAGAGCTGTAGATGAAACATATAAGGAAATAGAAGCAGAATATCCCGAATTTATGAGGAGAATAGAAGAATCTATAAAAGAACTTACAAAAAAGTTAGAAAAAGAAGGAATTTTAAGAAATAGAGAAGGAATTTAAAAGAGTTTTGAAAAAATTATTCTGGAGGTGGTAAAGATATTTTCAATAATGATATATGTTCATCATTTATTTGAGCTTCGGAGAATTTTTCTAATTTAATGTTATTATTTTCTATCTTTATTTTGTGGAATAAAAACTTCTTATTTTGAATATCTGCAGTAAATACTCTTAACTCTTTTACTGACATTAAATAATTTCTTAATGTATGATCAGATAGTAATTCTGATAATTGCTTTGTTGCTAAGAATGTTCTTACATGAAATATTATAGATTCTTTATAGTTAGATTCTAATAAAGCTTTCAAAACTTCTTTAGTTATTTTTGAAACATAACTCATCCTTTGCTCTCCTCCAAACGATATATATACAGCCTCAGGGTTAAATTCTTTAACTTTTTTAGCCAATTCTTTTTCTTTTCCCTCTTCGTAAGTAAATACTCTAACAAAGTTTTCTTTATATCCGAATTTTGCAATTAATGATGTAGCTAGCGCAGAAGCCATAGCACTACATATTCTATCTGGATATGTTATTATTGCTACTTTTTTATATCCATCTGCTATATGTTGCCCTACTACATATCCTGTTAATGCTCTTAGGTATATTTCTTGCTCTAGGGAGGCTCTACTCATTACATCCATACTAATTATTACAGTGTAATATTTATAAAAATCTTTCTAAGATTCTATTAATGAATTATTATGTAACTTATCTTCTTATAACCATCCTTCTTTTCCAAATCCATATTTAAATTAGTAAGAAGAAAGCTATAAGAATAATCTTAACAACTTTCAAAAACTATTAAATATTATTTTTCTATCTCTTTTTAATGAAAATTTGGATAAATTCGGCAAAACCTTTCGAAGCGGCTGTAATAACAAGATTTCTTTATTATGCAACAAACTTCGAAAATTTAGAAATTTATATTACAAACTTTAACGAAAAACATTTGAGTTCTTTCGTTAGATATTCAAGAATTCCCATTAGCGAAATCAAAAATAGAATAAAATTTAATGAAGTTCCAAAAGGAAAGTTTTTAATAATAGATCCTAATGGTGAAAACTTAGAAAACATAAACATTAACGATTTTGACGGTTTTGTAATAGATTTTGAAAATAAAATGGAAGGAAAAAAAGTTAGAGGTATAGGATTAAATTTACTGCATTACGAAGCTATAGCAGTTTTTTCAAAGATATTCTTGAAAGATGAAAAACCAAACTTAGAAGAACTTCAGAACGAAAAAGAATATTTTAAAGAAAAAATTTACTTAGCAAAGAAAATTTTAGAAGGATTGATATTTCTTGATAATTTTTACATAATATCTCCTAGACTTCTTTCGCTATCATTACAACACTTGCACAAAAAATTTAAAATCCTAATAGAAGAAGTTTCTAGCGAAATCAAAAAAGAAAAAAATTCTGTAATAGAAATAGTAAATTTGGCATTTTATAACAAAAGATTAGAAAAAATAAAAGAAGACTCAATAGTATTAAAAAACAATATTTTAGAAGTTCCAATTTTTAATGGTAAAGAAACTAAAAGACTAAAATTTTTAATAGATTTTGATAGAAGGAGAATTTACATTTCTAAAGATTTCTTCATTTCAACTGAAGATATTAATAAGGAAAAACTTTTAGGAGAGTTTTTTGATTTAGAATAAATTTATGTTTAATTATTAATTTGATTTTGAGTAAAATTAGTATTTGTATAAATTTCGGTAAAACCAAACATCTTATCTATTAGTTGTTTAGAGAGATAATAGATAGGGAAAAGTGTTGAAAAGCCAACTAATAAAAATCCAATTAAAGTTAGGTAATAACTTACTTTTTCGACAATATCGTTTATAGAAAATACTAACATACCAAATATAGATTTCCAAGCAATACTACTATAACTCAAAATATATGCAACGTAAAAAGAATTAAACATAACACTTATAAAATACGTTAAAAAGGAAATTTTTGAATAAAAAGAAAAATTATTGTCATCAGCTTTTTTATATTTGAAAAAATAAAAAGCTAAAAACAAGAGAGTAAGAGAAAGAATAGTCAAATATAGATTACCAATCATCAAAGAAAATTGAGCTAAAAAGGGTGCCGCTGAAGATACTTTGGACGAAGAAGCTCCAATATATATTTCAATTGCAGAAATTACAAAAAGAACAATAATAGTTATAAATATCACTAAAGCTTTTTTATCTAAACCAAAATCAAAAATTCTTTTAACTAGAAAGTATGGAAGAATTAAAGCAACAGCTGCTGTAATCATTCCAATCGACACAACTCCAGAAAGTAGAAATGCAACAAAATTTAATATACTAGCTATCATAACGAACTTCAAAAATTTTCTTAATTCGGTTTTCTGAAAATTTTCTTCGTGAAAAATTTTATCTGAATATCTTATCAGCCTTATAGATAGATATACAAAAATAAGATTAGAAGCTATAAAAAACATGCTACCAAATAAAACAACAAGAAAGAGGGAAATACTGTTTACCAATTCAGCTATAATCGAAAATAGAATTATCAAAGACGTAAAATAGTTTAAAAAGATTCCTATAGCAAATAATAAAAGAGAAATCTTTCTCAAATCGTGACCAAAAACGACATAACTCATAAAAATATATATTTAAATTACGCCTATGATTATTAATATATTATGTTTGAAAATGTGCAAACTTACGAATTTCTTAAAAGATTTGCAAATCTTGTTATTTTAGTATCTTTCCTCTACGCTGTTTTTGAAGCTTCCGATATAGCGATTAAAACATTTTTACAAGCTCAGGGAAACGATATAAGTAAGTTTATTCAAATTCTTAAGGAACCATTTACAAGCTTTTTGATTTTAATGATATGGATAAAGCTGTTATCGATATTTTCTTTCACCTTTCTGGGAAATAACGAATTTTCAAATGCTTTGAATAAATATGGTTTTCTGCTTTCGGTCGCATACCTTTTATACAATATAAAAGGTTTAGACACAATATTTCAATATTTATCTTTAGTTCAACCCTTTGTAAATTTCTTTGGCGTAATACTGGGAGTTACGAGTTTTATAGCTATAATGTATTCATTGATAAGATATTTGTGGTCTATGATATAATAATTAAAATATGATACCCTTTTCCTTACCATTACCATCTTGGTCAGCAAATATAGCTGAAATAGTTTTTCTAATAATTTTTGGAAAAATTTTGATACCAAAAATCCTTAATCTATTAAGAAATTTTTTGGATGCTTCTTTTACTGACACAAATTTAACCAATAGCTTCATAAATCTAGTATCATCTTTGTTTTGGTTATATGTTTTAGGAAGAAGCCTAGTAGTGTTTCCTCAAATTTTTAGTCCGGATATCTTTCCTATTGATATAGTTGGAAACTTAATATTAACTTTTGTAGGATATGCGTTTTCTCTAATTTTACCTATCACAGTTTTAATATTTTTATCTAGATTTATAAGAACTAAATAATTCAGAAATCAAAAAACTTTTAAGGATTGAACCATTCGATTTCATAATATTTTAGTTCTGAGCCAGGAAATTCAATTCTATTAGCAACATAATAGGTAATGCTACTCTCTCTATCAACTATTGCTATTAACAATCTTAAACCTAAAGAATCTGCCAAATCTAATGCACTTGCTAAAAACTTTCCACTAATAATTTCATCTTCTTGTAACGAAATTATTATGTAAGAAGGCTCGCTAGTCAAAGGATTTTCAACTTCATTTTTTTCGTTTCTATGCCATGCAACAAAATCTATTGGAGTTAATTCTTTCATATAATCTTCTTTTTTCATTCCTGGTATTGCCATTATAAAGGTTTTTCTAACTCCATGTGCAACTCTTATTGCTCTTGCTAATTCGCTTGTCTGCATTTCAACATTCTTTGGAAATACATGAATTACATGTTTGGAATGTATCCATTCTTTTCCACTTTTTAGCGGAGAAGCTCCAGGAAAATAAACCCTAAAATGAGTTCCAAACTTAAATCCGCTTTTAACAATATAACCTCTATCTCTCCAATCTTTGTAAACAGATAACAAAGCTTCGAAATCTTTTGTATAATTTTTTTCATTTTCTATTATTTTCTCTAAAGTTACTTTTTCATTAGTTTCTAAATCATAAACTTCAAAACCTTTATAGCAAAGATATGCAACTTCAAAATTATCTAAAATATGAATTTTTCCCTTCTCTATGTTTTTATATACTCCATACTGACCAAACCAATATTTTTCAAAAAGGCTAAAGGAGTTTGTGCTATCAAAGATTCCGATATGATTTTTTCTGTCATAAAGGATTTTTAATTTTTCATTACTAATTTCAATCTTTTCTGAAGGATATTTTTTTGTTACGCTTTTTCCAAAATTTTTCTTTTGAATTCTATCAAAAAATGTTATATGTAATCCTCTCAACTTCCAATCTCTATAAGTAAAATATCTTTCAAAAAATCTATCTTTAGCAAATCTTTTCAAAAATTCTTTTATAGTAACAATTCTATTGTTTTCGAAAAGGTTTGCATTTCTAATTTCCATTAGGTATAAAGCTTCTTCCTTTTCAAGTTTTAAATATTTCTTTTCAAAACTTCCTATAAAGCTTTTTCTTAATTCTTCTTTACTGTAATCATCGAAACAATAAATATTTCCATCTTTCTCTAAATTCAAAATTATTTGTCTTTCATTCATTAAAATAAATAATTTTTAGATTATTCTATATTTACTATTTTTCTAATTTTTTCTATAAAAATCTCAGCTTTCTTTAGCTCTTCGTAATTATTAACTGGAAACCAAAATTTTACTTTTTCTACTTTAAAGTTTATTCCATAGTTCTTTAAAATTCTTGGCGCTTCAGTTAAGTAATATTCTCCCTTACTAGAAATAGGAATTTGATTGTAAATTTCAAAGAATTTTTTATGCATAATATACATTCCAACATTTGCAATTCCTTTGCCACTAAGTTCTTTTTCGACAATTCTCTCTAAAAAACCATCTTTTATTATTAAAGCACCAAAATTACTTACATCTTCAACTTCATAACCAAAAACACATGGATAATTTATTTTTAGAATTTTCTCAAAATCATCAATAATAATATCATCTCCCATCATTACTAAGAATAAATCATTTTCTATAAAATCCTTAGCACAATATAATGCGTTTGCAGTTCCTAAAGGCTTTTCTTGATATGTAAAGACAATTTTATCATTTTTAATTTCTTCGAAATATTTTTCCTTGTTAGGATTTATTACAATTATTATTTTTTCAACATAATCGTAAACAGCATCTATACAATATTTTATTATTGGTTTTCCTAATACTGGTACTAATGGTTTTGGTAATTCTTTTAATTTCTCATCTTTTAAACTCTCTTTCAATCTTTTACCTTCTCCACCAGCTAAAATAACAACTTCTTTTATCATTAAGTATTATTCTAAAATAATCTTTAGTTTCCCTTTTTCAAACTTCTTCTCTACAATGCTTTTATTCTTTGGCTTCGAAATAATTTTGAAATATGCTTTATCTTTTGCATAAGCTCTTATTTCAATGCTTTCTTCTAATTCACTAATTTCAATATCTTTTGCGCTTTCAACATCTGGCAAATCAACTTCTATTTCAATTCTATGTAAATCTCTTTTTATTTTGACTTCTGGTTCTTCAGTAACTTTAACTTCTCTAACTTCTTTTACTTTTTCTGGTTTTTCTTCTTCTATTTCTTCAATCCCAATCCTTTTCTTAATATCTTCTTTAATTTTTGGTTCTAAATCCTTATAATCTCCAAAAGTTTTAACATAAACCTTTGGCTTTTTACCGCTTTCACTCTTTATTACTATACTAATTCCCCCGCCTCTAACATATGGTTCTTTTTCTATGTCGAAAGGTTTTAAGAGTTCTTTAAAAGTTTTTCTTACTAATCTATCGAAGTCTTCAAAGAAATCTCTTATATATTCTCTTTCAAATTCAAAGAAATCTTCAAAAGTTCTGAATCCTAACATACATCCACAATATGGACAATATGTCCAATTAGCTTCTACTTCTCTTCCACAACACGGACATCTCATATTTCTTTTAACCATAAAAATATAGATTTCTACATTTATTAATTTAATGAATCTTTTACTATTGGCATTAGGATTATTAGATGCAATATCTGCATTAATAATAATTTTTAATCTTAGCGATAACTTTATTTTTCTTTTTATAGCACTTTTACTTTTAATAAAAGGTCTATGGAGTATTATTTCATCTTTTTAAAAATAGTATTTTATTATTAGGTATGCAATTATTGCAAATACTATTATTATTGCAAACATTTCAATCTCTTTTGAATAATTCAAAGACATTTGCCAATATTCTCCTAAAAAGAATCCTAAACTTACTAAAAAACTATTCCAAATTAAAAACCCAAAAAAAGTTAATATAAAATATCTTTTTAAATCCATTTTAAAAATTCCCGCTGGTATAGATATTAAACTTCTAAATCCAGGAACAAATCTTAGAGCAAAAACAGTTATTAAAGCATTTTTGTTAAACCAATTCTCAGCAGTATTCAATCTTTTTCTGCTTATGAAAAAATATTTCCCATATTTTTCTACCAAATCTCTTCCAAAATAACCCAAATAATATAGAGGAATTGAACCTAAGGTATTTCCTAATGCGCCTATCAAAATGGCCAAAATAAAAATAAAATAGTTTTTTTCTAAATAGGCTAAGTATCCAGCAAAAGGTAAGACTATTTCGCTAGGCAATGGAGTGAACAAAGTCTCTAAAAATGATAAAACAAATATTCCAAACAAATGATAAGTTTTCACAAAATCCAAGATAAAGTTAAAAAGTATTGGATATAAATCTCCTATCATCTCCAAATTTCATAATTTTCATTTTTCCTTTCTTTCAAAACTCTTGATAAAGTAAATAGAAAATCGGAAAGTCTATTAAAATATTTTAGTAGGTTTTCGTCAACATCTCTTTCTTCTTTCAATTTCCATAGACTTCTTTCAACTCTTCTACATACAGCTCTTGCGAATTGTAAAAATGTAAATTCCAAAGATCCAGCAGGATATATGAAATTTTTTAATGGTTTTAGCTCACTTTCTAAAATTTGAATTTTGTTTTCTAACTTTTTTACATCCTCTTCTGTAAATTTATATTTTTCAAATCCAGCAACTATAGAGCTAGCTTCGAAAATTTTTGTTTGTATACTTTTAAGAATTTCGTCAAAATTTTTATCCTTTATCAAACTTCTGCATATCCCTATTACACAATTCAGTTCATCTAAATTTCCCAAAACTTCTGTTAAGCATTCAGATTTTTTTACCTTTTCATTTCTTATAAGAGTTTCTCCCTTATCTCCAGTTCCAAATTTTTTCATAAATCTTAAGGAGTCTAAAAAAATTTAAACCATCGGGAAACTTTTTAATATGATTTATATCTTCTTAAGTTTTTAGTATATTTTCTTTTTCAAAAACTCTTATTTAACCGCTAGATTATGATTCGATTTTTGAGCTAAATAAATTTTCAATCTTAATTTTCATTTTGTTATATCTAATCTTTTGTTAAGTTTATAATTATTGAATGTTAGAAAGTGGTATAATGTATATATGTTTTTTATTTTTTAGCTTTGAGGTTCTAATTTTCTTATCCTCTATTCTATTTTTAATAAGTGTACGCATATCGTTTTAATTATTTCATCTTTAACAACTACTAACGCAAGTTTTTCGAATAACTAAACTCTCTTACTATATTTTCTAATTTTTCACTTTCTTTAAACTCTATATATTCTTCTAGAGAAGCTGTGTATCCCAATCTTTTTAATTTTTCAACGAATCCTTTATCACTAGGATAAGTTAACGAGAAAACAGTAGATAAACTTTTTATTCTATAACCTTTAGAAATTGCATATTCTATTCTTGTAATTAATCTTGAAAGAGAATATGCAACTATTGACGGATTATTTTCTATATATCTTACAATTTCATTTAAATCAAACCCAATTTTCTGTAAATATTTAATTTTAGAGTCAATATCACCAACACTGAGAACTTGAGGAAATTTCTCAACAACTTTTCCAACATTTTTAATTCCTATCTTTTTCAAATAGTTGACTTTTTCATCCATATACTCAACACTCAATTCAATTGTTGATGGAAATTTCTCAACAACTTTTCCAACATTTTTAATTCCTAACCCCCTCAAATACTCGACTCTTCCACTAATATACTCAACACTCAATCCAAGCAATTGAGGCAATTTCTTAACAATTTTTCCAATCTTTTTCCTCTCTAAACCCAATTCATTATAGAGATACCATATTACATTAATAATATTTGTAATAGAAGATGTGGGAATTTTTTCATACGGTATTTTTACTCCTAATAGAGTCTTAATTAATTCTCCTCTTACATGCGTCAATGTGATATCATAAAGTATATAGGCAACTTTGATGCTTTTTCCTATTTCTAGGACTTTTTGCAAATTTCTCTCTTCAAATAAACTCTTCTTCAACAACTCTAACTCTCTATACAGTTGATTTAACTCAGTCATATACTATATACCACTAGTAAAGGATAAAAATTTAACTAAATAGCCAAAATTTTATTCTCTAACATTTTTAGTGCATTTTCTTGCCAGATAGTTAATCTTCCTAATTTTGCTCCTGGCGCTAAAATTTCGGAATTTAAATTATTAAAAGAACGTACAACAACGTTTAAGTTTTTAAGTATTTTTCTTAATTTTTTGGCCTTTTCTTCGCTATCAACAACTATTAATATTCCAGCTCTTTTTTTATACCTCCTTCCTCTCATTTTGCCTTTACCAGCTCTTATTTTTCTTTCGTGTATCCTCTCAAATTCTTTTTCTAATCCTAATTTAAACAAAAACTCTTTAAAATCTTTTGCTTTTTTAATTTTTTCTAATTCCTCGTTAGCAATGACTATTGGAAAATATTTTACATTTTCGATTTTATGTCCTCTACTTATTACAAAGTCTTTAACTAATGTAGCAATTGCTGCGCTTAATATGGCTAATCTTTTTTCTTTTTTATTAATTTTTTGTTTCCATACCTTTTCACTTGTTGGCGCATGAGCTCTCATACCCTTTCTTACATTAGAAGAAATTCTAGCAACAAAGATCATATGTAATGGAGCTTTGCCATGAATTCTTTGGTGTCTTGCCATTCCTCTACCCATTTGAGTTACATATGCTCTAAAAGGTCTTCTTCTTCCATGATATTCTGCGCTGGTCCTTAATCCAGCAAGTGGATCTGCTCCATATGGTTGTCTTCTGTTAGATTGAATTCTCAGAACATCTCTTAAAACCAGATCATCTCTTATTGGAAATTCTAATATTTTATCATCTAATTTGATTTCTCTTACCTTTTCGGCTTGTAAGTTTATTACATCAACTTTCATATTAATTATGTCCTGTTATAATTATTTCTTTTATATTTGGTGGAACTATTAACTTTGGATTTCTTATCGCAAACCTTATCATAACTAATCTTTTTTTAGGACCAGGAACGCTTCCTTGTATTAATATGTAATCGCTTCTAACTAAACCATAATGAGAGAACCCACCTTTAGGATTAATTTCATTTCCGTTAGAAGAAATTTTCAAAATCCTTTTATTTAGCTCTGTTCTTCTTTGAAAGCCTAATTGACCCTGCATAGGAATTTTACCTGGCAATACTCTTCCGACACCTTGTGCACCTAAAGAACCTACATGTCTAACTCTTTGAGTTGCTTTATGTCTTTGCTCTTTGACTCCAAATCTTTTGACAGGCCCAGCAGTTCCTTTACCTTTTGTAACAGCAATAACGTCTACAAACTGTCCCTCTTTAAATATTTCGCTTGCTCTAATTTCTTTTCCTAAAACACTTAAAGCATAATTTAGAGCATCTTCAACTTTTCCACCAATTTCTATTTCAAAGACTTCTGGCTTTTTCTTTTTAATTCCTGCGAGCCAAGGCTGAGTACAAACTATTATTCTAACCTTTTTAACTTTACTTTTTACTTCATCTAGTTTTTTAATAGCTTCCTCATAATTGCTTTTGAAAGTTGTTATCTTTCTTTTTATTTGTTTTGGAATGTCTTCATCTTTTGCATATATATCTAATACAGATTTATAACCTTTAGTGGTTAATTCATACAATCTAATTCCTATAACCTTTAATGGAGGAACTTCTATTACAGTTGCTGGTACAAAATACTCCTCTTCGATTTCTTTTTTCAAGACTTTCCTTTTTCTTAGCTCAATAACATGTACCATACCAGCTTTATAGCCAGCAAAAGCTAATGGAATAGCTTTATCATATTGAGGATAAGTTTTAATAACTGGATAAATCCTTTTAGCTCTTTTCCTAGGCCAAAATGCTCTGCTACCTGCTAATGGTTTCGAATCTTTTACCATAAATTTTTAAGTTTGAGATATTTATTTTTTATATTGTTTTCTATTTCAACATCTTAAGTATTATTTTTACAAACTTCTCAATATCTTTTACATCTTCTTTTGCAATTTCTAAGAGCTTATTTCTATCTATAAAAGGATATCTATGAAGTAAAATGTTTCTAAAACTACTCATCGATTGAAGTTTTGAAGAAAATTTTTTAGAAATTATCTTATTTTCTTCTAAAACTTTGAAAACATCTGAATAACTCTCTGGTTTTCTAAATCCTTTTACGGCTATTATATGGAATCATAAATTTATCACTCCCTCTAATAATATTAAGTTATTATATATTAGAGTGTTAAGACAAGTTATAAGAAGTTTCTAATACTATTGATAAATGTTCTCTAGTTCTTTCATATTCCGCTTTTATTATTTCTTCAACTTGTTTACTTTTCAAAAATTCTTTGTAT
The DNA here is from genome assembly GCA_038997305.1 of Candidatus Aenigmatarchaeota archaeon. Classification (GTDB taxonomy): domain Archaea; phylum Aenigmatarchaeota; class Aenigmatarchaeia; order CG10238-14; family SpSt-28; genus JAHLMO01. The sequence continues at coordinate 6,608 of JAWAZZ010000010.1, read as the reverse complement.
TCATTTAAATCTGCATTGTATCCAAGATTTTGAAGAATCTGAATATATTTTTCGTCTTTACTTCTAATTAAAATAAAAAGTTTATGTAAACTTTGGGGTTCATAACCTTTTGATAATGCGTACGATATTCTACCAAAAAATTTTTTAGGAGAGATCAAAAGAAGATAAGGTTTATTTTTCATATAATTAGCAATATCTTTTACATGAAAGCCTAAAGACAAAAGAAAATGAATTTTTATATCTATATATTTTGGACCATAATCTATGAGTATGTTTTTTTGTTTGTAAATCTCTGAAATAGTTCTTTTATTCCATCCAAAAATCTTATGAAAATAACAAACAATTCCAACAATACTTTCTAAAGAAGTTTTTGGAGGATATTTAGGTGTGAATCCTAAAAACAATTTAATAAATCGTAACTTTAGTTCCCATCTTTCAAATATACTATCTATTCCATTTATGTACTCATTTGCCTTTTTGGCTATTTTTAAAGCCTTTTCACAGTCGTCCTCTTCAAAAATGAGCTTATCTAATTCTTTTACGAAATTATCCATATACCATTAGATAGTAATAAAATATTAATTATTTTTTATATCCAATCTTTCTTAGAAATTCGTGCCTCTCCCTTTTATCTTCTTCTTTTTCTATTCCTAATGGACTAAATCCGTCAACAACTCCAATAATTCCTCTTCCTTGATCAGTTTCAGCAATTATTACTTGTAAAGGATTTGCTGTTGCTGCAAAAATTCTAACAACTTCAGGAACCTCTTTAATGTATTTAAGAACATTTATTGGATACGCATTTTTAATAAAAATTATAAAGGTATGACCAGCACCTATTACTTTTGCGTATTCTACAGCTAAACTAACTAATTCTTCATCATTTCCATCAAATCTTATTAATCTTTTTCCGCTTGCTTCACAAAAAGCTATTCCAAATTTTATATTTGGCAAAGAATTCATTAGTGCTTCGTATAAATCTTCAACAGTTTTTATAAAATGTGCTTGACCAATAATGATATTACAATCTTTAGGAATATCTATTTGAATTACCTCGAATTTTTTAACATTTTTCATAATTATTTTTTAATAGTCTTCCATTTAAATTTTTATATGGATTTGAAAAATATCGAAAAAACAATAATACTTAGTGAAGTAAAAAATCCAAAAATTAGCGTTATAATACCAACTTTAAATGAAGAAAAATATTTAGAAAATACTTTACTTTCTTTGAAGTATCAAAATTTCAAATATCCATATGAGATAATAGTTAGCGATGGAAAGAGTAAAGATAAAACTATACAAATTGCTAAAAAGTATGTAAACAAAATTGTTATTTGTAAAAAAAGAGGAATTGGGTTAGGAAGAAATTGTGGTGCTTTAGTTTCAAAGGGAAAATATTTAGTTTTTCTAGATGCAGATACAATGTTACTTCCTAATGCTCTTTCTGAGATTTATAAGGAAATAAAGAAGAAAGATGTAGCATTAGTAACTTTTCCAATAGTTTTTTATAAAGCAGATTTGGTTAATCTCTTTTATTCTTTAGTTTATGATAGTTTTGTTTCATTAACATCAAAAACAAAAAATCCACAAATTGCTGGAATGCTTATGGCAGTTAAAAGGAATCATTTTTTTAAGATTGGAGGGTTTAATGAAGATTTGAAAATACTTGAAGATTATGATTTATCAAAAAGAATTGCGAAATTTGGAAAAGTGAGCATAGTAACAAATTCTATTGCAATAACATCTTCAAGACGAATTGATAAATGGGGAAAATTAAAGTCAGCAATAGTGTATCCATCATTGTATTTAAGTTATTTAATAACTCAGAAAGATATAGGAAGTAAAATTTATAAACCAATTAGATAATTATGCTTCCTAAAGTTTGGGATAAAAGTATAGAAGAAAAAGCATTAGAAATTTGGCAAAGAGAAAAACCAAATTATCCAAAAGGTAAAAAAACTATAATAATCGACACCCCCCCTCCATATCCTGCACCTTTTTGGCATATAGGAGCAGCATTAAGCTATTCTTTGCAAGATATGATTGCTAGAATTTTCAGAATGTTGGGTTATAATGTTATTTTTCCGATGGGTTATGATAAAAACGGAATTCCTGTTGAATGGTATGTTGAAAAATACGAAGGTATTAAAATTGAGGATGTTGGAAGAGAAAAATTCATAGAAATATGCAGAACATCTTTAGATAAATATGTCGAAAGAATGCAAAAAATTCTTAGAAGATTTTTAGTTAGTTCAGACTTAGAAAATCCGTATTATACTGATAGCGAAGAATTCAGAGCTTTGACTCAAAAAACTTTTATAGAACTTTTTAAGAGAGGTTTAATTTATGAGGATTATAGACCAAATACTTATTGTCCAAGATGTAAAACAACTATAGCATTAAGTGAAATCGAAAGAGAAGAAAGAGAAGCAAAACTTTATTATATAAAGTTTAAAGTAAAAGAAACAAGCGAAGATTTAATAATCGCAACCACTAGACCAGAATTGCTAGAAGCTTGTAGATTAGTGGCATACAATCCAAAGGATAAAAGATATAAAAAATTAAAAGGCAAACATGCTATAGTTCCAATATTTAATTTTGAAGTTCCTATTATAGAAAGAAAAGAAATAGATATGAATTTTGGAAGTGGAATAATGATGGTTTGCTCTTATGGAGACTTAGATGATGTTAGAATTTTAAATGAAGAAAGAATAGAGCCAAAAATAATAATAGACGAAAGCGGAAAATATTTAGGAGAAAAATATAAGGGAAAAACATTAAAAGAAGTAAGAGATTTAATAATTGAAGAATTAAAATCTCAAAATTTAGTCGTTAAAGAGGAAAACATCATTCAAAATTTACCAGTCCATGATAAATGTAAGACTCCAATAGAGATAATTCCGATGAAAGAATTTTATTTAAAGCAGGTTGAATTTAAAGAAGAGATTCTTAGAATAGCAAAAAAACTAAAGTTTTATCCTAAAGAACTTAGAAAAAGATTAATAGACTGGATTAAGTCTATAACAATCGATTGGCCAATATCAAGAAGAAGATATTATGCAACAGAAATTCCACTGTGGTATTGCAAAAATTGTGGAAACGTTTTTTATTTCGAAGATGGAAAATATCATCAACCTTGGAAAGAAAAGATAAATGTTAAATGTAGTAAATGTGGAAATAACGAATGGATAGGAGAAGAAAGAACATTAGATACTTGGTTTGATAGTTCTATAACAATTTTATATTTAACAAAATATGGAACATCTGAATTTGAAAAATTATTTTCTTCCATAAAACTTAGACCTCAAGGTTATGACATAATAAGAACATGGCTTTATTATACATTGTTAAGAGTTTATCAGCTAGTTCAAAAACCAGCTTTTGAGATAGTAGTTATTAATGGTATGGGTTTAGATGCGCAAGGAAGAAAAATGAGTAAAAGTTTAGGTAACGTTATTTATCCCGAAGAAATTTTTGAAGAAATAGGTGCTGAACCAGCCAGATTTTGGTTCGCAATGGAAATTACTTTGGGTAACGATTATAGAATAGATAAACAAAAAATTCAAGGAGCTAGAGCATTTTTAACTAAGTTAATAAATCTTGCAAATTTCATATCTCAATTTAAATATAATTTGGAAATAATTGATAAAGCCAGTGATAGATGGATAGTAAGCTTATTAATGAAAGTTAAAAAAGAGGTTATAAATCATTACAAAAAGTTAGAAATTTCAGATGCTGTAAGAAAAATCTATAATTTTGTTTGGGATGTTTTTGCATCTCATTATGTTGAGATGGTTAAAAAAAGAGCTTATCGAAATGACGAATCTGCGAAATATACGTTAAATTTTGTTTTCAAAGAAATTCTAAAATTATTAGCTCCAATAATTCCTGCAACATGCGATATAATTTATAGAGAACTTTATGGGAAAAGTATTTTAGATGAAACTTTTGGTAAAGTAAATAAAAAACTTTTAGATGAAAATCTTTTAGCCAAAACAGAAAAATTGTTAGAGTTTAATTCGTATATTTGGAAAAAGAAAAAAGAAATGAATCTAAGCCTAAAAGATAGCATTCAAGAAAAAGTTCCAGAAGAATTAAAAGAGTTTGAAGATGATTTAAAAGAGATGCATAACCTTATTTACTAGTTTTTTTCTCTTTCCATTCATAATACTTATAAAGAATTAATACAGCAACAAAATATGCTAATGCTAGCGAAGGAGAAAATGCAAAAACTGTAGGTAAAATTATTTGAGCTGTTTGAATGTTTGGTAATAATGGTAATAAAGCAAGAATTAGAAAAAGTATAGAGAAGTTCATCAAAGTTTTTATTAGCTCATCATTTTCAATTTTTTTCTTTTTAATTTCTTGAAAATCGTTGATAGTTTTTTGTATATCCTCACTTTTTTTATTTACCATAAAAAATTTAATTCTTCAACTAAAATATTTTTATTATATCCCCCGGTAGCTCAGCGGTGGAGCGCCCGGCTGTAGAACCTTGCTATTGCAAGGGGAGCAGCCAGCGCTCCCATACGGTTTTAGGATAAGATGACTGGAAGAAACCGGGAGGGCGTGGGTTCGAATCCCACCCGGGGGAGCATCACTTTTTTTCAGTCCCCTCACTTGGATAGTTATTTTTATTATTTTATAAAAACAAAAAGACGAGTATATAATTTCCAAAAACTGATTTTTATCCATCTATCGAAAACTATTTATATAAAGATTTTTATTAAGATATAAAATATAAAATATGGTTATTAAGACTTCGAATAATTTAAACTCTAAATATTTGAGAGATTTAAAAATACTTCTTATAGCTATATCTCTATTTTTCATCATAGAGGTATTGCTTTACCTTATATTATCACCTCAATTATATAGTGAATATTCGAAATACTCCTCTATAATCTTTTTTATTATAATTTGGCTCATTGCAACTAATATATTGGCTACACTTTTATATAGAAAAATAAAAAAAGAGAATGAAAAAACAGCATTACAGGTAAGATCTTTGATTAACTATATTTCAATTTTTTTCCTAATAATTTTTATATTATATAAAATAGGTGTCGATCCATCTCTTTTAATAGCTTCTGGTGCCTTTGGTGGATTAATAATTGGTTTGGCTGCTCAACCTGTTTTACAAAATTTCTTCGCAGGTTTAATAATTCTTGGTGGCAGAATAATCGAGCCCGGCGATGAAGTGAGAATTTTAACTTCTCAAATTCCATATCAACCATTGGCATTTCCCCCTTATAAAGTTTTCTCTAAAGATTTTCTATATGTTGGGTATAGAGGAACTGTAATAGAGGTCGGTATTTTCTTTTCGAAGATATTATTAGAGACAGGCGAATTGTTAACTGTTCAAAATTATACCATTCTCTCCGCTGGTGTCGTTAACTATTCTAAATCTTCTAGTGATGAAAACATTTATAAAAAATTAAAGATTAGATTTGAATTTGACCAAAGAGTTAAACCTAGTGAAGTTTTTAGGTTATTGGAAAGAGTGCTAAAGAATAAAGGAGACTTCGAATATTATATAGAAGAGGTTAGTGATAAAGGTTATTATATCGTATGTATAGAAGGCAGAATAGACGAAACAAAATATAAATATATTAAATCTGAAATATTGAGAAAACTTATAGAATTTAATAGTAAGAAAATAGATGAATTAAAAGAACGAGAAAAAATGATGGAGGTTAAAGTAAAAGAAAAATTATCTTTAGAATTAAAACCATCAGATTCAAAGAATTCTAATCAAGAAAAACAAGAAAAAACTAATGAAGAACAAAAAGACCAATTAGGAATTCAGGAAGAAAAATAAAATCAAAATATTTATTTTTATGAATTTCGAAAAAATTTTGTTCGAAAAATACCAGTTGAGTGACGAAGTAAAAGAGAAAGTAAGAGAATTTTTGAAAAAATATAATGAAGATGATTTTGTCCTAGGAAACTTTTTTTATCTTTCTGAATATGTTTTGGAAAATGGTGGTTTATATGCTTATCTAAGATTGTTAGAGGTTTATAATTCTTCGGAATTTAGAGAATTTGTTATTTATTGCAAAAACAGGGAAGATATTAAAAACTTTATGGCATTAATAGCAGATGAAAGTATAAATAATAAAGATATTCAACCATTAAAAAATCTTTTAAGAATAGCAAAAACCTTTTGTTTGAACTCAAAAATAATCTAACCTATATATTTTATAACTTCCTCGATTTTTACCCTTATCTGTTGTTTTGTGTTTCTATTTCTTATAGTTACTGTATTATCTTGCAAAGTTTGATAATCGATTGTTATGCAATAGGGAATTCCAATTTCATCAGCTCTAGCATAAAGCTTACCAATAGAATCACTCATATCAAAAATAACATCATCGTTTAAGTACTTTTTAAGAATTTCATAAACTTCTTTTGCTTTGTTTACAATTTCTTCTTTATTTCTTACTAAAGGAAATACAGCAACTAAATATGGAGCAATTTCTTTTGGTAAATCTAGCCAAAGCCAATCTCTATCTTCTCTCAATTTATCAAAAAATATAGCTAAAATAATTCTATCTATCCCAAAAGAAGGTTCTACTACATGAGGTATAATTCCTTCATATTCT
>JAWAZZ010000009.1:0-22716 GCA_038997305.1 Candidatus Aenigmatarchaeota archaeon | reverse complement strand
AAAGAAAATTAAGGGAAATGGGATTCGATATTATTGTTTCTAATCCAATAGTTGTTTATAGAGAAGTTGTAAAAGGCAAAACTCCTTCGCCAGTAGAAGCAAAAAGTCCGAATAAACACAACAAATTCTATATTGTCGTAGAACCTTTAGAAGACAGTGTTTATGAGGCTTTTGTAAGAGGAGAGCTACCAGAACACTTATATCTAAAAACTAAAAAAGATCCGAAATTAATAGATACTTTAATAAAATTGGGAATGGATAGAGAAGATGCTAAAAACATAGTTTCTATTCACAATAAAAATATTCTTATTGACTTAACTAAAGGTGTACAATTCATGAATGAGGTAATAGAAATGGTTATTAAAGCTTTCGAAGAAGCTATGGATGATGGTCCATTAGCTAGAGAACCTTGCATGAAAGTGAAAGTAAAGATTGTCGATGCAGAGCTACATGAAGATCCCGTACACAGAGGACCGGCACAAATAATTCCAGCATTTAAATGGGGAATAAGACAAGCTATGTTATTGGCAGGAACAACCTTATATGAACCAAAACAAATAATAAGAATCGATGTTCCTTACGAGTTAGTTGGAGATATAACTAATGAGCTGCAAAGAAGAAGAGCTCAAATTTTAGAAATAAAAGAAGAAAGCGGTGCTGGTGTAATAATTGCAAAAATTCCTGTAAGCGAAAGTTTTGGATTAGATGCTTCTTTAAAAAGTGTAAGTAGTGGAAGAGCTTTCTATAGCATTATGGAAGTTACATACGAAGAACTTCCAAAAGAATTATTTGAAAAGACAGTTTTAGAAATAAGAAAAAGAAAAGGATTAAAAGAAGAAATTCCAAAACCAGAAGTAGAAGCTTCTTAATTTTAAATTTTTTAATTTTGAAAACTAAATTTATAAGCGCCGGTAGTCTAGAGGCAGGACACCGGCCTTCCAAGCCGGTAGCCCGGGTTCGAATCCCGGCCGGCGCATTGCAAAATATAAAACTTTAAATATTAATAATCTATATTTTTATGTCTGACGCAAAAATAAAATTAAACCTAAAAATCTTGGGAATAATTATTGCAATTATAATAGCTTCTTTAACTTTAGTTGCTGTATTTTACTTTTCTAAATCCTCCTATAAATCTTCTTCAGAATCTTTACAGACTCAATTTATCGATTTGAGAAACTTAGATAAAAATACATCAATTTTATTTTGGGGTGCTACATGCCCACATTGTAAAAATTTGTTCCAAATATTAAAAGAGAGACCAGAATTAGAGAGTAAATTAAACATCATCAAGTTAGAAGTTTACTTTAATGAGACTAATGCCAAACTTCTCTTTGAAGCTGCAAAGATTTGTGGGTTAAGAGAAGATAGTGTTGGTGTACCTTTCCTATATCATAATGGAAAATGTATTTTAGGAGATTTACCAATAGTTAATTATTTGGAGAGCTTATAATATGGTTTGTCCTGTTTTGTGCCCACCATTGATTCTTGGAGGAAGTATTTTATCAAAATATCTAGGATTAAGTGATTTAATAATAGGTTTATGGTTTGGTTCTCTGTTAATGACCTTATACATAGTTACTATAAAAATACTAGATAAGAGAAGAATTAGGTTTCCATTTAGGAAAGTTATTTTATTTTTTGCCTTTTTCTTTTTAACGTATTATCCAATGTATGCTCTAAACATGATTACCTATATTCCTAAAATCTGGATTTTTGATTTATTTATCTTTGGAAATATTTTAGGTATATTGGCAATAATTTCTGCAGAATTATTAGATAAATATCTGAGGAAAATAAATAAGGGAAAGGTTTTTGTGCCTTTTCAATCTGTAATAGTACCAATGACAATTATCATATTACTAACTTTAATCTTATATTTTGGAGTGAAAATATAAATATATGAGAAAAGAAGAGCTTCAGAAAAGATATGAAAAAATTTTAGAAAAATTAAAAGACGAAAGAATTAAACTAGATATTTCAAAAGACGAAGATTTATCTTTCGCAGTTATGAATTTAATATCTATTGAAGAACATGCATTCATGTCTGCAGTTAAAACAGGAAACAAAAAATATTTAGATATTTTGAACGAAGTTAGAAATATTAGAAAAGAGTTAATGAAAGAATTAGTTAAAAACGTTGAAGAAGGTGCAGAAGTTTGGTGTATGAGTAAGCATTTATTATCTGCTACGATGAGACTAGAAGAAGTTGGAACAAAAATTCTAAACGAAGGTAACAAAGAAAAAGCAATGGACATTTTTAACAAAGCTTATACTACTTATACTCTTTTTTGGTCTTTGAATTTGGGCTTGTTCAATGCTGAAGAAGTTAAAAAGGAAATAGAAAAAGACAAAGATATAAAAAAAGAAGTAAAAGAGAGCGAAAAAATAGAAGAAGAAATATCAAAAATAGAGGCAAATCACAAAAAAGAAAGTTTTTCGGAGAAGATGAAGAGAGTGTTTAAATCTTTATTAGATTGTTGTATAGAATAGATATATAATGAGCAAAAAATCTACAAATAAAAGTTTTTTTTCAAAGATAGTAGAAGAGTTTAAAACAGCGATTGAATGTTGTAAAAAAGGTACAGATATGGAAATAGAAGAAGATAAAAATAAGAAGAAAAAAATATTTGATTTGGATTAATCAAATGAAAAATATTAAACTCTTTTTCTGAAATATCATAATTATATTTATGCCGGGGTAGCCAAGTGGCCAAGGCGCCGACCTGCTAAGTCGGTGGGCTTCATGCCCGCGTGGGTTCGAATCCCACCCCCGGCGAAATTCAAAAACAAACAATAAATTTTAGAATTTTATTGGGAATTTGTATAAAAGAAAGAAATGTAAAGGTAATATGTAAATTTTTTTAGAGTTTATTTCTTTTATATCAAAAAACTTACTGACAACTATTCCGAATTTTTTATTAAATTTTGACATAAAGTAAATTAAGTTTTTCAAATCATCTTTATCTATGTAATCTTTCCATTTAACTTCAATAGGTATTCCATCTGCTATAAAATCAACCTCTCTCTTATAAGGATCTCTATAAAATTTAACTTCATTACATTCTGATTTTAATTTTGTAAAAACTACATTTTCTACAAGCATAGATTCATTATAGCTAGATTGATAAGAAAATGTTATTCCGCTAGATAATGGATATATCTTTTTTCCTTTTCTAATTCCTTTCAATACACTTCCAAAAATTTTTACACTATCTATTAAGAGCGCCTTTTCCAAATAAAAAATGTATTTCTTTACGGTATCTTTTGAAATTTCTAAAACACTTCCAATGTTTTTATAGTTAACTATACAACCGCTATTGCTAGCTAAATATATAAGTAAATCATAAAGCTTATCCTTACTCTCTATATTAAATATAGAAGGTAAATCTTCGAAAACTATTTTTTCTACGGTTGAATTTTTTATATATTTTTTTATTTCTGAATCATCTTTTTCATCGAATATTTCTGGAAATCCGCCTCTTTTAATATATTCTATAATTTCATTTGAATATTTTTCTGAATCTAAAAGTGTGTAAGCTTTTTCCAAATTTTCATTTTCAACACTTTTGATTTCGAAACCTTTAAACTTAAGATATTCTTCAAAACTCCAAGGATAGAGGACAAAATCTTTTAACCTTCCTGCTAAACTCTCTTTTCCTTTAGTTATATGAAGATAAGAGGAGCTAGATATTATAAAGGTTGCTTTATTTAGGTCATGATATTTTTTTAATACTCCAGCCCAACCCTTTATTCTACCTATTTCATCTAAAAAGATATATGGTTTGCCCTTTGAGAGTTTTAAAAATGTTGATATTACAAATTTTAGGGATTCTAAATTTTGATATGCTTCTTCATCAAAAGAAAAGAAAAATTTTTCTCCTTCTAATTCGTTTCCTATTTGTTTCATTAGAACAGTTTTTCCAATTCTTCTCATTCCAACTATAGCAACTATAAATTTTCTTTTTTCGATTTCTTCTTTAATTTTGTTATATATATTTCTTTTAAAGCTTGGGACTTCAAACTTTTCACCTTTAATCCAAATATTATATTCTCTAATTTCTTCTATAGATGGTACTGCCATAATTATTTAAATTGTTAATCTATTAATTTATTAAAATTTAGGCTATCATAATAGCCAAAATTTCAAATTTAGGCTATCAGGAAAGCCAAAATAAATGAGTTTTCTAGGAATGTTTAGAAAAGAAGTAATAATATCACATAAAGATTTATTTAATGGTTGAACTACTTGATGAAAAACATTTAGAAGAATTTTTAAAGAAAAATAATATAAAAGCCAGGATTTTAAAATTTGAAGAAAGTACTATGAAAAGCGAAGAAGCGATTAAATTAGTCGGAAACAACGTTGTAAAATCAATACTTCTGATTTGTGATAATAAGCCTATAATCTGCATTTTAAGAGGTATTGATAGAATTGACTTTGAAAAAATCAAAATTTTAGGATTTAAAGAAGTAAGATTAGCAAAAGCAAAAGAAGTTAAAGAAATTACTGGATATGATATAGGTTCTTTGCCCCCTTTCGCACATAAACAAAAAATAGATACTATAATCGATTCGAAAGTTTTAAATTTGGACAAGGTTTATTGTGGTGGTGGGTGTCATAAATGCTTATTAGAGATAGATGTTAAAGAACTATTAAAAGCTATCGATGAGTATAAAGTTTTAGATATCACTCTAACCTAAATCTTGCAAATCCAGCAATTCCTCCAAAAGCTTTGAATTGTAATCCTTCAGATGTTTGAGAAGACACGAAATAAATTTTAGTATTAAAGCTTTTTGCTAATTCCAAAATTTTATCAAAATAATTTTCAAAGTTTTCTATTTCCATTTCATTTGAACATTTTTCACAAATTCTGTTTACTTTATCTAAGAAGTTTTCTTCTTCTTTCTTATTTCCACAATTTTTACAAACCAATGAAATCTTTCCATATTCAAAGTCTTCAGATATTATTAATTCTTCTAATGCACCACTTTCTAAATATCTTATAACATCTTTTACCCCATAAATAACGTTTTGTTGCATCTTAGATACTGCTTCAAAAAACTTATTTAAAATATTCTTTTCTTTCATTATTTCGCTTTGAGCTAATTCTTCTTGACTTCTATTTACTAATTCTTGCAAACCATATTCATCTGTATAGCCAATATCCTTTATAGCGATTATTTTATCTCTTAATCTATAATCTAGGTATTCCCCTCTCACAAAATCTTCTTTTGTAGGACCTGGGCCGCCAACTAAGATTCCTTTTACTTCGTTTTGTAGAAATATTTGAGATGCTTTCATTCCTATCTCTTTTAGCCATTCTTCCAATGCTTGCTCTCTAATTCTTTTATATCTTTGCTGACTCCAACCACCTTTAACAGTTTTTGAAGGTACATTAGATTCTTCATTATATATAACTTCAATGTTTTTTCCTCTTAGAATCCCTATTGTAGCTTCTTTTGCATCTAAAACTATTAATCCATACACATCTTTTTCTTTTAAAAGTTCTTTTAAAGGATCTAATAAAAATTGTTGATCGCATCTATATATTTTAACGTTTAAAGGTTCTGGAGGTTCAATAACCCAGACTTTGAATTCATCCTTTCCTTTTCCTACATTCCCACTAAATATTACTAGCCCATTTTTTCCAACTTTTCCAACACTTCTTAATGCGTTAGCTACCCTTTCTAGAGCATCTATTACATTATTTCTCGTCACATCAGATTTTATATTTCTGGCTGTAGCGATTTCAGCAGAAATTTGAGATATTGCAGCATTAATGTCATAATTTGGTGGCAAATAATAACTAATTAATTCTGTCTTCCTTCCTCTATAACTTTCTAATTCTTTTATTAATCTTTTTAATTGTAGTTTCTTCTCTTCTTCCATACATTTTATATTTTAGTTTTTATATTAAATCTCTATAACAAGTAGTAGAATTAATTATTAATCCTATTTAATGCGCTAGATTTTTTAAAAACATTAAAAAACCGAGTTGGTAATTAAAAATTTATCTATTATTTTATTGAAAATCTAGAAATTTTGGGCCCGCTGGGATTCGAACCCAGGACCTCCCGCTTTCCTAAGGAGCGCTGCCATATAAGGCGGGCGCTCCACCACTAAGCTACGGGCCCTTACATAATTAAATTTCTTAAAACATAAAAAAATTTTAACTTATATCTTTAAATGAAGATAGGTTTTATTTCTGATTTACATTTGGGCTTTGGAAAAGAAAGAGAGATATATGAAGATACTTTCTTAATTGCCGAGAAAATTCTAAGTGAGTTGGCAAACAAATGCGAGATAATATTTATTGTTGGCGATCTATTTGATGAAAAAAACCCAGACAACGAAACAATATTAAGAGCAATTAAGATTTTTAAAAACTTAAGAAAGAAAGATGAAAAAATAAAATTCAGAATAAACGATCAAGAGTTTGAAGAGAACATTCCAATAATTTTTGCAATTCATGGAAATCACGATAGAAGATTAAAAGACGAAATTTCTTCTTATAGAATTTTCGAAGAACTAGGATTTTTCCATTACATACCTTATGGAAAAATAATTTTTGAAAGAGAAAAAATTTGTATCCAAGCATTATCTAACGTACCAGAAAAATATGCAAAGAAAATACTATATGAAAGATTAAATCCAAAGCCAGTAGAAAATTTTTTTAACATTTTGGTTTTGCATCAAAATATTTTTCCATATGTTTATTCTGTTACCGAAAGTAGCTTAAAAATAAACGATTTACCAAAGAATTTCGATTTAATAGTTAATGGTCATATTCATTTGAGAAATGTTGAAAGAATAGATAATAAAACAACTTTATTAATTTTGGGAAGTCCAATAATAACTCAACTTAGAGAGGAAGAAATAAACGAAAAAAGAGGATACAATATTGTTGAAATATTTGAAGATAGAAATTTCAAAATTTATTTTGAGCAAATAGAACTTCCAAGAAAGTATTATATTTTGGATTTTAGTTCTGAAAATCTTACTATTAATAGAATAGAAGAAAAGCTTAGAGAAATAATTGTTAAAGAAAAAAACAAACCAGTAATAAAGATTAGAATCTTTGGAGAAAAGGAAGTTGAAGATAGAGTAATAAAAAATGTTTTAGAAAAGTTTGAAGAAAAAGCTATAATAAGGTTCGAAAATTTAACTAGAGGCGAAAAAACAATAAAATCTTTAGAAATCTTAGAAAAAATAAAAGAAAGAAAGAGTGTAGATGAAATAATAACATCTACTATTTTAGAAAAATTAAAGGAAAAGAATTTTTCAAACTCTTTTAACTTCTTAGATTTAATTGAGCTTTTTGAAGATGGTGATGTAGATACTTTAGTTGAAATTCTTACACAAACTCAAAAAACTTTAACAAACATTAAAACATGATAGAAATAAAGGAATTATATTTAGAAAATTGGAAATCGCATGAAAAATCTTATATAACATTTGGAAAAATAAACTTAATAATAGGTAAAATGGGTAGTGGAAAAACTTCTATTACTGACGCTATTTGTTATTCTTTTTTTGGAAACTTTTCCGATTTGAATTCTAAAAAAATAAAACTAGAAGATATAATATCTAGAAAGCCAAGAGAAAAGGAATATTCAAAGGTAATTATGAAATTTTCTTTTAATGAAAAAAATTATGAAATCTATAGAACTATTGAAAGAGGTAAAGGAAGTTATGCTGAAATAAGAGAAAACAATAGAGTAATAGTTTCTGGTACTAGCGATGTTAACAAATTTATTGAAAAAACTTTAAAAACGAACTTTCAAACTTTCATAGCTGTTAATTATGCAGAACAAAATAATATGGAGTTTTTCTTAAATTTGGAAAGAGGCGAAAGGAAAGCAAAATTTGATCAAATGATTGGCATCGATAAAATGGAAAGAATTAGAAAAACTTGTGTAAGTTTAAAAAATAGATTAATAGAAATTCATAGAGAAAAAGAAAGATTTCTTTCTCAGTTACTTCAAGAAAAAATAGAAGAGAAATTAAAAGAAGTTAAAAATCAAATAGAAGATAATCGAAAAAAGTTAAATGAGTTAGTGGGAGAAAAAAATGTCTTATCAGAAAAGTTAACAGTTATTCAGGAGAAGTATGATAGAGCAAAAGAATTAAAAAATCTTTGTGAATCGCTAGAGAAAGAAGTAATAGTTTTAGAGAATAAAATCTCTAGTCTACAAAAAATTATCGACGAAATATTAAAAGAAGTAAAAGAGTTTAAGGAAGAGGAAATTAATAACATTATATTAGATCTTTCTAAAAAAATAGATATAAAAAAGAAAGAATACAATCAAAAAGAAATTGAAATTAAGAATTTTGAAAAAGAAAAAGAAATTATAAACAAAAAAATTGCTGAGATTAATTTTAAGCTTAATAGAAGAAACGATATTGAAAAAGAGATTGAAAACATAAAACAAAATGAAAAGAAATTTTATGAAATACTGGAAGAAAAAGAAAAACTAAAAAACGAAGAGCAAAAACTTTCTAATGAGCTTGTTGAGTTAGAAGTAGAAAACAAAAAAATCGAAAATATTTTAAAAGTTCTTAATGAAGAGTTTAGTGTTTGTCCAATTTGTAAATCAGAAATTTCTTCTGACAGAAAAAATCACATTAAACAAGAATATGAAAATTTAAAGAGAGAAATAAAAAATCGAAGCGAAAATATATTAAAAAACCTTTCTGAGATTAGAAAAAGGTTAAAAGAAGTTGAAAACGAAGAACTAAAGGTAAAGTACTATTTAACAAAAAAAGAAGAGCTGTTAAAAGAACTTAATAGTCTAAATGTTAAAGATAGTGATAAAGAACTTCTTTCAAAAGAGTTAGATGAAATAAGTAAAAAAATTGAGGAATTGAAGATACTAAAAGAAAATATTAGTAGAGAAATATTCGAAATAGAAGCGAAATTAAACGAATATAAAAAATTACAAGAAAAAATTAATAAGAAAAGAATTTTTGAAAAAGAAATGGAAGAATATAAAAAGAGCTTAGAAGAGAAAAAAGCTAAATTGTATGAAATTAAGAATAATGAAGATTATAAAAATCTTGATGTTTACGAAAAAATGCTTTTAGAACTAAAGGCTTATAACGAAAAAATCATGTCAGAAATAAATTACATTAATCAAACACTAAAAATCTTAGAAACTAGAAAAAAAGAATTAGAAGAAAGATTAAAGTATTTAGAAAAACTAAAAAAAGAGAAAGAGAATTTAGAAAGAATAATAAAAGATTTGAATATACTCGAGCAAGCAGTCGTTGAATCTCAAATTTTAGTCAGAAATATGTTAATAGATGCAATAAACTATTATCTTTCTTTATATTGGAAAAGCTTATATCCTTATGAAGATTATATAGATGCGAAATTAGTTGTTAGCGAAGATGACTACATTTTACAAATAAAAGATTCTTATGGAAGGTGGATAGATTTAGAAAAAGTTGCATCTGGCGGAGAAAGAACACTAGCTGCAATTTGTCTCAGAATAGCATTTTCAAAGGTTTTATCTCCTTTAATGAATATTCTTATATTAGATGAACCAACTCATAACTTAGACGAAAACGCAATAACTAGATTAGCGAAGATAATAAATGAAAGTTTGCCAGAAATTTTTGATCAAATTTTTATTATAACTCATGATGAAAGATTTAAAAGCATTGTAAATGCAAACATTATTAGAGTAGAAAGAGATAAAATACAAGATTTGCCATCTAAAGTTATAATAGAAGAATGAAATTTGTTAAAAACTTTGCTTGCATTTATCTAGAAAAAATAAAGTCTATCGTTATTGGAGACTTGCATATAGGAATAGAGGAAGAATTGAAAAAAGAAGGAATAAACGTCGCATATACTGAAAAAGTAATTGAAGATATTAAAAAGTGTAAAGAAAAAACAGAAGCAAATAAAATAATCCTTTTAGGAGACACTAAAAATTCTATAGGCATACCGGAAAAAAGAACAGAAATAAAATTATTAGAAAAATTTTTTGAGTTTTTAAACAGTGAATTTAAAAAAGTATATTTAGTTAAGGGAAATCATGATGGAATGATTGAAAAATTAGTAAATAGTGATAAAATAAAGATTTATACTTCTAGAGGATTTAAGATTAAAAGATATGGGTTTCTTCATGGTAATGCCTATCCATTGCAAAAAGTAATGAAAGCGAGCTTAGTTTTTTGTTCTCATGCACATCCAAAGGTTTCGTTATACTTAAACAATAGGAAAGTTGAAGATATAAGAGTTTATTCAATTTTCAGATTAAAAGAATTTTTTGGAAAAAATAAGAAGTTGATAATAATACCGCCTTTTTCTTCTTTAATAGGAGGAAAAGAAATAGAAGAAATTTTAAAAGAAAAAAGTATAATTTCTAAGTTAGTCGACGAAAATAGTTTAGAAATAATATCGATTGATGGAATAAAAATTTTATAAAATTTTTAAAGAGTAATTATTATCGTTTAGTGGAAATCTTCATGAGTTAAACAATATGGTTAAACGTTAAAATCTATATATAATTTATTATCACTTATAAGTAATTATGTCCTGGTTAAACAAAATAAAAAACAAAATAGAAAAGTGGGGAGAAGAAATAAAGCATAAAATAAGTAAATATGCAGGAGAAACGTTCATGGGTAGTGGATTGTCAGCAGTGCCAATAGCTGCTACAGCAATTTTTGCACCAGTAGCTTTGCCAGTTGGTGCTGCAATAGCGGCTGCAGGAGCATTAGAAACTTATTATGTAGCAAAAACCAATAGAAATGCTTATGAGAATTTCAAAAAGTATTTCAAAAAGTCAGAAAGAGAAAAAGGATATGAATATAAATTAGAATATCAAGTAGATAATAATCAAACATATATTGAAAAGTTCAAAAGTATTAAGGATATTGAAGAAAGGATTAAAAAATTGGATGTTACACAAGAAAACGATAGATATGTTTTAGAAAAGTTTGTAAATTCATACATTAATGGGCAAATTGACAATCAATTCAAACAAATAATAGATAATGAAAGAAATAGGTTAAAAGATTCACAAAATCCACTAGAAGCAGCAGAATACTTAAGTGTATTAAGAGATAGATTCAAAAGAGCTTCAGAAGATATTAAAAACGAATTGCTAAAGAAATTGTTTGATGAAAAAGAATTTTTGTATAAGAGCATGGATAATGAAATAAAGGAAGTAAAAAACCTGGAAAATGAATATAAAAGATTATCTCAAGATATAAAAAACCTAGAAAAAGAATTAGAGAAGTAC
This sequence comes from Candidatus Aenigmatarchaeota archaeon, assembly GCA_038997305.1. Taxonomy (GTDB): domain Archaea; phylum Aenigmatarchaeota; class Aenigmatarchaeia; order CG10238-14; family SpSt-28; genus JAHLMO01. Next base: position 11,460 of record JAWAZZ010000009.1, on the reverse strand, counting down.
AAAGAAAAAGTATCTTTTTACAATAATAACAAAGACTTAGTAGATAAAATGTATGAAGAGTTCAGAAATGTGTTAAAGGTTTATGAAAACAGCAGAGAATCTATTAAAAAATTGAAGAAAGAAAAAGAAAGCAGAATTATGTCATATATAGCTAAGATATTCTCATCAAAAAGTGAAGACATAAATCCTCAGACAATTTTAGGAAGAGTTATAGAAGATTTGGAAAACCAAATAAATCAATTTATAGTAAATAGAATAAATGAGTATATAAGTAAAATTTCAAACGAAAATGAAAAGAAAAGATTAAACAGTGAATACATTGAAAAATATAATAGCATAATAAGTAGCATAAAAAATTTTGAGAATAAAAATTATGACTTAAGCAGAAAAGAAGGCAAAAAAGCCTTTATTGATGACTTAAGCAAGCTTACTGAGTATATTAATCAATTGGAAGAATTAACAAAAAGTTTCATTGAAAAAGAGTTAAATCCATATATGAAAATCAAGATATTATCAGAACGATTGTCTAATTTAAAGAAACAGTCAGAGGATGTAAATAATAACATAACTAACAAGTTAACTAAATATAAAATTCAAGTAACCGAAGGAGAAGATAAATTCGACAAGCTTTATGAAGCAATAAAAAACGAATATAAAGCAAAAATAAATAATATAGACACATTAATCAACAACTTAAAGAAGTATAAAGTAGAGATATAGCGATTCATTCCATCTCTTTTTTATACTTTTTACTTTATCTATCTTTTTAGAAAACTTTCTAATATATAACTAAGCTAAGATTTTTTATTATGCCAACATGATGTAGATTTTTTACAATAAAAATTTTATAAAGTTTATTTATTATTTTATTGGGCCGGTAGCTCAGCATGGTAGAGCGGCGGGCTTTTAGCGAAGAACTAAAAGCTCTGAAATAATGAAGAGACCCGTAGGTCGCGGGTTCGAATCCCGCCCGGCCCAAGAATTAAGCTTTTGTTCTTATTTCTATTATATCTTTATCTTCCAGAATGAAGTTTTGCCCAACTCTTATTTCTTTCCCGTTTCTATATACAATACAACTCTTAAATTTTTCTATCATTCTTTCGTCTATTTCCCTTATGGCATCGAATACTGTAGAATTTTTATCTAATATTAAGGCTTTTTCGCTAACCTCTTTTCCTGGAGGTTTCGTAAATACTCTTATTTTATTTAAAGATTTCCATATTTCTGAAAAAACTTTTTCATATTCACTCATTTTAAGGGCATTTATTTTTAATTCTTTCTTCAAAACATCGTTAACAACTAAAAACACGTTATTTAGTTCGTATTTATTCTTTACTTCTTCATAAATTTTTAATTGAGAATCTAAATCTAAAGCATCTGAAATTAAAAATATGTTTGCATCTGAAATTCTTGGAATCCACATATGCTTAGAAAGAAAAAAAGAAGGTATTTCAACCAATTGAAATTCTATTCCTTCGAAAACAAAAATTCCACTTTTTGGTTCTTTTGTTTCGTATTCTATTTCACTGCTTTCTAAATTTGTGTTACAAAGCTTATTCAACCAATAACTTTTTCCAGAGTTTGCAATTCCTAAAATACTAACTATTACACTTCCGACTTTTTTAAAATAAGTATATGTGCCTCCAACTTTTTTGCTTTTCTTTTCTAGCAAAGATTTTAATTTTGATAATCTTTTTCTCAAATCTGCCAATAAATTTTCTGTACCTTTATGTTTAGGAGTTTTCCCTATTAGTTTTTCTAACCAGAATATTTTTTCTTCTAATGTTTTTGCTTCTAAGTATTTTTTCTCTATTGCATACCATTCAGCTGGCAAATTTGCAGGCATAATTTAAATTTTATTTTAAGCAAAATCTAAATTATGAAAAAAGTTACTTTAGAAATTAATTTAGAAAATGATGATATTGCTAAAAGAATATTTGAATCATTAATGCCAGATATTAAAAAGGAAAAAGAAAAATTGTATATGAAAAACTCTTCAATTGTTTATGAAATAGAAGATGAAAACTTTTCTCATATTTTAGCTGCTTGCAACTCGATATTAAGATTAGTTAATGAAGCAATTAAATTAGAAAATAATTTAGAGGGTAAAAAGAAAAAATAGTAATTCCAAAAACTTTTTCAAAAATAAAGACAATTAAAACAAAAAGAAATGTAGGAGCGTATCTTACTCCTTCTTTAACATAAACATATTTAATACCTTTTCTTTTTAGTTCTTCAATTTCTTTTTTTGTAATCCCTCGCCAAAATTTAAATTCTAATAGTACGTCACCTTCTTTTAACTCGCTAACTTTTATTTTCTTTATTAAACTATTTTTTGCGAAGTTTAAAAAAGGAATTGAAGTATATAAGAATATTAGTATAGAAATTAGTGCCGCAAAAATTTCTTTTAACATCATTAAGAATAGCGAAATCGTTAAAAGCATTAAAGATAAGAACATCGAAAAACTTTCTAACATTTTCATTTTTTTGTATTTTTTAGAGATGATTATAAAAAGGAAAGAATATACAAAAATAAAGTAAATTCCAAAAACAAAAGTCACTAAAATCCAATTAATAATTTCCAAGACATTGCTAAATAAGTTTAACAAACCGAACGCAAGTAGTAAATAAGAATCACCCATACCCCATTGGCCAGTAAAATATAGTAAAAATCCTATAGAACCAAAAATGAAAGTGCTAACAATAAGATTTGTTAAAATATTAAAATCTTTATAATATATAATTTGCAAAAAGTTTAAAAAAACAAGAGCAGAAATAAAAAAATAAACATCAAAATCTCGAATTTCTGTAGTTTTTATATCATCTATACTAGCTTTTGTGTATAGTAAAGTTAACGTTCCAAGCTTTAATAAATCAAATACATCCATAAATTTATGTTAAAAAATTTATTACAAAAATTAAACTTAAGCTTTGAAGATGTGGAAATAAAAGATAAATATGGAGATATTAGCTTTAATATTAAAAAACTTTCCAAAAAATATGGGATAAATCCTGAAATTTTGGAAAAGGAAATCGAAAAAATTTTAAAAAATAATGAATTAGTAAAATCTTTTGAAAAAATTGGAGATTTCTATAACATCTACTTAAATTGGCAAGTTTTATTGCCCAAAATTTTAAAGGAATTTGGATTCGAGATAAAAATAGCAAATAAAATTTTAGTTGAACATACTAGTGCAAATCCAAACAAAGCATTACATATTGGGCATTTAAGAAATGCTTGCTTAGGAGATAGTATTGCAAGGTTTTTAAGATTATTAGGTAATAAAGTTTTTGTAGCTAATTATATAGATGATACAGGGGCTCAAATGGCAGAATTGTTAATAGCTTTTAAGTATTTGAATAGACCAATCGAAACTAACGAAAAATTCGATATCTATTGTGGCAAAATTTATTCCGAAGTTAACAAACTTTTAGAAAAAGATGAAAACCTGAAAAAACTTAAAAGTATAATCGTTAAAGAATTAGAGGAAGAAAACAGTTTTACTTTTGAACTAAACAAAAAAATTGTAGAAAAAGTTTTGAAATCTCAATTAGAAACAATCTGGTATTTCGATATATATTACGATTTCATAAACAAAGAAAGCGACATCATAAGATTTGGATTGTGGAACGAAACATTTAATAAATTGAAAGAGTTGAAAAAAATAGAATACATCGATGAAAATAAAGAGATTGTTGAAAAATTAGACGATTATTCTTCTTCGATAATAAAGAGAAAAGCTGGGACATATGTTATACCTTCTAAATCGACAAAACTTGTATTAATAAGAAGCGATGGGACTCTAACTTATTTAGCAAAGGATATTGCATATGCATTTTGGAAACATTCATTAATTTCCAAAAGATTTTTATTTTCTAAATTCTTGACTCAACCTAATGGAAAGGATTTGTATCAAACCGATTATAATGGGAAAGAAATGGATGATTTTGAAAACTTCGATTTATCTATTAACGTAATTGGAAGAGAACAGGCAGAAAATCAGTACGTAATCCAAAATTTAATTAATGAAATTTCTAACAAAAAGTATATTTACTATTCATATGGTTTAGTTCTTTTATCTAAAAATGCTGCAAAAGAATTAGGAATAGAGAGCGAAAAAGATGTTGTAAAAATGAGCGGAAGAAAAGGTTTGATAGTTAATATAGATGATCTAGTTAAAAAATTTGAGGAAAAAGTTATGAAAGTTTTAAAGGAGAGAAATGTTGAAGATGTAAGTTTAGTTAAAAAAATTGTAAAAAGTTGTTTAAGATATGAAATGCTAAAACTAGACAAAGATAAAGATTTAATATTTGATTTTAATGAGGCATTAAGAATAGATGGAAACACAGCAATTTATCTAATGTATACTTATGCAAGGATAAACTCTATAATAAAAAATCTAGCAAATTTAAATGTTAGTAAATTTAATTGCAAATTAAATGAGTTTGAAAATCAATTAGCAAGAGAAATAATAAAGTTTGAAAGTGTTATTAATTCTGTTGCAAAGACTTTGGAGATTAACCAAATCGCAAATTATGCATACAAACTTTGTAAAACATTCAACATATTTTATGAAAATTGCAGAATAATAGATGAAAAAGACGAAGAAAAGAGAAAGTTAAGAGTTATTCTACTTCTTTTAACTAAAAAAGTGCTAGAATTTTGCTTCGATGTTCTAGGAATAGATAAAGTAGATAAAATTTAAATCTTTTAAATTTAAATATCATTTCTATGTTATTAGCAGTAATAAGGATGCGAAGCGGGATTAAAGCATCGAAAGAAATAAAAGATACTCTTTTGCTTCTAAACTTGAGATACATCAATTCTTGTGTATTAGTAGAAAATACGCCATCAATCTTAGGAATGTTAAAAAAAGTTAAAAACTATGTCAGCTACGGAGAAATAGATAAGGAAACTTTAGTTTTGTTATTGAAAAAGAGATTGAAAAAGATTGGAGATAAAAAAGTTGAAATAGAAGATTTAAAAAAATATGGAATAAATTCTTTTGAGGAATTGGCTGAATTGCTTTACGAAGGAAAGAAAAAATTAAAAGATTTTAGCGAATTTAAAAGAGTCTTTAGATTGCATCCTCCAAAGGGTGGCTTAAAAAAGAGCAAAAAATTAGAATATCCAGAAGGAATTTTAGGATACATAGGAAAAGAAATTAACAATTTATTAAGAAGAATGATTTAAATTAATGAAGATTTTTATTTCTGGACTGCCAAAAAGCGGCAAAACAACTTTAATTAAAAAGATTTATGAAGAGTTTAAAGAAAAAATTAAAATTTCTGGATTTTATACAGAAGAAATTTCAAAAAATAACTATAGAATTGGTTTCAAAATATTTTTTATTGATGAAGAAAAGGAATATCTTTTTGCTTCTAGAAAAAACGAATTTAATTATAATATATCATACGCAGGATATTACTTAAATCTTGATGTTTTAGAGGAAATAATCAAAAAGATTAATTTGAATGCAAAACTTTTAATAATAGACGAAATAGGTAAGATGGAAATGTTAAGTAAAGATTTTGAAAGATTTATAAAGGAAGTTATTAATAGCAAAATAAACCTATTGGCAACACTTCATAGAGCATACATAAAGGAGTTTGAAACTTTTGGTAAGGTTTATTTTTTAACTAGAGAAAGTTGGAACAAAACTTATGAAGAAATTAAAAATTTAATCATTAAAGAAATTAATTTATGATAGATTTTCGTGGGCGGGTAGCTTAGCGGCAGAGCGCCCGGCTGATAACCGGGAGGTCGGGAGTTCGAATCTCCCCCCGCCCACTAAAAACTTTTTGCCTTTTCGACAATTTTATTTGCTATTTCCTTTAACTCTTCAAATCTTTTTTGATTTTTAGATTCGTAAGCAATAGAAATTTTTGGCTCTGTATTAGATGCCCTTATACATATCCAACTTTCATCATCTATCCAAACTTTTATTCCATCTATTCTTTCTATTCTATAATTTTCAAATTCTTTTTCTAAACTTTCCACAAATTTAAACTTTTTTTCGTCAGATATTTCGATTCTTTTACTTTCATAGAAATAGTTTGGAACATCTTTAATTAATTCTGAAATTTTTTTGTTTGCTTTTGAGAGTAATTCTAGAATCTTTAGAGTTGCAAAAATAGTATCATCTTGGTAAAATGCTTCCTTAAAATAGAAATGGTAGGAAATTTCCGCAGCTAATAATGCTTTATTTTTATACATTTCATTTTGAATATAAGTTCTTCCAACTTTTGAAATTATTGGTTTTGCCTTATACTTTCTTATTTCTTCTAGAGCAGCTAAAGAACTTAAAACTTCTACAACAACTTTTTTGTTTTTCATTCTATTTCCATAAGATTGCATTAACAAAGAGAGTATTTGATGAGAAGTTAAAACATTACCTTTATCATCAACTATAACAATTCTATCCGCATCACCATCATATGCAAATCCTATGTCTGCTTTTTCTATAAGAACCTTTTCTATTAGCTTTGATAAATTTTCTTTTTTTGGTTCAGGATCTCTATTAGGAAAGTTGCCATCAAATCTACAAAAAAGTTCTATGTTAAACCCTTTGTTATATTCTCTTAAGATTTTAGGAATTATTTCGCTGGCATTTCCATTGCCGGCATCTATTATTATAGTTAGGTTACTTTGAAAATTAAACCTTTTTCTTATAAATTCTATATATTTTTCTTCAAAGTTTATTTTTTCAGTTTTTCCTTTTTTTCTTCTTTTTTCTTTGATTCCCTCTTTCATTAAATCTTTTATCTTTTCTAAACCAAAACCCAAACCTATTGCTATACCTTTTGAATCATTTAATATGAATCCGTTCCATTCCTTTGGATTATGCGATGCAGTTATTGAAACTCCTAAGCTTGCTTTGAGCATTTTTGTTGCTATAGAAACTAAAGGTGTTGGAACTAATCCTATATCTATAACGTTTATTCCGTTTTCGTTTAACGAATTTATTAGAGAGTTTTTTAGACTTTCGCTGCTTAATCTAACATCATTACCAATAACAACTTTTTTATTTTTTCCTTTTAAAAAATTTGAAATTGCTATTCCTAGCTTATATGCAAAATCTTCATTAATTTCATTAGGATATATCCCTCTAATATCATATGCCCTAAAAACTTTATCGTACATAAAAACAAAATATTTTAATGAGTAAAAAAATTTATTATCTCGAACTTTTAATGGATATTAGTTCAGGAATAATAGTTCCTTTCATAACATTATATGCACTATATTTAGGTTTCTCAAATCTTTTTATAGGAGGTTTTAATGCATTATTAAACATTTCTTACATTTTAACTTTTTTCATATCTTTATTTTTAGTAAACCCGAGAACTATAAAGAATGTTTTTTCCATTTCGCTAATAATTTGGGGTTTGTCTATATTGCTTCTGTATTATGCTAAAGATGAAATTATTTTTTTATTTGCAATATTTTTGAGGGCTATATCAAGTGCTTTAATTTCGGTTTGTTATACTTGGATTATATCGAAAACCTTTGTAACAAATAGATACGAAAAAATTTCTAACCTAGCTATAATATATGCGTTTGCAACACTAACTACAACAATAATTTCTGGACTTTTAATATCTACATTTTCTTATTTCTCATTAATTTTTTACTTCCCATTAATTTTGTCGATTTTTTCTGTTTTTATTTTGCAAAAAATAGAATTTGAAAACAATAATATAGAAAACGAAAAGATAAGGAATATTAAGGACGTTCTTAAGAAGTTAAAAAATACATTTAAAGACGAAAAACTAAGAAGATATGCTTTGTTTCTTTTTGTTTTTTACTTTGCTGTCGGTATCGCTAGTCCATTTTTTTCCATTTTTTTGAAAAAAGTTTTAGGAAAATCTGAGTTTGAATGGTCACTAGTAACTGCTACAGAAATGTTAATTTTCTTACTATTTTCTTCTGTTATAAAAAGGCTAGATAAAAAATTTGATATTATAAGTCTATTCCAATTTTCAACGTTTTTCATTTCGTTAATACCATTAATATGGGTTACTACGAAAAATTTTGAAATAATTTTGATGTTATCTTTTGTTTCTGGAATTGCTTGGAATCTGTTTAGTATTTTACATACAACATATATAACAAAAAACTTTGGAATGACAGAAAAAATTAGCTTTTTAAACATCTTTATAGGTTTAGGTTCTATATTTGGAAATATTGTTGGGGGAATAATTTCTCAAGTTAATTTAGAATATGCTTTCTATATTTCTTTTATATTTAGATTGTTTGTTTCGTTTTTAGTAATAATTTTAATTGGCGAAACACTCATAAATTTCCATAATATAGGTAAAACAATATTTTTATCTTTAGATTTCTTTTCTTATATATTCAAAGAGTTTATATTAGAGGTTAAAAAGATTAAACTCTTGGCCCCTTATAACCACAAAAAGAACATTCATAAATCTTAACTACTACGCTAGATTTTTCGCTGTTGCTTATTAACTCATACTTTACTTTTGCTTGTTTTTTACATTTTGGGCAAGTATCGAAAGTTTTTACTTCATTTAAAACAGCCATATTAATTTATTTTTCATATTAATTTATGCTTGATATCAAGCTGTTAAGAAACAATAAACAAATTGTAATAGAAAACCTAAAGAAGAGATTTCAAGAGGATTTAATACCTTTAGTAGAAGAAGCATTAAAAAAAGACGAAGAGTGGAGAAAAGTAACTAGAGAAATAAATAACTTGAGAAAAGAAAGGAATAGATTAAGCGAGGAATATGCAAAAACAAAGGATGAAAAGATTAGAGAACAAGCGGAAAAATTAAACGAAAAAATAAAATTTTTGGAAGATATTGAGAAAAGACTTTTAGAAGAGAGAGACGAAATTCTTAAAACTTTGCCAAATTTAATTCACGAAAGTGTGCCTATAGGAAAAGATGATAGTGAAAATGTGCCAATAAAATATGTAGGAATTCCAAAGGTTCAAAAATCAAAGGAAAATGAATTTAAGCAGAAATTCCCAAACCTAGAATACAAAGTTGTTAGTTATGAAATTCCTGTTCACGCAGATTTAATGGAAAATAAAGTTATAGATACATTAAGAGCAGCAAAAGTTAGTGGTTCAAGATTTTACTATTTGAAAAATCAGTTGGTAATACTAAATCTTGCACTAATAAGATATGGAATAGATTTTTTGATTGAAAGAGGCTTTACTATTTTACAAACACCATTTTTAGTTAGAGAGTTTGTGATGGAGGGTGCAACTCAAAAAAAGCTATATAAAGAAGATTCCTATAAAATTGAAGGAGAAGATTTATGGTTAATTCCAACTAGCGAGTTTTCTATTTTAGGTTATCATGCAAACGAAGTTTTAGACGAAAAAGATTTACCATTGAAATATGCTGGATTATCGAGTTGCTTTAGAAAAGAAGCAGGCGCACATGGAAAAGATACAAAAGGAATTTTTAGAGTTCATCAATTTGAAAAAGTTGAGCAGTTTATATTTTGTAAACCAGAAGAATCCTGGGAAATGCACGAATATTTAATTCAAAATGCAGAAGAATTTTATAAATCTTTGGAAATTCCTTATAGAATAGTTAATATATGTAGTGGAGATTTAGGACCCATTGCTGCAAAGAAATATGATTTAGAAGGTTGGTTTCCTGGTCAAAATAACTATAGAGAATTAGTAAGTTGTTCAAATTGTTTAGATTATCAAGCCAGAAGAGTTAATATAAGATTTAGAAGAAAAGATGGAAGCATCGAGTACGTTCATACATTAAACTCTACATTAGTTGCAACAGAGAGAACTATGTGTGCTATATTTGAAAATTTCTTCGATGGAGAAAAAGTAGAAATACCTAAAGTATTAAGGAAATATACTGGTTTTGATTATATATATCTTAAATAAATTTTTTATTTTATAATGTCTAATAGGCTTTTGCCTAGAAAAGTATTCTTTACTAAAGGTGTAGGAATTGCTAAAGACCCTTTATTAAGTTTTGAATATGCTTTAAGAGATGCAAAAATAGAAAAGTTTAACTTAGTAGCTGTTAGTAGCATTTTACCACCAAAGATAAAAATAGTAAGTTTAGAAGAAGGTTTAAAAGATTTAAAAGCTGGTCAAATAGTATTTTGTGTATTATCAAGATTTACTTCTAATAAAAAAGGTAAGGAAATATTTAGCTCTGTTGGAGTTGCAATTCCTAAAAATAAAAATGTTAACGGATATTTAACTGAATATCATGGATATTATAAGAAAGGTATTGAAGGTCACGCTGCGAAAATGGCAAAGGAAATGTTAGAAAGTAATTTAAATGAAGAATGCGAAGAAAACTTTGAAATATTTAACAAGGCAAAAGTAAAAGATTATACAACAGTAATTTCAGCTGCGATACTTATTTTATGAGATCTTTTATTTTTGTTTCTCATGGCTTTACAACATATAAAATAAAAGATTTTTATAAAGCAGGAAGATTAGACATTGCAATTCATTCGATAATTCATGCATTTTTTATTTCTAATGCATTAAGAAGAGATGTAGAATTTAACCTACTTCTTTATGGAAAACCTAAACCACCAATAAGAATAAAAATAGTTTCTGATTTAGAAACTCCTTGGAGTAAAAAGGATATTGGTAGCTTAATAAGGATTTCTTTATTTAAATTTTATAGAAAGGGTGAAAAACCTATAGAAGCTTTGAAAGGCGTTTTTGTTGATAAAAGCGATTTAGAAAAAACTTTGAAAGAATATAAAGAAAAAAACTTTAAGATATATCTCTTAGATGTTAATGGCAACTATATTGAAAATGTAGAATTGAGTGAAAATTCTGCTTTTGTTTTAGGTGATTTTTTAGGTTTAGAAAGAGAACATTTTGAAATTGCTAAAAAATATAGCGATGAAATAATTTCTTTAGGGAATACTATTTATTTTGCTTCTCAATGCATTACTATTTTGAACTATTTTTACGATAGAAAATTCGGATGTAAATATTGGGATACTTCTTATAAGTTTAAAGTAAATTTTTGATGGGTCCGCCCGGAGTTGAACCGGGATCTCCGCCGCGTCAGGGCGGCGTCCTACCGCTAGACTACGGACCCATATAAATTTTTAATATTTGTTTTATCTTATAAATTTAAACTTTAGTCATTTTTATTTTACTTAATAATAAGCATGACTTAAGACATGGCTACAAATATAGAAAGTAGTTAACAATCACCATTAAAATTTATTTAATAATTATGTTTCAGAAGCTTTAAATAAAATTTTAACTTTTCCGAAGTTATTTGCTATAAAGTACTTTAAATAATCGATTATATTAAGTTTGCTAGAAACCATTAATTTTCCGTTTAAATAGTAAAAATCATGATTAAACCAAACTTCTGCTCTAACTCCTTTATCTCTTGGATCATAAAATCTACAAATTATTCTATTTTTACCTGTAAAGTATTTTGGATTTTCTACACTACAACTTTGAATAGTTT
>JAWAZZ010000008.1:0-34874 GCA_038997305.1 Candidatus Aenigmatarchaeota archaeon | reverse complement strand
TGGCTCCTAAAAATATGTAAACTTTATAGTTGTTATTAGAAGCAGATAAACCAGCTTGATCTTGAGTATATGAATTAGCAGTTCCCCAACCAATATTTAGATTTCTAAAGATTGCATTAAGAGTTGCTGGTGGCTGATAATTTCCTCCACCAGGACAAGGACTTACTGAAAAGCTTTGAGATTTTGTTGGCTCATTAGATGCATCAAATCTTACAGAAGAGTAAGAAACTCCACTTATTTCTTTTCCATTATATTCATCTCTTGATTGGACAGATATTGAAATATATTCTTTATCTATTACTACCTTATCTGGAGTAAGTTGTCTTTGAATACCATTCATATCGTAATAGAAATTTGGATAGGGATCGTAAGTATTATCTGCATAAGATGTTAATTCAGGATAGTGTTCTATATTAACAAAATATGGCGGCTTTTTATCGATACAATAATAATATGATAATTGAGTTAGTGAGGTTGTTTTGTTCGTATTATCAAAAACATATGTATTATTTAAGTAATATATGCATACACTATTATATCCACAAGACAAATTTTCTTCAGCTTCATCTATCGGACATTTTTTTGAAAAATTTCCTTCTCTATATTGTTTAATTTCACAATATACATTCGAGAAACAATCATTATCTTTGCAATCAACCGCGCCATCATTATCATTATCTTTACCATCATTACACTCTGTTTCTTTTTCACAATTGACTGTCAGTGCAAATTTTTTTATTATGTTTTCAAATTCCCATGAAAATTCATAATTTCCAGATTTACTAGGAACTTTATAATAGTTTTTACAAGAATCCTTACTAGATCTATAAGGAAAGATTAAACGAGATGGTTTAACAGGGACAGAACAAAATAAAGAACCATCTGGTTTTTTAATTATTATATATCTGTCTTTACAATCACCGTATGCATCATAGATGAATTCAATTTCTACTAGTATTTCATTACCGCATTGAGTAGTATAAAATGGATATGGGCTTAATTTTGTAATAAAAACATTAAATACAGTGCAAGATGAACAATTAGGAGATCTTGACCAACCATTCGGGCAGCAATAATAAGTTACTCCATTCATAGTTACATTCTGTCCATATGTATAGCAATTTGCCTTTCCATTACAATTAGACTCGCAAGAAATTAGAGTTTCATTATAGCCGGAATATGTTATATTTGGTATTGTTATAAGAATAGAGAGAAATATTAAAAAAGTAAAAAATATAATATCAATCTTCATAATTTATATTAATCTCTATAATTTATATTAATCTCTTTAGGTCGATGTAATACCTATTACAACCACTTTCTAAATCTCTTTCACAACTTATCTTAGAATCTACGCATTTGATTTTTATAGATATGTCAGAACTTTTCCATGTAAAGGGTTCTGACTCTAAAGTGACGGAAGGACCTTCTTTATCTCTATATATTTTACCAGAATAACAATAGGAAGAATTAGAAAAAAGATTTGGATATAAAGAAGTTTTTGGATAATAATCATCTGGACTATTAATCCAATATTCTATTAATCCGCTTCGGTTACAGATTCCATAACACTCATCAACAAATCTTTCTGTAATACAATTACCTTCTTCACATCTGTTAATTATAACAATTCCAAAATTGTATGGATCATCACCATTATCTGTTTCATAAGATATTCCACAATAAGTTTCGTTCCCATATGAATTTATATCACAATAAGCTTTTCCAGAATTATCTACTTTACATGTATAATCTATATACCATTTTATTTTGTTAGTTTTGCAATCCCACCTGTTTAGTTTATTGCAATCAAAGTACGAATAATTTTTCCAATCTTCACACTTTATTTCACAATTTTCTTTAGTATCGCAGTTGCTACAAAAAATATTACAATTTCTTGTTTGATTAATAATTTTGTCACCATCACATATTTCTCTATATTCTGTTTGAGTGCTACATAAAGTAGGATTGGTAGAATTAGAAAAAATTATATTGTTTGTATAAATGTAGATTATAAAAAAAATTATAATAAACGACGAGAAGAAAGACATGATTGGCAGAAATTTTTCTCTCATATTATAAATTATTTTTGTGGCTTAAATTTATTTTCCGAATTTCCAGTAAGAAGTAAATCTTATTAATATTCTGTCTTCAAAGAAGTCAAATATCAAGTGTATTAAAAATGCTAAGAAGAACAAAGCCCAAAAAATACTAAAGAACATTATTATAGGTATTGATACTGCTAATATAGAAATAAAAATGAAATTATGAAAAAGTAAAAAACCTCTTCTATACCTATCACTTTTTATGTTAAATAATAAAAAATCTTTGAAGCTTCTAAACCTCATGTACTTTAAATATATTAGATGGTCTATATCTGGCAATAAAGAACCTAAAAATATTGCGAAAAACCTTTCCAATAAACTTAATTCTTGAATGTAAATTAAGGATAGTACAAATATAATTATAGGTATTACTATATGTAAAATTGCATGTAATTTCCAGGCTTCCATAATCTAAAAACTAAATCCAAAAGAGATAAATATAAAAATTATAGTAGAAATTAGAACTATCGCAAAAAATTTAATATCATAGAAAAATAATATAGAACCAAAAGAGTTTTTGTATGGTATTAAAAATGAAATTATGAGTATGGATGGTATAAAAGATAGATAAAAGTTTTTTATAATTATTCCTATCATGCTGAAAATGAATGTCATCAAAATAAATGTTTTTGCAATCCTTCCAATTTCTAGGGAAGAAATTTTTTGCTGGAATATTTTTCTTGCTTTTGAATAGTAGAAAATATCCGATATTGACAATATAGGGAAGATAGGAATCTTGAATACCATAAGAATTAGTGAAATTATCATTCCTGGAATAAATAAAGTAAAAATAGGTTTAACATATCTTTTTTCTGAATAGAGATAAGCAAAAAGAAACGAAACAAAAAGAATTAAAAACGATAAAATAAAGGAGATAAAATAGTTTAAACCCAAAATATATCCAAACGAAATTCCACAAAAAATGGAAGCAATAAGAATGTTTATAAAGTTTCTAAGAAACATTTATTCAAAGAAATACTTCATTGCTTCATAGATGTTTGAAACTTCTATTACATTAATTCCGACTTCTTTTGAAATATCTATTTCTTTTGTCTCATATGTAATTCTACAAATTTCAAAGTTTCCTATTTGTGTACAACTTCTTTTTGGAATGAATTCAACTTCTTTTGATTGGCCTTTTGGGACTAAACAAATCTTTGCTCCATAATCTTTTGCTGCTTTGCACTTCTCTTTTATCCCCCCAACTTCTCCAATATTTCCATCTTCATCTATTGTTCCAGTAATAACTACGCTTTTATTAATGGGTTTTTGAGTTAGAGCAGCTATAGTAGCTATTGTAATAGCAGCTCCAGCAGAGGGTCCACCAACTAAAGATGCGTTAACTTCTATTGTATATATTATATCCAAATTTGATGTATTAACTTTTGTTATTTTTTCTGCAAGATTTTTAGCAATTCTTATAGAATTTTGAGTATCGACCCAAAATAGTAAATTTTCAATGTTTACTAGAACTTTTCCAGATCCATTTTTTATTTCTACTATAAGTTTTGTAACCGCACCATTACCATTTTCATCTACAGCTAATAATGGAAATTCTACTTTTGTATAATTAGATGAAAAGGTTGATGAGAATCCTGCAAAAGGTTTTTCTATGCTGAATGATGTTTGATTTATAGATTTTGAAGCAAAATATTTCTGAAGGTTAACAAAAATCGAAATAATTCCAATAACTATTACTATTACTGCTAACATAATTACATTATTGTTGTTCTCTTTTCTTTTTTTCGCCATACTAAATAATAATCTTGTTTTTAATTTAAAAAGTAAATGGGTGGGGCGCGCTTAGGGTCGATAGGACAGCCCAATAGGATTTACCCAGCCCTCGGCTCATAAACACTCCTACAAACGCAGTCAGCACAGCTTATGGCTGCTCCCTTTCGGGCCTCACCAGGTTCGCTGTGCTAACTGCCCTGTAGGAGTGTTTACTTCATAGCCTACGGCTGGATCCTATTGAGCTGCCCTACCTTCCCTAAGCTACGGCGGCCGTTATGGACCGTTTGCCACGGCAGCTATTAGCTGCCGTAGGGGAGGCCCAGCCCCCCACCGGAGGCCCCACCCTAAAATATTTATGCCTTTACACAATAAAAACCGAAAGATATAAATATTTAATTCTTATATCTTTGTATGGTCTTCAAGTACTACGACGAAGAAGAAGAAGAGGAGGAGGAAGAAGAGGAAGACTGGGAGGAAGAGGAGTGGGATGAAGAAGACTTTGAAGAAGAGTTTGAGGAAGAAGAGGAAGAGTGGGAAGAAGAGGAAGAATAATCACAGAAAGTAAATCTCTGCATCTATCCTTACTTTATATATTTTTGGTGCATAGGGCAAAACTATGGATTTGTTAATTATTTTGTATTCTGTGTTAAACTTCTTTTTGGCTTCTTCTAGATGGTTTATAGCATTTTCAAAAGGATTTTCTTCTTTACCCCAGTTATAATAATGAATTATTGTTCCGTTTTTTGCAAATTCTAAGGCTTTTAATAAGAAATTTTCATTTGAAAGTGGTAAAGTGATTAATATTCTATCGAATTTTTCTTTCAATTTCAATTTTTTTACATCACAAACTATATTAAATATTTTGTTTTCAACTTTGTTTAACTTTTTATTTATTTCAGCATATTTAACAGCAACTTTATTTATTTCAACACAATATATTTTCACATTATTTACTTTTTTTGCAATAGCGACTGCAAAAGGTGCAATTCCACTAAACAAATACAAAATTTTTTCATTATCTTTGACCATAGAGGCAATTCTTTGTCTTTCTGTTGATTCTCTAGGAGAAAAATAAACCTTTGTTGGATCTAATTTTAGTAAATATCCAAACTCTTTATGAATAACTTCTGTATTTTTTTCTCCAACTATTTCAAAATCGTATAGTCTGAATTCTCCTTTTCTTGAGCTTTTTTTAAACAAAACACTTTTAACGTTTTTATTTGTTTTCATTATTGCTTTTGCAATTTCTTCTTTGTATTTATCATAACTTTCATCCCAATCTATTATCGCAAGCGCTTTTTCTTTATTACCAATAATATCAAAACTTCTAGGAATTTTTTCTAATATATCTATTGGAATTTTATCTTTTAGTAAATCTTTGAACATAAAATAATTATGATTGTTGCATTGAACTTTAAAGCGTATAAAGAGTTAGTGGGTAATAACGCATTGAAAGTTATTAGAAAAATTGATAAAAAGTTTAGAAAAATAAAAGTTATAGCTATAGTAAATCCAGCAGATGTTAGTTTAGTGGCAAATTTGAAAAGAAGATATTTGAAATTATACACATCTTTGAACAAATACGCAGAAACATATGGAAGCTTTACTGGGCACATTCCTTTAGATTATTTAAAAGAAGTTAATTTTGATGGGATTTTGTTGAATCATTATGAAAATAGAATTTCATATGAAGAGATTTCCAAGTTTGTTAATTATTCCAAAAAAACTCGATTAGAAACAATGGTCTGTGTTAA
This sequence comes from Candidatus Aenigmatarchaeota archaeon, assembly GCA_038997305.1. Classification (GTDB taxonomy): domain Archaea; phylum Aenigmatarchaeota; class Aenigmatarchaeia; order CG10238-14; family SpSt-28; genus JAHLMO01. The sequence goes on along the minus strand of JAWAZZ010000008.1, from coordinate 29,281 downwards.
GGATTTGAAGGAAGCAAAAGTTATAGATAAGTTAAATCCAACTTACATTGCTTATGAAGTTCCTGAATTGATAGGTAGCGGAAAAGCAATATCGAAATACAAAGCAGAGAGTTTGAAAGAATTTGTCAAAATTGTTAAAAATATTCCAATTTGTGGCGCAGGAATTTCTGAAGCTATAGATGTTAAAATTGCAAAAGATTTAGGAACAAAAGGAGTTTTGATAGCGAGCGCTTTTGCAAAATCAAAAGATAAACTAAAGTTTTTGAAAGAGATTGATAAAATTTTATGAAAGCTTTAGTAATTGGAAGTGCTTTAATTGATATTGTTTGCAAGTTTGAAGATAATGTTAAAGTTTCAAAAGATAAACTAATTTTAAATTTAGGTAGCAAATATAATTTGGATTTGATTGAATTTTCAGTTGGAGGTTCAGCATTAAATGTTGCATGCACTTTATCTAATTTAGGCAATGAAGTTTTTCTAATTTCTAGAGTCGGAAAAGATCTGTATGCAAACTATATTTTTGATTTTCTTAAGAAGCACAATGTAAAATATTATATTCCATACGATAAGGAATCTACTGGTTTTTCAGTAATTTTGATGAAAAATGGAGAAAAAGTTGTTTTGGCTAGCAAAGGTGCTTCAGAGAATTTAGATGTGAAAGATATTAAAGAAGAGTTTATTAAGAAAAGCGATGTAATAATAGCAACTAGTTGTGGTAAAAATTCTTATGAAATCTATAAAAAACTTTTTGAACTTTCGAAGAAATACAATAAATTTTTTGTTTTTAATCCAAGCATTTCAGTAATAAGAAGAGAAAAAAGATTATTAAACATTTTTAAAGAAGCAGAATTAATAATTCTAAATGATGAAGAAGCTAAAGAACTAACTAAAACTAATAGTATTGATAGAGCAGCAAAAGTTTTATTAAAACATTTTAGAAGAGTTATAATAACTTTAGGGAAAAAAGGTTCAGTCTATTATGATTTCAATTCTAAAATTAAACAAAAAGCTTTTAAGGTTAGAGTCGTTAGTACTTTAGGTGCTGGCGATAGTTTTACAGCTGGTTTTGTTCATTATTACTTTAAGGTTAGAGATGTTAAGGAAGCATTAAGGTTTGCATCTGCAGTTGCTGCTATCAATGTTATGAATTTTGGAAGTGTTGTAGAAGCTAAAGAATATGAAGTTTTAGAGTTCATTAAATCTTAAATTTAAATATTTTATTAAAAAATAATGTTATGAGAAGAATGTTTTTGACATTGTTTTTACTGAGTTTTTCTATATTAGTATATTTTTATTTATTTAATTCTTTGACTTTCTCTCAATCAGAATGTCAAGTACAATTATCAAGATTTTCTGTTGTTAATCCAGGATTTTTGAAAACAATTCGTATAGCGGAATCTCAATGTAAAAATAATCCTAATGGTTTGAGTTTTTACTTTGATGTTATAATTTATTACACAACATCTGGAGATTGTAAAGGTAAATATATAGATATAATAGCTCCAAATGGTAATAAGTTTTGTAGTATTTCTTTAGAAACCGGAACAATAGGCTGCAGAGAAATAACTATTTTACCCTCACAAAGCGGAAAATACTATTTCAAAGCAGTTTATAATGGAAGAGAGATTGCTAGTGATTACGTAGAGTTGATATGTGACCCATCATTAGATACTCAACAACAATCTCAGCAACAAACTCAACAACAGTGTGAAGTAAAGACGCCAATGAAACTTTCAGTAGTTTATCTTAATCCAAAACATTGGTGGACGAAAACAGCTAAATTATCCGCAGAAGAATGTAAAAATTTAAGTTCAACTTTTAAATCTTTGTTTCAAGTTACTTTATCTTATAATTTTACCAGATATCATATATCTTGCAACAAGTATGTAGATATAATAGCTCCAAATGGTGATCTTTTCTGTAGAGCTAAACTTCAAGTAACAGGAGCAATAAGTTGTATAAACTCCACTTCCTTGCCCTTAAAAAGTGGAAAATATTATTTTAAAGCTATTTATGAAGGAAAAGAAGTAGCTTCAGATTATGTGGAATTAATATGCGAACAAAAAACAGAGAAAAACGAATCTGAAGAAAATGAAACTAATACACCTCCGGGTTTACCACCATCAATATATTTATTGGAGTTAAATAGAGGTTGGAATATGATTTCTATTCCTGTTAAAAACTTTAAAATAAATAACACAGATTGTTTAATTTCTTCCATATGGACATATGAAGATAATAAATGGAGAAAATTAAGCAAATTAGAAGATGCGGAATCTGGCAAAGGATACTTTATATATACTAGAAATGATTGTAGTATAGGGTTAGAGGGGGACTTATTAGATGAAGATAGAAATATTAAAATTAAAAGAGGGTGGAATCTTTTTGGAGTAGGGGGGAAAGAAATATCATTTTCTGAATTAAAAAAGCAGTGCGATGGTATTAGGGTTGCGTATATTTATGAAAAAGGAAAATGGATAAAAAACCCAGAAAAATTAGAAGTTGGTAAAGCATATTGGATATACTCTAGAACAGAGTGTGATATAAAGGTTTAGAGAGTTTAAATAGTAAAGTATTTTTGTAATTCCTTTGGAATTTCAACTTTTTTGAAATGCAGGCAAGCATCAATATAACTCCAGCTAATAACTATTGCTTCAAAAGCTCTTATATAATCTTCTTTTTCAAAAAAATATTTAGCATCTTCGAAATATCTCTTTGCTAAATCGATAACTTCGGAGTTTTCAATAATTTTTAGATTTTTAAAAACTTTTTCCATTTTTTCGATTTCTTCTTTAGCTATCTCTTTTAAATCTTCCTTTTCTTTCATAATTCCAATTCAAAGAAATTTATGGCGTTAATATCTGTTATTTTTTCGACTTCTTCTTTTGGCAAATTTTTGATTTTTGCAATTTCTTCAATACAAATTCTTACATTTGTTGGTTCGTTAATTTCTTTGCCTATTCCTGCCCATGGAGAATCTGTCTCACAAACTAGATAGTTTAAATCTATTTCTTTTGCGACATTTTGAATTGCAGGATTCTTATATATTTGATTGTTAATACTTATTAGATATCCTTCTTTAACTATTTCTTTCGCAACTTTAACTTTTCCATCAAAAAAATGGAATAAAGCTTTTTTAACATCTTCATTCACTAAAATCTTTAGTGCATCTTCAAAAGCTAATCGTGCATGAATTACTATTGGCTTGTCTAAATCTTTTGCCAATTCAATAAATCTCTTAAAAATTTCTTTTTGTTTTTGGATTTTGTGAGATTCTTTTATCCAATAATAATCTAAGCCTATTTCTCCTATCGCAACTATTTTCTTTTTGTTTTCATTTATAAACTCTATATATTCATCTATTTCTTTTTCAGTATAGTTTAAAGCATCAACTGGATGTAAACCCAAAGAGCTGAAGATGAAGTTTTTGTATTTTTCTGAAATTTCTAGCGAAATTTTCGCTTCTTCAAAGTTTGGTGCTGAATCTATTATTGCTTTTAAATAATTTTTATATTCATCTATTTTTTCTCGAATAGGATTATCTAAATCTCTGAATTTTTTAGTGCTTAGGTGGCAGTGAACATCAATCATATAAAATATTCCAAATACTTAAGAAAAAGTATAAATATCTTATCTTTATTAATAAAATAAAAAATTATGATTTTGGGTATTAAAAAATTGCATATAAGGGAAATCTCATTATTAGTCTATTTTATTTATACATGTATATTCTGGTTTTTTGGTTTTACTGAAAAATTCTCTGGGGGTGTGGTAATCAAACCATAAGACCCCCATAATGAAAGTTTAGTAATACTTTCTTCTATAATAGTACCTTATATTAGTAGTGGTAAGACTTTTAGAGAATTGAAAGAAGAGAGGAAACAAAAAAATTATCATTGGAGAGAGTGTGCTAAAAAACTTTTGGAAGAATTTTATAAAGTATCAGATGCAAAGAATGCATTAAAAGAATTAGAAAGTCTATATGGAAAGTCAACATATCTAGGTTTATATAGACAAGTGATTAATCCATTAGGTTTTGAAACTTTTCAACTATATGTTCTAAACAAGTTGTTGTCTGATGTATTTAATTATGATACACTCAATTTTAATAAAAAATGGAGTTTATTTGCATATTCAGATTTGCCATATAGTTCAAAGAACTCTGATATTTCTTCTGCTGTCAAGCGTATATTTATTTATGAAAATGAAGGAAAAACAAAGATAAAACAGATAAATTTATTAAATAGGCTAAATCATTTTGGAATTAAAGATGGAGTTACTATAAGATATTTAAAAATAGATGGAAAGGATTTTGCAGAATATGTTTTTAACTATTTTCCTCAGGAAATTTTTTCCTTAAAAGATATCAGTTCCGAATTTAGAGAAATGATTAGAACATTAGTTAAGTATGGTTTTACTCCCAAACAAATCTTTTTAATAGAAAAAGAAACAGGACATCAATATCCACATAACATAGGTGAAATGAACAAAGAAGATTTAGAAAGAAAACTTTTCGACAACGATAACTGGAGGCCTGATGCTAGAGATTACTATCCTTTATTTGTTTTAGGTCACTATGGAGAATATGAAGGTGTAATGCCAGCACTTTATCTTTTTGACAATTTTGAGTATGATGTAAATTTTGTAAATAAAGTTTTTGGATTTGCGGAATATTGCAAAGGAGCAGAATTTCCGATTATTAAAATTCAATATCCAACGAAGGAAGAAATAGGAAAACATACTAATTTATTAAGGAAAATAGGAGGTAATGTCAACAATATTTATAGTATCTCTGTTTCGCAACCCTTGTTTGAAGACATCGCTAAAAAAGTGGGACAAAAAATTGAAGAGTTAAAAAAACCCATCGGAGATTTAAGAATTGGTGAGGTTCAAGAAGTAATAAATGAGACGTTTCTAAAAACTTTGGATAAATATTTAAACACTTCTGCTTGAATTAATTATGTTTAATTTAAAACTATTTTTATCGAACTTCAATGAATTAATAGAAAATTTAGAAAAATTTTATCCAATAAGAGGTAAAAATGAGAAAGTAGTTTTTAGAGTTTTAGTAGAATTTTTAGAGAAAAATAACATAAGTTATGAAACTCAAGATTTTATAAATATTGTTCCTAATGGAAAATCAGAATTGGTTTGTGATGGATTAAAAATAGAATCTTTACCATCTTCATTCGTTAGCGGAAAAATTGGGGATAAAAATCTAGTATCGAACATATTAATAAGAGAGGATTTTCAAGAGCCTAACATTGCATTTAATCCGTACTCTAGAGAAATATCTTTAGCTACATTTTATAGTGTGCCATCTATTACTATAAGAAGGAGTGATGTGAAAAGAATTTTAGAGGCAGAAAATGTTAGAGGAAAAGTAAAAATAAAAAAGGAAAAGTTTAAAAGTTTTAATATAATTGTTGGAAATTTTAAAAATCCGAAAAGATTAATTTTTACGCATTACGATACAGTTTTAAATGGAGCAGTAGATAATTCTAGCGGTACAGCCTTTCTATTAAGCCTATTAGCTACTTTCAGAGATGTTATGAAAGAAAATTTATTTTTTATTTGTGGTTCTGAAGAACTTTCTTATGATAAACCTTATTGGGGTTATGGATATAGAATTGCTGAAAGTGAGTTTGAAAAATTTTTTGAAACATCGAAGGAAATAGTGGTTGTTGATTGCATAGGCTTTGATAAAGCTAGTTTTATAGAAGGTGACAGTTTCTTAAAAAGAGAGGCATTTCCTATAAAAAATTTTGAAAAATATGAGAACAAAATAAAAGTTTTCTCAAGTATAAGTTCGAAAAATATTAAAGAGTTTTACTCTTTTTATCATTCTAATTCAGATATAAAGGAATTACTAAAAGAAAAATATGTTATAGAGAATTTTAAAAAGTTTGTAAAATTGTTTAGAAAATAATTATTTTGAGATTATTTATTATGTATGCCGGGGTGGCGGAGTGGCTTCACGCGGCGGGCTGCAGGGTTTTGTGAATAATGATCGATAGAAACCCGCAGATCCCGGGTTCGAATCCCGGCCCCGGCTTTCAGAAAATTTTCCCTATTCCTCCCTGGTCTTTATGTTAAAGAAAAGCATAGCGAATTTATGATTTATGATATTAAACAATCTAACTAAAATCATTTAATACTTTTATGGGTATAAGATATGCTTGGAAAAAAATCAAAGCAAGAAAATTATTAAGAGAGGGTAGAGTAAGTAAAGATTTTGAAAATGAATTAAGAATACATTTTACAGTTAAAGGATATGAAGACATTCATTATGTTATTTACGATAAGATTAAGGATGAGTTTAGTTGCGATTGTAAATGGTTTTCTTTGAAAAAAGAAGAGTGTAGTCATATATTAGCTTGTAAAATGCTTTTAGAATCAGAAAAAGAAAAGTTGTAGAATCAGAATTCGACACCCTTCTTCATCTCTCTGCTGACCGTCGTGTCTTCATCTATAATTTAAATTAATGAAGAAACTATTAAATCAATTTTTTTATAAAAATCTTCTAAACTAGAATTATTTTCTATAACGAAATCTGCTAAATCTTTTAATTCCTTTAGATTGAGTTCTTTTTCATCTCTTTTATCTCTTTCTAGAAATTCTTCAAAACTTAAATTAAAATTTTTATCTTGAAGTTTTCTTCTTTGGTATCTTATTTTTGCATCAGTTTCTATGAAAATTAAATAAAAACTTTTTCCGAAGGAATTTTTAAATGCAAAATATTCTTCTAGACTTCTTATTCCGCTAATAACAACTCTTTCCAAACTTCTCTCTTTTATTTTTTCAATTATCCTTATGGCAAAAATATCTTTTCTTCCAAACTTCTCTCTTATTATTTTTCCTACTTCGCTTAACTTTCTCTTTTTCTCCTCTAAACTCAAATTCTCTGAAATTAATCCTAATTTTTTTGCTTCTTCTTCAATAATTTCAGAAAACTCGAAAACTTCAAAATAATATTTTTCTTTTAAATATTTTGCAGCCTCTGATTTTCCACTAGCAGCATAGCCACAAATACCTAAGATTATCATTAAATAAATAACTTATTTTACTATTTATGAGACTAATAATATTTGGTCCTCCTGGTAGCGGTAAAGGAACTTATTCAGCAATGTTAAAAGAAAAGATAGGGATAGAAAAAATATCTACAGGAGACATTTTTAGAGCAGAGATAAAAAATCAAACAGAATTGGGTAAAAAGGTTGAATCTTACGTAAAACAAGGTTTATTAGTTCCAGATGAAATTGTGATAGAGGTTGTTAAAAAGATTTTAGATGAAAAGAAAGATAATTATATTTTAGATGGTTTTCCAAGAACAGTTAAGCAAGCTGAATGGCTACTAAAATATACAAAAATAGATGCTGTCATTAAGATCAACATTCATGATGAAATACTAATAGAAAAGATTTCTGGGAGAAGAATTTGCAGTAATCCAAAATGCGATGGAAATTATAATGTTGTTTTTATAGATAAAACTGTTGAAGGAGTTCGTTATTATCTTCCAGCTATATTACCAAAAAATGATATGAAATGCGATAAATGCGGTTCACCATTAATTCAAAGAGACGATGATAAACCAGAGGTTGTGAGAGAAAGATTAAAAGTTTATTATCAACAATCTAGACCTGTAGAAGAGTATCTAAGAAAAAGGGGTGTTAAGTTCATAGAGATTTGGGCTAATAGAGAACCAAAAGAGGTTGTTAATGAGCTAATAGAAAAACTAAGAAATATTTAATTAAATTTCTTCAAACCTAATATTTTTTCAATAAACCTTTGAACTTCTTCTTTAATATTATCTTCTTCTAAAATTTCACTAACTCTCTCAGAATTATAATTTTCTAGATAACGTTCATAGATTTTTGATAAACTAATTTTGTTAATTAACGTCTTCGCTTCTTCTTCGACATTTACTTTTTTGAAGATTTCTTTCCAATATTCTTCAAATTGTTTAGCAAAAAAAGGTTTTATAATATTTTCATCAGCGAATTTTGATGGCGGATATTTTTCTCTAGGAAACAATTTTTTTGCTTCTTCAAAGGAAGGATTTACATATTTGTAAGATATAATATTTCCATCAGGAGTATAACTTTTAATCACAACCCCTTCTATCATATTTTCTTTTTTTCTAAACAATCTATCAAAAGAATCTTTATGTGTGGTATATAGTTTATTGTTTATTGTCGACAAGAACTTTGAATCTATATTATATAGAAATTCTTCTATTTTTTTTATCGAGAATTCTTTGCCATCATTGAATATATGAATGATAGGAACAAAAATTTGTCCTGTTATGAATGTTAGTAAAGTTGAATGTTTTGGATCTATATATTTACATTTATCTTCAGAGCAAATTGCAACATCAAAAACTATTCTGTTTGATGGGAGATTTTTATAACTTAGTATATGCGTATCTTTAAATTTCATCATCTCCCCAAAAAAGCAAATGTAATATTTTTCTAAATCTGCACAAGCTGATTGATAGTCATCATTAAGTTTTCCATCTATTTTTTCTTCAGCGTATATACGATTAGGAATTTTTGAGAGTTCCTCTTCTACATTTTCTAAACCGACTTCAAGTATATCGATAGGTTTTCTATATCTTATTATAGAATATGTCATATGATTATAGGTATTTATCTCTTTTTATTTCTTTCTAAAGATTCTAACACATAATAGAGGAATGAATTTAAAAAGATTTCTCTAAGTAATCTATAATCTTTGTTTTCTGAAGCTTCTGATGTTTTAATTTTGTTATTTAATTCCTCAAGTAATATTGCTGGAGATGTTATATAGAATTTATTATCTTTTATGCATTGTCTGAATATATTTCCATATTCTTTTATAATTCTTTGATCATTTGTCAAGAGAACGTAGAAATTTCTACCATTTCTAATACTGGAATATGATATAGAAAAATCTAAAAGTTCCACATCACCTCTATCTACTAAAGTTTCTAGATGCTTTTTTCTTTTCTCTTGGTAATATTTTCTCTTATATTCTTCAGCTTTTTCTTTTCTTATCACATAGATTGAAATTCCATCAATTTTTATGGAATATCCATTAGTATCTCCACTACTTTTTCTTTTATATATATAGTTTCTAATTTTTGATAAATTCTCTTTAGATAAATACTTTTCATATTCTTTTTCAGATCTTAAAATTTCATAAGCTCTCTCTAATTCGTCTTCTGTTGTTATATATTTTACTTTGGTATTTTCAAAGTTTTCTTCTATAATGTTTTTTATTTCTTTTAGTTTTTTAGCTTCTTTTTCAAACTCAATCTCATATTTATCAGAATTTTTTGATTTTTCGAACAAAAATCCAACTAACAAGTTCACATCCAATATGAAATTTACGTTCTGGTTAGTGGTCATAAAAGAATATACAGTTTATTTATTATATATACGTTAACGATTATCAATTTTGTATAACAAATATTATTAAATATCTAAAACTTTAAATTCTATGATGGAGGAACTAAAAGATTTGATAGAAAGTTTAAAAAATACACAAATTAAAAGATTATTTATTCAAATTGCTGAAGGATTAAAAAGCGAAATAGAAAAAATTAAAAAGGAATTCGAAAAGAATGGGTTTGAAGTTATATTTTCTTTAGAACCAACATATGGAGCTTGTGATGTTAGAGATGATGAAGCAAAAAGATTTAACTGCGATGCAATAGTTCATATAGGCCATGCAAATTTTGGAGTAAAAGCTTCTTTGCCTACATTCTATGTTCATTGGATTTTCGAGCCAAAAAAAGATTTCCGAGAGTTATTAGAAAAAAATAAGGACAAATTTATTCATAATAGTTATGCGTTAGTTTCTTCTTTGCAATATATAAAATATCTAAAAATTTTGAAAGAGTTTCTAGATAGCTTGGGTAAAAAAGTTTATATGAAAAAAGTTTTAGAGTATGAAGGTCAAATTTTAGGTTGCAATGTTTCAGCAGCTAGAGTTAGCGAAGCAGAGGCAATAATAATTGTTTCTGAAGGATTTTTTTATCCGTTAGGTTTGTTAATAGAAATTAGGGACAAACCGATAATTTATATAGATGTTGAAAATAAAGAAGTAAGAGATATTTCTGAGCTAAGAAAAAAATATCAAAAGATTATTGCGTGGAATTTGGTTAAATTCAAAGAAGCAAAAAAAGTTGGTTTATTGGTTAGTTGGAAAAAGGGTCAAATATTTTTTGATGTTTTTAAGGTTAAAAAAGAGTTAGAAAGTTTAGGAAAAGAAGTTTATATATTTGCATTTGATGAAATCTTACCAGAAAAATTAGAAGGAATTAATGTAGACTTTTTAGTAAATTTAGCATGCCCAAGAATTTTTCCAGATGATTTTGAAAGGTATAAAATTCCGATATTAAACTATTCTATACTAAAACAATCAATTTATGAAGAAAAAAATAGAACAAATAATATCTGAATTAAATTCTTATGAAAATCCGAAAGTAGAATTAGAACAATATGAAACACCAAGCTATCTTATTTCAGAAATTGTTAACGAGTTAAACTTGATGAATTTAATAAAAGATAAGATTGTTTTAGAGCCTGCTTGTGGAACTGCAAAATTTTCTATTGCAATCTCATTTTTTAATCCCAAGTTTGTTATTGCTTTTGATATAGATAAGGAAGCAATTAAAGTCGCTAAAGATAATTATGAAGAGGTTAAAGAAAACTATGAAATTTCTAAAATATATTTTTTGATAGCAGATGTGAGAAAAATAAAATTTAAGAAGAGATTTGATTTGATTGTTATGAATCCACCATTTGGAATTCAAGGAAAAATAAAAGACTTGGAATTTTTAGATTTTGCAACACAAACTTCAAACTTTATATGCTCTATTAATCCTGACGGAAAAAACAAAGAATTTTTTGTAAGGTTTTTATCAAAAAGAAATTTTAAAGTTTTAAAGTTTGTTGAAAAAAGGTTTGAATTGCCAAAAACTTTTTGGTTTCACAAGAAAAAGAAAAAATTTATAGATACTGTAATAATTTTTGCGAAAAATGAAAATATTGAATAAAAAGTTTTTCGAAAGAGATGCTAAAGAAGTTGCAAAGGATTTACTAGGAAAATTTCTAGTTAGAGAGATAGATAACAAAAAATTGGTTTGTATGATCGTAGAAACAGAAGCTTATTATGGTAAAGAAGATCCAGCGAGTAGAGCATATTTAGGTTATCCGAAATATGTGGTTGAAATGCTTTATGGAGATGTAGGAATATCGCTTATTTATATGGTTCACTCTAATTGGCTTTTAAATTTTGTAGCTCATGAAAAAGATAAAGCTGGAGCTGTTTTAATAAGAGCTGTAGAACCAATAGAAGGTATAGAGCTTATGTTAAAGAACAGAAAAGTCAAAAATCTTGTTGAATTAACTAATGGTCCAGGGAAGCTTACAAAAGCTTTAAAAATAGATAAAAGTCTAAATGGAGTAAAAGTTTATAAAAAAGGTTTATTATATGTTGTCGATTCAAATTTCGATGATTTCGAAATTGTTGAATCAAAGAGAATTGGAGTTAAAAGGGATTTGGATGAAAACTTAAGATTTTATATTAAAGGAAATAAATTTGTTTCAAAATTTTAACAGACTTTTTCGCCGTTATTCTCTAATAATTCGTTTCTTATGTAAATTGGTGCATCATATCTTAATGCTAGTGCAATTCCATCGCTAGGTCTTATATCTAATTCTCTAATCTTATTTCCTTGCGCAATGAATATTTTTGCTATGTATGCATTATTAGTTATATTTTCTATTCTTACATCTATAATTTTTATGTTAAATTCTTTGAAAATATCGATAGTTACGTCATGTGTATTAGGTCTCCAATCTCTTATTTTATTTAATGCGTTATAAATAGATTTTGCTTGAGCGTCTTCAACATAACCAACTAATCTATAACAATTGGCATATAATGCGATCGCAGCAGGTGAAAAAGAAACTTCTACTTTTTCAACTTTTGAGTATCCATATGTTGATAATGATGGAATAGTTTGAATTAGCTTAGTTAAATCTATGAATTCCTCTTTCTGAAGTAAAGCTAGTAACAGACTTATTAAAGATATTGCTAGAGCAATTAATACAGTTATTTGTGTTTTATTCATAAATATTAAATTTAAAAGTTTTTAAATATTCTAAAAAATCAGAGTTGCAATTTCTTTTCTAAATCTTGAATATTCCTCTAAGGATGTGTTAAATCCGAGTTCTTTTAATTTTTCAATGAACTTTTTATCGCTAGGATATAATAGTGAAAAAACATCAGACAAACTTTTTATTTCATGACCTTTAGAAATTGCGTATTCTATTCTTAGAATAAATCTTGGCGTAGAATATGTCAATATAGTTGGATTATTTTTTATATATTCTCTAATTTCATCTAAACTAAATCCAATTTTTTGTAAATATTTAACTTTTGGTTCGATATAATTTTTGCTGCTATATCTAAGCAAAGCTGGTTGCTTTTCGAGCATCTTGTTGAAATCGTCTATTTTCAAACCCAACTCATTACAAAAATAATATATAATTTCGACACATTTACGAATAGAAGGTATATAAAAGGGATATTTTAAATCGAATCCTAAACATTTTAAGGTTTGTCTTTTTCTTTCCCATCTAGCGAATTTACTATCATTTTTTCTTATTTCATTATCTATATTCTTAGCAATTCTTATTGCTTTGTTTTTATTTTTTTCTTCGAAGAGAGCATTTCCTAATTCTTTGCATAAATTCGTCATGATATTATTACCAAATAGTAAAAATAAATATTTTGAAAGTTTTATTTAAAAGTTTTTCAAATACTCTAAGATTTTTTGAGATCTAATTCTCTTCGGAATTTCTAAATGTTCTTCTAGGACACTTTCTTTTAGTGCGTCAAAACATTCTTGCAATACGTCTAAAAATTCTCTCCTTTCTCTACTAACTCTATAAATCTTCTTATAATCACTGAAAGTCAAATGAATTGAATAAATATCTCTGTGTTTTTCAATATGAACTTTTAGAAATCCAGAATCAAAGAGTTTTTTGGCAATTCTCAAGAAATTAGAGATGTAATAATTAACATTTTCTTTATAATAGTTTGGCACATTTTCAATACCACTAACAATAACATCTATTCCTAGTTTTTCTTCTGATAATAAGAGTTTTAGTAAATCTTTTTTAGTTACAATTCCCTTCAAATCTTCTTTTACTAAGCAAGAAATGTTATAATATAGGAATTTTTTAATTATATTGGAAATTTTTTCATTTTTGGAATATGTAATTACTTTTTTTGTTGCTATGGATTCTATAGGATTTTCAAAAATTTTTAATTTTTTGCCTATTAGTTCGCCAAGAGTTGTCCTTTCTTTTACATTTCTTAATAAAAATTCAGATATGTCTTTTGACGAAACTATTCCATATAATTTTCCATTTTTTACAATTGGGATATGTGAAATTTTATATTCAGACATTACTTTAATCGCTTTGTAGATAGTTTCGTTATGATTTAGTATTATTACGTTTTGAGTTTCAACTTCTTCGACTTTTAAATTTCCATACTTCTCCTTAATTACTTCTAGTAAATCATCTATGCTAATGCTTCCCAAAACTTTGTTATTTTTATCTAGGTATGCAGCAATATAGCAATCGTTTTGCAGCATTGCTTTTGCAACAATCTGTTCATCCAACTCATAAACTTTGCAATCTCTCTTTTTTGCTTTTTTAATTTTTTCATTATAGTTTTTCTCGGCTATTAAATCTCTTAATCTTACAATTCCTTTATACTCATTGTTTTCGCTCACAACAATAAGATCTCTTACATTGTTTTTTAACATAAACTTTATAGCATTCTTTATACTTTCGTTTTCATTAATAGTTATTGCGTTTCTCGCAACTATCATCTTGCTTGGACTCTTATAATTTTTTGCGATCTAACTTTTTCAAAAATTCTTCCTCCACAATTTAGACAAACCAATCTTTCTAATTTATCATAAACTTTTTTGCAGTTAATACATCTGTACATGTTATATCTTTATTTCCATACCTGGTGGAAAATATGCTGAAGATGCAACTTTTGTATTACATTTTTTACAATACCATATGCCCGTAGATATTCTTTTTAGCTTTTTAAAACCACATTTTGGACAAATATGAATATCCCTTTGAATTTTTTCAATTTCATCTATTTTTTCTCTTAATTTCATTCCATATCTTGCTCCAAACCTTCCACTAGGACCGACTTTTCTTACCATAGAGAATATTATAGATAAAAAGAAAATATATTTATTTTCTAACTTAAGATTAGTTATTGAAAGTAACATGGCAAGAGCTATAGATCCTGTATGCAAAATGGAAGTAGATACCAATAAAACAAAATTTAAAAGTGTTTATAAGGGTAAAACATATTATTTTTGTAACGAATTTTGCAAGAAAAAGTTTGATGAATCTCCTTCAACTTATATTAAATAAAGTTTAAGAGTTTCAAAAAATTAAATTAAAGGAGTTTGATTACTTCCTTTTTTGCTTTAAAGTTAACTTTTCTATGAGTTCCATCACAATATGGCTTGTTGTTAGATTGACCGCATCTACACAATGCCATTTCTACTTTTTTGTTTATTTTTATTAAGTAAGGGCCATTTTCACTTGCTTCTATTTCTATTTCCATAAATTATTTGTAGCTTATATATTTTTGCAATAAATATAGGAAAGAAAAACATTTTTGCGGGGGGTGGGATTTGAACCCACGACGGCTCTATGCCAGCGGGTTTCTTATCATCTATAGTCAAAGCTTAAGATTTATCTTAAGCCCGCCGCCCTTGACCAGGCTAGGCGACCCCCGCATAATAGTGCTATAAATAAAAATTAAAAGGAAATTTTTTATTTATTGTTGCATTAATATGGTTGAAATTGCTCTAGTAGGTAAACCTAATGCTGGAAAATCAACATTTTTTAAAGCCGCTACATTGATAGATGTAAAAATTTCTAATGTTCCATTCACTACTTTAAAACCAAACAGGGGAATTGCATATGTATCTACAGAATGTGCATGTAAAGATTTTAATGTTAAGTGCAATCCTCAAGATGGCTTTTGTATAAATGCGATAAGATATATTCCAATAATTCTTTGGGATGTTCCTGGGCTAATTCCAGAAGCTCATAAAGGCAAAGGATTGGGCAACGAATTTTTATCCTCTATTAATCATGTTGACGGAATTGCATATATTATTGATGCTAGCAGCAAAACAAACTTAGAAGGTTTAGAGAGCGAAAACTCTAATATTATCGATGAAGTAAATTTTTTGATTAACGAATTAGTTCAATGGTATAAGCAAATTATACAAAAACATATTCCAAAGTTTTATTCGAATGAAAAAGATTTAATAGATACGTTAACTCAAAAACTTAGCGGCTTAAAAATTAAAAGAGAGCATATAGAAAAACATATAAACGAAATAAAAGATTTAGATGTTTTTGCGAAAAATTTGCTTTTTGAAAGCAAAAAAATGATAATAATAGCAAATAAAATCGATGAAGAAAATTCCCAAAAAAATGTTGAAGAATTAAGAAGATATATCAAAAAAGAGAATTTGAATTTAGAAATTGCTGAATGTAGCGCAATTTCTGAATTAATTCTCAGAGAGTTAGATAGAAAAGGCGTAATTAGTTACGATTTCAAAACATTCAAAATTTTGAAAGAGAATGAGTTAAACAAAAATCAGTTAGAAGCTTTGGAAAAAATCAGAAAGTTATTAGAAAGAAATAATGGAAGTTTTGTTGTTAATGCATTGAATAAGTTAGTTTTCGATGTTATGAAATATAAAGTTGCTTTTCCTGTTGAAAATGAAAATAAGCTTAGCGATAAAAAAGGAAATGTTTTGCCGAACGCATTCTTATTAGAAAAAGATGCAAGAGTTATTGATTTAGCTGAAAAAATTCATTCTGATATCGCTAAAAACTTTCTTTATGCGATAGATGTTAGAAATAAAAGAAAGATTGGAAAAGATTATGTACTAAATCATAGAGATGTTATAAAGATTTATCATTCATAAAAATCAGAGGTACTCCATCTCATCATTAATCAGATGCGGCGGCATTCTTCATAAAAATAAAAAATTAAAATAAAAGGTTTAAATTTTTGTTAAATCTGCTGTAAATGCTCCAGTTTCTAGTTTAGTTGTTATTTCTCTTCTCTTTTCTTCTCCAATCTCGAATAAAGGTTTATCGCTCTTTCCTAACATTCTTGCTACTATTAGCCATGGAAAAGAGTTTATGAATATGTTGTATTCTGTTACTGCATCATTATAGAATTGTCTACTATACGCTATTTTATCTATCGACACTCTTAACTCATCCATTACTTTAGAAAATGCTTGGATAGATTGCAATTGTGGATATTGAGGTAATTGATAAATTATAGGCATTAGTATTCCTAAAGCTGAGCTAACTTTGCCAACATTTTCTTTTGTTGGTGGAGCTCTCATCGCTTCAGCAATTCTTGCGTAAGCATCAGAAATTCTTGTTAAAACATCTTTTTCAAAACCTGCTTGACCTTTTAATATGTTTATTAAGTTAGGCAATTGTTCTGCAATTCTTTGTAATTGAATGTCAATCTCTCTCCACGCTTTATCTATATTCCTTTCCATTCTTACTATTTTGTTATACGTTACTATGAAGAACAAAGCTACTAGAATTGCTACAATTATTGCTACTATCATTATTACCATAAATTTAAGTATTTAGTGATATTTATATATCTCAGATATAAATGAAATTTATGGAATTTTCTGCTGTTACTATCTATGGTTTAGTGGAAGAGATAAAGTCGAGAAGTAAAAAAGCTTTGTTCTTTTCTTTTATCTATCCTCTATTCATACCATTAACTGTTATTCTTTTACTCTTTTTACTTTCTTTCTTGTTGGTTAATGAACCTTCAGAAAGAGATTCTTTTATGTTTTTCCTTTCTACAATTTTCGGTGCTTTCTTACTTCCTATAGTTTTTACTTCTTCTCTGATTTACGTAGCTTTGAAGGTCTTTCTTTCTGATGCTTTTAGAAAATATCCTTTTTTAGATAATATTGCTCTTCCTCTTTCTACAATTTTTGGAGTTATGTTAGGATTGTGGGGCATGGTATATTTTATTGATATTATTGGCGATTTTTTAGTTTATGTTGCAAATTTTGATAAGATTGTTGCATCTATAGTTTTTATACTTTTAATTTCACTTCCATACTATTTTTTGCCTTTTTATACTCTAACTTATTATGCTTACAAAAAACCACAAAAAATAGTAGATTCTTTGCTTAATGCTCAAGAAATAAATATTTCTAACGAGAAAGAAAAATTAGTTTATCAGGTATTTGATAATATGAGAATCGCTTTCGGAATTCCTACAAATAAAGTAAGTTTGAAAGTACTTCCTTGGGATGTAATAAATGCAATGGTTATCTCTTCTCGAGATGAAAGTACTGTTTACATAACACGAGCTGCTATAGAAAAGCTTAATTATAATGAATTAGAGGCGCTTTTTGCTCACGAATTTTCTCATATAAAAAATCAAGATGGATATTATCTTTCTTCTATTTCAATTGCTGGTGCTTTTTCTATGATATTAGCATGGTATTTCATGGTAATTTTGCCAAAAGCTTTATTATCAGCAGCAAAAGGGAATAGAAGAGGTAATGAAATACTTTATATTTTTGCTCTAGTTAGTTTTATAGCTGGCGCTATATTTTCATTCATTACTCCTTTTGTTTTTAGAAGAATTCTAGGAGATGTATCAAAAAGAAGAGAAGCATTGGCAGATATAAGTGCTGTGTTAGTTACTAAACATCCTCCAAGTTTTTTAGATTTATTAATTAAAGTTGCAAAAGAAGACACATCGAATTTTATTAAACAAAATAAAATTCCTATGAACATACAAGCATTATTGTTTGATTTTGAATACGAGACGCATCCAAAGATTTGGGAAAGAATAGAATATATTTGTAAATATACTAATACTCCATTTCCAAACGAGTACTACGAATTAAAAAACAGAAATGTTTAAAAATTTAATTAATACTTTTTAAAGTTTTAAAGCAGATAGACGTAACATTTTTTGTTAAAAATAAATTAATTATGCCGGGGTCGCCTAGCTGGACCAGGGCGCCGGCCTCGAGATGTGATAAACTCTGGGGTAGCTGAATAGTGATGAATAAATCTCAAAAAGAGAAAGCCGGTGGGCTTCGTGCCCGCGTGGGTTCAAATCCCACCCCCGGCGAAATTTTTCAAACTTTCTATAAAACACATTAAAATTTGAGTTTATTGAAACCAAAACTTTCTATAATTTTTACTAAAGAAAATATGCAAATGAAAAAATTGTGTTAAACTCTTTTTATAATTCTTTGTTTTTCATCGATTTCGAAAGTCTTACCTAAAAACTTTTCTATAGTGTAAATGTTTGTTAATGTGTGAGTTGTTAATTCTTCAACTTTAACAACAGATTTTTCTTGAGATAGAGCCAAATAAATTAAAATTTGATCTGCCATAAATTTATCTAAGCATGCATTAGAATTTTCTGATTTCTTTAAACTTTCTATAGCTTCTTGAGAAGAATTTAAACTATCTGCGCCTAAAACACAATTTTCGAAATAAGATGCTATAGTAACAGAAAAACCAAAACTTAAAGTTTTTTCGTTTCTGACAAAGATTTCAGTATTTTCCAATTTTTTCAAAATTTCAACTTCTTTATTTATTCTTTCAATCTTTTCGTTCGCAGAAATTCTAGCAACTCTTTTGACAAAATTTCCTCTTTCGATTAATTCAATTCCTTTAATATTTTTTATTGGGTAAATTTCTATTTCTACTATTCCATTACCTTTTGGATAAAATCCGTGCCTTATAATGTTAATTTTTGGTCTTTCAATTCCTAAAAACTTTAAAATTTCAAATTTAACTAAATCTATGTAATCTATTGTCGGTGCATGTAATACGCTCGTACCTCCAATAATTCTTAGTTTAACTTTTTTATTTGCTAAAAATGCTATTATTGGATAAACAGTTTGAAGAAATAGAGAAATACTCCCAGCAGTACCTATATTAATTTCTTTGAAATCTGGAATGTTTTCTTCTTTCGGTATAAAAGTAACTTCTGTAGAACCAATTTCTAAGCCTTTAGTTTCTGCGTTTAATAATTCAGCAGCAAATTTTACACCAGCTAAATGTTGAGCTTTTAATCCTGGTTGAGGTCTGTTTTTTCTTATGTTATAAATTCTGAAAGGCTTTTTAAGAATGCAAGATAGAGCTATCGAAGTTCTTAATATTTGTCCGCCACCTTCTAAATAACTTCCATCTATTTCAATCATAAAAAGTAGTAATGTTTTTATTTGTCTTTAGTTTTCTTAGAACTAATATGAGTAAGAAGAATAAATTTAATTATAGATGCACAAACAACTACAAATAAACTTATACCACTACTTAAAAAAATCATGAAGACTTTATTAAAAAATCCTTCAACATAAGGTACAACCAAACCACAAGACATTAGCATTCCAGAAATGATTGAAAGAGGAATTAAAAGGTAAAAAATATTTTCTCTACGTGATTTGTCTAGTCTTCTGTCTTGAGATAGAGAATGTAACAGAGAAGGCATAGTAAATGCTGAAATTACCAGAGCGATAAGTATATCGTTATCATCTTTCATAATTTCTTGTCTTATACTAGCATCCATGGCAAAAAGAGCGCTAGATATGATAAAAAATAATAGAATTTCAAAAATACTATCAGTAATTTTATATTTTTTCCTTTTATCTCCAGTCATAATAAGTACGTTTGATTATTCATATTATTTATTTTTAATTGAATAATTGGTGGATACTTCTCTTTCATTTTCTTTATTAAATCCATATAATGTCTTCTTATATTTTTCTACATCAACACACGTTACATTTCCTTATTTAGAGCAATCTTTTTTGTTTTTCTTTTAATTATCGTTGCTTATACTGTAGTGTTTGTGTCTTTTTTTAATACACTTAATAAAGGAAGAAGAAAAAGAAAGATAACAGTTATATGTACACATATAAAAATAAAGACAACAAGACCTAACATAAACATAATTAAAAGTGAACCAGTCACATTTGTCTGGTCATGACCTATAACATGTGGCAAAATCAGACCACTGCTCATTAATAACCCAGACAAAATCGAAAATGGAATCAGAACGAAAAATGTAGTTTTTATACTTTTTTCTATTTCATCAAATCTTTCATCTCTGGACAACATGTGTAATAAGGATGGAATTGTGAATGATGAAAGTATTAGAGCTATGAGTGTATTGTTTTGACTTTTTACACTTTCAAGTATCACAGTAAAATAAAATGATGTGAAAGATATCAAAGTTAAATAGATTACGAAGATAAATTCGATAGGCAGTAATGATATTACTAAAATAGTTTTGATGTTTTTGACAATTTTTTCTGACTTAAATATTTTTGCAAATGTTCTTATATAATTCATAAATTTCTTAAAAATTTGATTCAGATTTACCATATTACATATCATAAGATAAAAAGTTTTTTATATTTAACCAAGAGGATTTTGGGGCCGCCGGGATTTGAACCCGGGTTAACGGGTTTCTTCATTTTTCAGTGCTCCATCTCTGGAGCCCGTCGTCCTGCCTGGCTAGACTACGGCCCCATAAATCTTTAAAAATTTAAATGTTTTCATAAATAATTAATATGGCAGAATTTAGATTAAGAGGGTATACATTGGAAGAATTGCAAAAGATGAGTTTAGAGGAATTAGCAAAAAAAGTTTTTGATGCCAGAGTTAGAAGAAAAATATTAAAAAGAGGTTTAACAGAACAAGAAAAAAAGTTTTTAGAAAAAATTAAAAAAATAAAGGAAACTAATCCAAACAAATTCATTAAAACACATTTAAGACAAATGGTTATATTACCTATAATGGTTGGTTTAACTATTGGCGTGCATAATGGAAAGGAATATGTTCCAGTTAAAATAAAACCAGAAATGATTGGCAGAAGATTGGGAGAGTTTGCAATACCTATTAAAGAAGTAAAGCATGGCGGACCTGGAATAGGAGCAACTAGAGGAACAAAATTCTTAGCTGTTAAATGATCGCTTCAGCTTATATTAAAAATCTTAGAATTTCTACGAAGCACGCAACATATATTGCAAAGATTATAAGAGGTAAGAATGCATTAAAAGCAAAAAGATTTTTAGAATTAGTTGCTGAAGGTAAACTAACATTAGATGGGAAAAAATACTATACAAAAGCAACAAAAGCAATTCTAAAAGCTTTAGAAAGTGCATTAGCCAATGCAAGACAAAAAGGTTTAGACGAGAATAAACTAAGAATAAAGTTAATAGAAGCTCATAAAGCATCAAAATTAAGAACTCCAAAAAGATGGAAGTTTAGAGGAAGAGAAAAGAAAAACACTCATATAAAAATCGTTTTATCTTATTAATATGGGAATAGAAAAAAAGATTGTTGCACAAAAAATAATGGAAGTTGAATTGGAGAATTATTTAAGGAGCATTTTTGAAAAAGCAGAATATAGTAGCTTAAAAATAGAAAAAACACCAGTATTAACAAGAATTATCGTTAATGTTGGAAAACCTGCAATCGCAATAGCAAAACTAAGAAAAAAAGAAGAAGAAATAAAGGAAACTTTAATAAAGCAATATAATATTTTAAATCCTCAGATAGTCATTGAAGAGGTAAAAAATCCTTATTTAGATGCTAGAATAATTGCATATAGAATTAAAAGAGCAATAGAGAAAGGTATAAATTTTAAAAAGGCATCATTATTTTATATTGAGCGTTGTATGGAAAACGGTGCAATAGGTATTGAAGTTAGAGTTGCTGGAAAGCTTTTAGGTAAAGAAAGAAGTGCAGCTTATAAGTTCTCTAAAGGCTATATTTTGCATACAGGATTTTTAAAGGAAGTTTATGTTGATGAAGCACAAGCTCAAGCAGTAATTCCTGTAGGGATTGTTGGTATAAAAGTTAGAATACTTAAACAATTACCTCAATTGATTTCTCCTAAAACTCAATAATGGCCATATTAAGAATTAAAGACATAAGAAATATGAAAAACGAAGAATTAATAGAAAAATTAAAGTCTTTAAGGGAAGAGTTAATTAAGTTTAAAATGCAAACTGAAATGAAAAGACCTATAAAGAATGTTGGAAGGATAAAAGAGCTAAGAAGAACAATAGCAAGAATACTTACAGTTCTCAGAGAAAGAGGAATAAAATATAAATGAGCGAGGTTTGCAATATTTGCGGTTTACCGAAAGAGTTATGTATATGTGAAAAGAAAGTAGAGCAAAAGATCGTTGTAACGGTCGAAAGAAGAAGTTTTGGAAAAGTAGTTACGTTAGTTAGCGGAATTAATGGCGATTTGAAAAAAATTGCAAGTTATCTTAAAAGCAAATTAGGTTGCGGAGGTACAATAAAAAATGGAATTATTGAATTGCAAGGAGACCATAGGAGAAGAATAAGAGAGTTATTGAATTCTTTAGGATATAAAGATATTGAAATTTATTAACTTATTGGTTCAAAACAAACTTTTTTAGATTTTGCATATTCATACGCTTTTCTCATTTCATCTAAGTTAACTCTTCTAGAAATTTCTTTGTACTTTTCTGGAAACTTTTCCACTAAATATTCTGGCCTGTATTGGGACATTATGTTAACTAAAGCATTTGGTAAATTTTCTGAAATATAATCTAAAACTTTGTATGTACAACATTCTAAATGATTTGGCAGAACTAAATGTCTAATAATCATACTTTCATTATTATCGTGTACAATTTTATGATTTCTTGAAACAACTTCAAAATAGTTTTTTATTTTGCTATATTTAAAAGCGCATTCATTATTTCCATATTTAAAGTCTGGCAGCCAAATATCTATAATATCTAAAAGAATTTCTAAAACTTCTTTTGTCATGTAAAAATTTGAATTCCAAAGTAAAGGAATATTTTTGTTAAAATATCTTAAAGATTCTAAAATAACATGTAGGTTTTGATCTGGATTTCCACCAACAAAGTTTATGTTTATAGCTCCTTTATCTGCTAATTCCCTTTCGATTTCTGCCAAAGTTTTTGCATCTACTTCAAAACCGTTTTTAGGTATTTGACTTATATCCCAGTTTTGACAATAAACACATTTAAAGCTACATCCGGTAAAAAATATTGTTCCGGAAGGAATTAAAGGAGTTTCTTCACCATAATGTAGAAATGCACTACCAACTCTAACTTTATAATCTAATCCACATTTTCCAACTTTGCCTTCTAATCTTTTTGCTAAGCACAAATTTTCACAAAATCTACATGGTGATAAAAGTCTATATGCTAACTCTATTTTAACATCTAAAAAATTTGGACTTTCTTCCTTTATTTCAACTTCATTTCCCTTTTTTATTTTTTCAACTTTTTCTACAAATTCATTTTTTAATTCTGAATGAATTTTCCAAAGTTCTTTTTCATTTAATTCCTTTAAATTCAATTTTTCATCTAACTTTATACTTTTTGCTATAAGATATTTTGCAGGATATTTTTTCTTTAAAACATTATAATACCAATTCAATCTCTTTTTTACTTCTTGATTTTTCCAAATTTCTATATTATTTTGTTTGAATATACACAACATAAAAAAACTATAAAGAGAGAAAATTTATGAAATTTAGAGAAATTCCAAAAGATTTATTAAGAAAAGTTTATAAGTGGAAAGTTTTAATAGAAAACAAAAAGGAATTTTTTGGAAGTTCTCCACCTAGCATATTTGTTTCTTCAGTTAATTATCCAAGAGTTAATGTTGGAATACTTGCTGAGCCAATTATTGATGAAAGAAGTTTTTATTTAGATTATCCAGAACAATGGTATAAAGATGGTTTGGAATTCGAAGATATAATAGATCTGAGAAGCAGGTTAATTTATTCATTCCAAAAGTTTAACATAAAAAGAGATTATAAGTTTTTGGAAAAATTCCAAGAGATTGCTATTGCAAAAAATGTTGTTGATATAGAAGTAAAATTAAAGAATAAACCAAAATTTGCTTTCGCATTTGATAAATATTTTTCTCCAATAGGAAACCCAGCAAAAATAGAAAGATTTGAAATTCAAAGTAATGTAAAGGTTGAAAATTTTGTAGATAAAATTATTAACGACGAATTAAAAGCGTATGATGCAACTTTTTTACTTTATGAAAAAGGTTTAGAAGTTTCTAAAATACAAAAAATTTTTTCTGCAGGTTTATTAGGAATAGATAAAAAATTTGTGCCAACAAGATGGAGTATAACTGCTGTTGATAGCATTATTTCAGAAAAACTTATTAAAAAAATCAAAGATTTTGAAATAATTAACGAAATTAGAGTTTTTTATAATGAGTATTTAGGTAATAAGTTTTGGATAGTTCTTTTGCCATATGTTTTTGGATTTGAAATGATAGAGTTTATAGGCAATAAAGTTTTGAGAGATTATGAAATATTTTTCGAAAGAAAAGAATACGCAGAAAATGTTGCAGGTGGATATTACGCAGCTAGATTAGCTTGTTGCGAGTATTTAGAAAAAATAAAAAGACAAGCTGCTGTTGTTGTTTTTAGGAAAATCGAAAAATTCTTTACAATTCCTTTGGGCGTTTGGAAAGTTAGAGAGTGTGTAAGAGATGCGTTTAACAAAAATTTTCTAAAATTTGATTCTTTAGAAGAAGTGAAAGAATATTTGAAATCTTTTGGAATTAATGTTGATATTAGTAAAATATTTGAAATATATTCCAAACAACAAAATGTATTATACTTTTTTAAATAAGTTTTGAAAACTTTCTTATAAAGTTCGAAATAACATCTTTAAATGTTTTTTGTTTATATTCTATGTTTGCAATCTTTGCTGCAATTTGATTTATTTGCTCTCTAAAGTTTTTATCTAAATCATAAAGCAATTTTTTTGTTAAGTCAGCATACTTCGCTTTTTTATATTCGTTAATTATTCCTATAATCTCTGCATTTATCATATTTTGAAAATCTTTTATAGTAAGTGGAGAGTCTTTTTCATATCGATTGATTATTATTCCTAAAACTTTTTTATTTAATTTGTTTGCTAGTTGAATGCATTTAATAGAATCAAAAAGAGATGAGATTGTTGGGTTTGAAACTATTAATATTTCATCAGAAAAATCTATCGAAATTATTGCTTCTCTTCCAAATCCTGGTGCAGAATCTATTATTACAAAATCAAAAAACTTTAGATTTTCTTTTAGCTTGTTTATTTTGTTCAAATCAATCTTTCTTATTTCTTCGATGCTTAATGAAGGAGAAATATAAAAGAAATTTAGGGTAGGATTTAATATTTCGTAAAAATCGGCTTCTTCTTGTAAAAATTCGTTTAATGTAAATGTAGGTCTAGAAGAAAGATAGAGAGAAATGTGTGGAGTTGTAAAGTTAAAATCCATTAATAAAGTTCTAAAACCGAAATTTGATAATGCATAGGATAAATTAGTGGAAATTAAAGTCTTTCCTACACCTCCTTTACCGCTAATTACAGATATTATCCTTGTCATTCTATTAGTTTAAAGTATTTTTTTCTATTTTGTCTAAAAAATGTAACTTTTTGCTCTTTAAATAATTCGTTCAAATATTCTGATGCTCTTTGAATAGAAATATTTAAACTCTTTGCAACATCTTCTAATGTAACTATCTTTTTTTCTCTTAATAAATTCAAGATAATTTCTTTGTTTTTTTCCTTTCGAGTTTTTTGCTGAATAGTTTTTTTCTCTTCTTTAGGTTTCAGCAATTCTGAGATTAAGGATAATTTTTCTTTTATCTCTTTTGCTTCCATAAATTTATTTAAATGTAATTAATAATAAATTTCGAAATTCGAAGTTTATTCTAATTTTAACTTTTTCATTACAAATTCTTTTACTTTTTCAGCTATTTCAATTGCTTCTTTTGCTTCTTCTATAGGAATTATAGACTTTTTTGGTGGATATCTAGATCTATAATATTCTGTTAAGACAATTATTTCTGGGATAAGTAGCTTAGAAAATTCATTATCTATCTTTGCACACTTTTTTATTAAAATTTCTATTACATGAGTTTTAGGTATCGGTTGATTATGAAAACTTAGAAAAGCTTTTAAAAATTTTTCTACTGCTTGTTGAGCATGAACCGCACTTTTTTCTGGTAGCTCGTTTAATAAAGTTTTCGCTGCTTTTAATTCTTCTTCTGCATCCTTAATCCATTCTTTAGTTATTTCATCAATACTTTTTTCATATTTCTTTTCCATAATAGTTTGCGATTCCTAATAAAGAGCCATACGTATTTTTGTATTTTTCAAATTCTTCCTTAGAATATACAAAAATATCAATAGCACACTCGAGTTCATTAACAACTTTCAAAGATATTTCTATTTTAAATTTTCTTTCTTTTTCTCTTTCTAATTTCTCTTTCGTAACTATTAACAAATCATAATCGCTATCTTCTCTGTAATCACCTCTAGCTCTAGAACCAAATAAAATAATTTTATCTATTTCGATGTTCATTTCTTTAGCAGTTTGCAAAATAATTTCTTTTATTTTCTTTAAGTTTTCGTCCATAAAAATTATTCTAATTTTAATTTTTTCAATACAAAATCTCTAACTTTTTCAGCAATTTCTATAGCTTCTTTTGCTTCTTCTTCAGAAATTTTTCTTAAATTTTCGAACGTATATCTGGCAGCTATGGCATATTCTGAAAGTTGTCGTAATTTCTCTTTTATTTCCAATAATTTTTCAAAATCTTTATCTACTTTTAGACATTCTAAAACGAGAAATAATAAATTATGAGTAATATGTTTTTTAGGATTAAATATTCCTTTCTCTATCATATAAGCTTTGATAAACAACTCAGCAGCTTGTTGAGCCCAAAAGCAAGCACCTCTATATGATTTGTCGTCTAAATCATCTTTTGCCATTTTTAAATTTTCTTCTGCAGCATCTACTATATTTTTTATATCTTTTCTCATAGAACTACTCCTTCTTTTTCTACCCAATAATATAAATATCCAACATATTTTGAATCTTCTTCATAGCTCTTTTTATCTATTAGTATTAAATCTATCGGAACTTCTAATAATTTGATTAATTCTACTTCTATAGTAGATAAAAACTTTTCTTTCTTTTCTTTTTCCAGGTCATTTTTAGTTACAATCAATATATCATAATCGCTATCTTCTCTGTAATCACCTCTAGCTCTAGATCCAAATAAAATAATCTTATCAATTTCGACGTTCATTTCTTTCGCAGTTTGAAGAATTATTTCTTTTATTTTCTTTAAATTTTCATCCATAAAATATTATTTTTGTTTAAATCTAATACTATTATGGAAATTGTCGAAGCTATTTATGAAAAAGGAACATTAAAACCTCTTAAAAAACTAAACTTGAGAGAAGGTGAAAAAGTTAAGATTATCCTTAAAAAAGATATAACTAAAAAAACCAAAGGTATAATAAGTAATTGCGATATAAAAAGGATAGTTGAAGAGATTGAAAATGAAAGTTTTCTTTGATTCTAATGTTTTTCTTTATCATTTTGCGAATTATAACGAAAAAGCAACCAAACTAATAGAAATGGTAGAAAATAGTTGGATATGTAAATGATGTTGTAATCTCTGAAGTAACATATGGTTACTTGAGGGCAGTTACAAAATTATCTCCTCTTGAAATTAAAAAAGGGATAGAAAAGACGAAATTAGATTTAACATGTTTAAGAGAAATATTTTCACTATTTGAAGTATTGCCATGTAATTTTGGTATAAAAACTTTGAGAATTATTGAAAAATATAAACTTTTACCTAACGATGCTATAATTGCTGCTACTTGCAAATATTATAGAATAAGAAAGATTGCTACTTTCGATGAAGATTTTAAAAAAGTAAATTTTCTAGAAATATTTGAGATCTAAGTATTTTAGCCGTTTGAATGGTAGTTTTTTCAAATTCTCATCCATAAAAATTATTTTGCTTTCTAATATTTTTTCGATTTTCGAAGTTTGTTAATTTTCGAAACTTCTTTTTACTAGGTTTAAAATCTTAGAAAAATCTTAATATTTTGGCTATTTTCTTTAGTTTCTCTAAAAGGTTATATAAATTGTTTAACCTTTATATTAATCGAAATTTTAAATCTATAAATGATAAACAGAAATCTTTTATTTTTATTTATTTTTGCATTTCTCTTTTTAGCTTTTTCTTCAAACGTTTTTATTAATAACTTGCCATATTCTTCTGGCTATTATGTTGTTAATGCAAATGTTACAAACCAACTCTTTAATATTACTATCAATAATACTGAAAGCGTTAATATAATTCAAGTTAACATTACTTTACCTTTAGAATTTTCTTATGTTCCTAATAGCAATGGAACAAATTCTTATTTTGAAAGTTTTATTTATGATGATTTTAGTAAAACTTTAAGTTGGTATAATTCTTCTGGCTTAGTTTTGTCAAATAGCTTTAATAATTTTTGGTTTAGAGCTAATGTTAGCAACATAGGAATTTATAATTTATCTGCTAGCTTGCTTTATTCTAATGGAAGCGTTGAAGTTATAAATGTTAGCATTAGTGTTTCAGTTTTAAATCTCTATGTTAGTATGAATGTTTCTAATAATTCTGTAATAAATGCTGGAAGCATTGTTAAAATTTTTGGAAACATTTCCTTTTATAATGCGAGTGGTATATATTATCCAAATGTAAGTATTTATTTAGATAACTCTTTTGTAGTTGAGCTGAAGCCAGATAATTATGGTAATTTTTCTTATGATTTACAAATTCCTGAGATTATATATAAAAATTTCACTATTAAGGTTAATTCAACCTTTAATGGTCTTTATAGTGAAACAAATTTTATATTAACCACAAGCAGAAATATAACCTATAGTGGTTATTATGTTCTTACTCAAGATATTTTAAATATTAATGATACTTATGGAATAAACATTTCTTCTGATAATGTTATTTTAGATTGTTTAAATAAAACTATTGATGGTACTTTTTCTTTGAATGGAGCTCCAAATTCTAATAATTATGGTATTTATGTGTATGGTAAAAATGTTAGTATAAGAAATTGTTATATTAGAGATTGGCAAGTAGGAATTTTTCTTTCTTCTATATCAAATAATTCCGTTATAGAAAATAATAACATTTTTAATATATTTGGTTCTTCTAATGGTGGTAATGCAATTGCTATTTTTATTTCTTCTTCTAACAATGTTATTAGATATAATCAAATTTATAATCTAACTGGTGGTACTGGAGGA
>JAWAZZ010000007.1:0-36539 GCA_038997305.1 Candidatus Aenigmatarchaeota archaeon | reverse complement strand
AGATGCTAAAATTATAAAACCTTCACTCTTTAACATAAATTAATAATATTTTTGGATTAACTTTCTCATAACCAGAAAACAAATAACTAACAACAAACCTATAATCGCTAGAATTCAAAAAGCTACAATTAGAGAAACTATCACAAATTTTAACATCAAAACTATATTTCAAATACCTTTCTAAGTAAGACTTTACGCTTTGCTCATTACCAAAATAAACTAAATCTCTTAGCTCAAAAAAACTTAACTGATTTAAAGTTTTAAGTATAATGTACTTGTCATCGTAATAATTTTCTTTAAGAGAAAAATTCAAAAAATCATAGAATACTATAAAAAAGGCTAATAAAAATGTAATAGCTATTGCAAACTCAAAATAGCTAACCATATTTTATTCTAACAACATCAAAATTTACAGAACTATTTATAACTATCATTGGAAATTCAAAAACGTATGAATTTTTACTAACTAAGCTAACATTAACGAAATTTTGATTGCTAAAAACTTCAAAACTTTTTATTATTTTAAAAATTGGAGAATATGTAGTATAAGATAAAGAATAAGACTTTCCATACGAATAGTTTCCACAAATCAAGTATGCAATACTAATATTTTGAATATCATAAAGATTAACAACAACTTCTGCATTTCTCAAAACATTTTCATAATAATAAGACTCATTAAAAATAGTGAAAGGAATTTCTAAAAAACTTCTATTCAAAACTATTAAGCTATCTTTTCTACATTTTTCATTTTCTTCAAAAGAAACATTTATTTTTATTAAATTAGAAGAAGAGTTAAAAATCAAAATTTTTCTTACAGATAAAAAATCAAAATTATCCAATAAACTATTTAAAATCATTTCTCTTTCATTCTCTAAATATAAAGTAGAAGAATTTTGAATAAACTTTTGGATGCTAAAGATTAAAATATAAAGAACTATTACGAAAAAAATAGTAAGTACAATAAAATTTATGCTTATCATAAAAAAGTTATTACTCAAAATTATAGAAATGTTAATGCATAAAAAAGCTAACAAATCTTTAAATTATGGAAGACTCGATTAACGAAATAATAACTTTTGATTATATTAGAGAAGCATACTTAGCTGAAAAATCCGAAAATAAATTATCAAAGCTTCCGAAAGATTTTTTTGCAAAGGTTAACAGCTATTTAAAATTAAAAGAAGAGATTTATAATAACACAAAAGACGAAAAAGTTAGATACGAGTTAAAAACAGCGAAGAAAATAGTTGATGAAATTTTGCTTTTAAGATTAAAGAAAATAATAGATGCTGTTTTTATATTTTTGAAATCGGGAAGCTTACCAGAAAATTTATTAAAAGAAGAAGAAATGTTTTTCTTTTCTTTGATTGAGCAAGTAAAAAGTTTAAGAAAAAATTTGCTGGAACAAAATTTAGTTATAGAAAAAACTGAAGAAAGCAAGCAAAAAGAAGATTTAGAGAAAAAAGAAGAAGCCAAAGAAAAAAATGTTATTAAAATAAAGTTTTTGTTTGATGTTCCAGAGTTTGTTGCACCTGATGGAAAGCTTTTGGGGCCTTTCAAAAAAGGAGAAATAAGAGAAATAGATATAGAAATTGGGAAAATTTTTATTGAGAACGGATTTGCGATAGAGAGTAGATAGCATAGAGAAAAAAAATATATATTTGAAATACCCCATAAATTAATAATGGAAAGAAAAACGAGTTTGTTGGCATTTTTGTTGCTTACTTTATTACCATTAGTATTTTCTCAAAGTTTTACAAGTGATTTGTACCAAACAATAATAGCTTTGTCAATTATATTAGCTATAGTGTTTATTTTATTTTATTTATATGGAAAAAGACCAAAAATAAAAGGAGGATTAGATTGGGGGATTATAATTTACTCTTTGTTAATAATAATTGTTTTTGTAATACCCGTTTTGCAAAGAATAGGTGTAATTAAGATATTTCCAGATACTATAGATGAAGCATTTGCTGCTAATCCTGCTTTTGCACAATCTTATCAAAAATCTTTTATGCTACAGAAATTACCTGAGCCTGTTTGTAGTGTGTTTAAATATTTGGCTGTTGATGAAAGGATTGCTTGTTATATGCCTGCCTTCTTATATTTCTTCTTGTTGCCTTTTGCAGCAATATATGCAATAACTTGGGCATTTTTACATCAGTTAAAAATATTTGAAGACCTAACCGAAAGATTAAGTGGTGTGTTAGCATTTATTATAGCCTTTATGACTTTGCCAATGGGGATTTTCATGATTATGCTTGCAATATGGTTTAGCTTTTTAGGAGCATTCTCTATTGCGATTTTTGTAGTAATGTTTTTGTCGGGATTGTTCTTTAGAGGATATGGATATACAGCGGAAGCTTATTATAAAGCAACTTCTAGAAAAGTGTATCACGAAAAAAGAGCAAATGCAGGAGTTATAGCTAAAGAGTTAGGTATACTTGCGGGTAAGATAAGTGATAAAATGACTTTTGATGAGGTAATAAAGGAAATACAACATCTACAGGACTTATATCCTTTGTGGGGACCTGAATTAAGACAGCTCGAAAGAGATATAAGAAATTTAGCTGGAGGAAATACGACAAATCCTATAGGAAACAAAAAGGATGATGTAATTAATAAAATAGACGAGTTTATCAAAAATTTAAACGCATTTATGAAATAAATTTTATAAAACAAAGCTCATATAATGTTTTTTAATTCTTTAAATTCTTTCCACTATTTTTTCCTCCCATCTTTTATAAATTTCTTTTGAATCTAATTTTCCAAGTTCTAATCTAACTTCTTCGCTAACTAAGTTAAACATTTCATTACTCCAAACAACAAACTCTGCTTCCAAAATTTCTGGTTTATTATATTCTTCACTAAGTTCTACTAATCTCTGTTTAATTTTTGCTCTTAGCAATATATTATCCCAGACCAAATCCCAATTTCCATAGAATTCTGGAATTCTTTTAGAAATTTCTCTTATAACAAAACTTTCTCCACTCGTTAATGTTTGTGTAGGTAATAAATCGTCTACCTTAGCATTATATATCATTAAAGGCGCAAAAGCATTCTCAGCTAATGGATCTTCTTCCCAATGCTTTTTAACTTCTGTAACTTCAACAACTCTTTTATATCTCCTTAAACCATCTGCAGACTTTAAGTTAGCTGCAATTATTATCAAATCAACAGCTTTAAAACTTGTTTTTGGAACTTTTAGATCATTAACAACTCTATCAAAAACTCCATATGCAGATTCTCCGTGAATAGTTCCAGCAACAGTATGAGCTAGCGCACCTACTCGCATTGCTTCAAAAAGTGTTAATGCTTCTGTTGATCTGATTTCTCCAATTATTAATGCACTATCTCCCAATCTTAATGCAGTTCTTAATGCTTCTTCAGCTGGTAATTCACTTTCGACTTTCGTAATTACGCTTCTAGATTTTAATCTTTCTATATTAAATCCTAAAGATCTCATTTGAGGTACAGGCAATTCTAGAGTATTATGAGCTATAATATTTTCGCATAAAAAGTTTTCTGTTTGAGGTACCGATAAGTCATATACATAATCTTCAATAACTTTTTTCTTAATTTTTTCTATTTTATCAAAAAATATATCGGAATTAATTAATTTTCTTAAGTTTTCAATAAGCTCATCATTTAGCAAAACTTTTTCTAAATATTTCTTTAGTTTTTCTCTTCCTATGTTATAGCCTTTGTTTATATAATCGAACTTATTAAAACCTTCTATTATTTTTGAGAGTTTTTCCTTTGTTTTTAAACTTAATGGAATTATATCGCTAATATCATGCGAAGGAACTTTTTTAATTATTTCTCTTAATTTTTTCATTTTGTCTTTTTGCAAAAATCCAATGTGCTTATAGAATAGTTTAAGATTTTTATTTCCAGTAATTAATAATCTATAAGTTTTATCTTTCTTATTTTTTCCCTTTACTCTAGAAACTATTCCAAAAATTAATAGCAAGGATTTTATATCTTTTATTAATTCCTTAGAGGTTAAAGCAATTCCAACTTCATATTTTCCAACATATCCGTCTCCGCTAAATATTCCTTTAAGAATTTTTGCAATTTGTCTTTTCGATAAAGTGTATACCCAAGATGGAAACTTTTTCGTATAAGCATCTCCCCTAAATTCTAGCACATTTTTCATTATCTCCTTTAAAACTCTAGAATGTAAGCATAAAGAAATTCCATCTGAATGTATTCTTACGTTTATTTTAAATCTTTTTGCAATATCATTCACTAACTTTCTACTTTCTTCGTCTACAACAGATATAATTACACTATTTTTATCATAGCAGCCATCAGCTATCCACAAGCCAAAAAAAGTTAATATTTTATCATCTAATTTTAGAAATCTTTCAATTCTTGGAGAATAAGATCTTGTAGTTAAAAAGAGATTAACATTATTTAGTTTATCTTTTATTCTATAAGCAATTTCTATTGGCAACATTTCATTTCTTTTCCAACTAGAATAGCTGGGATATTTTTTATCTTTTGGAATATGATATCCTAAATCTTTTGCAACTTTCTTAATTATATCTTTATTTTCTTCAATTATTCTTTTTATTTTTCCTCTAACGAAAATATTTTTAATTTTTAATATTTTTTCGTTTTCAAACAAATCTATATATTTTAAATCTTCTTCTTTCCAAGGGATTTTTCTTGCTACAACAATATAATCACCAACTTTTAAATTTCTAGCTTCAATTTCTTTTATTTTCCCATTCTCATCTAAAGAAAATAAGGAATGATCCCCTGTAACCTCTATTTCATTTCCGCTAGATGTTATTATTTTATAAATTTCTTTTTTAACTTTGTGTCTGATAAAACTTTTAACTCTTTTAAATTCAATTTTTCCTTCTTCGTTTAGACTTAAAACTTCAATGTTTTCAAAATTTTTGTTTAAAACTTCATGTCCGCTATCTTTAATTTCAAATCCATACTTTTCCATCAAGCTATCTATCAGATTTCCTATTTTATGCTTTTCAATCTTTCCATTTCTTCTTATAAATATTTCACAATTTTTAGTAACACTATCTTCAATAACAATAATTCTATATTTTCTTGGAATTTCTAACATTATTGCTCCTAATAAGCTTGTTTTTCCAGAACCTCTGCCGCCTGCAACCAAAAAACTTCTACCACCAGCAACAATAAAATTCATTAATCCTGCAAACAAAGGATTGATCATTTTTTTCTTTATTAATAATGGCAAAGTCCATGGTTTGTCTCTATGTCTTCTCAAAGTAAAGGATAGACCTTCTGGGTTTAGGCTTCTAGTTATAGCAGCAACTCTAGCTTTTCCTTCAGGAGCTATTAGTTCTGTATCTAATACTGGGTTTGCTTCATCTAAAGGTCTACCAGAATATAGCCTAAATTTTGTTGCCCAATTCTCTGCTTCTACTGGAGAAATAATAATATTAGATTCGCATTCTTCATAGTTTGCATGCTGCACAAATATTGGCATAGAACCGATAGGCGCATTTACATAAATATCTGTAACGTTTTCATCTGCTAAAATTCTTTCTAATATTCCAAAACCAATAGTATATCTAACCAAAATATCTGCCAATTCTTTCATCCTTTTTTCTGGTAAAGGAATATTTAATTCGTTGCAAACCCTTCTTATCAAGTCTAATTCTAAATTAAAAAATGCCTCTCTAGATTTAAAATAGTCTTTTAATTCTGTTTCACTAGGTCTATGCTCTGCTAAATACTCTCTAACTTTTTCTAAAATAGTAATTTCATCACTAGTTAAAAGAAATTCTGGTGCATGCAAAACATAAACATACCTAACTTTATTTGGAACTTTATAAATTTCAACTTTTACATTTCCCTTAACTTCATATTCTTCAACTTTTATAGAACCTTTTGGTAAATTTAAATAGAACTTTGTTTCCATGAAAATAGGCCTAATTATTGGAGAAAAGACCTCTCTATAAATTCTTCTATCTCCAACTTTATAAACATAATTTTCTTGAATTTCTTTCTCTTCTAAAATCTTTATTATTTTTAGGTTTTTAATCTCTTCAATTATAGGTAAAATATGATTTCTAACTATTAGTTCTAAAACTTTGTCTTTCTGAGATAAAAAGCTTAATCTATCTTTTAACGAAAGAAGTTTCTTATAGGATTCTATAACATCTGCTTTTACGTTTTCTACTAATTCATTTAGCTGAGAAAAGTATTTCGATAATTTTTCCTGAAACCTAAGTTCTTCTAAAGTCGGAGTTAATAGCTTTTTTAAAATTATGTTTTCATAGCAATTTGCAATTTCTCTCAACAATTTCGTTTGTTCGAAATCATATTCTAACTCTCTATTTCCAACAATAAGAATTTCAGTAACATCTTTGTTAGCTATTAAATTTTCAATAACGAGTTTCATCATTTCTCTACTATCTTCGATAGAAATTAAATCATTCCAACCTTCTTTTACATTAATGTATAATTTATTTTCTCTTACACTAACTTCCATAAATATTAATTCTTTATGATAATCATTTATGGCAGAAAAAAGTTTAACAGATACTTCTAAGTTAATTAATCTGATAAATGACCTAAACTTATACTTAAAGTTTATTGAACAAAGAGTTGTAAAGGCTGAACTAGAAATAAAATCTTTAAGAGAGTTATTAAACAATATAGATAAAAAAATTACAAAATTCCAAGAGGAGCAAAGTAAAGAACTAGACGAATTAAAAAATAGGTTAAATACTATAGAGTTAGAGTTAGATAAAATTAAAGCCGAATTAAAAAGAAAGGCAGATTTGACAGATGTAAAGGAAATAAAAGAATTATTCGATTTATTTAACCCTTTAAAATCTGTTTTTGTCACGAAGGAAGAAGTTAAAAGAATTGTAGAAGAACTAATAAATATTAATAAAGAAAGAAAATAATTATGGTTTTATTTGGTAGTAAAAAAGAAACTAAAGTTGGCAAAGGAGAAATACCGGTAGAAAAAGTTAAAAACATGTTAAATAGGGGTTTTAGCGAAATAGAAATAATAGATCAATTGAGAAAAGAGGGATATTCTCCAGAAGAGATAGACAAGGCACTTACTCAAGCTGTTACGGAAATAAAATCTGTTAAACAAACTATTGAAACTCCTCAAACTCAACAAACTCAAACTTTAGCACAACCTTCTTTTCAAGCTAATACTCTGCAATCATATTCTCAAGCTTTTCAATCACAACCACAACCTCAAATTCAACAAATTCAACCTCAGCCAGTTCAAAATGTTCCTAAAGAAACTACTCAAAGCGAATTATTAGAAAATATAGATTATGTTTCTTTA
This sequence comes from Candidatus Aenigmatarchaeota archaeon, assembly GCA_038997305.1. Taxonomy (GTDB): domain Archaea; phylum Aenigmatarchaeota; class Aenigmatarchaeia; order CG10238-14; family SpSt-28; genus JAHLMO01. The sequence continues at coordinate 29,230 of JAWAZZ010000007.1, read as the reverse complement.
GAAGAATACATAAACTATTTAATAAGGGAAAGAATAAACGAACTGAATAAAAGATTGATAGAAGTTAATTTGAAATTTAAAGAAATGGAAGAAAAAATTTTAGCAATAAAAGAGGAAGTAGAAAAAGTTACCAAGGAGAATAAAGAAGATTTTTCAAAAATTCTTAATGAAATTAGATTAAACAGGGATAATATTAATGACTTAGCTATCAAGGTTGATACGTTAAACAAAACTCTAAAAGAACTTTTACCATCTTTGGTAGAGAGTGTAAGACTTTTGGGAGAAATAGTTCAAAAGCTTAAGGTATAATGAACATAATAGAAGAAGCAATAAGAAACATCTTAATAGATACAGGAATAATAACCTATGTAGTTCCTACTATACTGTTTTTCGCAATTATGTATGTTTTTTTAAACAAATCAAAAATTGTAGAATCTAAGGTTTTAGCTTCTTTAATTGCTTTCTTTTCTTCGCTTTTAGTACTAGTTTTCCCATTAGCTTCTGGGATAAACCTAGCTTTATACCTTTCTGTATTTTTTTCACATTTATTCATACTTTCTCTGATATTTTTAGTTGGATTGATAATAGCTTCTATTTTTTATCCAAACTTTTCAGATATTTTGGCTAGATTCAAAAGTAGAAGTATGATAGGAATAATGATAATAATTGCTCTAGTAGCTTTTGTTACTAGTGGATTAATTTCTGCTTGGATATCATCTATAGGAGGGCCAAAATACGGAGCTACAATAGGTGAAGTTCAACCATCCTCTCCTGTACCTTCTGATATAGCATTTACTTTTGGTTCGTTAATTTTATTAATAATTTTTGCAGTTATTTTGGTTGCGATATCAAGAATATCTTCTAGAGGATTATGAGCGACATATTTTCGAATCTAATACTTACTTTGCATCAAATTGGATTTTTTAGATTTTTAATACCTTTTATTTTAACATCTGCAATATTCTATGGGCTATTAAGAAAGAGCAAAATATTTGGTGAACCAGAAAAAAATGTTGCCGTTAATGCAACAGTTGCGATATCTTCAGCATTTTTAGTATCTGCGGCACCTATAATAGCTGGAATAGATATAACAGCATATCTTTCGGGATTTTTAATTTATACTATGTTCGTAATATTTGCAATCATAATCCTTTGGTTTTTGCCTTATATATTTTTTCCCACACTGAGAGAACTTCAAATAATAAAGGATGTTAACAGGAAAGTAATTCTTGCCCTATTCTTCTTAACACTTTCAATTTTTATAATAGTAGGTTTATTGATTTTTAACTTCTTTAATACTTCGATTGGTTTTCAAGCTAACGAAGAATTCTATGCAACAGTAGCTTTACTTTCATTTATTTTTGTGTTCTCACTATTAATATACTTAACTATGAAACCTCCACAACAGCAACAAACAAAACAATCATAAAGAGTTCAAAAGCCTTAGGCTTTCTTCTTCTATAGAAGAAAGTTTTGAGAGAATGATTAATGTGCAGGGAATTTTTGCATCTATGTTTTTTAGTTCTCTAATTTTTCCGAAAAAAATTTTTTCATCTTTAAAGCCTAACCTACTAACAATAGCTATAAGATCGTTTTCACTAATTACATTTTCTTTGAATTCGTTTTCCATTTCTAGCAAAAGTTCTATCGCATCTTTTGGAGTTAAAGATTCATTGTTTTCTATGTCTATATCTAATAAACATATTGTATGCAAATTCTGCTCTTTATTGAATTTTATTGCATCATAAATACTTTTAGGAAGTTTTGTAATTTTCGATCTTAAAGGTATAGTAATTATTTTACCTATTTTATAACTACTAATTCCAATAGAAAATATAGAGGAAATTAAACTAGAAGAATGGGCAATTTCAACTTTAATATTTCTCTTTAACGCTTCATTTTTTAAAAATATGTGTGTTGTTGCAAAAAATGGTTCACCAAAAGTTAAAATACAAACATTTTTATTTTTTGCCTCTTCTAAGATTTTTTCATAATTTTCTTCTATATCTTTTCTTTTTACTATTTCTACTTTTTTTCCAATAAAATTTTCGATTTCTTCTATACTATTTTCAAAAATGTTAGTATAACTTTCTAAAAGAATTATATCGCTTTTTTTGATTAATTCCAAACCTTTAATGCTTATATCCTTTATGTTTGCTAAACCTAAACCAACAAAAAATAACATATTATATTTTTTCTATTTTTATTTCTTCTCTGTTAATTCTTAGCGCAGCTGCTATTTGATTGCCATAATATCCTTTCATAGAAAAAACTGTTATGACTTTTTTATTGTGATTATATTTTATTCCATTACAGGGTTCGTGCGATCTTATTATTGCCATCTTTTTATTATCTTCTAGAAACCTTTCAGTAATATCGTATCCAAACAAATATCCTATACCTCTATAAGATGGTTGATAGCCTTTCTCTTCTAAAGGATCGTTCCATAAAAGTTGAACATGAATATATTCTGAAGAGTTTTCTATATCTTCGATTTTTATCCTTTCTATTGGAATTCCTCCATGCACAAAAAAGAAATTCTTATTATGTGCAGCTAAACTTAATTTGTTCCAAAAGTTTTTTATTGAATCATAAATCTCTAACGCTTTATTTCCAAATCTGCTTAGTAATTGTCTTGGTAAATCATGCGGAGAAACCATATAGTTTTTTAGAAATTCGTGATTTCCTCTAAGAAGAATTACTCTATTTCCTAATTCTTTTTTTAGCTTTAATATAGTGTAATAAACATCTACTTGATAATTTCCTCTATCTCCGTAATCTCCCAAAAATATTATTTGTTCATCGTTAACTTTTTTGAGCAAAGAAATTAAAGTATCATAATCTCCATGAACATCTCCAATAACAAAAACTTTATCAGAAACTTTTTCAACTAAATTTTGCTTCGAGATAGAGTTTAGTAGTTCTAAAAATTCATTTGCTGTAACTTTTCCAAAATTTCTGTCAATATCTTTTAAGATTTGTAATATTTCACTCATATATCTTATTCCACATTTCGATTGCTAGTTTTCCATCGTACATATATTTTCTTAACTTGTTTTCTGCATTTTTCTTTTTCTTTTGGTGGTTTTTTATAAATTCGGAAATTTTCTTAACTGCATATTCTTTTAATTCGCCAGTTAATAATCTACCACTTTTATAATTTTCTCTTATTTCTTCAATTTTTTTGTCATCTTCTTCAAAAAATGCGTAAAGCCATTGAAAACATACATCAATATCTGGATTACCTCCAAGTTTTCTATGCAATTCTATTGTAGGTTGTCCACCAGAAAACGCATACTTAAATATTTTTTCTCTTATTTGTTCTTCATTATCATTTAAAAATATTGCAGATCTCGGATCACTAGAGCTCATTTTTCCTTCTGGCCCGCTCAACGGCATTAAGAATTTCGAAGTTATTTGAATTGATTTTTTATATCCCAATTTTTCTGCAATATCTCTTTGCAATCTCCAATATGGATCTTGATCTATTGCAGCAGGGATTAAACAATACGAGTCTTCGAAAAACGTCGGAGCTAATTGAATTGCAGGATAGAATATTATTCCTATGTTTGATTGATTTGTAAATCCGAAGATTGCTTTGGCAACACTGAAATTAATCTTTGAAGAAATTTTTATAGCTAATCTGTAAAAGTTTCTAATGTACTCGCTTGTCAAAAATATAAAAGTTTTATTTTCATCAAAATCCAAAGCTGCGATATCTAATAAATTATCTTTTGTCCAATAGTTCACCTCTTCTAGTTTTGCCTTTCCTGCCACAAATTTTTCTTCATCTGGTATTTCTATATAAACGTTCACATCAAATTTTTCTTGAAGCCATTGAGTCATTATAAAAGGTATTAAATGACCTATGTGCATTGGTCCACTAGGTGCTCTTCCAGTATATAAAAAGAAGCTCCTTCCATTTTCATATTCTTTTAGCAAAAAATCTAAATCTCTATGAGCGAAAAAATAGTTTCTTCTTATTAATACGTGCAAATCCTTTGTAAATTTTTTAATGTATTCTTTTAGATTTTCATCTATTAATTTTAATCCAAACTCATTAACTACTCTTTCATAATCTACCTTTCCTTTAACTTCCCATGGGGTTATTTTTGACTTACCTTCCATAAATCCTATATTTAATTCCTTCTTTTATTATCCAAAAAGCAACTTTGAAAACGATTTTTATTCCTCTCGTTATTCTGCTTTTCTTGTGATATAAAACAGTTACGGGAACAAAAGCAACTTTAAATTTATTCTTTACGCATTCCTTTAGAATTTTTGCCTCTATTACATATCCACCACCTAAAACATTTTTAATCTTTTTTGCGATTTCTGCTTTCATTGCCATATATCCATTACCTAAATCTTTAACATATAAGCCAAAAAATATAAAAAATAAGAAATTCCAAAGATAATTGCCAAACTTATGTCTAAATGGAACATTTTTCCAACTTCTATAACCCTTTGCCAGATCGTATCCTTCTTCTAGTTTCTTTATCAATCTCGGAGCTTCTTCTGGTATATGTTGTAAATCTGCATCTATAAAAACAAAATATTTTGCATTAGGAAAAATTTTAAAAGCATATTCTATTCCGCTTTTTAATCCGAAACCCTTACCCATGTTTCTTTCATGTCTTATTACTATGGCACCAGCTTCTTTTGCTTTTTGAAAGGTTTTATCTTTACTACAATCATCTACAACAATAACTTCGAAATTTTGATTTTTTAATCTTTTTACAACTTCACTTATAGTTTTTTCTTCGTTGTATGCAGGAACTATAGCAACTATCATATGATATTATGAGCTGCAAGCTTTATATCTTCTTTTTTTATGGTTTTTCTTTTAGAGTTTTTAGCCAATTCTTTTGCAAGTTCTAAAATCCTTTTAGTATAAATTTCTATAAAAAATTGAATTTCTTCTATAGCTTCTTTTGATAATCTTCTGGTTTTTAATTCTTTAGCTAGTCTTCTAATTGTATTTATTGGGAATTTTCTCATAAATTTTTATGGATGATTTTTTAATTAAAGTAGTGTTAAGTGTTTTATTAGGCGGATTAATAGGTATAGAAAGGGAGATTAGACATAAAGCAGCTGGCATAAGAACTAATATGTTAGTTTGTTTGGCTTCAATGACTTTCACTTATTTTGCACTTTTATATTTTCCTTCGCAAGATGCGGCACGAATTATAGCAAACATTTTAGTAGGTATGGGTTTTATAGGCGCAGGCAGTATAATAAAGGAAAATGAAAAAGTTATAGGAATAACAACAGCAGCGTCTCTATGGTTAGTAACGGCAATAGGAGTTATTATAGGTTTGGGTTTTTATTATGAGGCAATTCTTATATCTCTAGTTGCATTTTTTATTTTAGCGTCTAAAGAAATTTATTTATTTTTAACAAGAAAAAATAAATGGTAGTAAGATTTAAGAAAAAAAGAAGAAGAGGTGAAAGAACTTATCATGGAAGACATGGGTATCCTAGAGGTGGAGGAAATAGAGGTGGAAGAGGAAATTCTGGAAAGTTTGACCACAAACTGATGCATTATCTTAAATATAAACCAGAGGAAATAGGCAAAAGAGGTTTTAGATATCCATTGAGAAGAGAATCAAAAATTATAACAATTCAAATGCTTTCAAATTTAATAGATAGATTGATACTCGAGAAAAAAATTGATGAAAATAATATAGAAATAGACTTAACTCAATTTGGTTATGAAAAGCTATTATCTAAAGGAAATATAAATAGAAAGGTTGTTGTCAAGATTAGGAAAGCTAGCCAAAACGCAATTAAGAAAATAGAAAGTGCTGGTGGAAAAGTAATATTACTTTCTTAAAGAATATTTTATGGATATAGAAAAAATAGCTAGCTATTTACCAAGTATTGAAAGATTCAAAGTTGGACTATCATTTAAGGAGAAATTAAAATGGGTTTTAATCTTATTGGCCCTTTACTATTTCTTGTATGAAATTCCTCTAGCAGGTACTTATGTAAATTTATCATCTCAACTTGCCTTAACACAACTTTACTCTATATTAACAGGCGCAAAAATTGGTTCTTTAGCAACTTTAGGAGTAGCACCAATTATAACAGCATCTATTATTGTACATGTTTTGGTTGCTTCAAAAATACTTAATTGGGATATAAAGGAAATTGAAGGAAGAAGAAAGGCCAATGCATTAGAAAAGATTCTTTCTTATGTTTTCATCTTTATAGAAGGATTTGTTTTTACTTATGCTGCTACTAATTTGATATCAATTAAGCCTGGATACGAATGGCTAGCTTACATTCAAATTGTTATAGGAGGAATATTAGTTTATCTTATAGCGAAATCTATAGATAAATTGCAATTTGGCTCTGGTTTGAGTTTAATAATTTTTGCAGGTATTATTTATTCTTTTGTTACAAATCTTTTTAGTCCATTTACAATTACTATCAATGGTAAGATAGACTTTTGGTTTAAAGAGGAAAATGCTTATCCAGTAGGGAAGGTTATTTCTATGTTTGTTGCATTAGAAAGAAATGATTATCAAATATTTTTAGCATCTTTAATTCAAGTGATTTCAACATTTCTTTTGATACTATTCGTATTATATATTTTAAGAAGTAATGTAGAAATTCCACTTATTTATACACAATTTAGAGGTTTTGGAAGACCTTTAGAATTAAGCCTTTTATACACATCTACTCTGGCACTAATTTTTGCTTCAGCATTACTTACAAACCTTCATTTAATGTTTTTATCTTCTGCAACACAAATTAAAGGAGATTTAAGATGTGGAATTTTTGGTTGTTTTGATCAAAATAATAACGCTGTTAGTGGAATTGCATATTATTTGTCGCCCCCAAAAGCTCTTTTATTGGAGATTTTTGGGGTAAGAGCTTTGCCTCAAGGAGTTACATTAGAGAAAGAAATTATAAAAACAATAATATTTTTCTTCCTTTTTTCTGCCATTTTAATTCTTTTTGCTTGGATTTGGGTATACACAGCTGGTATGGATCCAAAATCAATCGCAGAAAGTTTAGCTGCATATGGGTTTGGAATTAGCGGTTATAGAAGTGATGAAAGAATAATAGAAGATGTTTTAAATAAATATATTCCCTATTTAACAATATTTAGTGGAATAATTAGTGCAATAATAGCTATATTAGCAGATGTTACAGGTAGCATTCTATATTCAACAGCATTAATAATTTTCGTGTCAGTTTCATATACTTACTATACTTTGTTAAAAAGAGAAAAGAGTGAAGATATTCCAGATTTCTTCAAGAAGTTTTTAGAATGAGTCTAGAAATAATAGTTTTATTTGCAATTTTATATTCTGTTATTTCCTCTGTTATAAACATCATTGTTGAAAGAAAGAGAGAAGTCATTAAACTTGTAGAAGAAATTGAAAAATATAAAAAAGGCAATAGAACAAAAGAAGTGTTAGAAGCTTATTTAAAACTAAGTAGAATTACATTAAAATATACGTTGCTAAACATGATTATAGGATTAATAATATTTTTTGTTCTCTGGAATATTTTGCAAAATTTAGAAGTTTTCATACCTATTTTAAACATCAACATTTCTTGGATTTTAATTTATATGTTTTTAACTTTTGTCTTTGTATTTTCTTTTAAAACTTTGTTTAACAAAATATATAAAAAGATTAAAAAAGTTAAATAAAATAAATAATAAGATATGGGAAAAGAAAAAAAGCTATATGGATTCGTAAGATGTGCAAGATGTAAAGGAATAATACATGGAATTCCTAGAGCGCATAAGCTAAGAAAGTTACCTTTGTCAAAGAAGAGAGTTGAAAGAATTTTTGGAGGATATTATTGTTCGAAGTGCACTCGAGAAATAATAAAGGAAAGAGTAAGGAATTTAGTAGCTAATATATCTAAATAGTTTCTAGTTTATATACATCTAACCAATCTGTATATATAGTATCGCTTTTTATTCTTTTTTCTAATTTAAAATCTAAAGCTTCCATTATAGCTTCTAAAAAACCTACCGACCAAGTTGTAAAACTTTTAGATGTAGAAAGTTTTTTGTATTCTAAATCTATATATCTCCAATAAATTCTAGATTCAAAATCATCATATCTTTCAAAAATTTCTGCAACATTTTTATATGGAAAAGAAGTTTTTAAAGCATCTTTATAAATAACTTCATATATTAAACTTCGATATTGAATTAGAATATAAAAGTTCTTATTCGAGTTTCTCTTCAAGCTCTTTACTAAATTTACAAAATCTTTAGGGGAAAAATCCCACAAAGTATTTCCAAGTATTATTGCGCTATCAATCTTGGTTTTTAATTTTAGTTTTGTTGCATCTGCAAGTAGAAAAATCGTTTTGAAGTTATATTTTCTCTTTATTCTCATAGCTTCTTTAATCATCTCTTTGCTCATGTCAATCCCTATTACTTTATAACCCTTTTCTTCTAAGTAGAAAGAAAACAAACCAGCTCCACAACCTATATCCAAAACAACTTTTCCTAAATAAGGTTTGATTTCATCAAAAATTTCTTCAATTTCTTTTATTCTTTTTTTGCCTATTTCTGAGTCATATAAATATTCTTCTCTTTCTAAATCCCCATAGAACTTTAAAACATCCATATTTTAAAATTTAATAAATAAATGTTTTTAAATATCAATATATGGAGAAACAAAGATTGTTAATAGATAGAAAAACATATTTAAGGCATCTTTTACCTATTGGCAAAGGTAAAAATAAGTTAATGGAAAAATTCATATTTAAGGAATTACCTAATGGATACGTAATTTTTAATGTTAAGGAAGTTGACAGAAGAATAAGGTTGCTAGCAAAACATTTAGTTAATAAAGATATTATGATAATAAATAGAAATAAAAGATTTTTCTATTCATTAAAAAAGTTTGAAGAAATTACTGGAATAAAAGTTTATTTAGGAAGATTTTTGCCAGGAACTTTTACCAATTATTCGAGTGAAAACTTTAGAGAACCAGACGCTATTTTAGTCTTTGATTTGGTTAATGACAAACAAGCGGTAAGAGAGGCATATAAAATGAATATACCGATATTTGCTTTGTGTAACTCTAAATCAAATCCTTCAAAAGTAGACTTTATAATTCCTATAAACAATAAAAGCAAAAAATCTATCGCATTATTCTTATACTTATTAGCCAGAGAAATTCTTTTGTTAAGAGGTCAAATAAAGAGTTACAAAGATTTCAACTATAAAATTGAGGATTTTCTTGAGGAAAAAACGGCTATTAGCATTTCAACAAAATAACATCAAAAAACATTTTAATTTTTTTACCATATAATAATGAATGGTAGAAACAAAAGACAATGTTTCAAAAGTAGTATCGTCTTTACCTTCTCTTGTATATAGTCTTTTTTCGAGCATTTATGCAGGTAATGCCTGTTCAGATTTAATGCGATTTTTTCTTAAACAATCGGGTCAAGAAAACGTCAAAAGACCTATAATATATATAGCTGAAGAAGGTGACAAATATTTTATAAGTTTAAGAGATTTGTTAGAGTCTATCAATCAAATATTCCCAGAGAGAAGAATACTAAGGATAACTGAAGATATATATGTGCCAGCTTTTCGAGAAAAGGAAGAAAGAAGAGAATTCATAAATAAGTTGCAATTATTGAATCAGGATGAAAATTTCAGAGAATTATTAAAGAACTTTTCTCTGTTATTTATTCCTTCGGATAAAACTTATTCTACATCAGGATACAAAACTTTTCCATACCTTCCTATGGAAATAATTATAAAAGAATTACCATATGAGATAATGGTGCCACAAGAGAATTATAAAGAATTAGAAGATTTTGATGCTGTGGCGTTAGGATTAGGTAAAACTAAATATACTATGGCATTCAAATATGAACCAAAATCATGGAACATTTTAGAATTTGAATTTTTTGTTGAAACGATAGGAGATTATTTTAGCTTAGTAGATTTAAATGATATAGAAGTTAACATAATAACTCCTGATGGTAAAGAAATAGAAGCATCCCCATTATTCCTCTTACCGCTTACACAATCTTATTGGCCACAGAAAGTGAATCTGAAAAGAGCCTTAATGATATGTTATGAATACTTCTTTGAATAACTTTGAATAATTTTTTGCCCCGGCCGGGATTCGAACCCGGGTCTGCGGCTTTCCTTTCATCTTGTGTCAAACCTTTCTGAACGAAAGGCCGCCATCCTTGGCCACTAGACGACCGGGGCAATATATAATTAATAACATCATAACAAAAACATATAAATTTAAAAAGGTTTAAAAAAATATAAATTAATAAAATTTATACAAAATGGTTCGAATTTTATCTTTTAAAAGTAAAGAATGTGAAGGATTAATAGAAGAACAACTAAAAGAAATAGAGAAATTAGAAAAAGCTTTGTATGAATGCAAAAAAAGAGAAAATGATTTGGAAAAAATTGTCGAGGAATGTTGTTACGATGATGTATTTGAATTTGTTAAAAATCAGGTATCAAAAAAGCTAAGCAAATTAGACGCGAGTGAGAAATTAAAATATTTGGGCGAAGTTGTTATGGAGTTGCATAAAGCATTAAACTTTGTAACTTCTGTTATAGGAGAAATTAGAACTTTAAATAACGAAAGATTCATATCAATGGAAGCATATGTGCGTTTAATTCATGGATTTGCAATTCCTAATTCTGTTTTTTCATTACACATATATGAAATCGATGGAAACAAATGGTATTTTATATCTAAGCAAGGAATAACTGAGTATATAAAGCGAAAATATTTAGAAAAAATTTTAACAATTTTATACGTATTTTTTGGAGAACAAAGAGGGGAAATGTATTTTTACTTTCCTAAGGCCTCTTGGGAGATTTTGAACAACTTTTTTAGAACATTAGAATCGAAGGGAAAATTAAGGTTTGAATATTATAGATATAACTCTATTAACCCACCAAATAAATTACCTCCAGATTATACTATAGTTGCTAAATGTTCTCTTCGTGAAGAATATTCCATCGAAGAGTTTAGAAATATGATTAGAGATTATTTTAAACCCTTAAATATACACACATTTTGAATGAACATCATCTAGTTTAAGATATAAATTTTTATATCTTTATTTTATTTTTTAATATGCAGCATAATTTACTAGCAGATGTATTATCAAAAATAAAGAATGCTGAAAGAGCTGGAAAGAAAGAAGTAATCGTTAAAAGAAGCAAATTGGTAGAAAATGTTCTAAAGGTTATGCAAGAACATAAGTATATTGGAAACTTCGAAATAATTCCAGATAACAAGCAAGGATTAATTAAAATAGAATTAAAAAATAGAATTACAGATTGTAATGCAATTTCTCCAAGATTTTCTGTTAGAGTAAATGAAATAGAAAAATACGAAAAAAGATTCTTACCAGCTTATAATGTTGGTATTTTAATACTTACGACTTCTAAAGGAGTTATGGATCATAAAAAGGCGAAAGAATTACATATCGGAGGAAAGCTTTTGGCATATGTTTACTGAAGAAAAAAACAAAGAAATTTATTCTGAATATATCGAAATACCATCAGATGTAAAAATAAGTATCGAAGGTAATAAAATAATTGCTGAAGGCAAATTAGGAAAAACATCTAAAGAAATTAAACACGTAGCACTAAATAAAATCATCTTTATGAAAATTGAGGATAACAAGTTTATTGTCTATTCTTTAAAGAGAAGAAAAGAATATAAGGCAATGGTAAATACTATAATAGCACATGTTAAAAATTTGATTGAAGGAGTGACAAAAGGTTATAAATATACAATGAAAATAGTTTATTCTCATTTTCCGATAAAGATTGAAATAAAAGAGGGAAAAGTTTTCATACATAACTTTTTGGGTGAGAGAACACCTAGAATTGCAGAAATCGTTGGAAACACAAAAATTGAAGTAAAAGAAAACTACTTGATAGTTAGTGGAAATAATATAGAAGAAGTCGGTCAGACTTGTAATAATATAGAACAGGCATGTAGAATAACAGTTTGGGATAGAAGAGTTTTCCAGGATGGAATATTTTTAATAAAAAGAGAAAATTTAATTGAATCATGAATCCAAGAAAATTACCCGAATTTAAAAGGCAATTGAAAGATTCTGTAAAAAGATTAAAAGGTAATTGGAGAAAGCCAAGAGGTCATCAGAGCAAGATGAGAAAGCATAAAAAGGGCAAACCAAAAGTTGTCAGAATAGGATATGGAGCTCCAAAAGATTTGAAATATAAGAACCAAGCAGGATATTATGAAGTTTTGGTAAAAGATTTTAATGATGTCGAAAAGCTAAAGGAGTTAGATAAAAATTTATATGCTGTTAGAATTTCTTCTAGGTTAGGAAAGAAAAAGAGAATTGAAATAGAAAAAAAAGTAACTGAATTAGGCTTTAAAATTCTAAATCCTTTACATGAAACTTCCTAATCATATTGGAATAATTCCTGATGGAAATAGAAGATGGGCTAAAAAGCGTGGATTAGCTCCTCATGTCGGTCATTGGTATGGTGCAAAGAAATTAGAAGAAGTATTAAAATATCTTTTTAAATTGGGTATAAAAAAAGTAAGTGTTTATGCATTATCTACAGAAAACATAAAGAATAGAAGCAAAAAAGAAGTTAGAGAAATATTTAAGATTTTTAAACACTATTTTTTAAAGTGGAATAGAGGAGAATTCAAAGAGATTGAAGAATATAGAGTTAGAGTAAACTTTTTCGGAAATTTTGTACTATTACCAAAATCCTTAGTTAAACTTATGAAAAAAATTTCGGAAAAGACTAGAAAACATAGGGATAGATTTTTAAATATATTAATTGCATATGGCGGAACGTATGAAATTCTTTCAGCTATTAAAAGGTTAGTGAGTAAAAACGTAAAAATAGAAAAAATTGATGAGGAAACTTTAAAAAAATACCTGTTTGTAAAGGATGATGTAGATCTAATAATCAGAACAGGAGGATATTCAAGATTATCGAATTTCTTGCCTTTACAATCAACTTATGCTGAAATATATGTAACAAAAAAACTTTGGCCAGAAATTAGTAAGAGAGATATTTTAAATGCAATAAAATGGTATAGTAGAGTTCAGAGAAATTTTGGTAAATGATAGTAATAATTGGTGCAGGAATTTCTGGATTGGCACTTTCTTATTTCCTATCTCAGAATGGCATAAAAAATATAGTGATAGATTTGAAGAGAGATGTTGGAATAAATCACAGAAGCACTTCTTTAATCTCAAATAAGATTTTTAGATATTTAGATTATTTTGATGAAGAAGATTCCATAAATTCTTATAACATAGCCAATTTTTGGTATAATGATGAAAAAGTTTTTTCTATTAAATCAAAGAAGAAGATGTACATTTTTGATTATAGGTTCTTAGAGAGAAAAATATTTGAAAATGTAGATAAAAGATTTAGCAATTTCTTATTTTCAGAAAAAGTGTTAGATGTAGACTTCGAAAGAAATATAGTGATTACAGATAAAAGAAAAATTAACTTCGAAATTCTTGTAGATGCTTCCGGAACATATGCATTTTTGGCAAACAAACTAAATCTTTTTAAGTTCAGAAAGGTTTTTACTTCTTTCGAAGTTTATGGAATTTTTGAAAAAAAATTTGAAAGTGTTAACATATTTTTTGATGAAAATTTTTCTAAAAAGAAGTTTGGTTGGTTTATAGAATTAGATAATGGTGCATTAGTGGGATTGATTGATAAAAATCTTAAAAATGAAAAGTTTAATAATTTTTTGAAAATTTTTGGATTGAAAAAGATTATCTATGAATATTCACATCCAATACTTTTCATATCATTAAAGAAGCTTACATATAAAAACTCCATAATTGTTGGAGAAGCCGCTGGAATAATAAAGCCATTTAGTTTGGGAGGAATAACATATGGTATTTTATCATCTTATGTAGCTAGTAAATGTATATTGTCAAATTCTTTAGCAAGCTATGAAAAAAAGATTAGAAAAATATTTAGGAAGAGTTTATATTTTGGAATGCTTGTAGATAAGCTTTTAAGAAAAAGATTTTTTGCGAAAATTATAAGATTTTTTGGTATAAATAAACTTGTAGAAAATTTAGATCCAGATTTTTTATTCTTCTAATATGTTGCATAACGTTCCACTACATTTATATACTGTATGAGCCTGATTTTCACAAATAGCAGAGATAGTAATTTCGAGATTGTATTTGTTTGGGCAATCGAATTGTGTTAGATTGAGTATTGTCATTCCGACTCTCATTTTTTCCAAAAGAGGAACCGATTTAAAGTTTTGATTTGAGTGACACAAAAGATTAAGAGTTAAATTGCTTAATTCAGGCCCAAATAGATAGCTTATACTTAACGAAAGATGAGTTTTATTGAATTTTCCACTTACATCGAAATTTGCTTGGCAAATTTTTGGTATGTTTGATGTTTGAGAAGAGATGTAAGAATTTATGTATAACCACAAACCAAAGCCAACACCAACAGTTATAACAATTAATATTACTGTTGCAATGAGAGGGCTAACTCCTTTCATAATTATTTATGCGGGCTAACAAAATATATTTATACTTTAATCTAAAAATAGTATGGAGCAAAAAGTAAAGAAGGATATTAACGAAATAATATTTAATCACTTTTTATCTCCAAAATATTCCATACTTAGTGAAGAAGAAAAAGAGGAATTGTTAAAAAAATATGGGGCAAAGTTATCTCAATTACCAAAAATTTTAGTTACAGATCCTGTAGTAAAGGCTTTGGGTGCTAAAGTTGGTGATGTTATAAAAATCGAAAGAGATATATTAGGAATAAAATCTATATATTATAGGGTAGTGGTTGAAAAATGAACCAAAACTTAATACTCGTAACATTGTTAAAATCGTATTTGGAGGAGTACGGATTAGTTAAGTATCAAATAGATTCATATAATGATTTTGTTTTAAGAAGATTTCCTAAATTAGTAAAAAGTATTGGAACAGTAGAGCCTCAAATACCGGAATTAGGAGATATAAAAATTCATTTTGTAGATGCTAGAATAAACGAATTTCCAACTTTTGTAGAAGCAGATGGTGTTATCAGAAGCGAGAAAAATCCATTATTACCTTATGAAGCAAGGATAAGAGGTTTAACATATTCTTCACCAATGTATTTTAAGATAGTTACCGAAGTTAGCGGAATTAAAAGTGATCCTGTAGAAGTTTATTTTGGTCAGATGCCAGTTATGGTTAAATCTGTTTTATGTCCTCTTTCAAGAATGAGTAGAGAAGAATTAATAAAAGCAAAAGAAGATCCAGATGACCCTGGTGGATATTTTATAATAAATGGTGTTGAAAGAAATTTAATTCTTATAGAAGAACTCGCTAACAACAAACCAATAGTTAGAAGGGTAAATCAAAATAATATTATAGTAAATTGCAGAATAAATTCTGAAAAAGAGGGATATATTGTAAAACATTTGATAGAATTAAAGAGAAACGGAATATTTTTAGTAACCTTTTCTGCTCTAAGAGATTTTCCGCTGGTAATACTTTTCAAAGCCTTAGGAATTGAAAACGATGAAACTTTATTGAATTTGATATCCGAAGATAAAGATGTTCAAGAGGAATTTTTAGTAAATCTTTATGAATATCCAATAGCTACCCAAGAAGAAGCTTTGGATAAAATTGGAGAATATTTGAAAATTCCTCAAAAGAAATTAAGGAAAGAAAGAGCTGAGTTATTAATCGATAAATATTTCTTATTACACTTAGGTCAAACAAAGAAAGATAGAGTAAATAAAGCTATATTTCTAGCTAAAATAGTTGAGAGAATGATAAAAGTTGCATTAGGAAAGGAAAAAGAAGATGATATAGATCATTACGCAAATAAGAGAGTTAGATTAGCAGGAGAACTTTTCGAAATTCTGTTTAGAACTATATTAAAAGGTAAGCAAGGAGTTATTAGTAGAATGATATTTAATTATCAAAAATTAGCTAGAAGAGGAAGTTTGCCACCTTTGCATGCTGTAATAGATTCTAATTTTGTAACTAATATAATTCAAACAACTATGGCAGTTGGAACATGGATTGGAAATAGAACTGGAACTTCTCAAAGATTAGAAAGAACTAATTTATCAAAGACTTTAACTCATATGAGAGTTGTGAGTTCTCCATTAAAATCTACTCAAGAACATTTTGAAGCAAGAGAATTACATCCAACACACTATGGAAAATTATGTTTAGTAGAAACTCCAGAAGGACCAACTATTGGTTTAAGAAAACATTTAGCTGTGTTTAGTGAAATAACTTTTGGAGTTAGTGATGAAGAAAGAGAAAAGATTAAAAAATTAATAGATGAAGATATAGATTATAAAATAGAGATATGAGTGCAAAAAAAGAAAAGTATAAAGTATTTTTGGATGGAGAATTTTTAGGCTATACTTCAGAACCTCAAAAAATAGTTGAAAAAATTAGAAATGCAAGAAGAAAAGGAGAAATTTCTTATCAAGTTAATGTTAGCATTTTAGAATTTAAGAAAGAAGTTAGAATATCTACAGATAGCGGAAGAATAAGAAGACCTTTAATAATTGCTGAAAAGTATGAAGAATTAGAAAAATTATTGAAAGAAGGAAAATTAACTTTCAAGGAAGCATTGAAACAAGGATTAATAGAATTATTAGATGCTGAGGAAGAAGAAATTACAAGAATGTCTTTTGAACCAAGTAAAGAAGCAACTCATATTGAAATTCATCCAGCAATAATGTTTGGTTTGCACGCTTCGTTAATTCCATTTGCCGAATACAGCAGAGGAGATAGAATTAACTATGGTGCAAGAATGAGTGGACAAGCATTGGGAATACCGACTTTAGCTTATAAATCTAGAACTTATTCGCAATGGTATGTAATGTATTATACTCAAGTTCCATTAGTCCAAACTTTTGCTCATAAAGTTTTCCCATTCGATACACATCCAGCAGGCAATAATGTCGTTATTGCAGTTATTTCTCATCCATATTCTATGCAAGATGCAATAGTATTGAATGCTTCCAGTGTAGAAAGAGGATTATTCAGAGCTCATATGTTTAGAACTTATGAAGCAGAAGAAAAGAGATTTGCAAGCGGACAAGAAGAAATTATAGGAATACCTCAACCTGGAGTAAAAGGATATAGAGGAGAAGAAGCATATAAACATTTAGATGTTGATGGAATAGCTCCTCCAGAAACATATGTTAAGGATGGAGATGTTCTCATAGGTAAAATCTCTCCTCTAAGATTCTTAGGAAGAGCGGATAAATTCATAATATCTTTAGAGAATATGAGAGAAACTTCTGTAGAAGTTAGAGTTGGCGAAGAAGGAAAAGTAGATAGAGTTTTTATAACTTCGTCTGCAGAGGGAAATAAATTAGTAAAGGTTGTTGTAAGGAATTATAAAATACCAGAAATTGGAGATAAATTTGCTTCTAGACATGGACAAAAAGGTGTAGTTGGACTAATGGTTAGACATGAAGATATGCCATTTACATCTAGTGGAATTGTTCCAGACATAATATTTAATCCTCATGGCATTCCTTCTAGAATGAGTTTAGGACATGTATTAGAAATTCTTTTCGGAAAAATCGCTGCATTAGAAGGAAAAATAATAGATGGAACTTCTTTCGATAAAGACAGAGAAAAAGAGTTATTAGAATTGTTAAAGAAGTATGGGTTTGAAGAAAGCGGAAGAGAAGAAATGTACGACCCTATTACTGGTAAGAAATATGAAGTTAAAATATTAATAGGAAATATTTATTATTTGAGATTACATCATTTAGTTTCTAACAAATGGTTCGTTAGAGCTAGAGGTCCAGTAACTTTGCTAGCTAGACAACCAACAGAAGGAAGAGCAAAAGAAGGAGGTTTAAGATTAGGAGAGATGGAAAAGGATGTATTTCTTGCTCATGGCGCTGTTATAACGTTAAAAGAAAGATTTGATAGTGATAAAACTTCAGTGCCGGTATGTGCTAAGTGTGGATTAATTGCAATGAAACATCATTTCCAAAATAAATATTATTGTTTGTATTGTAAAGATGATAGCGAAATATATGAAGTTGAAATGAGTTATGCTTTCAAACTTCTTTTACAAGAATTAATGTCTATGCATATTTATCCAAAACTTATAATAGATAAAGATTATAAAAAAGTTAAAGCAATAGAATTTAGAGTATTTAGTGCTGAAGACATCAAAAAATATGCTGTTGCAAAAATTTCTAAGATCGATGTTTATGACGAAGAAGGTTTTCCAATTGAAGGTGGAATAATGGATCCAAGAATGGGAACTGTTGATCCAGGAATTAGATGTAGAACATGTGCAGGAACTTATGCAACCTGTGTTGGTCATTTTGGATACATAGAATTAGCAAAACCAGTTTTACATCCACTATTTATTAGATATGTATATACATTGCTAAGAGCATTTTGTAAGAGCTGTGGGAGAGTTTTGAGCAAAGAAGAAAAACCAAAATTAAAAGAGTTAATAAAATCTTTACCTTCAACATGTCCACATTGCAATGCTAAGCAACCAAAAGTAGAATTTGTTAGACCATACACCTTTAAAATTGATGGAGTAAAAATATCTGCAGAAGAAATAAGAGAATTCCTATCTAAAATAGATAAAGAAGATGTTAAAAAGCTAGGAATTAAAACAGATCCTGTAAACTTTGTTTTAAGTGTAATGTTAGTTTCACCGCCAATAATAAGACCTTCTATAGTTTTAGAAACAGGAGAGAGAAGTGAAGATGATTTAACTCACAAACTTTCTGATATAGTTAGAGTAAACGAAAAGTTAAAAGAAGCATTAGAATTAAGTGCACCTCAATTAATAATAGAGGATTTGTGGGAATTATTGCAATATCATGTTGCAACATATTTCGATAACGAACTTAGCGGCATACCAGCTGCTAGACATAGAAGTGGAAGAGTTCTAAAAACTTTAGCTCAAAGATTAGAAACAAAAGAAGGAAGATTTAGATACAATCTTTTAGGAAAGAGAACAAACTTTTCGGCTAGAAGCGTAGTGAGTCCAGATCCATTTATAGGTATTGATGAAGTTGGTGTACCAGAAGAAATTGCCAAAAAATTAACTGTTCCTGTCGTTGTTAATGATGATAATAAGGAAGAATTGAGAAAACTAATTCTTAATGGAGAAAATTGGCCGGGAGCAAATTATGTAATTAGGCCAGATGGAACAAGAATAAAAATATTGGAGAAAAATAAGCACGAAATTGCAAATTTAATTGATAACGGTTGGATTGTTGAAAGGCACTTGTTAGATGGAGACATTGTATTATTCAACAGACAACCAAGTTTACATAGAATGAGCATAATGGCACATAGAGTTAGAGTGTTTAAATCTTCAAAAACATTTAGAATTAACCTTTGTGCAACAATCCCATATAATGCAGATTTTGATGGAGATGAAATGAATTTGCATGTACCTCAAAGTATAGAAGCTATGGCAGAGGCAGAAATATTAATGGCAGTTGAAAAGCACATAAGAAGTCCTAGATATGGAGGACCTATAATAGCTTTATTGCAAGATCATATATCTGGATTATTCTTATTGACTTATGGAGAAAGATATTTAGATTATAAAGATGCTGTTCAATTAGTTAGAAGTATAGATTTAGAAGTAGAAATTCCAAGAAAGGAAAAATTGAGTGGAAAAGAAATATTTAGTTTATTCTTACCAAAGATATCAATAGAATTTAAAAATAATTTATCTAGCTTACCAGAGGAAGCAGAAAAAGAAGGAAAGGTTATAATTAAAGACGGAAAATTAATTCAAGGTGCTATTGATAAGAAGGCTGTTGGAGAAAATGGAAAACTAATTAACATAATTCTAAGTAATTTTGGAGAAAAATACACATTAAACTTTATAGATAAAATTTCAAGATTAGGGCTTTATTATCTAAGAATGCATGGGTTTAGCATTTCATATTTTGAATATTCTATAAGCGAAGAAGCAGAAAAAGAAATCCAAAACTTGCTCAAAGAGGCCAATAACAAGGTAAACAAACTAATTAAGGAGTTTAAAGAGGGAACTCTAAAGGCATATATTGGAAGAACAAGCGAGGAAACTTTAGAAGAGATGATTAATGGAATAATTAGCGAAACAATAACGAATATAAACAAAGTTCTTATGAAAGAAATTAAAAGAGATACTGAAGTTTTTGTTATGGCTGCAAGTGGTGCAAGAGGAAGTTTAATTAACATATTCCAAGTTAGTGGTGTAATAGGTCAAGCAAAGATTATGGGTAAAAGAATTAGTATAGGATATTATGAAAGAACATTTCCGCATTTCGAAAGAGGAGATATTAGATTAGAAGCAAAAGGATTTATTGCTAGAGGATATTATAAAGGATTAAAGCCTTTAGAGGCATTCTTTGATATAATGAACCAAAGAGAAGCACTTATGGATAAAGGAGTTAAAACTAGACAGAGCGGATATTTAGAAAGAAGATTTATTGGTGCACTTAATGATTTGAGAGTTGAAGAAGATTTGAGTGTAAGAGATGCTGCAGATAATATTATTCAATTCATTGCATTCGATGATGGAATAGATCCTCAAAAAGTAGAGGGTGGAGATATAGATGTATATGAACTCGCAAAACATATCTGAAATATTAGAAAGCTTACCGTTGAACATAAGGAAAAAAGTAGAGGAAGCTATAGAGAAATTAAAATTAAGCGATGAGAAAAAAGAAAAGTTAATAATGAAAGTTTATGAAAAATACATAAAATCTATGGTAGAACCTAACGAATGTATAGGAATTTTATCTGCACAAAGTATTAGCGAACCTGCTACTCAAGCAACTATGAGAGTATATCATCTTGCAGGTACAGTTGGTTTAAAAATTACTTTGGGTTTACCAAGATTAATAGAGCTTTTCGATGCAAGAAAGGAAATTTCCTCTCCAACAATGACTATATATCTAAAAGATAAGTATAACACCGAAGAAAAGGCATATGAATTTGCAAGTGAAATAATAGAAAGAAAATTGCAAGATTTAGCGAGTGTAGTTATAAATCTTAGTGAATTCTCTTTAGAAGTTATACCTAACGATAAAAATGATTTAGAAATAATTTACGAAAAATTAAAAGAAAAGGTTAAAAGTTGCGAGGTAAGTAAAGAAAGAGGGAAAGTAGTTTTAACACCTAAGAAAGAGTATGAATTTAGAGATCTTAGAATGCTTAGAGATAGAATATTAAAAATAACTATTAAAGGTGTGAAAGGTATCGAGGCAGCCATTGTTATGAGAGAAGGAAATAAATGGGTAATTTATACTCAAGGAAGCAACTTCAAAGAAATCATTATGCATCCATGGGTTGATGAAAGACATACATATTGCAATAATCCGCATGAAATAAAAGAAGTTTTAGGTATTGAAGCTGCAAGAAGTCTTTTGCTTTTAGAAATATATAAAACTTTGCAACAACAAGGTTTAGATGTAAATGTTAGATTTTTATCTTTAGTTGCTGATGCTATGTGCTTTAGCGGCGATATAATGCCAATAGGTAGATATGGAGTTGCAGGAAGAAAAGCAAGTGTTTTAACTAAGGCTGGCTTCGAAGAAACTGTAAAACATTTAGTAGAGGCTGGAGTTAAGAATCTTAAAGATGAGTTAAGAGGAATGTTCGAAAATGTAATGATAGGAAATATTGCGCCAGTAGGAACTGGAAGAGTAGAAATCGCATTAAAGCATGGAGATAATAAATAAAGTAAAGGAGGAAATGCAGAAAGGGAATGTAATCTATGGATTTAGAAAATGTTTAAAATATTTAAAGTTAAATGAACCAAAATATGTTATAATAGCAAATAACATACCAGAAAACATGAAAAAAGATATAATAGATTCAGTAGATGATAAGAATAAGATAGTTGAAGTAAATCTAAGCAGCATAGAGTTAGGAAGAAGTTTAGGAAAACCTTTTCCTATTAGTGTGGCAGTCATTAAGAAATGATCGTTTTTGATAACGAAATAATAAGAATAATCAATCTAATAGAAAATTTAGCTAATGTTGATGTTAAAGATACTGTTATTTTTGATAATGTAGTTTATGTTATAGTTGCAAAGAATCAAAAAGAGAAAATATTGCCTTTATTAGGAATTATCAAAAAGATTCTAAATAAAGAAATAAGGATTTTAGAATATAGCCCAAACATTTACGAATTTGTTAAAGAGTTAATACCTTTTGTAAATTTTGTTAGAATAAAAAATTTCGATGGTTCACAAACTCTTGAAATAGGAATAAATAGAGTTTATAGAGGATTGGTATATGGAAGAAACAAGAGAAAACTTTTATTTTATAAAACACTATTAAATAGAATTTATAAGATAAAAGATATAAAAATAGTATAATAATATGCCTGGAGAGTTTGCTGCTAGAATATTAATTAAAAGAAGGAAAAAGTTTAGATGGAGCTCTTATAAATACAAATCTAGAATGCTTGGCTTATGGAAATTAGATCCTTTAGAAGGTGCGCCTCAAGCTAGAGGAATTGTAATAGAGAAGAGAGTTGTTGGTCAAAAAAGACCTCATTCTGGATTAATAAAATGTGTTAGAGTAAAGCTGATAAAAAATGGTAGAGAGTTAACTGCATTTGTTCCAAAAAGTGGAAGTATTAACTATATTAACGAGCATGATGAAGTTATAGTTGAACCTTTAGGTGGCGGTCAGAAAGGTCCTATTGGAAGTATGTGGGGTATAAGATATAAGGTTATAGCTGTTAATGGAGTTTCTTTAGACGCTATTAGAAAAGGTAAGAAGCAAAAACCGGCTAGATAATGGCTGAGTTAAAACTTTTTAATAGATGGGATTGGAACGTAGAGGTAAAAGACATTAGCCTAAAAAGATATATAAACTTAAAACCTTGCATAATTCCTAGAACATACGGAAGATATAGTCAAATAAGATTTGGAAAAGCAAATATGAATATAGTTGAAAGATTGATAACAAAGATGATGGTTCCTGGACATAAGGGTAAAAAGCATTTAGTATCCTCTGCTAGATGTGTAGGTCAAACAGAAAAAATAATAAAAATAGTTAAAGAAGCTTTTGAAATAATTGAGAAAAGAACTAAGAAGAATCCTATAGAAGTTTTAGTTAGAGCTATCGAAAACGCTGCTCCTATTGAAGAACCCATATCATATCAAGTCGGTGGAATAATTGCAAGAACTGCAGTTATAGTTTCTCCTCAAAGAAGAGTAGATATTGCACTAAGAAATATTGTAAATTCTTGCTATAGAAGAAAAGTTGGATTTACAAAAATGGCAGAGTTATTAGCTGAAGAAATTATTGCTGCTGCAAATAACGATATTTCTAAAAGTTTTGCATTAAAGGAAAAAGAAAGAATTGAAAAAGAGGCAGAGGGAGCCAAATAAGTGCATATATTTTTAAATTAAACGATATTATTATGAATAAAAAGCTAATATCAGCTTTTGTAGCGACAATAATACTAGTAGCACTTACAGTAGGCATAGGAGTGATGATATACTTATATTTTGCAGGATACATGACTCAAACGAGATCGCAGATAGAAGAAGTGCCAGTAAAATCATTAATAGAGTGTTCAAAAGTAAATGTTGATATAGCTGCTTCTGGAGGAAGCGGTTATGTAAATCTAACCTTGGTAAATCTAGGGATAGATTTGGGAAGAAACTTTGCTGCAAGATTTGAGTATGATGATGGTAGAGTAGAAATTAGAAATATAACTCTAGATTATAACTTTATTTCAGGAAATGTAACTACTGTAAAGAATATTCAAGTTCCCCCAGGAACGATTAATAGAATAGTTCTTTATTCAACAGACCCAAATTATTGTCCAGGAATGATTGTAGGAAGTGTAAATGTTAAAGTTACTGTTCAAGAAGTTGCAGTCGCATAACATCTTCTTTTCTATCTTTATTTTTTGTTTACTAACATATATAAAAACTTCAAATGCTATTTAGAATTTCTTTCTGCTTTTCGTTAACTTTTTTTGCTAAATTTTCCAAATCTCTGGTATAGTTAACTATTAATTCTTCATTTACCCTTCCTTGTAACAAATCTATTTCATGCGATCTCAAATTATCATAAATGCTCTCAAAGGCTCTTCTAAAATCATATGGTTTTAAGCTAAATTTTTTCAAATTTTTCCAATAACTAAGTTTGCATTTATAAGCATCTTTTATTAAAGGTATTGCTTTTTCGTTAAGTATTGTTAGGAATGCTTTTTTTGTTTTTCTCAAAAATAACAGTTCAATAACATATGCATCATCTATTTTTATTTTTTTCAAATTATCAAAGTTTTTTATTAAATAGATTAGTTCGTGAGTTCTTAAGCCAGTAAGCAGATGCAGAATACTAGTTGCTTTAAGCTTTTTTGGAAAGTATTTTATTTTTTCTAATAATTCATTCTTATTTATTTTTTCTTCAAGTATTTTTGGAATTTTCGGATTGTACCAAGTAATTCCTGCTTTTTTTCTTAATTCATTAAATCTTTTATAATATATGTCGCTTTCGTTTAATGCATCTAAAAACTTTGATAGAGCTGCTAATGCTTGTAACACATGTTTTTTAAGAGTTTTTTTATTCTCAACTATTTTTTTGAACTCTAGTGAAAAATCTAAAGCAGATAAATTCAACAAATATCCATATTTCTTTGCATAGTTAACTAAATTATTTATATGAGTTTTATTCGAACTTCTTAAAGACAAGAATTCTTTAAATTTATTCCAATCAATTTCATTCATAAAATATTAAAAATGGCTAAAAGATAAAGAAGTTAATTTTTATTGGAAATTTTATTAAAGTAGCGAAGATAATAGAATTTGCTAGAGATCTTAGAAAGAAGTAAATTTAAGAAAAATAAAAATTCTTAAATGCAAATTTTTAGATGAAAACTTGAAGACGTTAACTTATTCAATCAGATATATTAAAATAAAAACATAACATAAATTATGGCAAAAATCATAGAAGCAATATATGAAAATGGAGTTTTTAAACCTTTAGAAAAAGTAGATTTAAAAGAAGGAGAAAGAGTAAGAATTGAAATAAAAGAAAGCCTAGCTGATATAATAGAGAAATATAGCAGAAGAGTAGATAAAGATGTTTTGAAAGAGTTTTTAGACGAAAGAAGATGATAGTTCTCGATACATCAATCTATGTTGATGCATTATTTATATATGATGAACAAAGATCTCAAGTAGCAAAAAATCTTTTTAGATTTATTCAAGAAGTAGGTTTAAGAGTTATAGAGCCCGAAATTTTAAAGATTGAATTAATAAGTCAATTAGTAAGAAGAATAGATGAACGAGAAGCTTTTAAGATTTATGATTCTATAATAAGCAGAATTGAAGTTGTTAATCTTGAAGAACTGAAAGAACTGGCTTTCTTAATTGCCTCTAAAACGGGTTGTAGAGCCATAGATTCCTATTTCATTGCAACAGCAAAACTAACAAACTCAATTTTAATAACTAACGATAAAATCATGGCAATAAATGCTAAAAAATATGGTATTGAAGCGTACTATTTGATTGAAGAATTTGAAAATGTAATTAAGAGATTAAAAGAATTAAAATAAAATATTTTATGTCAAAAATCATAGAAGCAATATATGAAAATGGAGTTTTTAAACCTTTAGAAAAAGTAGATTTAAAAGAAGGAGAAAGAGTAAGAATAACTATAAGTAAAAAGAAAAAATCTTCAAGAGGTCTATCGAAACTTCTTGAAAAGTATATAATTAAGTCTGATGTTGACATTACTAAAATGCTTATAGATGAAAGAAGATGATAGTAATAGATACTTCAGTTTTTACAGATTTTCTATTCGAAGATAATTTATGGGAAATAGAACTAAAAAGCAAGATTTGAAAGAAAGAGTAAAAATAAAGTAAAAATAAAAATTAATAAAAGCGGAATATATGGCATTGTCAAGAAATATCAAAAATATTTTAAGGATATCAAAGAGAATTTAACAGAAATACTTATAAATGAAAGAAGGTGATTTTCTTAATAAAGGTGTTTAAAAATTTAAAGAATTTATTATTTAATTTATTAATTTTTAAAAATGGAAGAAAGGATATTAAGAATTAATTTAAGAAAAGATATAATAAAGAAGCCCACATGGAACAGAAAGAAACTTTTAATGAAAAGATTAAAAGAAAAATTAAAAAGAATTTTAAAAGTTAAAGAAGTAAAGATTAGTAATGCATTAAACGAGTTTATTCAAAGGCATAGCCCAAAGAAATTAACTTATAAGTTTACTTTAAGAATTCAAAAAGAAGACGATATTGCTAAAGTAGATCTTGCATGAAGTATGCATTAATAAGTTATAGAGGAGATAGCAACATAGGAATATTTTTTAAAACGTCTGAAAAAATAACTTTAGTTCCTAAAAATTTAGAAGAAGACATAAAAGAAAAAATCGAGAAGATATTAAAAACTGAAGTTCTTGAATGTAGTATTTGGAACTCTAGCTTATTGGGAATTTATTCTTGCATGAATTCTAACGGCATCATTTTACCAAAATTAATATTTGAAGATGAATTAAAATTTTTCAAATCTTTGGATTTAAACATAGCAATAATAGAGAGTGATTATAATGCTTTAGGAAATCTGATTCTTTGTAATGATAATGCAGCAATAGTAAGCCCATTAATAGAAAGAGATTATATTAAGGAAATTAGAGATGCTTTAGATGTTGAAGTTGAAGTAAGAAAAATTTTAAAAAATAATTTAGTTGGTTCTATGGCATATACAACAAATAAAGGAATATTCTTTAATAGAAACATTAGTGAAGAAGAGGCAAAGGATATTGCTGAATTTTTTAAAGTCAAAAATTATGGTGCAGGAAGCATAAATATGGGGAATGTTTACGTTTCTATAGGTATCATTGCAAATTCTAACGGTTTATTAGTTGGCGAAAAGAGTAGTCCATATGAAATTCAAATCGTTCTAGAATCGTTGGATCTTTTATGAATTTTATAATCGATCTTTCTTTTTGGCATTATCATACAGAGAAAGGCAAAAAATCTTTGTGTAGACAAATTTATGAAGCATATAGAGAAACAAAGGAAAATTTTATTATAACAAATTCTAACGATGAATTCGAAGCCATGTTTAAAAGAGTTGCAGGAAAAAATTATGAAAAGTTTACAATACTTCGAAATTTTCCTCAGATAGAGAGTTTAGTGATATTAGATCCTTATGCAGACGAAATCTTAACTAAAGAAGTTGTGATGAGTAATGAAAACTTTTTTATAGGTGGTATAGTGGATGTTGTAAGGATTAAACAAGCCACAAAAATGCTAACAAGATATTTAGGGATTAGTGAAAAATTCAAAAGTTACAAAATAGTTTATAAGGGGAGTGCCTTTAGTTTTCCAGATAGGATAAATTTCATAGTAAAGATTATAAAAAAAGTAAAAAGCTGTTTAGAAATAGAAAATGCTATAGAAGAGACATTAAGAGAATTTAGGACTTTTTAATTTTTTCTAAAAAATCTTTTAATGCTTTAACGTTTTCTTCATAAGCAGATTTTCTTCTTTCATCTACATACAATCCTAACTTTCTTGCTTCTGCTATACTTAAATTTACTGCTTTTAGTTCTTCTTTTGAAAATCCTCTAGCTTCTCTTTTCCTCCCTTTAGAAATAACGTATGCTTTTGGAATTTCAACGTCCATATTTTAGAAAAAAGTAAAAAAGATATATATTTTACCTCGAAAAAATATTATATAGGGGCTTGTTCCGTCATTGTTTTGAGAGAGCATAAGCTCGATGAAGATGATAAACAATATCCTACAAGCCCACAGTGATGCCCTTTGGAAGTCAAAGGGCATCTGGCAGCGCGAAAAAGTTGTGGTGGTAATTCTGGCTGAACCCGCCAGAGGGGGCGGCTATCCGGGTCAGGCTAAGCCATGCGAGTCGTGAGGGGTAGGCCCTCGGCGCACTGCTGAGTAATACCACCTCAACCTACCCTACGGTGGGGGATAATCCCGGGAAACTGGGGCTAATACCCCATAGGAGAGGGATTCTGGAAGGACCCTCTCCGAAAGCCGCTAGCTAAATAGCTAGCGGCGCCGTAGGATGGGAGGTGGGCCTATCATGGTAGTTGGGGGTGTAACGGACCCCCAAGCCTAAGACGGGTAGGGGCCGTGAGAGCGGGAGCCCCCAGATGGGCTCTGAGACATGAGCCCAGGGCCTACGGGCCGCAGCAGGCGCGAAACCTTCCCAATGCGCTAACGCGCGAGGAGGTGACCCGGAGTGCCCTGGCTCTGCCAGGGCTTTTGCCCAGTGCTAGAGAGCTGGGCGAATAAGGGGTGGGCAAGACCGGTGGCAGCCGCCACGGTAATACCGGCGCCCCAAGTCGACCCCACGATTATTGGGCCTAAAGCGCCCGTAGCCGGGTTGGTGTGTCTCCCGTTAAATCCCCCAGTAAACTGGGGGATTGCGGCAGATACTACCAGCCTTGGGGCCGGGAGAGGCCGGCGGTACTCCCAGGGTAGGGGTGAAATCCTTTAATCCTGGGAGGACCACCAGTGGCGAAGGCGGCCGGCTGGAACGGGCCCGACGGTGAGGGGCGAAAGCTGGGGGAGCAAAAGGGATTAGATACCCCTGTAGTCCCAGCTGTAAACGTTGCCCGCTAGCTGTCGGGATGGCTTAGAGCCATCCCGGTGGCGTAGGGAAGCCGTTAAGCGGGCCGCCTGGGGAGTACGCCCGAAAGGGTGAAACTTAAGGGTATTGGCGGGGGGGCACACAAGGGGTGGGTCGTGCGGTTTAATTGGATTCGACACCGGGAATCTTACCCGGGGAGACGGCAGGATGAAGGTCAGGCTGAAGACCTTACCAGACGAGCCGAGAGGTGGTGCATGGCTACCGTCAGCTCGTACCGTGAGGCGTGCCGTTAAGTCGGTTAACGAGCGAGACCCGTGCCCCATGTTGCCATCCCGGGCTTCGGCCCGGGGGCACTCATGGGGGACTGCCCGCGATAAGCGGGAGGAAGGTACGGGCGACGGTAAGTCCGTATGCCCCGAATCCCCGGGGCCACACGCGCGACACAATGGGCGCTACAAAGGGATGCCACCCCGAAAGGGGGAGCAAATCCCCTAAAAGCGCCCCTAGTTCGGATCGAGGGCTGTAACTCGCCCTCGTGAAGCCGGAATCCCTAGTAGGCGGGGTTTAGCAAACCTCGCCGAATACGTCCCTGCCCCTTGCTCACACTGCCCGTCACGCCAACCGAGTGGAGCTCCTG
>JAWAZZ010000006.1:0-41288 GCA_038997305.1 Candidatus Aenigmatarchaeota archaeon | reverse complement strand
ACGACTCTATAACCCCACAAGCTCATTAGTGTAGCATTTTTATCTAAATTACTTTTTACCCAATTACATGCTTCAAAAAAATAATTTGAAAAACTTTTAACTTTTTGCATTATATCAAGTTTTTGAGAATAAGAAAGATAGAAGTAATAAGATATATAAAATAAAGAAATTAAGAAAAGCAGAACATAAATCATTTGCAACTTTTGATAATGTTTATTTTTTTCAAAAAATTTTAGAAGATCTTTTAAAATTAAGAAAATAGAACTTATATAAAATGCTATAAATGGATTAGAAAAGTATAGATATCTTGCTGTATCTTCAGCTCTTAAAAATACTCCCAGAGATTTGTTTTTTAAATAATCATAAGTAATAGAATAAATAGTAAGAAGAAAAATTGGAAGAAGCAATAGTATGATTTCCCAATTTCTTTTTATCAAAAAATATGAAAATGAAACTATTAGTGAAAAAATTACAAAATAACTATATCCATATGCAAAGTCTATATAGTTTGTTATTCCCATACTAAAAACATCAACTTCACTTCCAACTTGTTCAGTTCTTGCCGAAAACGAATATTTATCTTTATAATCAACGACTTTTATAGAGCAATCCCCTTTTAGATAACTATTTAAAACTTCTGAAAATGGAAATATTTCAATGCACATCTTATTATAGATTAATGTGTTTGAAAAAATTGATGAAAAAACTACAATTATAGGAAAAATTAGCAAATAAAAGAAATGTTTATAATTTTTTTCTTTATAGACAATTAAATAAAATGAAAGAATTAAGAAAGAAGCAAAAATTACTGAGGGTAAACTTGGTTTTATAATTAATGTTAAGGAAGCGAAAATACTTGATAATATTAAATATTCTATTCTTTTTTCTTTGTTATAAATAAATAAAAATCCGAATCCTAAAAAAGTAAATAAGGTTAATAAACTATCAACATAAAAAGTTACCGAATAAATTACTGTAGATTGAAAAGTTTGAAAAAGGATAGAAGATAATAATGCTATCTTTTCATCAAACAATTTCCAAAATATAGTAAACATAGAAAAGGAGATTAAAAAAATTGTTAAAGGTAATAGGAATTTTGCAAACCATTCAGAAATTAAAAACCCAAAAGCTTCCAAAAAATGAAATATAGAAAAGTATCCATAGGCAGGCGGATTTGGTTTATAGTAGTCTAAATAATACAAATATTCTTTCCTGTTTGCCATTTCTTTTGCAATTCTCATATGATGTCCTTCGTCACCAAAAACAATGGGGTATTTTTGAACTGTTTGATAATTAAGATAAAAAATAAACAATGAAAAACCAAAGAAAATTAGAATAATAAATAACTTATATACTAATCTTAAAGTCGAAACGTCTAATCTAATTTCTATCTCCATTAAATTTTACTAATTTTTTAAATTAAATTTATCTTATAAAAAGAAGGATTAACAAAATAATAGAAAAAATTATAGCTAAAGTTAATAATATAGTTACTATTCTTTCGTTGCCACCAGCAACAAAAAAGGGCCAAACAACAATAACAAAGCCGCTTTCTTGTTTGATTTCTTCTTTTTTTATTTTTGTAAGAATAGAAAGTAATATAAGAAAAATTCCAATAATTATTAACATAAAACCGATAAAAAATAACCAATCCATAAAGAGTAATAAATATTAGTTCATATAATTTTATGATATACATAGCGACAAATGCAATAGGAATTTATGCAATAAATGAAAAAAATGAAATTGTAAAATACAAACTATTTGAAGAAAACGAAATAGAAAAAATTCTTGAAATTAGAAAAGAAGAACTTTCAGATTTGGAAAAAGAATTTATAAAAGATTTAAAGGATGAAATAATTTTTACTTATCCAAAAGTTGGCTATAAGTTCGAGGCAAAAGATCTTAATGAAGTAATTTTAAACTTTTTGATTAATAATCTTAAGTTAAGTAGAGAAGAGATAATAGAAAGAAGTAAAAGATTTAGCGAAAAAATTCTTAAATTAGAATCTCAGCAAAGAGTTTTAGATAGAATAATTTCACAACTTTCTCAAGCAATAGAAGATAACGAAAAAATTATCAATCTATTAACAGAAAGATTAAGAAGGATTTATCAATTATATTTTCCAGAATATGTTGAAAAGGAAACCTCTTTAGAAAAGTTTGTAAAAGCTTTAGCTAAAGACCCAAAAAGAGAGCAGGTAGATAAAGAATTAGCAAGTAAAACTGTTGGTAGTGAATTTAGTGAAGATATGTTAAATTTCGTAAAAGAATATGCAGAAAAAATTTTAGAGTTGATAGATTTTAACGAAAAAATAGAAAAAAAATTAGAAGAAATAATGAAGAACTATGCACCCAATTTAACTATGCTAGCTGGTTATAAATTAGCAGCCAAATTAATAAAAGGTATAGGAAGTTTGGAAAAAGTTGCAAAAAGTCCTTCGACTAGAATCCAATTAGTTGGCGCAGAAAAAGCATTATTTAGGTTTTTAAGGGGAAAAGGAAAAAGTCCAAAACATGGATACATTTTTATACATCCCTATATTCAGCAAGCACCAAAAAAATTAAGAGGTAAAGTTGCGAGAGTTTTGGCTAATTATTTGTCTAAAGCAGCAAAGTTAGACTATTTTAGTAAAAGATTGAATGAAAAACTGAAAGAAGAGTTAGATAATAGAATAAAAGAAATTCTTAGTGAAAAGAAATGAAAGTAAAAGAAGTTTTTGAAGGAGTTTATAAAATTGGTAACGACTTTTATACTAAAAATTTGGTTAGGGGTGAAAGCGTTTATGGAGAAAAATTAATAACTATAGATAATGAAGAATACAGGTTTTGGGATCATTATAGATCAAAACCGGCAGCAGCATTAAAGAATGGATTGAAAACATTTCCTTTAAAAAGAAATAGCAAAATTTTATACTTAGGAATTGCTAGTGGAACAACAGCATCGCATTTTAGCGATATTGCAGTTAATGGGATAATATATGGAATTGAAGTTAGTGAAATTCCTTTATCGAAATTAAAGATTTTAGCAGAAAAGAGAAAAAATATTATTCCAATACTCGCTGATGCAAGAAAACCAGAAACCTATTCTTTTTTCGTTTTAGAAAAAGTAGATTTTGTTTATTGTGATGTTGCTCAACCAGATGAATCAAGAATTTTTGTAGATAATATAGAGAAGTTTGGAAAAGAAGATTGCTATGGTATGATTGCAATTAAATCTAGAAGCATTGATGTAACAAAAAAACCTAAAGATGTTTACAGAGAAGTCGAAAGTTATCTAAAAGAGAGAGAATTAAAAGTTTTAGAAAGAGTTTATTTGGATCCTTATCAAAAAGATCATGCAATTATAGTTGTTAAAAGAAGTTAAACCTCTATTAATCTTTTATAAATCCTTTTATTTCTTTCAAAAAAATCTTTATTCAATAGATGAATGTTTACTCTTTCATCTTCACAAAGTTCAGAAATTATTTTAAAATATTCGTCAAACTTCATTTTTTCTGGAATTTCTGGAGAAACAATTATTATATCTAAATCCGAATTTAGTTTGTGTTCATTTCTCGCAAAACTACCTCCAATATAAATTTTATAATCTTTAAAGAATTTTTTGACTCTTTCTTTTATTTCTTTAGCTATTTCTAATGCATTTTCAAAAAACTTTTTGTTTTCTTCTAAAGATTTATAATATTTTTCGATCATTTTTCTTCTAATAACTTTTTACAAACATTTATTGCTTCTTCTGCATCTTTCTTAGAGTATTCGAAATCATAATATCTAGAGAGCACATATGCAACCTCTAACTTATTTAGAATTTCTTTATTTTCTTCAAAAAATTTTTTGTATTTTTCTTCGTTTAATATTTCTATTAATTTTTTTAAACTATGTGTTTTTGGAAATTCTCCAAATTTTTCAGCTATTAAATATTTAAAAAATAGTTGAATTGCTTGCTCGCAAAAGAAGATTACAAAATTAAATTCATTCTTCTCAAAACTTTCTAATGCTTTTTTTAAAAAACTATTTACTCCTTTTCTTCAAAACTTCCATAATTTTAAAGATATTTCATAATAATTAATCTAAATTATGCGGGGGTCGCCTAGCCTGGACAAGGGCGGCGGGCTCAAGATATTGAGCTTTGATAAATGATAAGAAACCCGCTGGCGTAGAGCCGTCGTGGGTTCAAATCCCACCCCCCGCAATAAATTATTGAGGTTTGTATTCTCTAAGTATAGATTCTTCCTCAGAAATCTTTTCTTCTTTAATTTCTAAAGGTTTTTCTTCAGAAACTTTCTTTTCTTCCAACTTTTTTGATGCCTCTTCTAGAGACGATTTAACTTCTTCTAACTTAGATTTTAATTCTTCAACCTCCTTACTTTCTTCTGCTTTACCTATTAACATTTTAGAAATTCTTTGGAGATTATCTAAAATTTTTTGTAAACTATCTTTTTCTTTTTCAACCAAATTTTTCTCTATTTCTTTTATTTTATTTTCTATCTCTAAATAATTTTTTAATCTTACTGCTTCTAGGTGTATAGAATTTATAACGTTCAACAAATCTTTGTACCTTTCAATTTTTATGAAAACAGGTACTTTTTTTAATTTTTCTTCAACTTCCATAAATTTATTTATTTTTGCTTTTATATATTATGAATTTGAAAAAGTTACCAGCGGGCCCAAAAGATAAATTTCCAGAAGAAATATATGTAGTAATAGAAATAAGTAAAGGAAGCAAATTGAAGTACGAATATGATGAAGAGCTAGAAGCATTTGTATTAGATAGAATTCTTTATACTAGCATGCATTATCCTTTAGATTATGGTTTTGTTCCAAGCACATTATGCGAAGATGGTGATCCTTTAGACTGTTTAGTAATATCATCTTTACCATTACAAGTTGGAACAGTTGTGAAAGCAAAACCAATAGCATTATTAGAGATGGAAGATGAAAAAGGAAAAGATGAAAAATTAATAGCAGTGTTAACTGAAAAAATAGACCCAACATTTAGTTTTATAAAAGATTTAAAAGATTTACCAGAATCTCTAAAAAATCAAATTAAACATTTCTTTGAACACTATAAAGAATTAGAGCCTGGAAAATGGGTAAAGGTGAAGGATTGGAAAGATTCTAAGTTTGCAAAAGAATATCTCAAAAAGGTTGCAAAATCATGATAGTAGAAAGTATTAGATATGGAATACACAAAATATTTGATCAAAAAGTTTTTCTTTTAGCGGCTTTGCTTTCAATTCCTCTAATATTCGTTTTCTCTATTTCTTTATTTTTCGAATCTTTTCTTCAAACATTTTTTGTTTACGATATATTTTTTAGTATATTTTACATAATCTATTATCCTTTCCTTTTTTCTGTCTTCGTTTTATATGCTAGCAAAGAGATAGGGAAAAAGAAAATTAAAAGCTATTATAATCTTTTAAAAGAAAATTTAAGATATTATCCAAAGGTTTTAATATTATTTGTTGCTGTTTCAATTATTTTAGGTCTTTTATTTTTACCATCCTTTTTATACGCTTTTTTTGTCACTTATTCAATCACTAACTTATTAATATTTTTTGTAATTTTTTTGGTAAATTTAGTTTTTGTAATTTACATTTACTTTAGACTTTTTTTAAGTCAATATTTGGTGATAATAGAAAATAGAGATATTATTGATAGTTTAAAATATTCTTGGAAAGTTTCTAAAGGAAGAGTTTTAGGATTGTTTTTAATCGGTTTTGTTTTTTCATTGATTTTAGCTTTTTTAAGTGGTTTGTTCCTTTTCTTGTTCTTTTTAATATTTAAAAATCCATTCGTATCACTACTAATAATATATGTTTCCTCTATAGTTTCATTGATTTACTATACTTTTTCATATCCTTATGCATATCTCAAATTTATAAGGAAGAAAAAGAGATAGCCCCGCCCGGATTCGAACCGGGGTCTCCGGGTCCAGAGCCCGGCATCCTTGGCCACTAGACGACGGGGCTATACTAAAATTAGTGTATCTAAAGTCTTTTTCTAAATTATTTTATTTATCGTATTTTTAAATTTCTTAATGCTTTTTTCTTTTGTATATTCTAGAGAAAGTTTATAATATTTTAGGAAATCTTTTTTCGAAATACTATCTTTTATATCTATGATTCTATTTAGCCATTTTTCAGTTTCTAGCGTTTTTAATATATTTTGTTCATGTAAAATTTCTGAAGCACCCACATAAAAATAAACAAGTGGATAATTTCCACAACGCATAGCATCAATAACGGCCACAGGAAACGGATCAAACTCAAAAGGATGTAAATATATGATAGACTTTAACAAAATTGATTTTAGTTCGTTCCAGCTAATATTATAAGTGCAATATACATTATTACTCTTTCTTTTTTTATTAATGACTCTACACACACTACCTATTATATAAAAATTAAAGTCCCTAAGCATTAAAGCAAGCTTCAATACTCTTTCTGCAGCCTTTATTTTGGTATAATTTCCTATAAATGTTATGGTGTTGTTTCTCTCTTTTTTAACTATTTCTCTCTTTTTTATATCTAACAAACTGAATGGTCTAACTACATAGATTTTTGACTCATTTATATTACTTCTTTTTATCATCCAATCTCTTATGGTATTTGAAACTACAATATAATAATCTATGAATTCTTTGAGTCTAAAAATTTTAAAATATATTTTTCTTATTGCAGAAAGTTTTGGTGGATAAAAAGATGTATCAGCAATTATTGAAATTATTTTTAGTTTTCCCTTGTACAATTTTTTAAGTTTATAGATAAAAGGAAGTGCATATAAACTCTCCACTATAACTAAAATTTCTTTGTCGTTACTATTATAATAATCCTTTTTTATGATTTTCTCAAAGTTTTTTAGGTATTTGAACTGTAAAAAAGGGTTGATTGGGATCTTTAAAGGTTCGCATCCAATACTTTTGGCCCATTCATAATGAACGAAATGAGGACTAAGAGGGGAATTTACATATATAAAATACTTTAGCACCATAAATAAATGAAATATTATGAAAAGTAAGTATAATAAAGAGAACGACAAATTTTTTAAAGTCTTTTTCAAATCTCAACTATTTCTATTATTTTTGATTTTATCATTTATTAAGGAGGGGGTTTCTGAAAATTCAACAAGTATTTTATTATCTAGTATAAATTGGATAGTACTACAAGAAGGCGGATTGGTTGAAATAACAAATGATAAATCTTTTAATTTAACTCATTTAAGAGGAAATTTAGGCGATGTTGCATTAATTTCATTTGAAAGTTTTAATATAAACAACACTCCCATAGAGATCAATATTACTTTTAAAATTTTTGATGTTGTAGATCCTTCAGGTGGAAAGTCCTATGGCGAAGCAGAAACCAGACAAAGAATTCTATTGATAGACGCTTATAACTTTTCATCTATTTTACCTTTTGACTTTGGTTTTTTTGAGGCACTAACTGGAGATCCTTTAGGAGGGAATAGATTGTGGATATTTTGGAAAGAAAAAACCAATATTCAAATAGCATATGATAAGTTTTTTAAATTAAGATCTATAATAAATTCTACTCATTTTATTGTACAAGTTTTTGATGACAAAGATTCTTTTATATGGTCTCAATATTACTTAAGTAATTTTTCTGCTAGAAAAATAAGAATAGGTATCTTTGCAGGCGAATCTGTCGGCAGAGGAGGTCATTTATTTATAAATAACTATAGTATTTTTACTTCTCTTAAAAATTTAGTAAGTGGAGAAGAGTTTATAAACTATACTTATCCTCTTTTCCTATTTCCGCAATTAAATAAGATTTTGAACAAAATAAACCCCAAATATTCTATTAAAAAATATATCGTAGTATTTAATGCGAGTTTATATAATTATCTTATAGATAATTTTATTCCAAAATCTTTTAATGATTTTAATTGTTTTTCGATTTATAGGAAGGATTTCGATGGAGAAAATCAAAAAATATTGATTAGGAGACTGAATCTTTATAACGAATGTTATATAATTGAAATAGGCAATTTAGACTATAAGAGTGTAAAAATAAAAAATATTTTAAGAGACACTTACTTTAAACTAAGGGAGGACAAGATTATATCCCCTATACCGGAAATTATTATTGTAGGAAATTATTCAGAAATTCCGCCATACGAGATCAGAGTTTCAGAAAATACTGCTATATATTCTGATTATCCATACGCAGACTTAAATGATGATGGTTATCAAGATTTACCAATAAGAAGATTGTGCTGCAATTTAGAAGAAATAAATATTCAAGTAGAAGCAAAGAGAATAGCAAATTTAACTAGAGACATATTTATAGCACATTCATACTATAACATAAGCGAAAAAGATGCTATGCAGGGATTATTAAATCCCTTTAGAAGCGAAATTCTTAGGATTAAATTCATTCTAGAAAAGAACAATTACACGATAGAAAGAATTGGAGAAAGGAGATTAACATCGAAAGAAACGAATGAAATATCTAATTTCTTCACAGAATTAATAATAAAATATGTATTACATGGACATATTTCTGAGTTAGATGCTCTAAAGATGATACTATCATTTTTCAATTTAGCTAATCTATTTTTAAATTTAAACTATGAATATGAAATAAACAAACTAAAAGCTATAGAACCATTAAATTCTACTAACTTTTTAAAAGGATTAAATAAATCCTCAATAACATTTTTGTTTTTGATTACAGAAAAAGATAAATATATTTTATCTTCAAACAAGACTTATTCAGAAAAAATAAATGCTAGTGATTTGCCTTTTGTTCAAATTCTTTTTGACATGAGCGAAAATACTTTTTTAAACACTTTTGATAAAACATTGTCTTTTGCAAAAATTACATATAGAAATCAAACTCCTTACACAAAATTTAACGAAGGAATATATCTTTTAGCATCTGCATTAGAATATTCAGAACCTTTATCAACTTCTATAATGTATGCAAGAAATTCGTTAAAGGCTTTAAGAGATTCTATAATTCCAAGAACTATTCAACTTATATCGGAAGATTATAAAATAAGGGTTGCTGATGAGCTAAACAACTTAATATATTTTGGAGAAAATTATCAGTTAATCTATACAAACTTTTCAAAACAATATTTTTCTACTTCTTCTTTTTCACAACAAGAAAAAATATCATTAAATTTAAAAGACTTATGCGAAATAACAAACATTACAATAAATGAAACAAACTTTTCAACATTCAGATGCAACTTTACAAACTTCGAAATATTAGGTTCAGAAGAAAATCCAAAAATTCTTTATTATATTACTAAAAGGTTTAGTTTACCACAGTTCAAATCTTTAAAAGATGTAAAGATAAATTACTCTTTCTTAGTTTTAAATGAAAGTTTTAATTTGTTAAATATTTCTAAATTTTTTGATATAGTTTTAGTTAATAATACTTACGATATTCAAGACGTTTATCTAATAATCTATCCAGCTATTGAAAGAGATAATAAAACTTATTTGCTAAAAGATTTTTCAATAGAGATTTATTATAACGATTCTATAGAACTAATAGATGCTTATTCGAGGGATAGTAAAATTTATGTAAGAATACATTCAGATATTTTGAGGAATTTTTCCATAGAGATTTTAAAAGAAAATCAAACGATAATAAAAGATAGCAAAAATGTTTTTGGAATGAATGAATTCTCTTACGATGTAGATGAAGGAAAATATTTAGTGAAGATTAAATATTTCGAAATAAATTATCAAAAAGAATTAAATGTAACTAAACCAAAAATCAAAAGAACTTTTCTAGAAACACCATTTTATCAAAAAATCGAAATTTTTGCAGATAAATTCGCTAGAATTTTGAAATCATTCTTTTTTAATGAATATGAAATTAAAAACTCTACTCATAGTATTTACATAAAAGAAACACCAACATTTAAATTGGAAATTAAAAATTCTGAAATTATTTTGACAACTCCAGAATTTGTCTATGAAAAATCAATAACTAGTAATGAGGAAAAAGAAAAAATAAAAACTCCTTACGGATATTTAGAAGTTTACCTAAAAGAAGGTAAATATTATGAAAATCATTTTGGTAATTATAAAAGATTAAAAGATTCATTAGAAAAAGCTAGAGAAATGTTAAATAATTTATTAAATTCGACTTTAAGCTCTTAAGCCTCTAGCTTTTTTACCAGCGCTTGTCAATCCTCTAAATACTCTTCTTCTATGTTGTTTTTCACAAATCCAGTTTATATTTTTGTCTGCTTTAATTGCAGGATGATTTTTATCTACCATTATAACTTCATACCATTTATACATACCATCCTCAGCAACATAATAAGAATTTAAAACTTCCAAATTTGGAAATTTTCTTTGAGCTTTTTCTTCAGCTATCCATCTTAAAGATTTTCTCGGAGTAAAATGTCTTATTCCAGCACTTCCGGGTTTTTTGCCGTGAATCCATAAATATGCTCTTCTACTTCTTCCACCCTTTCTAACTCTAACTCTTACTATAATAAATCCCTGTTTTGCTTTATAACCTAGTGCTCTAGCTCTATCCAATCTAGTTGGTTTTTCGACTCTAACTACAGCAGGTTGTTTTCTCCATTCTTTTAATCTTTCCTTAAATAATTCTTTCCTCAATTCCTTGTTTTTCCACGTTTCTCTTAATGCTTTATAAAGGTTTAGCATAAAGTATTTTAAAGAAAAGTTTAAATATTTGTTGTTGTTTCTATTTTATGGCAATAAAGCAACTTTCGCCAGAAGTAAAATTTTCTGAAGTAGATGAAGAATTGAGGAAAATAGTAGAAAAAAGAAAAACTCAAATAAAAGTTGTTGGTTGTGGAGGTGCAGGAAACAATACCATATCAAGATTAATGCAAGTAGGTATTGTTGGTGCACAAACAATAGCAATTAACACAGATGCTATGGATTTGTTATATACAGATGCCGATATAAAGATTCTTATAGGAAAAGAATTAACAGGCGGTTTAGGAGCTGGTGCAGATCCAAGAATAGGAATGGAAGCTGCAAAAGAAAGTAAAGAAGAAATTAAAGCTGCATTAAAGGGTGCAGATATGGTATTTGTTACTGGTGGTTTAGGTGGGGGTACTGGTAGTGGAAGTGCACCAATAGTTGCTGAGATAGCAAAAAAATTAGGTGCATTAGTAATAGGTATATTTACCTTACCTTTTAAGATGGAAGGAAAACAAAGATGGGATAATGCAATGTGGGCTGTAGATTTATTGAAGGAAACAGTAGATACATTAATTTTAATTCCAAACGATAAACTCTTAGAATTATATCCAGACGTTTCTTTAGCAACAGCATTTAAGATTGCAGATGAGCTTTTAGTAAATGCAGTTAAAGGAATAACGGAGATGATAACTAAACCAGGATTAGTTAATAGAGACTTCGCTGATATAAAGGCTATAATGAAAGATGGTGGATTAGCCTTAATAGGTATGGGAGAAAGTGATAGCGAAAATAGGGCTATAGAATCTGTTCAAAAAGCTATTAATAATCCGCTATTATCTGTTGACATATCTAATGCGAAAGGTGCATTAGTTTCAATATTTAGTGGACCTGATATAACCTTAAAAGAAGTAAATCAAATATTAGAAGTTATAAAGAGCAAATTATCAGAAGATGCAAAGTTATTGTGGGGAGTTCAGATAGATAAAAACTTAGGAGATACAGTAAGAACTATGATAATAGTTACTGGAGTATCTTCGCCATATATATTAGGACCCACAAAAGAAGAAGAAAAAACAGGAAAGAAAAAGTATAAAAAGCCTATAGAAAAAGATTTAGGAATAGAATTCGTTTAATTTATTTTTATGCCTTTAAAAAAATTTTTTGAAACTCTAAAAAAAGTTTTTTGGGTAGTAAAGATTGCTAAAAAACCTAGCTATGGAGAGATAAAAAGATTGTTTAAATTTTTAATATTCTTTTCTCTATTTATAGGTTTTTTAGCATTTTTATTTTATTTTATAGGGATATTATTCTTTAGATAACATGCCCATATACATAATAAGAACAATAGGTGGAAAAGAGGAAGTCATTGCAGAAATGATAGCTAATAAAGCAATCTCTGAAAATCTTCAGATTTATTCCGCTTTTAAAATAGAAGAATTTAAAGGATATGTTTTTGTTGAGGGGGAAGAAGATGATGTAATGAAGGTTATAAAGGAAATTCCCCATATAAGAAGTGTTATAAAACAAACAATTACTCTCGAAGAACTATCAAAATATATAAAGAAAGAAGAGAAAGAGGAAATTAAATTAGAAGTTAATGATATAGTTGAAATAATTGGTGGACCATTCAAAGGATTAAGGGGTAAAGTAATTAAAGTAGATGAAATAAAGAAAGAAGTTACAGTAGAATTGCTAGATGTTGCTGTTAGTTTGCCAGTAACTATTAGTTTAGAATTAGTTAGAATAGTTGAAAAAGCTAAGAAATAAATTTATAAATCTTAAATATTAAAATTCTATGAATGAAGATAAAGAAATTATTGAAATATTAGTCGAAGGCGGAAAAGCAGCTCCAGGTCCAACTACCGCACCAAAATTATCAGCGTATAGGTTGAATGTTGGTGAAATATTTTCGAAAATAAATCAACTAACAAAAGATTTTGCAGGAATGGAAGTCCCAGTAAAAATAATAATAGATAAACAAACCAGAAAATACGAAATAGAAGTTGGATTACCACCAACATCTAGCTTATTAAAAAAAGAAGCGGGTATAGAAGTTTCTAAAATAACAAAGGAAGAAGCTGAAAAAGGTAAAAAATATGTAGCTAATATAAGCTTTGAAAAAGTTTTGAAAGTTGTTAAAATAAAGGAAAAAGAATTAGAAGGAAACTCCATTAAGGCAAAAATAAAGCAAGTTTTAGGGACTTGCAAATCTTTACATTTTACTGTTGATAACAAAGATCCTAAACAAGTAATAAAAGAAATTGATGAGGGAAAATATGATGAAATAATTAATAAATTCTTTAGTTCATGAAGGCTTTTTGGTATGTTTTTTGGCTAGGTATAATTCTATATTTATATCTTATCTTTGTTGAAGAAAAATACGAATTTATGATTAATTTATCTAGTTATTCTTTAATAGGCTTATTGGCATTTAGTTTAGAAAAATCAAAAGATAAAAAACCCAAAATAGAAACCTAAAATAAATTTATAGTTTTTTAATCGTATATAAATCGTTTATGGATTATGAAAAATTAAAACAGAAAATAGAAGAAGCAATAAAGAATAAAGAAAAAAGGAGATTTAAACAAAGCGTAGAATTAATAGTTGTTTTAAAAGATGTTGATGTAAAAGAGTTAAAGAATGCAATAAATCTTATAACTATGCCTTATTATAATTTCTCAAAAGTTGTGGTTTTTACTGAAACAAAGAAAGAATTAGGAAATGGAAATGTTAGAAACGTTAGCTTAAAAGAAATTGAAGAAATTTCGCAATCAAAAAGACTATCTAAAAAATTTGCGAGAAGTTTTGATATTTCTCTTTCTGAACAAAAACTTTTACCAATAATAGGTAAGCTACTAGGTAAGTATTTAGCACCCTTAGGAAAAATGCCGTTTCCTATTACTGATGAAAAAAGATTAAACGAACTAATAGAAAAAATGAAAAAAAGCGTTAGGATTAATCTAAAGCAGAATCAAATTCAGTTAAAAATAGGAAAAGAAGATATGAAAATAGAAGAGTTATTTGAAAATGCAAAATCTGCATTGTCTCAAATAATATCTGCATTGCCTCAAGGAGAAAGAAATATTAAAAAGATATACATAAAATTAACAATGAGTAAACCAGTTAAGGTTATGTAATATGTTAACTAGAGAACAAAAAGCAAAAATAATAGATGAAATAGAAAGAATATTTAAATCATATTCTACAATAGGCTTTATAGATTTCTTTGGTTTACCAACTAGAGAATACAGAGAAATGAGAAGAAAGTTAAAAGAAAGTATAAAAGACATTAATATTAAGTTTTTCAAAAAAAGTTTAGTTATAAAAGCTTTAGAAAGGTTAAACAAAACAGAATTATTAAAGTATCTTCCTAATCAAGTAGGTATTTTATATTCTAATGAAAATCCCTTTAAGATTTATAAAGAAATAAAGAAATTAGTAGCATATAGATTTGCGAGAGCTGGTGATATAGCTGAAGAAGATATAATACTTAAGCCTATGGTTACCAATATTCCAGCCGGTCCATCTATTGCAG
Organism: Candidatus Aenigmatarchaeota archaeon; assembly: GCA_038997305.1. Taxonomy (GTDB): domain Archaea; phylum Aenigmatarchaeota; class Aenigmatarchaeia; order CG10238-14; family SpSt-28; genus JAHLMO01. Next base: position 27,090 of record JAWAZZ010000006.1, on the reverse strand, counting down.
ATTTCCAAAGATTAAAAATAGAAGTTGGAGTTGAAGGCGGAAAGATTGCTATAAAGAAAGAGAAAAAGCTAGTTAACAAAGGAGAAAAAATTAGCGAGCAAATAGCTTCTCTATTGCAAAAGCTTAACATTAAACCAATAAAAATAAGATTAAAAGTTACAACAATGTACGATGGAAAAGCAATTTACACCAAAGATATATTAGAATTAGATGAAGAGTATTACACCAAAGAATTGTTAAAAGCATTTTCCTATGCATTAGAAATATCTAAGAAATTGGGAATTTACAATAAATATAACATTAAAGAATTCTTGATAAAAGCAAAATTAAATGCTTTAGCCTTGGGAAAGCAGGCAAAAATATTAGAAAAAGGAATAGTAGAGGAGTTAATGAAAGATGCCTATATAAAAGCAAAAGTTATATCAGAACAGATAAAAGTATAAATATTTAGAGTTAAATAATTTATGGAGTATATATACGCTGCATTATTACTACACTCAGCAAAAAAAGAAATAACAGAAGAAAATGTAAAGAAAGTTTTAGAAGCGGCAGGTATAAATGTTGATGAAGCAAGAGTAAAAAGCTTAGTAGAAAGCTTAAAGGGCATAGATATAGATAAAGTTCTTGAATCAGCAACAGTAATATCTGCGCCTGCAATTCAAGCACAACCTTCTCAACAAGAAGCAAAGAAAGAAGAAGAGGAAAAGAAAAAGAAAGAAGAAGAAAGCAAAAAAGCCGAAGAACAGGCAACTGCAGGATTAGCTGCTTTGTTTGGATTCTAATCCCCATACCCATTTCTTTTTCTTTTTATATTGCGCGCAATATACACTATCTAGGTATATAGGGGGCTATGCTTATAATTCTTCATGAGATGTGTAAGATGCGGATCTCACAGAATAATAGAATTCGTTGATGGATTTGGAAAAGAAAGAGTTTTTTGTAGAGATTGCTTTATTAGTCTAGAAAAAACATCTTTTATAAAGTTATCCTCCCAAAGAACTCTCAGAGAGTTCTATCTTCACGAAATATTAAAATGGAATACAAAGCTATAATAAGCAAGGTTAAGAGAGGCAGTAATACAGCGATAATAGTAAGTGTTAAAAAAGGCAACAAAATGTTTGGTTTTGTAAGACCTCTGTATACACATTAATATGTATACATTAAATATTTTTAAACATTCTTTCTATTTTAACATTATAATAAACCATGGGAAAGAAAAAGAAAGAAGAACAACAATAAGAGCGATGTTTTCTATATAGAAATCTTCCTTCCCTCTTTTTTTCTTTTTTTCTTATTTTTTAAATAATCTATAACTTTCTTTTAGTGCATTTAGCGCTGGCAATTCCTTACCACTAAGATAATGTATTAAAGCTCCTCCTCCAACGCTTATATATGTAAATTTTTTAGTAATGCCTAACGAGTTTATTGCAACCGAAGTATCTCCTCCACCAACTAATGATATTGCATCTAATTTGGAAATATATTCTAATAGCTCCTTCGTTCCTTTTTCAAAGCCTGGCTTTTCAAACATCCCCATAGGACCTTTTATTATTATGCTTCTGCTTCTTTTTAAAATAAACTTGTAGTTTTCTATTGTTTGACTGCCTATATCTAATATTAGTGCATCTTTTGGAATCTTATCTATACTAATTTCAACTCTCTTATTATTAACTTCTATTGCGACATCTTCTGGCAGCTCTATTTCTTTATAATATTTATGATATAATGCTTTTGCTCTATCAATCAGTTTTAATAGTCCTTTCTTTTCTAATACTTCTTTACTCCTATTTCCGATTTCATAGCCCTTTGCTAAAAGGAATAAATTAGCCAATAAACCTCCACATAAAACTATTTCAATGCTTTCTGGTTTGTTTTGAAACATATATTCTAAAACATTAATCACATCATCTATTTTTGCACCCCCAACAAGCCAAGTATTAATTCCTAAAGGGGACAGACATTTATTAATATTTTCTATTTCTTCTTGAAAAACCCTTCCAGCAATGTTTGGAACTACTTTTGAAAAACCTACAATGCTTGCATGTGCTCTATGAGATACAGAAAAAGCATCTAAAACGTAATAATCTATATATTTAGATAAAAATTTTACTAAGGAAGAATTTTGGTGCTCCTCAATACTTTTTTCTTTATCTTCATCATCTAAAAACCTTACATTGTCTAACAGAATAACTTCTTTTGGTTTTAATTCTTTAATCTCTTTTTCCGCTTTTGATCCAATAATATCATTTACAAACTTAACTTCATAGTTTAAGTATTCCGAAAATATTTTTGCATGTTGCTCTAAAGAGATAAAATCTGGCTCACCTTTTCTAGATTGATGTGCTATTAATATTACCTTGGCATTTTTTTCTATTAACTCCTTTACAGTTTTTACATGCCTCTCAAATCTTTCATTGGGTAAAACCTTACCATTTACTACATCAGAATTCAAATCGATTCTTACAGCAACAGTTTTATTTGAAAAATCAAAATCATCTAAAGTAAAATAATTTTTTTCCATAAAAAATAGAATAAAGATTATTTTAGAATTCCTAAACTCTCATTAGTTTTCTTTATACTCTTCCATTTATCCTTTTCTATTCCTGTAATGGCTCTAATAGCATCTATATTTTCTGGAATTACTACTGCTTCTTGATGAACAGCTTGCATATATCTAACTCTATTACCTTCTACATTTATTAAATCTTTCAAAACAACAACTTCCCATATATCGTTTCTAGGTCTTAAATAATCCCTAAACTTTTCTACTATAACACTTGTTGCAGGATACTCTTTCCCTTCTAGCAAAATTATTCTAGTTTGACTATTAAATGCGTTAACAACATCTTCATAACTTACACTTCTTCTTAGTGTTATATCTAACATATGTGTATGCATTTTTGTTGTTGGAACTTTTACTGCCAAAGAAAATATGTTTAAATGCTTTAGCACAGTTTTAACATCTATAGCATGATGAGAAGGAACATGCAAATCGAATTCTATCGCATCTATAGGACCTTTTTTATATTCGTGCGGATCGTTTGCTCTTCTAGCTAATGCAACAAAGGCATATTCAATTCCAAAAGCTTGATCTAATGTGTATAAAGTTCTTACTAAGCTTGTTGTATTACAACTCGGAACTCTTACATATCTCTTATCAAAAGCCTCTTCATAATTTACTAAAGAATTAAAAGTCATTTCTGCAACATCAGCCTTTTCACCACCTTGAAATATTACTTTTACTCCATACTTTTCGTATAAATTCTTTTTGTTTTGAGCTCCAACACCTTCTGGAGTACAATCTATTACGACATCTACTGCACCATTTCTTAATAAATCTTCTAGAGTTCCATTAACCCACATTCCTGCTTTTTTGAATTCTTCATAAGCTTGTTGATCACTTGCATATAAATCAGTTCCATACAAAAATCCTTTCGGCTCAAGTACTGTTTTTATTACATAGTTTGGTGATTTTGTTGATATTGCTACTAACTTCATATCATCTTGTAGCTTTACTGCATGCGCAACTCGTTTTCCTATAGTTCCTATACCATTTACAACAACTCTAGGTTTTGTATGCATAATATATTTATTTCTTTCCCACTATAATAAAGTTTCTTTCACTAAGAATTTTTTCATCTTTTTTAAATTTTATTTCAAAACCTTTTTGCTTTGCATAACTTCCTAAATAAAGAACCCATTTATAATATTCGTTGTTGATTGCATTAAAGAAACTATCTAAAATTTTATTTTCTTTTTTCCATCTTTCATAATTTTCACTACCTATGCAACAGGGCATTATAATGAAAAATTTCTTTGATAGGTCTATTGCAATTTCGCTTAATTTAGTGCATGCATGAATAGCAACAACAAAATCTGAATCTACATTTTTAAGCTCTTCAATATTTTTTTCTATTAGAAATAGGTTTTCGAAAAACTTACTTTTATTTTCTTCTTTTAACTCTTCAGGAAAATTTAAATCGATTGCAAAAACTTTTGCTTTAGGAAAATTTTTTGCAACAAAATGAGAAAATAAAGCATCTCCACTAGCTAATTCATATAAAACAAAGCTTTCTATTTTTTCTTTTTTTATTATTGAATTCAATACGTTAAAAATTCCAACAACTTCCGTAATTTCCTTTATTATATAACTAAATCTCTTGTTTTCTAAATGAGGTTTCATCAAAATTTGAAATATTTCGAAGGGAAATCTCTTTACAAAAAATCTTACATATTCATTTTTATAGCTAAGAATTTCTTTTGGATAGTTTGTATTTTGGATTTTCATAATATTTTATGGGGGTTGTTACAAAAAACATTTTGAGAAAAATCTATAAAAAAAGGGATAAATGGGTTCATAAAGGGATGTTTGGAAAATTGGGTATCATTGCAGGTAGTTATTACTATTCTGGTAGTCCAATATTTGTTGGTACTGCAGCATTAAGAGCTGGATGCGATTTAGTAAGAATATTTGCTCCAGAATGTATTTCGAATGTAATAAGAAGTTTTTTACCAGATTTAATTGTTTTTCCATACAAAAAAGATTTTTTAGATTTAGAAGTTTTAGATTTTATTTTCGAAAACTCTAAAAATTTAGATGCTTTTGTTATAGGAAATGGTTTATACAGAAAAGAGCAAGTTTTAATTGCCATAAAGGAATTCGTTAAAAAAGTTAGAGTTCCTTGCGTAATAGATGCAGACGCAATATATGCAATAAAAGGAATGAAACTAAATAAAAGTTTCATAATTACTCCTCATTCATATGAATTTTTTGTTTTAAGCGGATATAAGGTTTCGAATAACTTAAAAGAAAGAGTAGAAAAAGTTAAAGAAGTTGCAAAGAAGTATAATGCAATTATAGTTTTAAAAGGTTATATAGATGTAATAAGTGATGGTAAAAGAGTTGCTATTAATAAAACAGGTAGCAATTACATGACTAAAGGAGGTTTTGGAGATATATTAGCAGGAATATGTGGAGCTTTTCTAGCTAGAAAAGTAGATAGTTTTATTGCTGCATGCGCAGCTACATATATTAATGGAAAGTTAGGAGAAATAGTCTGTAAAAGATTTAAAGAATCTGTAATTGCTAGCGATGTTTTTAATTATTTTGACAAGGTTATTAAATTTAAATAGATTTTAAATTATGCCTTATAAGTCCGAGCTTAAATATGCAGAAAATCCTAAAGGATGGAATAAAGAGGGCGATGTATTCTCAAGACTAGAAATTCTTAACCTTGTTTATGGCTTGTATGCGAATAATAAAGATATAATTCTTGCTGCTGGTGTGAGCGATGATGATGAATTAAATAAAGTAAGAGAGCTATTAAAAAAAGGAAAAAGTGTTATAATTACTCAGCCAGATGAAGAAGTTTATGAAGACTTAAGAAAAAAACTAAAAGATTATCCAAAGGCAAAAATAATAAAAGATTATACATTTAACATAGGAAAATATTTACCAGAGAAAAGCTTAGATTACGCAATTTTACTCAATATAATAAATTGGATACCAACAAAACTTCTAGAAATGTTAAAAGGATTGACAAAAGTTCTTAAATCAGATGGTTATGTTATTATTTCTTTTTATGTTCATTTAAATCCAAATGCGCCCGAAATAAAATATATAATTGATACACCCAAAGAATTTTTAAATTTAGTTGATAAATTAGGAAAGTTTATAGCTTACTACTCCGATAAAAACGGAATTTTAGCTTGTTATGTTATAGATGCTAGAAATCTAAATAGATTGTATAAAGAAGTTGAAGGAAAATATAGAGAATTAGAAAGAGAGATAAGATTTTATCATTCAAACTAATTTCTGTAATATTTCTATTAATTCTTTTAACTTACTTTTTTTAATTGCGATTGAACCAACTGATCTATATTTGCTTTTACTTCTTATTAAGATGTCTTTTTTTGTTTGATTTATTCTTATAAATTCTTCTTCTCCCTCATAAACAGGTTTAAACAAATCAATCCACAATATATTATCTTTTCCTTGTTCTATTTTCCCAATAAATTGTGACTTACCAACATAATAAAAAACTTTTGCAGGACCTCTTTCATCAAAATCTACCCTTTTTTCAATTAACAATCTTTCCAATATTTTAGTTACAGTATGTCTGTTTAAATTTAGTGCATTTGCAATTTCTGTAATTGTCATTCCTCTAGGATTTTTTTCTAAGAGTTTAATTATCTTTTTTGCGTTTTCACTTTCGTACTCAACTTCTTTACTTTCTTTTATTTCTTCCTCCATAAAATATAAGTGTTTAAAATAACTTATTAGATACTATTTTGGATTTATACAATAAAATATAGAAAAAAATAAATATAAGTTAATGTCTATACATTAATATGGCCACAATAACGTTACTAAAGTTTAGTATATCAAGAAACATAGATGAAGTAGAAAAAGAAATGAATAAAATATCATCAGAAAGGTATTGGATAATAGCAAAGAAAGAAAATCAAAACGTATTAAAAATAATATTCAACTATAGAGTAAGTTTAGAAGAAGAATTAAGAAAAGTTCTAAACATTTCAGAAATAAAGAACATCTTTAACGGGATTTCAACTCAACTATTAACGAGAAACATCATTGCATACATGCATTTTGATAAAGAAATTTTAGAAGTTCATAGAGGTATCGATTATATTTTTAGATTTTTCATAGCAGTTCTAGAAAAACATTTAAGAGTAAAATTCGTTCCTTATTATATTTCTCCGCAAGTTTTACTTAATATAGTTCAAAATTATTCGATTTCTCTGAATCAAATATACTTTAAGTTTGTTAATGGTTTTGTTTTTGAAATGTATAAAGGAAAATATTTGCAATATTCAGAATTAATCAGAAGCAAACTTAGCGAATTAAAAAGAAACATAAGGATAATTACAGTAGTTCCAAGAATTAAATTCGATTCTTATTTAAAGAGTGTAACAATTAATGGAGATAAAGGAACACTAAAATTTTTTGCAGATAACATTTCAAGGAACGAAATACTTCAGATAATTAACTTAATAGATTTTCTAACTAAAAATGATTTACATAGACACTAATATAGCAGTGGCATTACTTAAAAAGGGTATAACAGATATAAAAGAAGAACTTATGATAAGCGATTTTAGTTTAATAGAATTAGAAAGAATTAAAGTTATAGAAAATCTGAAGTTTGACATAGTACCATTTAAAGTTTTAAAAATAAGAGAAATTTCTATAAACTTCAAAAAATTGCAAATCTATTGCTAGATAAAAGCTATTTATCTGATTTTATACATTTAGAGATTTCGAGAAAATTTGATTTAACTTTTCTTACTAAAGATAAAAGATTAACAAGAGTTTTACATGAATATCCAAACATCAAAATAATATGAAAACATATAAAATCGGTAGGTATTATGAATATAGAGTTAAAAAGCTCTTAGAGAATGCTGGCTACATAGTAGTAAGAAGTGCCGGTTCTCATGGGCTTTTTGATTTGGTTGCAATACATCCGATTACAAAAAATATCCTTTTCATTCAGGTTAAGAAAACATTTAAGAAAGATGAAAACTTAAATGAAATGTTAGAGAAATTTAAGGATTTTGGAAATGAGGCAAAGGTTTATTTTCAAATTTGGGTAAAAGATGGAAAAAAGTTTAAAGTTATATATGTCAAATAATTATGAGCGATGAAGAAATAATAACATATCAGGCGGTTAAAGAAGAATTAAATAAATTTGTTTCTTATAGAGAGTCTTTGTTAAATTACTACAATACTTTAAAAAATTCTTTAGAAAGTTTGGATGCAATAAAGCAAGCTGAAATATTTTTGCCAATAGGAAACAATATTTTTGTTAGGGCTGAAGTTAAAGACTTTGATAATTTAATAGTAGGAGTTGGTTCTAATATATTTATTGAAATGAATGTCAATCAAGCAAAAGAGTTTCTTGAAAGAAAAATTAAAAAACTTGAAGAAGAAATAGCAGAAGTAAACTTTTATATAAGAAACTTACAAGAATATTTAGTTCAAATAGTAGAGAAGTTAAGAAAACAATAATCTATTTTAATTCTTCACTAGCCCATTCTTCTGGTCTTTTTCTATATCTTTCTATTGCTTCTCTGCCAAATAATGTATGATATTCTTCTGGCCAAACTATTAAACCTCTTAATGGCTCTAAAGCATGCTGGAAAATTATTTCTCTTTCTCTCAATTCTTGCTCAGAAATTCCAAAAAAATCTTTGGCATATTCTTCTTTTTTTATTAAATCTTCTGGACTAACATTCATTTCTAAATATTTCTTTATTAATCTTAAAGCTAATAGAACTGTTCTCAAAAATTGATATGGCAATTGACCGCCACCTCTTTCAAATATTAAATATGAGTTATGTTTTTCATCGAATCCAGCTTCTTTTAAAAGATAACAATATCTATATACTAAAAACTGTTCTTCGCTTCCAACATCAAAAGGTAGATGTGTAGTTCCATGATATGGTTTTGGAATTCCTATATGATAAATTGCAACTCTGCTGTAAACTTCTTTTGCAGTTTTTATGTAATCAATTAAATTTTTTATTTCTTTTTCAGGATCAAAAGCATTAGAAAGTAAATGTTCTGTATCGATGCAAGCAAAGAATGCATATTGCTGAGAGGAATATTTTCTATACAATATGTTTAAGACTTCTGAAGTTATAAAAACGTCTATTAAATGGCATATTCTTCTTAAACCCTCGTGCGGAGTAGAACCTTCAGGAGTTTCTACTGCTATGAAAAATGGGACATCTCTTTCTATTCCTAATTTTTTTAGTTCTTCATTAATAATTTTTAACTTTTCTATTGGTTTTAGTTTTGCAAAATTTATTATATCTTCTAATATTTTTTCATCACTTTCTGGCAAAGATTTTATATGATCTAAAATTTCTGGAAAATCTTCTATCCCAACTAAAAAATGTCCAACCCAATAAACTATTGATACAAGAACATTTACTTGAGGAGTTAAGTTTATTATTAATCTTTCTTTATCTATTAATTCTTTTTGATTGCTATACGTTGTTTTAACATGTTCCTCTAAACTTACTTTTTCGCTTAAAATTTTCCCGTTTTTTGTTAAATATCTTTCTCTCAAGAATTTACATACTTCATAAGGTATATCATCTTTTTCAGCTTTAATTTTATCGTCTGCAATTAATTCAACATATTTGGCAACTAATGACATTGCTGCATCCTCATAAAATATACCTCCAGCAACTCTGCCTAATTTACTTATTTCTACCCAAATTTTAAAAATTGTATCTATAGTTTCTTTACTACTTGTTTTAATTTCTCCAAAATATTTTTCGTAAACATCTTTCTTATTTTCTCCAAACTTTTCTCTCAAATATCTCTTTTTTGTTTCCTCTTCATAACTCTTGACTAAATCATCCAATTCTAATACAACTAGAGGATTTTTGTTTATTTCATCTCTTAAGCTTCTGAGTATGTTCGAAATAAATTCAAATTTTAGATGATCTGGTGTTGGAGGAAATCTTAATATTCTTTCTATAAAGCTTCCAATTAATTCACTTTTTTTATTATCCTCTAGAGAATTCCAAATATTTTTTTTAGTATCTTTTTCGAAATCTTCAACAAAAAAATTTATTACTCTAAATACTTTTTCTACAAATTCTTTTGAAGACACTTTCTCACTTCTTCTAATTCTTGCGAGCTCTCTAGAAATTATGACTTCAGCCAATCCACTTTCTACAAACCATTTTTTTAGTTCTTCTCTTTTTTCTAAAAAATCTATCCAACTAACCTTTCCAAAAGGAGTTGCAGTTATAACTTCTTTTAATGCCATTATTTCGCCAAGATGGGTATATCCAACCATAAACTCTAGGCTTGCGTGATATACTGTATAATGTGGAAAAACTTTTGGAGAGTATTTATATTTTTTAATTTGTGTTAATATGTAGTATAGCAAAATTAAATCTTTATTAAGTATTAGATGAGTTCTTTTCCATTCAGTAAAATTTATATGCTCTAATGTTTGGTATAGTTCAGCACCGAATAATAATCCGTGCAATGCCCATTCAACATTCATTTTTTCGACTAAATATGCTAACCTTCTAATCATTTCTGGTTCGATAAACTCTCCAAAACTTTCTTGATCTATTTGGAAAAAGTTACAACCAACAGTATATCCATAAGAAATTTTTTCAACTATGCCAGCAAATTCTCTAGCAGCTTCAGCGCCAGCACCTCTAGCTATGGTATAGGCACCTGGTGTAATTCCGATTATGTACATAAAAAATACTACGAATTTAAAAAATATGGAGAAGATTTTAATATTAGCAGAAAAACCTACTGCTATGAAAAAAATAGCTTATAGCATATTTCCTGTTGCAAAATTAATAAGAGTTAATAAAGTTCCATATTTCGTTTCCTATTATAATAACAAAGTCTATTATGTTGTTAGTGCTTTAGGTCATTTGTTCAACTTAGAACCAGCAAATGAAAATTTTGATTATCCAATATTTGAATCTCAATGGGAAATAATAAGCGAAGAGGCAGAAAGATTTGCAAAGGTTATAAAAAATTTAGCAAAAGATGTTAATACAGTTATAGTTGCTACAGATTATGATATTGAAGGTTATGTAATTGCATGGAATATAATAAGGTTTTTAATTGGTTTAGATAAAAAGCTTTTGAGAATGAAATTTAGTACATTAACAAAATCAGAAATAATAAGAGCATTTAATAATCCAATCTCTTTCGAGATTAATCAAGTAAATGCTGGATTAGCTAGACATTATTTAGATTGGTATTGGGGTATAAATCTATCTAGAGCATTAATGATAAGCTTGAGAAAAGCCAAAGGAATCAGAAAAATATTGTCTATAGGAAGAGTTCAAGGACCAACACTTTACTTAGTTTATTTAAGAGAAAAAGAGATTGAAAATTTTAGACCGGAAATTTATTATAAAGTTAGGATAGAGTTAGAAAAGGATAACATATCCTTTTATTTATATTATATTGAAGATAAAATAAAGGATTTAAAGAAAGCAGAGGAAATAGCGAAAAATTCCTATAACAAAAAATTTGCTAAAATTGTTAAAATAGAGGAAGAGTTCTATAATCTAAATCCCTTACCTCCATTTAATACAACAGATTTGCAAGAGGAGGCATATTATGTCTATGGATTTAAACCAGAGTATACATTAAAAGTTGCAGAGAGCCTATATCTTAAAGGCTATATATCTTATCCAAGATCTTCAAGTCAAAAAATTAAGGGAATTAATATTTTTCCTATTTTAAACTCTTTGAAGAATCTTCCTTTCTATACTAACTTTATAAATGAGATTTTATCCTTTGAAAAAATAACAGTTACAGAAGGAACTAAAGACGATCCAGCACACCCTGCAATAATTCCTACAGAAGAAATTCCAGACATAAGAAATTTGAGTAAGCACGAATTTCTATTGTATGATTTAATAGTTAGAAGATTTTTAGTTTGTTTGCATAAACCAGCAGTAAGAAAAAAAGTAAGAATAATTGCAAAAATTGACAACTATTTGTTTCAAAATACTTTCCACTTTACAGTAAAAGAAAATTGGATAAAAATATACAGAAGATTTTTAAGTTTAGAAGAAAATGTTTTGCCAAAATTGTTTCCATTTGAAGACGTTAGAATAAGGAGTGTAAATCTTTTAAAGGAAAAAACTAAACCTCCTGCAAGATATACTAGAGCAAGTTTAATAAAGGAATTAGAAAGTAGAAATCTCGGAACAAAAGCAACTAGAGCAGAAATAGTAAAAACTCTTTACGATAGAGGATATATAGAGGGCGACAAAATAAAGATAACAAATTTAGGAAAAACAATAGTAGAGACTTTTTTAACATTTTGTCCAGAAATATTAAGTGAGGAATTAACAAGGGATTTCGAAAGAAAAATGGACGAAATAATAGAGGGCAAAAAAAGTTTAAACGAAATATTAGAAGAGGCAAAAAATGTTTTAACAAACATTTTAAATAAAATAAAGGGTCACGAAATAGAAATTGGAAATAGAATTTATGATTCTTTGCAAGAAACTTCAAATAACTAATTAAATTTATGTTTTGAATAACTTAAAATTATGGCAGAAGAGGTAATATTAAGAGTTGGAGAATTAACTGCGAAAGAGGAATCGTATAAAGGCATTGTAAGAATAGATTCTAGCATATTGTTAAGAATAGGTGTTAAAGAAGGAGATGTTGTAGAAATTGAAGGTAAAAGGAAAACTGCTGCGATTGCTTTAAGAGCATATCCAGCCGATATAGGCTTAAACATTATAAGAATGGATGGAATAACAAGAAAAAATGCTAGAGTTTCTGTAGGAGAATCTGTAAAGGTTAGAAAAGCAGAATACAAAATCGCTAAAAAAGTTGTATTAGCACCAGCAGAAGAAAAAATATTTACTGCGAGCATTTCATATTTGAAACAAAGTTTATTAAAAAGGCCTGTAGTAAAAGGGGATTTAGTAATTCCTTCTCCAATATATAGAAGAAGAGATGAATTCTTTTCTGCGATTTTTGGCGAAGATTTAGAAGATCTATTCTTTTTTAATCCATTTCCTCAAATAACTTTTTATGTTGTTAATACCGAGCCACAAGGAATCGTTGTTATTGATGATGAAACTGTCATCGAGGTTCTAAAAGAGAAACCAAAATACTTGGAAGTTGAAGAGAGAGGGATTCCTAGAGTTACATGGGAAGATATTGGAGATTTAGAAGAAGTTAAACAAAAACTAAGAGAAATAGTTGAATTACCTTTAAGACATCCTGAAATTTTCGAAAGATTAGGTATCGAACCTCCAAAAGGTGTTTTACTTTATGGACCTCCTGGAACAGGAAAAACATTATTAGCAAAAGCTGTTGCAAATGAAAGCGGTGCATATTTTATCTCAATTAATGGTCCAGAAATAATGTCAAAGTGGTTTGGTGAAAGTGAAAAAAGATTAAGAGAGATATTTGAAGAGGCAGAAAAAAACGCACCAAGCATAATTTTCATTGACGAAATAGATGCAATAGCTCCAAAAAGAGAAGAAGTTGTTGGAGAGGTCGAAAAGAGAATAGTCGCTCAATTATTAGCTTTAATGGATGGTTTAAAAAGTAGAGGAAAAGTAATAGTTATAGGTGCAACTAATAGACCAAATGCAATAGATCCTGCATTAAGAAGGCCAGGAAGATTTGATAGAGAGATTGAAGTTCCTCCACCAGACGCAAAAGGTAGATTAGAAATCCTAAAGATTCATACCAGAAACATGCCATTAGATAAAGATGTTGATTTAGAAAAAATAGCTGAAATAACTCATGGCTATGTAGGTGCAGATTTAGCAGCTTTGTGTAAAGAAGCCGCAATGCATGCTTTAAGAAGAGTTTTGCCGGAAATTCAAAATTATAAAGAGGGTGAAATTCCAAAAGAGGTTTTAGAAAAGTTAGTTGTTAAGAAAGAAGATTTTGAATATGCCCTAAGAGTAGTGCAACCAAGTGCCATGAGAGAAGTTTTTGTAGAAGTTCCAAAAGTTAAATGGGAAGATATTGGGGGTTTGGAAGAAGTTAAACAAAAACTAAGAGAAATAGTTGAATGGCCATTAAAATATCCTAAATATTTCGAAAGATTAGGTATCGAACCTCCAAAAGGTGTTTTACTTTATGGACCTCCTGGAACAGGAAAAACATTATTAGCAAAAGCTGTTGCAACAGAAAGTGGAGCAAACTTTATTGCTATAAAAGGCCCAGAAATATTTTCTAAATGGGTTGGTGAGAGCGAAAGAGCTATAAGAGAAATATTTAGAAAAGCAAGAGAAGTAGCTCCTTCTATTATTTTCATTGACGAAATAGATGCAATAGCTCCAATGAGAGGTTTGGAAGTTGGAACAAGAGTTACAGAAAATGTAGTTGCACAATTATTAACAGAGATGAGTGGAATAAGAGATTTAAAGAATGTAGTTGTAATTGCAGCCACTAATAGACCAGATATTTTAGACCCTGCATTATTGAGACCAGGAAGGTTTGACAGATTAATTTATGTTCCTCCACCAGACGCAAAAGGTAGATTAGAAATCCTAAAGATTCATACCAGAAACATGCCATTAGATAAAGATGTTGATTTAGAAAAAATAGCCGAAAGAACTGAAGGATATAGTGGTGCAGATTTGGAAGCAGTTTGTAAAGAAGCTGCAATATTAGCTTTAAGAGAGGCAGTTGAAAAGAATTTGCCGCCAGAAAAGGTGTTAGTTAAAGCATCTCATTTTGAAAAAGCATTAGAAATGGTAAAGCCTTCAATATCAAAAGAAATGGTTGAGTTTTACAAGAGATTCGAAGAAAGATTAAAGAAAAGAGTAATGGAGTCAGAAAAGAAGCCAGAAAGATATATAGGTTAATTTATCCTATATATTTTAAATTTTTTTCATTCTTTTTAATTTTTCTGATAATTTTGTAAAATTCTTTTAATGCAAATTCCTCTAATTTTCTCTCTAATTCTTTTCTTTTATCTTTTCTGCTCTTCCTCATAAATTATAACAATTTTAAATTTTTTGTAAATTTGTCTATTTCTTCAGAATAGTAAGGACCTAATGCTAAGCATGTTATAGTTCCAGGTTCCAGTTGAGTTTTTCCAGCATCTCTTATTAGTGCTATAGGTATTTTTGTTTTTTTAACTTCTTCATATATTTTTAGCAACTCTTCTAAGCTTTTTACTTTTAAAACAACCTTTTTATAACCAAAGTTTTTCCAGAGCTTTTTAATATAGTTGGGAGATTTTTTATAAGCCTCTAAACTTGCGTGACATGCTTGAGAAATCATTTTCCCTTTGCCCATTTCCAAATCAGTTCTTAATATTATTACTTGTTTAACTTCTTTTACCATCCCAGATATTGAAGTGCAAATTCTCCCAAATAAACTATTAATAACATTTTTATAAGCTTTCCTATAAAAGTAAAAACTATAAACTTTTTTATATCATATTTTAGAAATCCAGCAAGAACACCTATTATATCGAAAGGTAAAGGTAATGCAGCGAATATTAGTATTGAAAATTCTCCAAATCTTTTAAAATAATTTAGCCATTTTTTATACTTTTTTCCTTCTTTTTTTAAAACAGTTTCCTTAATTCCCATTCCAACAAAATAAGAGGTTGTTTCTCCAACACTAGAACCTAAAGCAGCACTAATGGCTGCTATTACTGGATTTAATCCAAATTTTTCAGCAACAACGATTATACCATACAGAGGCAAAGGAATAAATATAGTTGAAGAGCTAATCAAACCAGCAACAAAGAAGCCCAAATAAGAAAGATTTTTTATTATTTCAAAAAAATTTAGGAATAGCATCTATTGTTTTGGAATTATTTGTGGTAATGGAATTGGGGGATGTATTGCTAAATATTCGGATATAAAAGTAGAGAATATTATACATCTCCTAAGAATAAAATTTTTAACTTCTATTTCAAACTCTTTGTCTTCAATTTTTTTATCTTTTCTCCATTTTTTCAGAATATCGTCTAAATCTTTTCCATCGTATATAACATATCCTTCAATCCTAATATCTGCAATTTTCGGATTGTAATTAACTAGGAATTCAAAATCAACTTTTAATACCTTTTTTTGTTTGTTTTCTTGTTGAAAAGAAACTTCGTTAATATCTTTAATATTGAGTGATGTATTTATATCGAGTTTTTCTATTCTTTCTTTTATTTCAAACTTTTCTGCATTTACATAGGATATTGAATAACCAACTATCATAGAAATATATGAACTTCTTAATATTTATTAATTTTTTACTTTCTTTATGGAATGGATAAAAGAAGATAAATTCTCTATAAGGGTTATCGAAGAATTAAAAAAAGAGATAGAAAACACAACAATACTAATTTTGGCGGGTGGTAGCGGAAAAAGAATGAACATACCATTTCCCAAATCACTATTAGAGTTAAAAGAAGGATACACTTTACTAGATAGAGAAATCGAATTTTATTTAAATTGTGGTTTTAAAGACTTTGTTTTTTTGTTGGGTTTTGGTGCGGAGAAAATTCTTTCTCACTTAAAAGAAAGAGAATATGATAAAAGGATTGATTATAAAGTTTCTATAGATCCAACAACAGAAAACTGGGGAAAGGGAAAAGCTCTGAAGTATGCGTTAGAAAACGGAATTATAGATATGAGAAGGAGAATAATTATTTCATTTCCAGATGATTTAAAACTAGATAGATATCTACCTTTAAAACTTTTACTTTCACATCTTCATGCAAAAGAAACTTATGATATAACAGGCACAATAGTTTTGACTAATGGATATAACTTTCCTTTTGGGGTTGCAAGAGTCGAAAATAACTTTGTTATAGATTTTGTTGAAAAGCCACATATGAATGTGTTTGTTTCCATCGGTATGTACGCATTTGAAAAAGAAATTTGGAATATAATCGATAGAGAAATTAGTTTAGAGGAAAAAAGAAGTATAGAATTTGAAGAAATAGTTTTACCTAAGTTAGCTAGAGAAAATAAGCTATATTCTCTTTTGGTTTCTTCAGATTCATGGATTCCAATTAACGATATGAAAGCTTATGAGACAGCCAAAAAAATCATTAATTCAATAAGCTATAGATGAAGTTCATGCTTAAAATTATTTTTTTCAGCATCTTCTAATTTCCAAGCATCTTCTAACAACAAATCTGGTACCCCATCTAATATTGGAAAGGCAAGTCTACAATTATTACATACTAAAAACATTTCTTTTAAATCTAAATCGTTTCCACAATTTGGGCAAGCTAAAATATCTAATAGCTCTTTATCTATCATTTTTTAATGCTTTTGCCGATCAAAGCTAATTGAGCTAATAAAGCAGTTAACTGTATTAGAGGATCTCCGCCTTCACTTATTCTAAATTCATATT
Source organism: Candidatus Aenigmatarchaeota archaeon (assembly GCA_038997305.1). Lineage (GTDB taxonomy): Archaea > Aenigmatarchaeota > Aenigmatarchaeia > CG10238-14 > SpSt-28 > JAHLMO01. The sequence continues at coordinate 10,211 of JAWAZZ010000006.1, read as the reverse complement.
CTCCAATTTTTTCTATTAGTTCAACCTTTTTATCATCTGGGATGTTTAATCTTAAAGCTTGTCTATAGATTTCTTTTATTAAATCTTCTCCAGCTAGTCCTTCTTTTATTATAAAGGTTATTAACTTTTCTCTCGCCTTTTCAAATCCTTCTCTAGTTCCACTTAAAGCTAAATTTAGCATTTCTTCAACATCTTTTGGTTTTGCTAAGGAAGCAACTTCATATATAACATCTGCAGTAATGTTTTTTGTTATCGATGCCGCTGCTTGTAATAGATTTGCGACTTTTCTTAAATCACCTTCAGCAATATTAATTATAGCTTGAATGGCCTGTTCATCAATTTTTAAATTTTCTCCTTTTACTATTCTGTCTATAAATTCTCTCTGTGCTTTTTCTGGCAATGCTTTAAATCTGAAAACTGCACATCTTGACTGAATTGGTTCAATTATCTTCGAAGAATAATTGCAACAAAGAATAAATCTAGTAACAGAAGAGAAATCTTCCATAGTTCTTCTTAAAGCTTGTTGAGCTTCTTGAGTTAATGCATCGGCTTCATCCATGATTATAATTTTAAATGGAACATCTCCAATAGCTTTGGTTCTCGCAAACTCTTTAACTTTTCCTCTTATTACATCTATTCCTCTTTCATCACTTGCATTCAATTCTAAGACATTTGCTTTCCAATTTTCTCCATACAGCTCTTTTGCAATTATTAATGCTAATGTTGTTTTACCTGTACCTGGAGGACCAGCAAAAAGCATGTGTGGTAAATTTTTTTCTTTCAAAAACATTTTTACTCTTTCTTTTACGTGCTCCTGATCTATTAGATCGTCTATTTTTTGCGGTCTATATTTTTCTGCCCAGACAATGAATTCAGACGTCATAATTAATTTAATCTCATAGATTTAAATAAACTATTGTCTAATTTTTTATCGAAAACAAAATATAAATCTTTACTCCAAAAATAAATATGGAGTTTTTAAAAACATTAAAAAGAGAAGAAAGTATAGAGCTAGCGAAAAGGTTTTCAAAAGTTTTTGAAAATGTTCAACCAAAACTTTTAAAAATCCTTGGAAAAGAAAGAATAGAAAAATTTAAGCGAGTTTATTTTAAACTTTTAGAAATGTATGATAAAGGAATATTACCTTCTCATCCAAATTATTTGGGAGATAACGAACTAGCAAAAAATATCTATAAAAACAAATATTATTTGAAAGACTTAGATGGTAATTTAATAGAAGAAAAGCCAGAACATGTATTTCTAAGAGTTGCTGCTTTTGTTGCTTCTGCAGAACAAGATGAAGAGAAAGCATTAAAATATGCAAGAATTTTTTATAATCTGATGTATGAAGGATATTTTATTCCAGGCGGAAGAGTTTTGGCTGGAGCAGGAGATTTACTAAGAGTTAAAACGTTAGCAAACTGTTTTGTAACTATCATAGAAGATGACAGTATAGAAGGAATATATAAAGCTGCTTATGAAGCGGCTAGAACTTATTCATATGGTGGTGGAATAGGTATAGATATTAGCGTTTTAAGACCAAAAAATTCGACAGTTCATAACGCAGCATTAAGATCTACTGGAAGCGTAAGCTTTATGGAATTATATTCTCTCACTACAGGCTTAATAGGTCAAGAAGGTAGAAGAGGAGCTTTAATGCTAACAATAGACGTAAAACATCCAGATGTTTTTGATTTTATAGATGTTAAAAGTGTTCCAAATTGGATAACTTCTCAGATAATCGAAGAATTAAGATTAAGCGGAAAGTTTTCTGAGGACCAATTAAAAGAGATTGAAAGAAAGGTAATGGAAAACACTCAAGTAAGATTTGCAAACATTAGTATAAAAGTTAGTGACGAATTTATGCAAGCTTTAGAAGAGCAAAATAAGTATGAAAATAAAATTTTGCTTTACAGAAAGAATTATAAAGGAGTTGTTAAAAGTGTAAAAAATATAGTAGACATTCATTATTCTTATGGCATTCCTAGCAAAGATATAGAAAAATATCACTTGGAAAAAGTTTTTGATAATGTTGAGGAACTAAATAAATATTTAAAAGAAAATTATGGTATCGAAATTTCTGAAGAAGATTTGAAAGATGTGAATAAGAGAGATATTTTTGGAGATTATGTAATAGAATTACAAAATAAAAATTACGATTTAGCAATAAGATATGCTGGAGATTTCTTGTTATATTTTGAAAGCGAACAAGCTGGGAGAGTTGTAAGATTAGTTAAAGCAAGAGATATTTGGAATAAATTTGTTGCAAGTAATTATAAATCTGCAGAACCAGGAATAATGTTTTGGAATAGAATGAAAAAATATAGTCCTAGTGATTATGTAGGTTTTCCAATAATAACCACAAATCCATGTAGTGAAGTTCCTTTAGAAGATGGAGGTGCTTGTAATTTGGGTTCGATAAATTTATCAAGATTTGTATTATATCCATTTACTAATGAAGCAAAAATAGATTTTCAGTTATTGAAAAAGGTTGTTAAACATGCAATTCGTTTTATGGACAATGTTGTTGAATGGAATATTTTATTACATCCTTTGGAAAAACAAAGAGAGGCAAGTAGAAAAACTAGAAGAATAGGTTTAGGAGTTATGGGAATTGCTGATATGTTCATAGAACTTTTATTGGACTATGATAGTGAAGAAGCTCAAAAAGTTTTAGAAAGAGTTATGAAATTTATTGCAAATGTTGCATATAGAGCTAGCGCGTTATTGGCAAAAGAAAAAGGCAAATTAGATATAGATTATGAAAAGTATTTACAGAATCCTTTTGCAAAGGAAGCATTAACAGAAAAAACCAAAAGATTAATCTCAAAGTATGGAATTAGAAACGTTGCATTATTAAGTATAGCGCCTACAGGAACAATTTCCAATATAGTAAAAAGTTTTCAGTTAAATGGAAAAAATTATATTGGTGTTAGTGGAGGAATAGAACCAATATTTGCAATATTTTATTATAGAAGAACCGAAAGTTTTGAGAGAAATAGAATGTTTAAAGTTTTTCATTCCACAATTCAAGCATACTTAGATATGAAAGGCTTAAGCGAAAAAGCGCAAGATGCTAAAAGTTTAGAAGAATTGAAAAAAATATTACCATCTTGTTTCTTCAAAACTGCTCATAATATAGATCCATTTAGAAGGGTAGAAATACAAGCTGTTGCACAGAAATATATAGATCATAGCATTTCTAGCACAATTAACTTACCAGCCGAAATTCATCCGGAAGTAATTTCAGATTTATACATATATGCGTGGAAAAAAGGATTAAAAAGTGTAACCATTTATAGAGAAGGTAGTAGATTTCCAATATTAAAGGAAATTAAAGAGAAGAGCGAATTTGAAGAGATTGCGTCTAGAGTTTTTGAAATTGAGGACGAAAAAGGAAATAAATATAAAGTTAGAGGCGACGAAATTCTAATAATAAACAATAGAATGACAACTATATATCACTTAATGAAAGAGGGAAAAATTAAAATAGAAAATTAAATTATGATAGTATTGGTTTCCAACATAAAAAAAGTAAAAAAAGTTGAGGAAGAAGTGAAAAAAGAAGAACAAAAAGAAAAAGAGAAAATAAGCTCACCAATAGAGAGGCCATACGTTTTAGATGCTAAAGTTTATAAATTAAAAAGCAAATTTGTAAAACATAGTGTTTTTGTTACTATAGGATATATCAAAGAAAAAGATGGAAAGATTAGACCGTTTGAAATATTTCTAAACTCTAAAGATTTGACAAAAGCTGCCGAATTCACAATATTAACTAGATTATTATCTGCGATATTTAGAAGAAGTGAAGATCCTACTTTTGTTTTAGAAGAGCTAAGAAGCGTTTACGATCCTAATGGGGTTGGATATTTCAAAGATGGAAAATACATAAACTCATTCTATGCAGAATTAGCCGATATATTAGAGGAGTTTTTTATAGAAGCTGGTTTAATAAAGAAAGAAAAGGAAGAAAAAAGAGTCTTAATTAAATTGAGTAATAACTCTGAAAATAATTTGTTGGAAGACGCAAACTTTCAAATATGTCCAAAATGTGGTATGAAAACTTTAAAAGTAGAGGAAGGTTGTTATACTTGTATTAATCCTGAATGTGGATACTCTAAATGTAACTAATTATGAAAATAACATTTTTTGAAGTAAGTGATGAAGATATAAGATTTTTTAGCGAGAATTTGAAAAATTATGAGTTAGAATTCTATAGAGAACCTTTAAGCGAGGAAAATTCAAATTTAATAGAAAATAGCGACATAGTAAGTATATTTATACATTCAAGAATTAATTCAAAAGTTTTGAAAAATGCAAAAAAGCTAAAATATATAGTTACTAGAAGTACTGGATATGATCATATTGATTTAAATGTTTGTAAAGAAAAAGGTATATTTGTTTCTAACGTACCATCTTACGGAATAGAAAGTGTCGCTGAACATACTTTTGCATTGCTTCTATGTATTTCAAGAAAAATAATTGAAAGTTTTGAAAGAACGAGAAAAGGAGATTTTAGTTTAGAAAATTTGAGAGGTTTTGAGCTTAAAGGAAAAACCTTAGGAATTATAGGTGCAGGAAAAATTGGTAGAAGAGTTGCTGAGATTGCAAAAGCTTTTGGAATGAGAGTTATTGCATTCGATATTTATCCAAATTATGAAGAGGCTAGAAGAATTGGATATGAATATGTCGATTTAGATTATTTGTTGAGAAATTCAGATATAATCTCTTTACATGCAAACTTAACAAAGGAAAACTATCATTTGTTGAACGAAGAAGCATTTCAGAAAATGAAAGACGGAGTAATAATAATAAATACTGCTAGGGGTGCATTAATAGATACAAAAGCTTTGATTAAATACTTAAAAAGCGGAAAAGTAAAATATGCGGCATTAGATGTTTTAGAAGGAGAAAAAGAAATATTAGAAGAAGCAGAGCTATTAATTAAAAACAAGTTAGAAAAAGAATCTTTAGAAAGTTTATTGGCAAACCATATTTTGATAGAAATGGAAGACAAAGATAAAAATGTTATAATTACTCCACACAACGCATTTAATACTTACGAAGCAATAGAAGAAATAAGAAAAACAACATTACAAAATATTTTAAGCTTTATTAGTGGAAATCCGATAAATTTAGTAAAGCTTTAATTTATTAATGGTAAGCGAGTTATTGAGAACTGAATTAATAGAAATTAGAGAGTATCAAATTAACATTGCTAACACAGCATTAAAAGGAAATACTTTAGTTATTTTACCAACTGGAACGGGAAAAACTATTATTGCGATTATTGTTGCTGCAAATAGATTAATGAAATATCCAGAAAGCAAAGTTTTAATGCTTGCTCCTACAAGGCCTCTAGTAATTCAGCATACAAACACTTTTAGAAAATTAATGAAAATAGATAAAAGCAGAATTGTTGATATTACAGGAAAAATTCCTAAAGAAGATAGAAAGTTTTTATACAAGTTTGCAAAAGTCATAATTGCTACTCCTCAAACAATTCAAAACGATTTAGAAGATAATACTTTAAATCTTTCGGATTTTAGTTTAGTTGTTTTTGACGAAGCCCATAGATGTGTAAAAGAATATGCATATACATATGTTGCAAGAAAATACTTAGAGCAATCAAAATATCCTTTAATATTAGCACTAACCGCATCTCCTGGAAGTGAAAGAGAAAGAATAGAGGAAATAAAAAATCATTTAAACATTCAGTACATAGAAATTAGAAGCGAGTACGATCCAGATATAAGGCCATATATCAAAAAGGTTGACAAAATTTTTGTTAGTGTAGAATTACCAGAAGAAATAAAAAAAGCAAGAGACGAAATAGAAAAAGTAAGAAAAGAATTGATTAAAGATTTAGTGAACTTAGGAATTTTGCCAAGCGAAGAAATAAAAAAGAAAGAGTTACTTCAAATATACGAAAAATTCTTAGAAAAGGCAGATATTTTAAATAAAAATGTTTTTAAAAATATTTTGTTTAAACTTTTGCAATTGATAAAGGTTGAATATTTATTAGAATTGTTAGAAACTCAAAGCTCTACATATTTTTTGGATTATTTAGAAAAATTGAAAAATAGTAATAAACAATACGAAAAAGCTTTAGCTAATGATTTAAGAATAAAAATTGCTGAAAGTATTGTAAGAAATTTTATAGAGAAAAAATTACCTCATCCAAAAATGGAAAAATTGGAAGAAATATTAAAGCTTTTAATTTCTTCTAACCCGAATGTAAAAATAATAGTATTTGCGAACTATAGAGCAACTATAGAATTTATTTATAATGAGTTAAAATCCAAAGGTTTTAAGGTTGCAAAATTAGTTGGTCAAGCAAGCAAAGAAAAATATGAAGGTATGAGCCAAAAAGAGCAAGAAGCTGTAATAAAAAATTTTGCAAATGGTATGTATAATATTTTAATTTGTTCTAGCGTAGGAGAAGAGGGTTTAGATATTCCAAAAACTGACTACGCAATATTTTACGAGCCAGTACCTAGTGAAATAAGAGCAATACAAAGAAGAGGAAGAGTTGGAAGACAAGAACATGGAAAAGTAATTTTCTTAATAACAAAAGATACGAGAGACGAAGCATATTATTGGTCTGCATTTCATAAAGAAAGAAAAATGAGAAAAATAATTAGCGAAATAAGAAAAGAATTGTTAGGCATTAACAAATGATTCAAAAATTGTTAGTTACCAAGCCAATAATTCTTGCAGATTTTAGGGAAAGAGAAATAATAGAAATTTTGAAAAACAATAAAAATATAAAAGTTATCGAAGATAATTTGCCAATAGATTTTATAATAGGAGATATTGGAATAGAGAGAAAAACTCTTAACGATTTCTTGAATTCAACTTTTGATAAAAGAATTTTTGAGCAAATACAGCATTTAAATAACTTTAGGAAAATTATTTTGATAGTTGAAAATTTTGCTGATGTTAATTATTTAGATGAAAGGAAGAGAGAAATTTTTTATGGCATGATATCAAAGATATTAGCTTCAACCAATGTATCTATAATATTTTCTAACGATATATATGAAACCTCAAAAATTTTAGAAAAGATTTCAGAAAAATATGGAAGTGATTTTATTATTTTACCAAAAACTAAGTTTAAGAAAAAACCCAAAGAAATAGAAAAAGCGGTTTTAACTATTTTGGCAAGTTTTCCTGGAATATCTTTTAAAACAGCTGAAAAAATTATAAAACATTTTAAAAGCATAAAAAATTTCATAAATGCAAAAAGAAGCGAGTTAGTATCTATTTTAGGAGAAAAGAGAGCAAAGAAAATAGAAAAAATAATAAATTATGAATTCAAACAATGAAATAGTTGTTGGAATAGATATTGGAACTACTAGTGCAATTTGTGTTTTGGATAAAAATTTTAAAGTACTTTTTTTAAAGAGCAAAAAAGAATATTCTAAGAGCGAAATGATTGATGATATTTTAAAGTTTGGAAAACCCTTACTAATTTGTTGCGATAAGAAAAAAGTTCCTAAAAAAATTAAAAGTATTGCTATATCTTTAGGTGTTAAAGTTTTTCATCCTTTAAAAGATGAAAGTGAAAAGAAAAAGATAAGACTAACTAAAGGTTATGATTATAAAAATTGGCATGAAAGAGATGCAATATTTTCTGCTATAATAGGCATGAAAAGAATAAGGAGAAAATTATTGGAGCAGGAAAATAAGAAATTTGAAGAGAGTAAGAATAATTTAAATGTTTTGAAAATCGAAAAAGAAAGAAAGCCAGTTAAATCAGAGAACAGCATCGATGTTAAAAAATTAATAGAAAAAATAAAGCAATTGAAAGAGGAAAACAAAAGATTAAGAGAGCTTATAGAAAAGCTAAAAAATCAAAAGCAACAAATAAGATATGAATATATAACTTTAGAGAATAGAGAATTGGAAATAGAGAATCAAGCATTAAAGTATGTAATAGAAATTTTGAAATTAAATTTAGAAAAGGATGAAATTCCTTATATAAGGCTAGATGAAATTAATGAAAGATTTTTATCGATATTAAAAACTTATGTAAACGATTTCGTTATTTTATCTAATTCTATAGAAAAATTTTACATATTAGAAAAGTTTGAACCAAAATTCGTAATTACTGAAAAGAATGTTGAAAATGTTTGGAATTTGAGAATTATAATTGATAGTTTTGAGAATTATGAAAAAATAGGTAAAATAAAATTAGAAATTTTAGAGAAAAAATGGAAAGAAAAACTAATAAACTTATTAAATGCTCTAAGCAAATAGCTTTATTCTTTTTTGTAGTGATCATAGGATTTTCAATAGCTATTTTAGTAGAAAGTTTAGATCTTAGTAATTTACAATACTTCTATGCAAATTTTCTTTACAATTTTTTAAAATTCTTTTTTGAAGAAATTGAGGTAAAAAACGAAAACATTTTTATTAAGAATGTAAATTTTATAATAACTGTAGATTGTTTGATGTTAAAGCCATTAATAATAATTTCGGTAGTTATGCTATTTTATAGAAAATATTCTTTATTAATAAAAACTATTTTATTGCTTTTTGTTCAAAACTTTTTTAGAATAATTTTCGAAATTTTTTTAATACTAGAATTTTCTATAAATTTAGATTTATATTTTTCGAACTTTCAAAACATAGTTCAAACATTTTTAATTTTAGGAATTCTCTTAATTTCAAACAATTATGGTTGTTTCAAATTGCGCAACAAAAGAATTTTTAACTTCCTTTAATACCGGATATTCATGAATTATATCGAATCTTATCCCTTCTGCTATAGCATAATTAACAATGTTTTTGTCAAATGGTATCCATCTTTTTGCAAATGGCATTGTCTTGAAGTTTTCATAACAATATTCTATTACTTTTCTTGCCTGTGGCAATCTTATTAAGTTTAATCTATCTAAATTCTTTATTTCGAAAATCAAAGATGGAAAACTATCTTTTACATATCCGCTACCATTAGTTATAAATACTTCCCAAGCTATTGGCATACCTGCAATAAATTCTTCGTTCGTTTCAAAATTTGTATTTATTAAAGAAGGTTCTGTATGAATTCTGTATAATCCTAATCCATGACCACCTAAATTTCTTATAGGTTTTAATTTATATTGGGCAGCAATTTCTTCAACAATTTTTCCTGGCGTGTTTATTTTATTACCAGCTTTTATTTCTTTTAAACTTTCTTCAAAAGCTTTTTTTGCAGCTTCAACAATTTCATAATATTCGCCATTATAATAAGTTTTTGCAGTATCAAAAATATAACCATCTATCATTATTCCAAAATCAACTTTTACCATGTGTTTTTCTAAATCTATTTCAAAGTCTTCAAATTCAGCAGTATAATGAGCAGCTATTTCGTTAATGCTGATATTAACTGGAAACGCCGGTTTTGCTCCGAGCTCTATAATTTTTTTCTCTATTTCGTTTGTAAGTCGAATTATACTTATTTTTTCTTCTTTCATTATATTGTCTACTAATTTCCAAACTTCTTCAGAAATTTCCTTTAATTTCTTATATCTTTTTTTGTACTCTTCGAAATATTCTTCTTGCATCATTAAATTAATTTATGGAAATAGAAATAAAAGAGTTTGAGATTAAAACAAAAGGTAAATATGAAATAGTAGATTTAACTGAGAAAATAGAGAATTTCGTCGAAAATAGTAAAATTAACGATGGAATTTGTTTAATTTTTGCTCCTCATGCAACATGCTGTCTAATAGCAAATGAAAACGAAGAATATTTAAAAGAAGATATTATAACAAAGATTAAAAAAGATTTTGAAGGAGATTGGAAACATAATATTATAGATGATAATGCAGATGCCCATTTAGCTGCTAGTTATTTAAAGCAATTTTTAATATTTCCAGTAAAAAATAGAAAATTGATTAGAGGTACATGGCAAAGAGTTCTATTAATAGAATTAGATAGGGCAAGAAATAGAAAGGTAATAGTTGAAATACTTGGTAAATGATTTAAATAAATATTTAATCAATATTTATGGAAGTTAAAATATTAGAAAAAAACTCTGATGAAATAAAAATAAAAGTTACTAATATAACTCCAGGAATGGCTGCAATGATAAGAAGAAGCATAATAGCTGAAATACCGACTATGGCAATAGAATGGGTAGATTTCTTTAAAAATGACAGTGTTTTACCAGATGAAATTGTTGCTCATAGATTGGGTTTAATTCCATTATCTTTTGATAAAAA
>JAWAZZ010000005.1:0-52031 GCA_038997305.1 Candidatus Aenigmatarchaeota archaeon | reverse complement strand
ATCCCCAACAATAGACAGAACCATTAGCAACTAATGCACAGGAATGATAACTCTCTGCAACACTACTCGAGCCTAGAGGACCTTCTAATTTTAAATCAAAAGCTAAGAAAGTAGCAGTTCCATTACTTAAACTTGTTGCATTAGGATTTCCATAATAAACATATATTGTTTTTATTGAGCTAGCTTGAATGAATGGAACTTTTACCCAAATTCTTGTATTTTGAGTGTTACATCCAGATTCAATCCAATAGTTTAATAAAGTTGTTCCATCACTATCTGTAAATCTAATATCTGAACAATCAGATTTCATTTTTCCTTGAGATATTAAACTTTGAGTATCTAGAGTTACTAAAATTTGATAATCTGTCAAAGTTTGACCTGAATTTTCTTTTATTGTTATCGGAATTTTATATGAATAGCCTTCTAATAAATCCTCTCTATTTTCTTTAGTCTTTTTAACAATTATATCTACATTTGCTTTTGAACATTCCGTTAGCGATTTTACTGGTAAATTTTCAATTTGACTTTTTGTTTGAGTAACGTATCCAGCAAAGTAAAAATATAGTATTACACCTATTCCAATAGTTAATGCAACTAAAATTATTGTAGCAATAAATGTTGAAATTAATTTTTTGTCCATAAAAATTTTTGTACATTCATTTATAATTTAGCTCTTTCTCTCTCATTTTCAATTCCTTTTATCAACTAAAAATTACTTATTTTATTGTCCTTTAGCTACTTCATGCGCAATTCTATCCAAAAGACTAATCCCTTTTGGTGTAAGTTTTCTACCTTTTCTTTCAACTTTTTCAACTAAGCCTGCTTTTTCTAATTGCTGTAAAATAGTTCTTATAATTTTTCCACTTGCCTTCATAAACTTTTCTCTCCTTCTTCTATGTTGTTTTCTTCTTCCATAATAAGTTCTTAATCTACTTACTCCTATTGGACCATCTATATATAACCTTCTAAGAATGCTAGCCGCTCTTATATACCAAAAATCTTCTTGTTCCGGTGGTCTTTCATTTGCAGGACTATTTTTTGCGAATAGAGCCCATCTTGGAGGTTTAATTACATCAATTTTCTTAAGCTCTTCCTTCAACCTTTCTATTAGTTTTTGGGGATCTACATCATATACGTTGACCATATAAATATTTGTTAAAGTTATTAAATTTTTTATTTATGTCTATTGAAGAAATAGAGAATAAGATACTAGAAATATTAAAAAACAAAAACATAATAAGCAAAAGAGATTTGTTTTCTTATTTTGAAAATAAAGATGATGTAAAAAAAGCTTTAGAAAATTTAATTTCTAAAGGAATAATTTTTGAAATAAACGTTTTAGGTGGAAATTATTATGGACTTAAGAACAATAAAAATAGATAGAACAAAGCTATTATTTTGGATTTTTGCAGCACTGCTTTTTATGGTTTTCTTATTAGATGCTATAACAACAAAAGTTAATGTTTGCAAGATGAATGGGGAAACTAATCATTCGAACAATATAAAATTGACTCAAAATACATCTTGTATAAAGTTGCCGCTAGAACTTTTTCCTCTCCTAAGAACGTGATGGATATAATAATATTTTAGTTACTAAGAAGTGGTTAATATATCTATGGATAAAAAAGTTAAAAGATATATAATATGCGTGGTTTTGGATGATTGTTCAAATTATTCATTATACCACGCTTTAAAAATATATTATCCACCTGGCGCATTTTTATTATGGAAAATAAAAGAAAAGATGAAATGGAAAATGTTCTAAAAATTCTTATAGTTTTAAAAAAGATTAATGGATGGATATGGATAAGAGAAATCGCTAGAAGAGTTAAATTACATCATAAAACAGTTTCAAGACTACTTTCTAAATATTTTAGCCCCTTTATAGAGGAACAAAGACTAGTACCATTTAGGGCAAGATTAATAAGGCTAAAAGAAGACATAGATGTTGAAAAGTTTATAGCTTATTGGAAAATAAGAAAACTTCAAGAAATATATGAAAAGAAATTTAAATAATTATGGGTTTTCTTGATAATATAAAAAGACTCTTTAAGAGAAAAAAGCTTGAGAGTAATCTTCAATTATTGGAACAAGAATCTGAACAAAATTTTGGTGAAGATAATCTGGTTGAGAATACTATTACTGACAAACTTTATGAGGAAGAAAAAACTAATTATGAAGGTTTAAAAAGGGATGAAGAAATTAGTCTTTCAAGAGATTTTATATATGGATATATAATAAAAACCTTAAAGTCGATAGAGGAATCTCTCAAAAGAATAGAAGCTAATATGATAACGAAGGATTGGGCTTCTCTAAATCTTAGCGAAAAGAAAGATTTGGAAAATGTGCTTAAAAAATTAGAAGAAAAATTAGATAATGTTAAGCTGCTTACAACCGCTTCAAGCGCTTCGAGCAGATTAAGCAAATCTACAGAATTGATAGATAAAGCTCATAAGATCATAATGGAAAGAAAAGAAATTAGTTATGAAGAGTTAGCAAGGGAGCTTGGAATTTCAGCAAGTTACCTTAGGGCTATAGCATCCTTAATAGAAATTTCAAATCCAAAAATAAAAAGAATTATAAAAGATAAAAAAGGTTTTTTTGTTTATGATGAATCTGCTCGAAATGTTTAAGCTGCTAAGCATCGCTTAAGCAGAGCAGATAAGTATGTCACCTTTAGCAATATTTATAAAATTAAAGTAGTGCTTCATCTGCTTGAAGCAGCTTAAGCTGTTAAGCATTTGAAATTTTATAAATCTACAATTAATATTATTATCTGCTGCTCCTGCTTAGAAGCGCTTCAAGCAGCTTCAAGCAAATTAAGCATCGCTTAAGCAGTTACGAGCATGTTCTTTGATAATTATCATGGTTTAAAATACTACAGATCTCTCACAATTTCAACAATTAGAACTAACAACGTCAAATTATAGAAGCCAAATAAATATAATTTTTCAAACTTTTTACATTCTCTTAAAATAAGTTTCAACTTAATAGTAATTAAAAAATATATAAAAATTCACACATTCTCTAAATATATCTTAAATATTTATTAAAATCTTACTCACATTTATAGTAGATTTTATCTAAAACAATACTCTCACATTTCTGATGGTTATTCATCTTCGCCCTTACTACTTTATGAAATATTGTGCCCTATATGATAAGGCTAAGTTAAAAACTCTCACAATTTTGTAAAATATTTTATGTTAAATCATACTTTATGAAACTACTTATAAGTAACATATTAATTTTTAGAATACTCACAATCTAACATATTAATGCATTAATTATTTTAGAATGATAAATTAGTAATGTAAAGATCACTTATTGATAGTTAATGAAAAATAAAAATAAATTGGACAAAGATAAATAAAAATTAAGAATTATAAATTTATACACTCGATTATATATAATTTTTTGTATAAGTCACTTATAGATAGTTACAAAAATCCCAAAAATAACAATAAAATCACTTTTAATAAATAATTAAGAAAAGCTGAAAATTCTCACATTCTAAAAAGGCCCTAAAACCTAGGTAGCGTGTCTGTTTTGAAATTATCAAAGGACAGTTTAAAGTTAGGCTAAACGGGCTAAATACTAGTCAAAAATTTTATAGCTGGCTCTGTAGGCCAGTTATAATTTTTAGGGTTTGGGAAAAATGTGAGTGTAGTTAGTAATAATTTATTATATGAGAGTGGTTACAAAATGTCTGAGGTTATATCGAGTTTTTAACGGGGAAAATCAAAAAATTGACAAAAGAGATTATCAGTTGTTAGGATGACCCTCATACGCCAGGTGGTGCATTTTTCTTTTATGCAAAAAGTTTAAAAATAATACAAAAAATTGACAAAGATTAGAGTCTTATGAGTACAATAGTACCATCAGGTATACAAAGATTTTTCATATCTTCTTTTGGCATATAGGCAACTCTAACCATTTTAATTGGTTCTCCAGTAAAAATTATTTGAAGATAATCAAATCTAACATATTTAAAATCTTCGTCAGTTAAGTTCATAGTTGCAGGAGTCCATTTTTCTCTATATAGTTTACATAGCTCTATCGCAAATTTTTCGCTTACATTGCATGAACTTCTTATATCCTCTGGGCTTAAAAAAGGAAATTTAATTTTTATGGGTATATATCCTTCATCTTCGTATAGAGATTTTATAAAATGTTTTCCTCTATCATTAAAAAACCTTTTGGGAATGGATATTAATGGTTTTTCTTCGTCAATTAAATTTGGTTTATCTATATCATCTCTGCCAAAAACACTGGTGTATAAAAGATTCGGATTTATAATAAGGCCACTACTCATAAAAATAAATAAAGTTTATTAAAGTTTAAATTCATTATTTACCATTTGATAGTTTTTAACTTAATTTACCTCTTCTTAGTTTATAACCATTATAGATAAAACTTTAAAGATAAACTTTATGGAAGGCGAAAAAAGTTTAATAACAAAAGTCATTGATTTACTATCTGAGAGAGAGTATTCTTTTTCTGAACTTTTAAATTACTTAAGAGAAAAAGAAGGAATTGAATTGAAAAGAAAGGAGTTAGAGGGAATTATTTTAGAGATAGTAAAAATTTCTAAAAGAAGAGAATGGAAATTATATTACAAACCAACTAAATGTAGAAAGTGTGGATATGAAGTTAAAAATTTTTTACCTATTTCAAAGTGTCCTAAATGTAAAAGTGAATGGTTGGAGGAGGTAAGATATCTTATTAAGTTAGAAGAATAATTTTTATGGAGCAATCAACGATTAAAACAATTATATTCATAGTTATAGCTATTTTGATAATACTTCTTTTTATTGCTATAGGATACTATTACATAAAAGTTTTGTCCACACAAACAACAATAAAGTAATATGCCTATAGAAATTCCGACAGAAGTTTTGTATACATTGATTTTCTTTTTAATTATAGTCGCGGTAATTTTGTTTTTCATATTTTCAACTTTAGCTCCTGGAAGCATTCAAAATTTTTGGGGAAATATTACTAATTTTTTTAAATCTTTCTCACAAAAATTTTTAGGAGTTTCGAAATAATTATGGAAGTAAATTGGATTGTTATAATAATTTTAGCAGTAATTATAATTTCTATTGTTATAATTGTTTTTTCTTTTTTGATAAATCCTTCTGCAATATCAAATTTTTTAAAAGAGGCATGTTTATTAACAGTTGGAAAAATATTTGCAAATCCAAAAGTTTGTGAAGTTTTTAGAGTATGATACCAATCAGAACTTTAATAATAATAATTCTAATAGTTATTGGTTTGCTGTTTTTGATTCTAATAATATTTACATTATTCTCTGGAAAAGGAATTTCAGAGATTCTTTATAACTTCTGCTCTATAACATTAGGAAGAATTATAGGAGATTTCTTTTGTGAATCAATAGCAAAAGGTATTTAATAAGGGATAAAATTAATTTTATGGAACAGTCTATTTGGATAATAATTGCTATAGTAATAGCAGTATTGGTTTTTATTCTTGCAATTACTATAATTTCTCTGGCTAGAGAGGGAGGCATGAAAAGTTTGGGAGATTTATTCAATCTTTCTAAATTTTTGGAAATAGTAGGAATTAAAAAGAGTTAACATGATAGAAGATGAGTTGTGGTTAATTTTGGGTATAGTAATTCTTTTAATAATTGCTGTTCTTATTTATTTGGTTTTTTCTAATGCATCTGCAATAGAATTTTTTAAACAGTTTATGGAAGCAATAAGAAATGTGATAAGAAAATAATGGTTTCAGAAGTTGTAAAAATTATAATAATTATAATCATTTTAGTAATTTTAATTTCTTTTGCAATTCTCTTTTCGACTTTTATAAAAGATAGTGTTTTAAACATTTTGAATCAACTTTTTAAATAATAAATGTAATTGCAAAATTAACCTATCTGAATTATACTAGAAACCATCGGATATAAAATTATGAAGCCAAAAATTACTGTTAAGGAATATAACACAAGAGATATTAAAAGATTTTTGGCTATGAAAGAAAGTAAGTTATATTTTTCTAACCCGCTCTCTAACCCAACTATTAGAATGCTAGCTATTATAACCATTTCAATTACGTATAGACCTAAAGAAAAGGTTATGCTTCCAAATGATAGAAAACTTATACCAGTAGAAATGAAAGGCAAGCCTATTGGCAAACTCTCTGTTTGATTTTCGATAGACATTCCACTAATTGCAAAAAACACATTGGTTAGTAACGAGAGAAGAATTATTACTAAACCTATTCCTGTGCCAACTATTAATGGCATTAAGAAAGTTACTATAAATTTTAGATTACTTGTGACATCGCTTATCAATTCTTCTATTTTTGCTTGTAATTTGGATAGATTAGATAAATATTCAGAGATTATTATCATTGTCTCTCCTGCAAATCTGTATCCTTTTTTATAACTTTCTAAAATAATATCGAAGGCAGATTTTATTAAACTAGATGGGTAGTCTTTTAAAGCTTTTTCGACCGCTTCTTTTAAATTTCCAGAAATTGATAGAACACTCAAAACTTTTTCGAAAAATTTACTTATCTCAAATTTTTTATATCTTTCTATGCCTTTCGAAATTGAAATTTCTAATGGATTACCAATTTTTAGATAATAACCGGCTTGGTATATTACACTAGGAAATTCATTTTCAACTTTTTCAACAAATTTTCTTTTTAACAATATGTTTCTTAGAGAAAAAATTAAGATTAAAGTTGTTGGTAAAATTAAAGAAAAAAGACTAGCTAAGGCTAAAAATATTAAATTTATATTACCACTTAAAATTTCTTTACATTCTTCTTGAGTTAATGTTAGATCTTTTGGTTTATTTTCAAATTTGCTATTAGCCCATTCTGCACACAGTTGATACTTTTGGTTTTCTGATAAGAAATTTGGAAAAGTTAAAAAAGATAATATTAGAGTTATAATAGCAGACACAAAAAGTAAATTAATTTTCAAATCAGAAAATTTTATTTCGAAAGGGTTTTCAACTATTAAGAACGAAGTAGTTAGAGGTCTGGATGTTATTAAGCCTGCGATTATTATGAATAAAATAGCTGGTAATAAGACATTAAATATTACTATTAGTGTCGTGAAAGAAAATATTTGTGGAAAGAAAACAGAAAAAAGAGGTAAAATAGTTAAAGATAGTAGGGGTAAAATTATTCCCAATCCCATAAGTATAGTAGATGGTAATTTCAAACCCCTCGCATATCTTTCCATCCTTTCGAAGTTTTCGTCGTGCATTATTCTTATAGCCTCTTTTAATAAATTTTCAGATGCGTAAGGATTTTCGGAATAAGATATTAAAAGTTTTAAAGCTTCGCAAAATTCTCTCGCTTCCTTATACCATCTATCTATTATTTCATTTAATCCTTCTTTTATAGTTGTTTTATCTATTAAAAACTTTGCTATTATTCTTCTAAAATCATTTCCTATTTCTCCCTTTAAATTTGTCGCAACTAAATAAACAGCTTTTTCCAAATTCGGAACTTGTTTCAAAGAAATAGTCATATAAATTATTGCATGCATCATTTCGGAAGATGCATAATTTCTTATTAATTTTGCTTTCAAAAACGGATAATAATAAACAAAAAATGATAAAGTTACTATAAGAATAAAAAAAGTGAATGCAATAGAAAAACCAAAAATAAATGCAAAAAATATTATTAGAAAAATTCCGAATAAAAACGTTAATATTGCAGCAGAAATATTAGAGGCTGGTGGAATTCTTAATCTACAAAATTTATTAACTTCAGAATATATTTCCTCCTCTTCTTTTGATAATTTTATTTTGAAGATTTGGTATGAAAAGTTGCAAAAATTTTCGTAAAAAGAAAGTTTTTTAGATCTCTTATATTCTTCAATAATTTCGTTTACATTCATAATTAATATATAGGTTAATCAAATATGTATATTATGAAACTTTTAGAAGAGGTAGGTATAAGATTTCTTATAGGATTGTTTATTGCTGCTCTAATAGCTTTTTTGTTTTGGTGGTTTGTAATACATAATGAGACGGATAGAATTGTTGAAAGAAATTTCATTAAGTTCTACAACGCTTTAGATAATGCTTGTAAAAATCTTTCAAATAGAGACAACCCAACAACAGTCTATATAGAAATTCCACAGAGAAGATTTGAAAATGTTTTCCAAGAAGCTGCCGAAAGTTTAAAAAGTTTTTTAGGCTTTAATCCACCATTACCATATTCTACTTTAGGCGATCCTTATTATAAATTTTATTGGGAAAAATTCCCACCAGAACCTCCATATGAGTTCGGACAAGGTTTATTACAAAGTTTAGCAGCTATATTTATTCCTTGGAGCGAAGATTTACCATGGAGTTCAAATTTGTTGTTAAGCATGACTTTGGCAACATTTTTTGGAGGAATAGATTTTTTAAAGGCAAGCACTTTAAAAAATTTGTTATCAAAGGGAGTTGGAACTTTTTCTTTTGAGTTAAAAAAGTTTAGCACAAGAGTTTATAATATTTTAAAAGAAAAGCTAGAACCTTTGGTAAATGCAATAGAAAAAGGTGAAAAGTTTGTTTTATCATTGGCTAGAAAAACAAAGGAATATTTAATAGAAATTAAAGAAACTACAATTAAGATTTGCACAAAGACTTTTGGAAACGAGAAATGTCTAGATAATATAAAGTTTGCGTCAAAAACAACTGTACTATATGCAGGAATTTGTTTTATGATTTCTGAAGAAGATCTAGAAGATTGCTTAATATACGGAGCTCTAGGAGGTATAGTAACTACAAAAGCTAAAGTAATGTTCTACGAAAATGTTTGGAAAAGAATTGTAGATAGAATAAAAACAAAGTTTTATATTTTGAAACAAGATGTAAAGAATTCAATTTTAAGTTTTGTAGAATATTTATCAAATTCTGTAAAAATGATTAAAGATGCAATAAAGAATTTCTCTAAAGAAGGTGACGAATTATTAGAATTTGAAAATAAGATAGATGAAATAGAAAAAATGTTAGAAGAAGCTAGAAAAGATGTTATAGAGAACAATATTGAATTAGCAAGAGAAAAATTAAAGGAAGCCGAAGATATGATAGAAGAAGCAGAAGGTTCACTTAACAAAATAGAATCAAAACCAAATTACGAAAAGGATCTAGAAGCTCTAAGAGCAGTGTTTAATAATTTAAAAACAGAGATAAACAATTTTAGAAGTGTTATAGAGAATTTTGAATTCACATCTCAATTCAAAGGATTTTTAACTATTAATGAATTTAACTCAATCATCGATAGTGTCGCAGAAACAAGTTTAATAAAGCCTGTGGAGAAGATTTTAGAGAAAAAAGGTTTTGTATATTCCACTGAGCTAAAAAGATTAGTGTTGGATTATGAAAAAATAAATTTAGATGAAAATGAATTTGCCAAAGATTTAAAGATTGCAATAGAAAGTAGAAATGAACTTTTAGGACAAAAAATTTCAAGATATGAAGATTTCTTTATAGAATATGATTCTGAAGGAAAAGTTAAAAGAATAATTTATGATCCTTATGATCCAGAAAGTTTTACAGCTACTATTAAAGAATATTTATTTGGTTATCCTAAAAAGTTCTTAGCCCACCTTTCCTATGGATTAAATTTAATTCATGATAAATTAATCGATGGCGATTTGGTTAGAGAAGCTCTATTAACTTTAAAAAATAGGATAGAAAAAGATGAAAATTTTGCACAAAAGGCAATAGAGGCATTCAAAAAATATGGCGTAACCGATAAAAACGAGTTGTTAAGAATGGTTGATAATACAATAAAGAAATATGAGAGTGGAGAAAATTTGGTTTTAGTGGTTAGTAAAGATAGCTTGTTAGGTCAAAGGTTAATTGAATTAGAGCAAGCGGGAAAATTATCTTATAGCGAAATACTATCTGCTTTTAGGCAAGTTTTGTTTGAAGGAATAGAAAAAGGTGATAAAAGAGAAATAGAGAGATTATATGGATTATTGGCTGGAAAAACTTTAAGGATTAGAGAGGATTTAGCTGAATTTATGACAGAAAATCCTATAGGTTACGCATCTTTAAGAGCGATAGATTTATATACTCCATTAGGTGCAAGCTATTGGGATAGATACTTTTCTCTTTATGGATATGAAGGACAAAGAGTTCCGTTAGGTTGTCAAACAAGTTGCGATGATGGAAAAGTTTGTGTTCAATTAGGAGCATGTGTAAGACAATATGAATTGCCAGAAAGTTGTAAGAAATTAGGAATAGAGAACATTAAGTTAGAGAGAAGTAGCATTATAGCTGCTAATCCAAGATTCTATCTGGTAAGTCCATGCTATGCAAATTTAAAGATATATATAAATGCTACAGAAGCTGTTATATATGTTAAACCAGAAATAGATAAGTCGAAACTTTCCTCAGCTAACTATTGTTATGCCACAGAATCTTATATTAACACATATGTAGGTTCTTTGATTGGCGAATATGCAGCTAGCGCTGCTTTACTTTTTGTACCTGGAATAGGGCCAATCTTATCTTGGATTTTAAATATTGGAATGAGTTTCTTTAGAGATGGGATGTTTGTTTGGCCAGTAGTTTATCAATATTTTCCAAATTTGGCATAATCATGAAGTCATCAGCATTTATTACATATTTGATATTATTTTTTTCGGGAATTTTCGTAGTCATTATGGTTTATTTTTCTGTTAATATACTCTTTATAAACATTGTAAAGAAAAACTATATTATCTCAAAACAATCAGCAGAATTCTTTGCAAATGTTTTATCTTCTGTGTCCTCTTCCTCATCAAACTTATCAATAATTTTAACTTTACCGCCATCTGAAATGAAAATATATTTTTTTGAAAATAATGTGACTGTATATATAAAAAATGAAAAATATAGTGAGGTTTATTTTAAGCCAAGTTATATAGTTTTAGATGTAAAAAATCCAATAACCGCTAATAAACAATTCCCATCAAAAATAATAATTTCGAAGGTTAACGATAAAATAACAATATCTTAACATGAAACTACAAGTTCATATAATTCCAGAAGTTAGTTTGGATGTGCTTATGATAATTATATCTTTGTCCTTCACTTTAGGCACTTTTATTCTCTATACAGAATATAATCTAGAAGTTATTAAAGAAAATTCAAATATTTCAAAAAAGTTAAGATTTTTAGATGTTTTACTGGGAGACAAATGTATACTCGAGCAAAATAACAAAGGAATATTAGATTTTGAAAAGATAAAGAATAGAAACTTTTGCATAACTCAAGATTTTAATATGAATTTTATAGTGGAGGGAGAAAAAGTTGTTATTGGTAAAGATTGTGATAGAGAAAAAGAAGTTGTAAAAGGTTTTGCTGTTTTTTATAACAATCAAAAATATGTCGGTGGAATTGTGATAATATGTTAATACCAAAGATAATAAACGTATTTTTAGCGATAATGTTTGGAATTTTTGCTTTTTCAATAATATTTTTCCTACTAGATAATTTACCTAAAAGACAAGTTGCAATAAAATTTAAAATAGAGAAAGAAAACCTTCAAGCAATAAGTTTATGTAATATTTTTCTAAATTCTGAGATAAGAAAAAACATAATAGAGCTGTCAGACGGAATTAATAAAGACTCTAATATAGAAATCATTAGAAGTAAAGTCAAATCTTTAGGTTTAGAAGCTTTCGAAATAGTTATAGACAAATATTTTATAAGAGAAGGAAAGATAAAACTTAATGAAATCTATAATTGTCAGTTGTTTTACGATGAAAAAAGAATAAACATAATAATTAAACTATGAAAAGTATTGTAGCTCAACTATTATTTTTACTATTACCAATTTTCATATTTATAATAGTTTTCTATGTTTCTGGAATTTTGATGAGCAGCGAAATAAAAATCATAGATTTTTCTTCTAAGATTTCAAAAATGATCAATGAATTTGAAACATACAAGCAAACAATTTCTAATCTTGTTAAGGAAAAAAGATCAGAATTTTCTCTTTCGACAGAATATCTCATAATAGAGGTTAAAGACGTAGAGGTAAAAGATAATAAAATAACTTACTCTGTTTTTGGAAAACCAAAGGAAAAACTTGAAGGAATAGACTTTGTTATATTTTATTATGCTGAGGATAGACTATAATTCATTATCACAAAAAATGAATAATTTGTCTGAGAAAATTCAAAACAGAAAATCTAAATTAATATTTCTTTTGGTTATAATTCTGGGTATTTTGTTTGTAGTTTTAGGATATTTTGTTTATTCTATACTTAATAAGTTAGAGATAAGGGAATATTTCAAATTACCTAAGATTAAGAGCGAAAGTTATTTAGATGTAAGTTTTTCTTATCCGGACTTTACTAATTCATCTTCATCTTTTACATTCCCTTTGTATATAGAGAATAAACATCAATCAAACATTTCGTTGTCAATAAATTCTGAATTATATTTTTCCACTTCAGATAAAAGAAAGGTTATTATAGATAAGTTTGATTCTTCTGATATTATAACTTCAGGGAGTAAGAAGCGATATGACATTTCTTTTAAAAGGATATTTGACAATTCAATAATCTCTGGGCTAAATTTTTGTAATTCAGAAAAATCTTTAATAAATTTATATCCTAAAGAGTGTTATAAAGGAGAATCTTATACAGGAAAAATTTGCTGGGAGGATTGTAAGTTATATTCTTTAGATTTTTCTGCAGGAAAAAGTTTATATTGTTATGAAAATCCTAAAGTATCTACTATAATCAGCTATGATACCAAAATTTCAGGGATTGTCGAAATTCAAACAAATTCTCTAGAAGATAGAATAAGATGGAGTGTAAGTAAAGCACCAATAAGAATATATGTTAGACCATCTCCTCTACCATATAATAATTTACTTCCATTAGATTTAGGATTAGAGTTAGAAGGGGAAGACGTTTTCGTTAGAAAAATTAGCATAAAACTAATAAATTATTCGCTGGAAGTTGAGACTTTTTTCGAAAAAAGGATAGAAACAATTAAATCAGAACAAGAATGTTTACTAGAAGTAAATAAGTGGATAAATGGTAAATTATATCTTTCAAAGGAAAATGGTTTTGGTTGTGTTTTTCAACCTTTTGAGATAGAGATAAAGAGATTTGTCGGCGGAAAATCTACTTCACAAATTTTAAATGTTCAAAATGATTCTAAGAATATTATAGAAAGTGTCTGTGGAAAAGTTTCTAATGAAAACTTGGAGGATTGCGCTAAAAAACTAAGAGATAAAGGTTATTCTATTTGTTCTGTTTATAGTGATCTAGGTATTTGTAAATACGAGTCTGAAAGGTTAGACAAGGTAATCTTATTGATAGAGGCAGATATTTCAACTCAAGAAAAATATGAAAGGGGGTTGAGCCTGAAAGAGTGTTAAGATTATTTTATTTTACATCCGCAAAGTTTTACTAAACAATCTTTGAAGTTTGATTCTCCTTTATATCCAAAATAGCCACAAACTTCCCCATATGTTGCAAATTCATCAGGACTACCAGTTCCTATTTCTGATTTTCTGATTTTTGTTGAGGCATCGTAATAGCTTATTCCTAGATCGTCTATCGAGTTATACTCTTCTATATTGCATCTTGTTCTTTCTACTATTTCTGAACAGAAAGTATTTTTTATTGACTGTTTCTTGAACCAGTCTAGCGGATTACTTCCTAGACCTAGCCAACTGAGTATGAAAAGTGCTGTTACAACAAGAACCACTATTATTATTATTAGTTCTATTGTTGTTAAACCTCTCATAAATTATGATAGGTCAAATTTTATATAAATATTAAGAGAAAAGAAAGGTTAAGAATAATTTAAAGAATCTTTTTAAATATGTATAAAAAATTGTAGAAATCAATAAATTAAGATAAAAAGAAGAATATTTTTAGGGGGCTTGGGGCTTATGGGGCTTGGGGAATTTCTAATGGGGCTTAGTACAGCTTGGGGCTTCTAAATAGAATAATGTATGATCTATAATATATAGATTTCGATAAAAACATGGAGACTATAATAAAAAACGCATTGAGAAGAGCTTTGGAAGGAGAAAATCCAAATTTAATGACAGCTGCAAAATTATCTAGTGGAGTAATTAGAAAAGATGTTGATTACTTCCAATTAGCAAAAGAACAGTTTGGTGTAGATGTTAAAAAAGCAAAAATAGTTGCAGTAGGTGTAGGGGGTGCTGGTTGTAATACTATTACCAGATTGCATGAATTAGGAGTTTATGGTGCAACTACTGTAGCATTAAATACTGATGCAAAGCATTTAGCAGTAACAAAAGCAGATAAAAGAATTTTAATAGGAAAAGAATTAACAAGAGGTTTAGGATGTGGAGGAATTCCTGAAGTTGGAAGAAAAGCTGCTGAAGAAAGTAGAAATGAAATTAAAGAAGCTATAGAAGGAGCAGACATGGTTTTTGTATTAGCTGGTTTAGGTAAAGGTACAGGTACAGGAGCAGCACCTGTTGTTGCAGAAATTGCAAAATCTATGGGAGCATTAGTTATTGGTGTAGTAGAAATGCCATTTAGTGCAGAAGGTTCAAGAAGGTTCAAAGCAGAAGAGGGTTTGGCTAGATTGAGAGAACATGCTGATACTGTTATTGTAATTGAAAACGATAGATTATTGAAATATGCAGGAAACTTAACTTTGCAACAAGCTTTTGCAGTTGCAGACGAGTTAGTTGCTAACATGATTAAAGGAATTACAGAAACGATAACATTACCAAGTTTGATTAACTTAGATTATGCTGATGTAAGAAGTGTAATGAGTACAGGTGGAGGTGTTGCTGCACTAGGAATTGCTGAAAGTTCTTCTAGTGATAGAGCCAGAGACGCTGTTATGAAGGCATTACAAAATCCATTAATTGATGTAGATTATACAGGAGCTGCAGGCGCATTAATTCATGTTACTGGTGGAGAAGATTTGAAATTAGAAGAAGTGCATCAGATAATGCATCATGTTTATTCTCAATTAGATCCAAGTGCAACAGTATTCATTGGTGCTAGAATAATGCCAGAATACGAAGGAAGAATTCAAGTAATTACTATTGTTACTGGAGTCAAATCTCCATACATCTTAGGAAGGGTTGCTGTTGAGAGAGGTTTAACAAAAGAAACAAGTAGTTTATTAGGAATTGACGTATTGAAATAATTCTTCTTCCTCTTTTTTTATTTTTTTAAATATTCTAAAAGATTTTTGGAAATTTTTGCTTCAGCTTCTTTCTTTTTCTTCTTTAAGTATTTATTGAATATAATCCAATTCTTATAGGCATTTTTATCCTCTTTTTTCAATAAATCCAATATTAACTTTGTTAATTCTTTTGTTGAAACTTCCTTTTTCTTTTTTTCAAGCAGTTTACCTAAAACTATATATGCAATTTTTCTAGCCGTAATAATATCAGCACCACTTCTAAGTATACTTACTACAATCTTTTCTATTATAAAATCTTCCATCCTTCCATTTTTCTTTTTTACTTTTATTCCGAAATCCATAAAAATATTTCATTTTTAATAAATTATTTAATGGATAAGTTCAAAATATTAAATACATCTTTAGTTATATTATCTACTTTATTAAGTTTGTTG
Source organism: Candidatus Aenigmatarchaeota archaeon (assembly GCA_038997305.1). Lineage (GTDB taxonomy): Archaea > Aenigmatarchaeota > Aenigmatarchaeia > CG10238-14 > SpSt-28 > JAHLMO01. The sequence continues at coordinate 36,466 of JAWAZZ010000005.1, read as the reverse complement.
GCAATTTTTATTTTTGTAGTAAGTTTTTTAGGGATAATAACATTTTTCTCATTCAATTCTATTCAATTTCAAAAAATTTTTGAAGGGAAGGAATTTGGTAATATTTTAATATTTAATCCGTCAATTTTTGAGGTTAAAGATTTTGATATGTATGGGAATTTCTCAATTTTCAATAGAACTTTCGAAATAATCAAAATTGAAAACATTAGATTAAAAAGTAACGAATCAAGAGAAGTAACTCCGGTTTATAATTTTTCTTCTATCCAAGAGGAACTTATCAAGTATTCTTTAGAAGTTTTTAATAAAACTAAAGATGAAAACATAGTTAGGGAAGAGATTTCAAGAGAGTTATCAATGTCTAAGTTTAATATCTTAATAAGAATTAATATGCAAGACTTTATGAAGTTGGAATTCTTTGGAGAAATAAATGCAAGCAAACTAATTTCGTTTTCTGTATAATATGAACTCAAAAACGATTATTAAGACAGTTTTTGTTGGAATAGTAAATTTTATTCTTTTTCCTCTTTTTCCATTACTCTTAATTTTATACTCCTATGGACTTTATGAATGTAAATTTTTTGGTTTAGATTTTTGTAGTACAAGTATTCTATTTTTCGATAAAACAAAAATTTATTTACTACTAATTTTAGGAGTTTTAATAGTAATCTTATCAATTTTTTCTAACCTTTTTACTGGTATAAGTAGGTTTTTATCATCAATCCTTTATTCTATATTGATTCTAATGTTTTTAATCATAGTAATGAATTTTGGTTATTTGCAGTTTTCCTTCGATAACTTTTTTGGTATTGATAGAGTAAAATTAAAACTCGAATATCAGATAATACTTTATTTGTTAATCTTAGCTGTAGTTATCGATATTATAAGGAAGATTATAGTATATTTCTTAGAGGAGAGAAAACAAAAAACTAAATAAAGATTTTTTATAATTTTTCATTTTATTATGTTGGGCCCGTAGCTCAGTTGGTAGAGCGACCGGCTCTTAACCGGTAGGTCGCGGGTTCGAATCCCGCCGGGCCCAAATTGGATAAATTTTTTCAAATTATTTATAAATATGAGTAATAAAGATTTTTTGCCTCCAAAAGGTTTTAGAGATTTTCCACCAGAAATAGAAATATTAAGGAAAAAAATCTTTGGAAAAATAGAAAGGATATTTCAAAAGTATGGTTTTGATCCTATTGAAACTCCTATAGTCGAGAAATTTGAAACTTTAGCTGGAAAGTATGGAGAAGAAGTTGAGAACAAATTGATATGGCGTTTTAAATTGCCCTATAGCGATAAAGAGTTTGGGCTAAGATATGATTTAACAGTTCCTCTAGCTAGGTATATAGCCAGGTTTAGGCCAAAATTACCTTTTAAGAGATACCATATAGGAAGAGTTTTTAGATATGAGGAGCCTCAAAAGGGTAGATATAGAGAGTTTTGGCAGTGTGATGTTGATATTGTTGGTAGTGACTCAATTTTAGCTGATGTAGAAATATTAAATGTAGTTATCGATGTTTTTGATGCTTTCGATTTTAAAAATTACACAATAAAAATTAATGATAGAAGAATTTTAAAAGGAATATTCGAAGAATATTTGGGAATAAAAGATGAAAATTTGCTATTGAAAGTTTATAGAACAATAGATAAGTTAGATAAAATAGGAAAGGAAAAAGTTTTAGGAGAACTAAAAAATCTAAAGTTATCTGAGCAAGATTTAAGGAAGATTGGGGAATTGATAGAAACTTCTGAAATGAACAATGAAGAAATTTTAGACTTTCTGAAAAAATTCGGTCAAAAAGAAGTTATTGATGGATTAAATTCTTTACAGAATATACTAGAATATGTTAAAAATTCCAAAAGGATAAAGATAGATTTATCCTTAGTTAGAGGCTTAGATTACTATACTGCAATGATATTCGAAGCAGTTGTTAAAGAACCAAAAATAGGAAGTTTAGCTGGTGGTGGTAGATATGATAATTTAGTTGGAATTTTTGTAGGTAAAAAAATTCCTGCTGTTGGAGGATCTATAGGGGTGGAAAGATTAATAGATGCTGGATTGGAATTAGGTGTTTTTAAATTGGATACAAAAACATACGTACAAGTTGGTATTATCTATACTAACGAAGTTAATATTAAAAAAGTTTTAGAAATTTCAGAATTTTTAAGGAATAACGATATAAATGTTTTTGTTCCTTTCGAACCATACAAAAACATTTTAGACGGAATAAAAGATTTGGCAAGTAGAGGAATTAAATATGCAATAATTTTTGGAAAAGAGGAAGAAAAAGAAAATAAACTAACACTTCAAAACTTACAGACAAGGGAAAAAATCAAAGTAAGTCTCGAAGAAGTGATAAATTATCTAAAAAAGTAAGTTATCTTATTTCTACAAAAGCAACATCGCAGATAAACTTTTTTTCTAACTTATTCTTTTTCTTAATTATTTTGTAGAGTTTTTGAGTATTATTTTCGATTATAGGAACTAAAAGAATTCCATTGTTGTTTAACTGCTGTATCCAATGGTTAGAAATTTCTTTACAAGCAGCACTGACAGCAATTTTATCGAATGGTGCAAATTCTTCCAAGCCATATTTCCCATCTCGAAGAAATATTTTGCATTTTTCAATATATCCAGATTTCTCTAAGTTTCTTTTTCCAAATTCAAAAATTTCTTTATCTATTTCAATTCCATATACTTCTCTTTTAGTTATTTCGTGAGCATATGCTAAAAGAATTCCAGAGCCAAATCCAATTTCTAAAAATTTATCATCCTTTTTTAATTCTAATTCTTCCAAATATATTGCATGCATATGTGGCGCTGAAATTGTTGCATCTTTTGATATTGGCAGGGGCATGTCTACATATGCTAAATCTTCTAATTCTTCTGGTACGAATAGTTTTCTATCAACTTTTAGAAAGGCATTATAAACTTCCTTTCTTTTTATTATTCCTAGCGAAAGCAATTTTTCTGCTAATTCTTTTGGACTATCTGCCATATAATTCTAATAGAAGTTTTTCATAGGTTTCTCTAGGATTATCTACTAAAAATTTCTTAATTCTATCAGAGCTATTAATATCTTCTACCTCTTTCGGATTATCTTCTATGATAATTATTTTTAAACCAATTTTACTATTGTTTTCCAAGTAGTTAACTATTCTTTTTAGGAATTCTTTTTTTAAATTTCCAAAAATCGTGTAGTATCTAAGATTTCTGTTTTTCTTTTGTAGTTGCCTTATTATGTTATCAAACGCAAATCTAGCAGTATAAGATCTTGAAACTATTAATATTAGACTATTATTATTTTCAGATAACCTTTCAAAAACAAATCTAAATAAACTTTCGTAATAAACTCTATCTTTTTTATTTATAGAGATGTATGCTAAATACGATGTTATTGAAGATATAAGATTTCCGACTATAAAGAAAAACTTTCTAATTATCTTATCTTCATATTTATAGTAATTTCTGTTTGGGTAAAAAACTATATCATCTAATTTATATTTTTTGATAAGTTTAAAAAGTGGAGATAATGGTATTAAAGTTCCGTCAACATCAATTATATAAATTTTTATTGCTAAATTATCTTCCATTCTTTTAGCAGTTCTTTTTCATCTTCACTAAGATATTCAAAGTATTTTTTCAAAACTTCTATATCTTCTCTCTTTAAATCTGAAATTAAAATGTCGTTTTCATCAAACGTTCTACCTACAACAGCATTTTGAATACTTATAGCAACTCTTTCTCCTTTTTTTGCAAATTCGATGCTCCTATTTTCTTTTTGAATATCATTAACTATTCCGACTTCTTTTCCATCTTTCTCTCTTTTTAGTTTAGTCCCTTTGTATAGACAACCTTTTAAAACTTCTATTCCAAATATTGCTGGGTCGCTTCTTCTAAATATATAATCTTTTAAGACTTTTATTACTGCAGGCCTATTTACTTTAGAGAGCATTATTTGTATTTCTTTTTCTTTCTGTTCTTCTATATATTTCTCAACATCTTCTATCAATCTATAAATTACATTAGATTTAAAAACTTTTACTTTCTTTTCTTTTAAAATTTTTTCCTCCTCTTCATTAATTTCAACATTGAACAAAACTAAAATTTTATACTTTTCGTCTTTTATCAAATCGAATTCTAGAATGTCTTCTCTTTTTAATTTTCCTACTCCAGTTTTTTTGATTGGAATATTTGAGTTAGAAAAAATATTTATTAGTGCTTCCAAACTTCCTAATGTATCCGCTTTTATTATTATTCCATCTTCTTCTTTTTTGAAAATAATTTCTTTAAATTCTGTTTTTAATTCGTTTTTATATTTTTCAATTTCTTTTTCATCTTTAACAACTCTGAACTCACTACCTGCTATAACATTCTCCAAGTTTTCAGCAAAAATTCTTATTCCGCTAGCAGCAACTACTTTATCTACGTAAATAAACTCTTTTTCATATCTTAAATCTCTTAATTCTTTTGGCATCAAAATAAACTTTACTTTAGTAACTATTGGTTCTTCGCTCGCTATTACAATATAATTCCCCTTTTCTAAAATTCCGTCATACAATATACAATCTGCAACAATTCCTAAACCTTTTTGTTCTCTAATTTCTAAAACAATTCCTTTTCCTTCTTTTGAAAGATAAAGTTTATCCTTTAAAAATATTTGTGCTAATCCACTAATTATTAGAAGTAATTCTGCTAACCCTTCTTTTGTTTTTGCTGATATCGGTACTATTGGTATTTGTGATTTAAAATCTGTAATTCTATCGAATCTTTCTGAGTTAAATCCATATTCGTATAACTTTGCTACAATTTCATAGAGTCTTTTATCTAATTCGAATAAAGTATTTTGATTTTGGTTCTTTATACTTTCTAAAAACGATAAAGAATTAGAATTTTTCCAATTTGGTAATCTATCTATTTTGTTCAGAGCTATTAAAAAAGGTAAATTATATTCTTTCAAAATTTTTAAACATTCTTCAGTTTGCTCTTTAATACCTTCTATAATATCTATAACTAAAATAGCTAAATCAGAAATGTTTGCGCCTCTTCTTCTTAAATGAACAAAGGCAGCATGACCTGGAGTATCTATAATCAAAATACCATTAAACTTTATTTCGAATTTGAATTGTTTTAGCAAGTTTCCACAAATTTTTTCTATAACATTTTTTGGTATGAATGTCGAAGAAATGTGTTGAGTAATTTGTCCAGGTTCTTTTTGTGCAACTACAGAATTTCTTATGGCATCTGCTAGAGATGTTTTCCCATGATCTATATGACCCATTAGCGTAATTATGGGAGCTCTCAATTCCATAAAAATGCTTAGAAAAACTATTTTAAACCTTTAAGTATGCGATAAACTTACTTCCTCTAACTCCTTTTTCCCTTTTTATTTCTATTAATCCTTTATTTATAAGGTCTTTCATCAAATAGTTAAACATTCTCTTTTTGATTCCATATTTCTGATTTATAATTTTAAAAAGTTCTGAGGTATATTCTCTTCCTTTTTGTTTTAGAATTTCTAAAATTTCTTTTTGTCTTTCATCTTTTATTTCTAGATTTTTTATTTCTATTTTTGGAACTTTCTTTTGAAAATCCTTAACAACTTCTTTTATAATATCTATGCTCAATCTGTTTTCTCCTCTTTCTTCTAAAACTTCTATTGCTTTTCTTAAAATTTTAAGTATTATTCTAACATCACTTCCATTATTATAGCATTCGTTAGCGATTAAAGTCAGTACAGATTTATCATAGTTATTGCCAAAAATTGGCTTAATTCTTTCTTCGGCAATAACTTTTAATTGCTCGATAGTATAGGGTTTAAATTCTAATTCATCAAAAACTAATGAACTTAAAACTCTTTGATCTAAATTTAGGATAAAATCCTTCGTGTTTGATATTAAAATAAGATAAGGCCTGAAATTTAATAACGATTCTAATCTAGCAAATATATACAATGTTTCATTCAAATCTTTTATTTTGTCTACTTCATCTATACATATTACTAGTTTTGTGTTTGTGTTTTTAAGATTGCCAAAAATTAAATTAATAATTTCTTCATTAGAATATCCCTTAAAATTTATTCCTAACTTCAGTTCTTCGGCTATTTTAACTAACAACGAATTTAGAGTGTTATACAAAAAAGCATTTATATATACGAATCTAACATTCTGAATGAAAAGATTTTTGAAAACAAATTTAACGCTAGCTGTTTTTCCTAAACCACTACTTCCAAATATTAAGAGATAGCTAGGATTAAATCCTCTGCTATATTTTTCTATTTTTTCCTTTATTATTCTGATTTGATTTTCTCTGAACGGCAAATTTTCAGGAATATAATTTTCATCTAAATATTCCAAAATATCCATAAATTTTTTAGATTTTAACAATTTTATGGATTTAGAAGAGAGATTAAAACTAATTAAATTACCTCCAACAGAAGAGATAGTTACAGAAAAAGAGTTAATAGAATTGTTGCAAACAAAAAAAGATATAGTTGCATATGACGGATTTGAACCTAGTGGATTGATGCATTTAGGCAGCGGATTATTAAGAGCGATAAAAACAAACGACTTTATTAATGCAGGAATAAGATTTATAATTTATATAGCAGATTGGTTTGCATTTTTAAACAATAAGTTTGGAGGAAATATAGAGCTCATAAGAAAAGCTGGTGAATATTTTATTGAAGGATGGAAAGCTTGTGGTATGAAAGTTGATAAGGTTGAGTTTGTCTGGAATAGTGATTTAATAAAAGATAGTGAATATTGGGAAACATTTTTAAAAATTTCCAAAGCTGTAACTATAAACAGAGTTAAAAGGGCAGTAACCATTGCAGGTAGAGAAAGTATAGAAGTTAAAAACCCTAGCTTACTTATCTATCCACTAATGCAAGTTACTGATATTTTCATGCTAAATAATAAGCAAGGCGTTGACATATGTCAATTGGGGATGGATCAAAGAAAAGCAAATATGTTAGCTAGGGAGGTAGCAGAAATTCTCGGAAGAAAAAAACCAATTGCCATTCATCATCATTTGTTATTAGGTTTACAAGCAGGTGCAAAAATGGGAAGGTTTGATGAGGATGAAAAAATAAATCAACAGATTTCCTTAAAAATGAGTAAAAGTAAACCAGAAACTGCAATATTCATTCATGATAGCTATGAAGATATAAAAAGGAAAATTCTTAGTGCTTATTGCCCACCAAAACAAGCAGAATTAAATCCAATTTTGGAAATATGTAAATATATAATATTTAGAAAATTTGACAGAATGATTATAAAGAGGGAAGAAAAATATGGTGGAAATTTGGAAATAATGAGTTATGAAGAACTAGAAAGGTTATATGTTGAAGGTAAAATTCATCCTTTAGATTTAAAGAATTCTGTTGTTGAATATCTTAACGAAATTTTAGAACCAATAAGAAATCATTTTGAAAAAGGGAAAGCTAGAGAACTTTATGAAATAGTTAAAAATGCTCAAATAACTAGATAGATTATTTTTGATTTTTTTCAATTTCATTTTTAAATCTTTTCAAAGTATTTAATATTTTATCTTCTTCAACCTTTAAAAATTTTGAAATTTCTTTTAATATTTTATATTTCTTTAATAAAATTTCAATTTCTTCATCTTCCATAAAACTAGTTAGAAACAATTTTATATTTTTCTAAATATCTATAAGCACTTTCAACACATCTAGAAGGAAAGTCATAAGGATCGTAGCTTTTTGCGATTTCATAAACATCTTTATAATATTTGCCAAAAATTTTTCCTAATTCCTTTTCAACAATTCTTCTAAAAAAGTTAATTTTTTCTGACACACTATTATCATAACCTATAGCTGTCTCTTCAAATCTTATTAAACTTTCTTTTAATTCCTCTGACGTTTGAAACAATAATCTCTTCAAAGCTTTTATCAAAGTGTTTCTGTTCAAATTGGGATTTATACAGTCTAAACCAGATGCTATATCAATAAACTTTATTTCCTCTTCTTTGTAATTATAACTAATTTGATATACTCCAAAATCTGCAGGTTTGCAAGATATTTTAAAAATTTTCTCAACAACTTTCTCTAAAATTTCTTTACTCCTAATTTTTATTTCATCCTCTTTTATTTTAAGCTCTTTAAGGTCTTTTAAAAAAAGTTTTCTATCAAAATCTCTTTGATCTATTTTTTCTTTTTCATTGGGACCAAAAAGTGTGTATGAAACAGATGTTTGAGGCTCTAAATCAAATAAAATCAACTGAAATAATCTATAATTTTCATTTGAATTTTCGAAATTATCGTATTCACAAATTGTTTTTCTTCTCATTTCATGTCCAAATTTAATAATAGAGGCATATGGATAACATTCCTCTAAGTTGTAAGGTTTTGATCTCCACTCTATTTTAGGTATACTTAGGTTTTGTATTAATTCGTTGTTAAGAAACTGTGATGGAATCTCAATTAAAAGATTATTGTTATTTTGACCAATTGCAATTTTAAAAATATAATTGATTATCGAAGGTCTATATATTCTAAGTTCAGTAAGTTTATAACTTGGCTTTCCATCGTTATCATAAACTATTATTGCTTCAGGATACTTTTCTCTTTGTGCATAGAATACGTCTCTTCTTTCAAGAATAGGTAAGGAAAAAATTCCTTTATCTGTTATTATTATAATTCTGTGAGATTCTCCATCAATTCCATAAATATGTCTAAAAATGTCTTGAGGCCTTATGAATTTGGATATACCGTTATACTTATTTATTGCTAAGAAGGCCTTTACTCTTATGTCATAAATTTCGTATTCGTTCATATTTTGTATATATATCCTTTAATAATTCCTTTTGGTACGTTCCATCCATTAAAAATTTCTAGATATTGTCTATATCTCTTAGAATATGCGTAAGGTATTTTTGAATCACCTATTATATCTATTTTTATTTTACTAACTTTTATTTCTTTTTTAATCTTTTCTAAGAAAACTCTAGGTGTTTCATTAAATGTTTTAACATTATATACAACATATTTACATCCAATTTCTTTTGCAACTCTTTCAATATCTTGTTTAATTAACTTATAATTCTTTTCAACAAAGTTTCTAAATTCTCTTCCACCTTCAACACTATCAACAATTAATATTGGCTCATTAGTATCTGCTCTTTTTGCTATGTATGCAATAACAATTCCATCAACTTCTCCTTCTTCTCTTACAGCATATAATTCTTTTCCTTTTTCAAATTCATTAACAAATTTGTATGAAATTAAAACAATTCTAGGATCTAAAATATATGTTACTGCCGCATACCTATTTGCACCTTCTGGCAATAAAGCACAACACATTGTTGAATAATTACTAAACATACTAACAACATGTTTTCCATAGAATCCTATTAAATAGTTTCCACTAATTCTTCCTGGTTTATAATTCTTTATAACTTGAACTATATCATGCAAAAATTCTCCAGATTGTTTATCTTTATAATTTTCTGAAAATTCTTCTAATACTTTCAATATTTCTTCTATTTTATCTTGTTTATATAATTCGAGAATTTTCTTAATCAATTCTTTATTAGATCTTACTAAACCAATAGCTCTATTTAATTTTTCTTTTTCTACAAATTTAATAACTAAATTATATGCTTCTTTTTCTTTGTTTGAATCTCTAGAACCAACTAATGCAATTACAAAATTTCTTAATAAAATATTTCTATCAACATTTATATTTTCTAATTTTTCTCCATCAACTCTATAAACCCAAACACTTCCTTTTAATTTTTCAACATTAATTCCATACTTTTCCATTTCTTTTAAATATTGTTTAATAGATTAATCTTCCCAATATTTATCTTCGAATAATAGTTCTAGTGCTTTCTTGAATGAATCTTTCCTTCTCTTATCCTTTCCAAGATTTTTGAAACTTCTAATTATATTTATTAATTCTGCGTATGTTGTGTTCCTTGGATCAATTCCATATCTCTCCTTAAATAGATCTTTTAATTTATTTTCGAAGTCTGGAAGAGTCGGAATTATTCCAAAATATCTGCTAACAACAATTTTATTAATTCCTTTTATTCCCTCATTTTTAACTATTTGTGAATAATTTAAGATGATGTCTGTTATTTCCTCCATGGTAAAATTTCTTAACAGATAGGTACCAACTCCTTTATCATAGAAAACGTCCAAGAGATTTTTAATAATTATATCAAAATCTTCTTTTCTAAATACAATGGAATATATCAAACTTTCTAGTTTTTCGCTTAAAATTTCGCTATATTCACTATATGAGTTTATGATTTTTAATACTTCTTTTGTTAATTCGAAACTTTTTGTTCTTTTTGCTATTTGTGATATATTGTGAATAATATCAAATATAATTCCAGGATGTTTTTTGTAATTTTTTTGAATAAATTCAATGATTTCATAATCTGAAAGAGTCTCTGTAAGAAGGTTTACAACTTTTTTATCTTTTGTTTCTCTTACATATCTTACTAATATCCAAAGCATTGGATCCACAACTCTTGACACCCAATCAATTTCGCTTTCAAAATTTTTACCAACTTCTAAATATTTTCTAAACATTTCTTTTACTCTATTTTCAGAAAATGTTTCTATGAGAAAATCTATAGTTGTTTCTTCCTTAATATAGAGTATTTGCTTGGTCAACAGATTAAAGAATAAGTTAAGAAAAGAAATGTGAGATGGAGAAAACTCTCTTATAAACTCTTTTATACCTCTATGAGAAAATATTTTAATAAAATATTCTAACTTTTTTTCGTCACTAAACGGAATTATATTCTCCAAAGAGTTTATTAAAAATTGAGAAATCTCGCTATTTATTTCTGAGTATTCCTTTATAATTTTTTTAATATCCACATCAGAAAAAACTTTTAGGATAAAATTTAACTTTTGATAAAAACTATCGTAATTCTCATGCTCTGTTAAATAAATAATCCAATTCGCAAAAATTTTAATTATATTTTTTAAGGCTTCGACGTCATCGGAATATCTCTTAATAATCTCAAGAATTTTATTTGTAATTTCAGTTGTACTAATATCATTTACCTTTGTCTTTTTAATTATAAGGTTTATTTTTTCATCTATTAGCTTTAAATCTTCTTCTAGGAATTCCGAGTGGAACAAAGAAGAATTTAGAGACTTAACTAAATCTAATAAGCTCTGATTAGATTCTTTTATTTTATTTTCCATAATATTTGATTCATTAATATTTTTATCACTTATAGGTAGCATAAATTTTAATAATTCAATAATAACTCTTAAATATTTTTAGTAATGATTATTCAAATATTATTTATTTCTTGCTCTTTTCCAAGTCTCAAATAATTCTTTAACCTTTTCTAGAGCATAATTATAATCACAGTTCAAAAATCCGCATATTTCATCCAAAATCTTTTCTCTACCTTTCAAAAACTCTATTGCTGCATCACCGGCAACAAATTCTAATCTAACAACATCATCAGAAATCTTTTTAGTCGAAATTATTTTGATAAACTTTACATCTTTTGTATTGTTGCTATGAGTTCCGCTACAAGCTTCTACATCTATATTACCAATTTTTACTATTCTTATTACTTTTTGAGGAACATATCCGCCTTGATATATTCTAAATCCATATTTCTTTTCGGCTTCACTTCTTTCTAAAAACTCTTTTTCGATGGGTATAGATGCTTTAACAATTTCGTTTGCAACTTCTTCTATTTTTTCAATTTCTTCATCGCTTAATTTTTCAAAATGAGTAATATCTAATCTTGCTTTATCGACATCTTTTTCCGCACCTGCTTGCCAAACATGTTTCCCCAAAACTTTTCTACATGCTGCTAATAATATATGAGTTGCATCGTGATGTATTGTTAATCTTTTTCTTCTTTCCTTATCTACTATACATTTGACAATTTCGCCCTCTTTCAAAGTGGAAATATCATCTACTTTGTGCAAAATAGTTTTTCCTATTTTTATAACTTCTAAGACTTTTGCATTACCTATATACCCTGTATCATATTTTTGACCACCCTGCATAGGAAAGAATGCAGTCTTATCTAAAATTACAAAATTATCGATTATTTTTAATATTTTTGCTTCAAATTCAAAAATATCTTCATAATACATCTCTTTTGTTTCTATTTCGGGCACATCTATTTTAAATTCTGTCTTAACTTTTTTCTCTTCTTTTTTGCTTAATTCTTCTAGAAAACTTTTATCAACTTTTATTCCAAATTCCTCTTCTAAAAATTCTGGTCTAACTCCATAACTTTCATATAAAAGTTTCAGGTCGTTTTTTGATAATTCGTTTTTTTCTTTTAACAACTTAGAAACTATTTTTGATGCTTGTTGCTTTGTCGATTCGTATTTTCTTTTTTCTACATCTATAACTTTTTGAATTATATCTATACTTTCTTTTAACGTATTATCAAAATATTCTAGTTGATTTGCAAGAATTTCAAAAACTTTTATTAAATCAAAATCAAACTTATAATCGCTAATTATTTTAAAAATTTTTCTTAAAATAACTCTTAAATTATATCCTCCTCCAACATTACTCGGCAAAGCTCCATCATTTATTGCTAATAGTAAAGCTCTACTAAAGTCGGCAATTCTAAATATCGATGAATATAAATTTATTTTTTCATCAATTTCTTTTATATCTAGATTTAACTTTTTGCTCAATTCTTTAAAGAATTGATTCTTATCAATTTCTGTTAGGTCAAAATATCCAGCAATCGAATAAAATTTGTTCATAAAATCTTCATCGAATTTAATCCCCAAAGAATTTAAGATATAATTGATTATTGGTTCAAAAGTTATTTGATAGCTTGTTGGTTTTCCAGATAATAACCAAGGAAATCTTTCTAAGCCTGCACCCATATCTACAAATCTTTTCTTAAGCTTTCTAAAAGAATTTCCATAAAATTCAAATTCTGTAAAAACAGCATTACCTAATTCTAGACCTCTAACAAAATATTCTAAAGAATATCCAAAAGCTTGTGACCCGATCCAAACATCCTCTATAAATGTAATTTCTTCTGGACTTATCTTAAATTCTTTTGTTAACAGTTCAAAATCTAATCTAATTGTTTCGTCTTTCCAATATCCATTTTGCTCTGGAATAGTATGTTGCCCGATCATAACAAAGCTAACATAATGTCTACCAGTAATTCCTACATTTTCTAAATCATTAAATCTAAGGCAAAATTGAGGTATTACTACTTTACTTGCAGGCAATTCAAAATCTATATTTCCATTAATTTTTCTATAAAAATCAACTACACTAGCAACAACAAAATATAAATCTGGAAACCATCTCGCTACTACAGGATATCTTTTAATGCTTTCATGCCCATTTTTAACAAAAAATTTTTCTATTCTTTTCCAAGCAGAGACATAGTCTATATCTTCAATCTTTTTTCCAATAAAACTATAACCGTCGCAGCTAGAATCACCACAAGTATTTCTATTTTCATCCAAAGTCCAAAAATATTTTTTACATTTTATGCATTGCTTTCTCTTAAAACCTAATTCCTTAAAAAATTCTAATTCGTAAAATTCTTTCCAGTTTTCTGAAAAGTATTTTCTTAACTCTTCTTTATTCATTTAATAAAATTGTATTTAAAATTTAAGTTTAAAAAAGAATAATGAAAGAAGTTAAAGATTTAAGCATAGAAGACTTGAAAGATTTAAATAAAATGTTTGAAAATATTGGTGGATTTCAAGCAAGAAACATTTATTTAGCAGCTGAAATATTAAAAGAGGTTTTTACTGATAAAAATATTACAAAAATCTTAACATTTACTGGTAATTTAGTATCTACAGGCTTAAGGGGCTTATTTAGAGATTTGATAAAGAATAAGATGTTTGATTTGGTAATTACTACGTGTGGAACTTTAGATCATGATATTGCAAAAGCTTTCGGAAAATATTATCAAGGATATTTTGAATTGAACGATATAGAGTTAAAGGAAAAAAGGTTTCATAGATTGGGAAATATTTTAATTCCTTTTGAGAGTTACGGAATTACTATCGAAAAGTTTATGCAAGACCTTTTAAAAGAAATTCATAAAGAAAAAAGAGAAATTTCAACCTATGAGTTATGCTGGAAAATAGGAGAAAAGCTAAATGACTCTTCTATTTGTTATTGGGCAAATAAAAATAAAGTTCCAATTGTTGTTCCAGGAATTTTCGATGGTGCTGTAGGATATCAAATATGGCTTTTTACTCAAAAACATAGGGATTTCGTAGTTAATATAGCATTAGACGAAAGTTTAATTAGTGATATCGTTTGGAAAAGCGAAAAACTAGCTGCATTAATAGTTGGTGGGGGAATTTCTAAGCATCATGCAATTTGGCATGCTCAGTTTAAAAATGGTTTGGATTATGCAATATATATTTCGACAGCGATAGAGGAAGATGGAAGTTTAAGTGGTGCAAGAACTAGGGAAGCAATAAGTTGGAATAAAATAAAGGAAAAAGCAAAACATGTAAATGTTTTTTCAGATGCTACTGTCGCATTACCACTAATATTAAAGCTTGCACTTAATATTTAAATTTTTTCTCAAATATTTATGGCAATAAGACATATAACCAAAAAATTAAAATTAGGAAAGTTAGGTAAAATAAAAGATGCGCCTATTTGGGCTAGTATAAGAAAGTTTGGATTAAAAAGAGTAAGAACTAGAAGAATTTGGACATATTTTGAGACAAATTGGAGAAGGAAAAAGTTTAAGGTTTAATGAAAAATATTGTTTTTGTTTTTGATTTAGATGGAACTATAGTTGATAGTGTAGAATTGCATGCACAAGCATTTAAATATGCTGTAAAGAAATTAGGATATAGGAATTACCAAGAACTTTATAGAAAATTTAAAAAGTATGTTGGTTTGAGTTTAGAAGATATAATTAAAGTAATTCTCTCGGGTATTTCAAAAAAAGAAATTGAAAGAATTAGATATTTGAAGGACTATTTCTTTTATAAAAACATTAAAAAGATTAAACCCAAAAAAAGAGTAATAAAAATTGTAAAAAAATTAAAAAATAAAGGCTTTAAAATTGCTATTTTTTCATCCTCTCCGAAAAAACTTGTAAGAAGAGTTTTAAAAACTTTAAAGTTAGAAGAAAACTTTGATTATATTGTTGCAAAAGAGGATGTAAAAAATCATAAACCAAATCCAGAAGGATTGTATAAGATAATGAAACATTTTAAAACTAGAAATATTGTTTTTGTTGGAGATTCTAAGTTTGACGAATTGGCTGCTAAAAGAGCAAAAATAAGATTTATTAATGTTAGGGATTTGAGCTTAAAAAATATAAAGGTTTATTTAGAAAATATCTTATATGACTCAAAAACAAAAAGTAAATAATATAGGCATAGAAGGAGTTAATCCGCCTAGCAAATTTTGTAATGATGTTAGATGTCCGTGGCATGGCCATATAAAAATTAGGGGTAAATTGTTAGAGGGAAGAGTTGTTTCTGCAAAAGCTTCTAAAACTGTTACAATAATGAGAGAATATGTAGTTTATGTCCCAAAATATGAAAGATATATGAGAAAAAGGAGCAAAATAAAGGCTCATTTACCAGATTGTATAGAAGTTAAAGAGGGGGATAAAGTTTTGATAGGGGAAACGAGACCTATTTCAAAAACAAAGCATTTTGTAGTAATAACTAAACTATGAAAGGTATAACTTCAAGAGTTACAAAAGGATTAAATGTTGGAAGCTATCTTATCTGTGCAGATAACACTGGAGCTAGAATTTTAAAGATTATAGCAGTCAGAGGTTATAAGGGTAGAAGAAAGAGATATCCCAAAGCAGGATTGGCAGATATGGTTAAAGTTAGTGTCGTAGACGGAACACCGGAAACAAGGAAACAATTATATTGGGCTGTTATAATAAGGCAGCGAAAGGAAATTAGAAGAGCCGATGGATTAAGAGTAAAGTTTGAAGATAATGCAGCTGTTATTGTTAACGAAGAAGGCGAACCTAGAGGAACTGAAATTAGAGGACCTGTAGCAAAAGAGGTTGTTGAAAGATTTAGTGCTATAGGAAAAATTGCTTCTCAAGTAGTTTAATTTATTTTACAAACGACAAAATAAGCATCTCTATTTCCTATCCATCTTTCTATTTCCTCTAATACTTTGCAATCTCTTAAGTATCCATTTTCTTCTAACTTTTTGTATATTTTTAAAATTCTTATATCGGTTGCATGACTAGCTACATATTCATATTTTTCTTTTTTAAGTTCTTTTACTAACTCTTCTCTTAAGATATATCCTAAACCCTTTCCCTGATATTCTGGCAAAATTGCTGTAGATTCTATATAATAGGTTTTTCTTATTAATTCTGGATTGTATTCTAAATATTTTTCACAATACCAATAATCTTCTATAGGGGAACCCATAGTATATCCAACAATTTCTCTATTAACAACTAAAATTAAGTTAACACTTCTTTCGTCTAAAAATGTGGATTTTATATCATCTTCATCTTGTCTAACATTTTTTTCAAATGCAGAATTTTCTATTTTCATTATATCTCTTCTAATCTTTTTCCAATCTTTAGGCTCTGTTCTAAAGATTTCTATTTCAAGATTATTTATTATTTCCTTTCTTAATAACTTCATATTTTATATAAATATCCTATAACTCTTCCTTTTGGAAGTTTCCATCCACCAAAAGCTTCTAAATATTGTTCGTAATTTCTTTCAGAATAATCATATGGAATTTTTGGATTGCCAATAATATCTGTTTCTATTTCAACTTTATTTGAATTTTCTTTTTTAATCTTTTCTAAGAAAACTCTAGGTGTTTCATTAAATGTTTTAACATTATATACAACATATTTACATCCAATTTCTTTTGCAACTCTTTCAATATCTTGTTTAATTAACTTATAATTCTTTTCAACAAAGTTTCTAAATTCTCTTCCACCTTCAACACTATCAACAATTAATATTGGCTCATTAGTATCTGCTCTTTTTGCTATGTATGCAATAACAATTCCATCAACTTCTCCTTCTTCTCTTACAGCATATAATTCTTTTCCTTTTTCAAATTCATTAACAAATTTGTATGAAATTAAAACAATTCTAGGATCTAAAATATATGTTACTGCCGCATACCTATTTGCACCTTCTGGCAATAAAGCACAACACATTGTTGAATAATTACTAAACATACTAACAACATGTTTTCCATAGAATCCTATTAAATAGTTTCCACTAATTCTTCCTGGTTTATAATTCTTTATAACTTGAACTATATCATGCAAAAATTCTCCAGATTGTTTATCTTTATAATTTTCTGAAAATTCTTCTAATACTTTCAATATTTCTTCTATTTTATCTTGTTTATATAATTCGAGAATTTTCTTAATCAATTCTTTATTAGATCTTACTAAACCAATAGCTCTATTTAATTTTTCTTTTTCTACAAATTTAATAACTAAATTATATGCTTCTTTTTCTTTGTTTGAATCTCTAGAACCAACTAATGCAATTACAAAATTTCTTAATAAAATATTTCTATCAACATTTATATTTTCTAATTTTTCTCCATCAACTCTATAAACCCAAACACTTCCTTTTAATTTTTCAACATTAATTCCATACTTTTCCATTTCTTTTAAATATTGTTTAATAGATTAATCTTCCCAATATTTATCTTCGAATAATAGTTCTAGTGCTTTTCTAAAAGATTTTCTTCTTTCATATTTTAGTTTATCAAAACTTTTTAAAATATTTGACAATTTCGAAAAGATTGGTTTATTTATATCAATTCCGTACTCTTCTTTTAGTCTTTTTCCAATATTTTCTTCAAAATCAGAAATAGTTGGATCTATATCTAAAATTTTACTAATTAAAATTTTATTAACCCCTCTATATCCTTCTTCTCTAATTAATTTGCTATGCTTTAAAAGATGTAATATATAATTATCTGAGAGATTATTTATTATATCTTTGCCGATCTCTATATCAGAAAACACATCAACAAATTTACTAGGAATTGATTTATAATATTCTTTTTTGTTGTTATAAATATGAAGTATGATATGTTCTAATTTTTTAATGAGATTTTTTGCAAGTATAACATCTATTTTTTCATATTTCTCTATTAGATCATTTATTTTTACATCTGAAAAGACATAAGCAAATACCTTTGCTAAATCCTTGCTTTCTGGACGCGATGCTATATGTAATAAGTCAGTAACCACACCCGCCAATCTACTAACAATTTTTATTGCATCATTATCATTTATTCTTACATGTTTTTTAATTAACTCTATTACTCTTTCGTTTGAAAAAAATTTAACAGCAAAATTTATAGAATTTTTATATTTTTCTTTTTGTTTCTCATCGGATATAAGAGACGTTTTTTTATAGCTAGTTTCTTCCGTACTTCTAATATTTACACCTCCCAAAGGGGGTGTCATTATATCATCGAAAATCTTACGTTCATTTTCTTCTTTTGTTTTATATTCTATCTTCCATATAAGAGATGTCATTATATAACTAATTTCTTTAGCAGCTTTATAGTTTGCCTCTTCTAAATATTTTTTAATAACCTCTATTACAGATTTTATAGTATTCACGTCTCTTACATGTTCTACTATATCTACTAATCTATCAACAATATATTCAGCAGATTCAGAATCAACTTCTGAAAACTTTTTAATTAACTCCTTAGTTTCTTCGTATGAAAAAATTTTAGCAGAATACTCTAGTATATTCTTTTCTTCTTTGAACTCTGCTATATCTGCCAATTCACTAACAATTTTTTCTGCAATGTCGGCACTTATATTATAATAATATTCTCTGACCGTTTCTACAATAAAGTCCATTATATTCTTATCTTTTGCATGGTCTGCAATATATCCTGCTATGTACATGATTCCATCAACAATATCTTTTGCTTTCTCGACATCTGTTTTTACATATTTCTCAATTAACTCTTCTATCTTGTCGTTCAAAAAGGTTTTAATTATAAAACCTATCTTACTACTCTCTTTTCTTTCAATCTCTTTTTCTAAATCTTCCAAGATATATTTAAATTCTGATAAACGTTCAAAGATACTTTGGTAAGTATAGATAAATTCTAATTCCCTGGAAATAATGTGTTTTTCAATCGATTTTTCTATTTCTTTAGTCGAGAGGTGTTCAAAAGCTAGTTCTATTATGTGTTTCTTCTTATTATTTACTATGTCCGGCAATTTATAAATAATTCTTTTTACGATCTCTAAATCTACCTTTGTATATTTCTTAATCAATTCTACAAGATGAATTAATATATTTTCGCTTCTTGTAATTCTTGCTATATATTCTAGTCCAAAAACAATATTTTCAGCTAACTCTTCAATGTTTTTGTCTACATCTTTCTCTGAAACGTTAAACAAATCATAAAACAATTTTTTACAAAGAGATTTAGCTAACTCTTCAATGTTTTTATAATCATCTTTTTTTGAAGTTTTAGACAAAAAACTAAACAAATCTTCAGTTGATATCTTATCACACTTTTCCAATAAATTTTCCTTTGGATTTTCCTTAATTAATTGATCTATAAAATTAAATTAATTACTCCCGAGTGTCAAATATTTTTTGATGTTTAATATTAATGATAACTATTAAACTTTATAGTTTATAACCTTCGCCGGGGGTGGGATTTGAACCCACGCGGGCTTATAGCCCACCGGCTCTCCAGGCCGGCGCCCTGGTCCAGCTAGGCGACCCCGGCATATAATTAAAAATATTTTTTACAGTATAAAATTAACTTCTCTCCTTACAAATTTTAGTTAAAAAAATAAAAAAGAGGAAGAAGGAATTAGAATTTCATCAAAGAATCAACTAATTTATCTACTATTTCTTTTTGTTCTTTGTCTTTTGGTTGGATTATATCGCTAACGATTCTTTCGATTGCCTTTCTCTTTTCTGCATTACCAATTTCTATTATTGCTTTCCAAGGTTCTGCGGCAACTTCTAAAAGTTTTAGTCTTTCATCTATTTCTTTCTTTATTAGAGCTACTGCTACCCATAGTTGTGCTATGCTTGTGTCATCTGCTGCACATATTGCTGGTAAGTATAGTTGAGTTTTTTGTAGAAGTTCCTTTAGAGTTTGCTTTGTTTGTTCGTCTAAGAGTTCTTTCCAGTCTTTTACCTTTTCACAGGTTCTTCTGAACATATTATTAATTATTGGTAAGTAAAAAATAAATACTTTTTAGTAGTAAATATAAATGTTTATTAACGATGTAAAGTTAAGCTTTACTTTATATAAAATATGAAGTAAATGAAGTATTTATTATTTTAAACCTAATACTATAAAATGGAATTAAGTGAAGAAAAACAAAAAGAAATTTTGCTAACTCAACAACAATATCAAAACGTAATTCTAGAAATAGAAACTTTAAAGTTGAGAAGTAAAGAGATAGAAGAAGTTTTAGAAGAATTGAACAAAACAGAAAAAGAGGAAGCATATAAGTTAGTTGGAAATGTTTTAATTAAAACTTCTAAACAAAACTTAATTAACGAATTAAAAGAAGAAAATGAATTAATAACATTAAGACTTAAGAACTTAGAAAAGCATAAACAGAAATTAGAAGAAAAGTTAAAAGAGTTCAAAAAACTTTTAGAAGGAAATAAATAAATTTAATTAAATTAAAATTATGGTAATAAAAAAGATTGTTGAAAAACTTTCAAAAAGACCAAAAAGAGAAGAGAGTGAAGAAGAGGAAGTAGAAATAGTAACTCCTGAAGAAGAGAAAAAAGAAAAGGTTTATGTTTTAAAGCTTAAAGATTTTAACGATACTTATCAAATACAGAACTTGCTAAGAGAAGGTTATATCGTAGTTATAAGCATTAAAGAATTAAGAATGAAAGATGTAAGTGAGTTAAAGAGAAGTGTAGATAGGATTAAGAAAACAGTAGAAGCTATTGGTGGCGATATAGTTGGTGTAGAAGAGGATCTAATTATTGCAACACCAAGTGGAGTAAAGATAGAGAGATAGTTACCTAGTTGCACAGTTAACTTTATATACCCTTATTTTTTTATTTATTTATGGCAGAACAACCAAAAGCCTTACTTGCACAACTAGGAGGACAACCAGTACTAATATTGCCAGAAGGAACTATAAGAACTACAGGAAGAGATGCTTTAAGAAATAATATAGCAGCAGCAAAAGCTTTAGGAGAAACTATAAAAACAACTTTAGGACCTAAAGGAATGGACAAAATGCTAGTAGATAGCTTAGGAGATATAACAATAACGAACGATGGAGTAACAATATTAGAAGAAATGGAAATAGAGCATCCAGCAGCTAAAATGTTAGTAGAAGTTGCGAAAACATTAAATCAAGAAGTTGGAGATGGAACAACTTCAAGCGTGGTATTTGCAAGTGAATTGTTAAGAAAAGCAGAAGAATTATTAGACCAAGACATTCATCCAACAGTAATAATTAGAGGTTATAAGATTGCTTTAGACATCGCAAAGAAAACATTAGAAAAAATCGCAAAGAAAGTTACATTAAAGGATAAGGAGATTTTGAAGAAGATCGCAATGACATCTATGAGTGGAAAGTCTGCATTAGCACAAAATCCAAAGATAATGGAAAAAATTGCTGAAATAGTTGTCGAAGCTGTAATAACAGTTGCAAGAGAAGAAAATGGAAAGATTATAATAGATAGAGAAGATATAAAGAGAGAGAAGAAGGCTGGAGGAAGCATTGAGGATACAGAATTAATAAAAGGAATTGTAATAGATAAAGAAGTTGTCCATCCACAAATGCCAAAAGTTGTTAAAAATGCAAAAATTGCATTACTAGATACTGCATTAGAAGTTAAAGAGACAGAAACAGATGCAGAAATTAGAATTACAAAACCAGAAGAATTAAAGGCATTTTTGGCTGAAGAAGAGAAAATGTTAAAAGAAATGGTAGAAAAAATCGCAAAAGTTGGTGCAAACGTTGTATTTTGTCAAAAAGGAATAGATGATTTAGCCCAGCATTTCTTAGCAAAGAAGGGAATAATGGCAGTTAGAAGAGTAAAAAGAAGTGATATGGAAAAACTTGCAAAGGCAACAGGCGCAAGAATTGTAACTAACTTAGATGATTTGAGCGAAAATGATTTAGGATATGCAGAGATTGTTGAAGAAAAAAGAGTGGGTGGAGAGAATATGGTATTTGTAAGAGGATGCAAAAATCCAAAATCTGTAACAATATTAGCAAGAGGCGGAACAGAGCACGTAGTAGAAGAAATAGATAGAAGTATTGAAGATGCAATAGGTGCTGTAACTTCTGCGCTAGCGGATGGATATTATGTTGCTGGTGGAGGTGCACCAGAAGTTGAAATTGCAATAAACGTAAGAAAAGAGGCTCATAAATATAGTGGAAGAGAACAATTAGCAATTTTGGCTTTTGCTGATGCAATAGAAGTAATTCCAAAGGCTATTGCAGAGAATGCTGGTTTAGATACAATAGATATAATATTGAAATTAAGAGCTGAACACGAAAAAGGAAATGTTACATATGGAGTTGATATAGATAAAGGAGATGTAGGAGATATGTTAGAAAAAGGTGTAATAGAACCATTAAAAGTTAAAATGCAAATGATAGCAAGTGCTACAGAAGCAGCAGAAATGATATTAAGAATAGATGATATAATAGCAGCAGGCAAAGTTAAGAAAGAAGAAGAAAAAGAGAAATCTGAAGAAACTGAAAGCGAAGACTAATCCCTTTCTCTCTTTATTTTTTATATTACTGTAACACTTTTAGCTAAATTTCTTGGATAATCTATTGGTAAACCTTTTTCTTTTGCTATATAATAAGTGAGTAATTGACCAATTATCACAGAGTATAAAGAAAAGTAAGGATAATCGCTATTAACATAAAAATCTTTTGGAATTTCTAAAACCTTTGCACCTCTTGCTTTTACTTCTTCTATGTTTGTTTTTATATTTTTATCCCAATAAGGATTTAGAGCTAATACATAAGAATTTTCATCTATTAGTGCTAGTGTTCCATGTTTTAACTCGCCACCATATAAAGCTTCTGCATGAATGTATGAAATTTCTTTGAGTTTTAATGCAATTTCTAGAGAGGAATAATAATTTATGCTTCTTCCAATAACAAATAAATTATTTAAAGATTTTAATATAGAAGCTTGTTTTTTAATTTTTTCTTCGTTTTCTTTTATGCTCTCAGAAATATCTTTAGGAATTTTATCTATATCTAAATTCATTCCTAATAGCCTTGCTAGGTAAAAAAATGTAATAACTTGGTTTGTAAAAGTTTTAGTAGCTGCTACACATTTTTCAATACCTGCTTTAATTTCTATTGAATAATCAGCTAATCTATGTAAGGTCGAATGAGGTATATTTATCACAGAAATTATTTTATTAACCTTATCTTTAAGACTTTTTACAGCCAATATAGTATCCATAGTTTCTCCACTTTGACTAACAGCAAAAACTAAAGTATTCTTATCGTAGTTAAACTCTTCATATTCAGATGAAATTATAGCATAACTCTCAAATCCTAACTTTCTTAATAAATGAGAAGCTATTAAACTTGCGTGATAAGAAGATCCGGCTGCAATAAAAACTATTTTTTTGGAATTATGTATTAAAGAAATTATTTTATCTAATTCTGAATTTTGTTCGTTTTTCAAACTTTCTATTAAAATTTTAGAGGCTTTTGGTTGTTCGTGAATTTCTTTTAGCATGAAGTGTTCAAAATTTTTTTCTAATTTAAACTCTGGTAAATAGAATATTCTTTCTTTTGGCAATATTTCATTACCATTTTTATCAAAAATCTTCATTATCATTTTAAATCTATTCTGAATTCGAGTTCTTCTTTTTTAAAACTTCTTCTATGAAAACCTTGTAATTCATACTAAATCAACTTCTACAAAGTTATAATCATCGAGGACAACAACTTTATTAGTTTCCTCTGAAAAAGCATATGCATCAGATGCAAAAAATATTCTATTTTCATCGATTCCAATAAGTAGAGGACTGCCATTTTTTATTGCAACTACTTTATTAAGATTCTTAATGTATACTAAAACCGCATAAGTTCCTTTGAATCTTTCGAAAATTTCTTTTGCAATTTCTTTTATGCTTCTGTTTTCTTTTAATCTTTGTTCAAAAAAGTGTGCAAATATTTCGCTATCTGTTTCAGAAACAAATTTGTGGCCTAAGCTTTCTAATTCTTTTCTCAAATCTTCATAATTTTCTATAGTGCCATTATGAACGATGAAAATATTTTTTTCGCAATCATAATGTGGATGAGCATTAATTTCGTTAACTTTTCCATGAGTTGCCCATCTTGTATGAGCAATTATTATGTTTGCTATTTCTGAATCACATTTAGAGAATAAATTATCAACTTTTCCAATACATTTAAATATAGTTCCATTAGAAGTTACATATCCAGCTGAATCATAACCTCTATATTCTAATCTTTTTAACATCTCTATAGCTTTTCTTACAGGATACTTATCTTTACTAATTACGCCTATTATTCCGCACATAGTATGTTATATTTGTAAAAAGTATTTTTATAGATTTTAAAATTAGACTTTTAGTTTTCCTAAAAGTAAAATATATATTTTATATTTATAAAAATATATTTTTATGAGAATAATAGAGAACGGTAAGATTTATAGCGCTAAGAATTGTGAATTTTTTGAAAAAGACGAAATAGAATATAAAATTCTTTATCATTTAAATTTGGAGAGTCTGACCTTAAAGGAACTCTCTAAAAGATTAAAAATTTATCCGCAACTCTTGCTTCATTATGTGAAAAAGTTACAGAAAAAAGGTTTTATAGTAAAAAATGGTAAAAAATACAAAGCTTTTAAAAGCTACTATCAAATAATTTTAGATATTCCAGATGAGAAATTTGCAATAAATCCTTCAATACCACCTTTTTTAAGATCTTTTCAACAAAAAACATTTTATGTTGTTTTAGGTTCACCAGATCCGCATGGAACATTTTCAGCAAGGTCTAGAGATAATCATATTGCATTCTATTTAGGTCAATTAATATTTTCTCAAACATCTGTAAAGTTCGACACAGAAATTTTGAATTATGGTTTAATAGATAAAAATTTAATAGTCGTTGGTGGTCCGGTAACAAATACTGTTGCTTACAGATTGAACACTATATTCAAAGTTAGATTTTTACAAGAGTTTAACTGGGATATTTATTCTGAATTTACTAATAAAAAATACTCTGAAGAAAATATTGGATTGATTTACTATGCTAAAAATCCTTTTAATCAAGAGAGTGAAATAATATGGATTGCAGGTAAGAGAAGATTAGGTACAGAGATAGCAATAAAGGCATTACCATTAATCTCTTTTGATACTTATTTTTATTGTATAGTTGAAGGAAAAGATTTAGACGGAGATGGAAATATAGACAAAATCGAATTTTTAGAGAGTAATAGAATTAAATAAATTTTTTAATCCTTGCGACAATTCCGTAATTTGAGTTTGAAATTTCATAAGAATTTATTTTGGCTTTTGCTATAGCTATTAAATTATCTTTTTCATCTAAAATTATTATATCATCGCCAAATCTAAAGTCTTTGCTAAATTCTATCACATTTTTTCTTATCACATTTTTCTTATCTCTGATGTCTTTTAAAAATTCTGAAGAAACTTTAACGTAAAATTTTTTATATTTTTTTAAAAGTTTTCCAAACTCTATACCAAAATTAAAAAGAAAGAATTTTGGATTCAAATATAAAATAGGCTTTTTATTAACTATTATTTCAATTCTTCTAGATTTTGACTTTTTTATTTCAAAATCATGTTTTTCAAATTCATTTTTTATATCCTTTCCGAATTGATATTCTAAAATTTCTAAAATATCGTTTTTATCCATATTTAATATTTAGTTTTAAAGATTTTTGCTCAATGAAAATTAATTTTAATCGCTACAATATTTTTCTCTACCTTCTTTTATAAAATCTTTCAAGAAATTTTTAATTTTTTCTTCATATGCGTATTCCAAAGCTTGTTTAGCCAATTCATTACTATCTTCATTTCCATAGCATAGAAAAGCAATAATAGTAGAGATTTCTACCTTGGGATTTTGAACATAAATATCAAGAGCAGAAAGTTTGTTTGCATCTCTTATAGAGGGATTTGAATTCATTGAAAGGAGAGATAATATTAGTGAACTATTACCAATATAAGCAGCATAATGTAGCGGAGTCCAATTTGTATATGGGTCTTTAACATTTATATCAACTTTTTTAACTTCATTAATTATTTCTTTTAAATCATATTTATCATAATTTGCTAAAACTCTGAAAACTTTTTCCTTATTTTTTGAGTTGTATAGAGTGTTTTCTAGTTCTTGGTTTATATACCCATTTCTTTCATTAGGTCTTATATAATCTATAGTTGCCATATATATTGAATTGAAAAAATATTAATATACTTTCATTGGTTAGTTTTAGATTTTTTAACATTATAGGCCCTAATATACATACCAACATCTATTCCATGTTTGTTTAGTAGATAAACAATATTAATAAACCTACTCAATTTTTCATTATACACATCTAATTCTGCATCTTTTTGTAAATGAGAGAAAAGAATTCTTATGCCGCTCTTATAAACATCTAACATAGGAGTTCCTAAGGATGTTTTAATGGAATTGATATCAAATCCATATCTTTTTAAAGTTTTAAACAATCTTTCAAACGTTTTAGGAAATCTTATTAATAAATAAATCATTTCCATACCTATACATGAATCGTTTGGATTTGCTCCTCTATCTAAAAGTAATTTTATACTTTTTAACACATTTTTATAAACACATTCGTTTTGACTCATTTTAGATTGTCTTAATACTTTAACAGCTCTACATAATGGTGTTTCGTATCTTTCTTTTTTATCATATATATCTACACTTCCATTATAGTAATTTAATAACAAGCGCAAAATTCCTGGCGTGACCACTGCATAATGAAATGTAGATAAACCATCTTTATCAAACGAGAGAGGTTTTGCACCATTTTTTAGAAGAACATCAGCTATTTTTTCATATTCTTTAACCATATATTCTTGGCATAAACCCACATTAGCTTTGGCGAGTATTATTGCAGCATGTAACGGAGAAATGCCATTATCTGGCAATTTAGCATTAACCTTTGCACCTCTTTTTATTAATCTCTCTACTTCTTTCTTATCTCCTTCTGCAATCGCTTCAAATAATCTTAGTGTTAAATCATCGAGACCCATAACTATAAAACATAAGATATATTTATTTTTAACGTCTGATAAGTAGTTACAAATATCTCAGTTGCGGGGGGTGGGATTTGAACCCACGACGGCACTAAGCCACCGGGGCCTAAACCCGGCGCCCTTGTCCAGGCTAGGCGACCCCCGCTTACTATTTTCTT
Source organism: Candidatus Aenigmatarchaeota archaeon (assembly GCA_038997305.1). Lineage (GTDB taxonomy): Archaea > Aenigmatarchaeota > Aenigmatarchaeia > CG10238-14 > SpSt-28 > JAHLMO01. Next base: position 9,074 of record JAWAZZ010000005.1, on the reverse strand, counting down.
CTATATTTATAAATTCCTTTTTTGTTATTAAATTTGAAAATTTCATATATTCCAAGTATTAGTAAGAAGAGAATTGCAACGTCTATGAATTTTCCAAACTGATTTCTTGGGAAGGTTAGGGAAAATATACAGAGTGATAAAAGAGAAATAAGATATAACAATGCTATTATCCACTCTTCTTTTCCTAAATATTTTATATTCAAATATTTTGCTACATTTAAAAAGTTTGTAATAATTCTCCAAACCAAAAACAAGAAAACAGAAAAAAGTATTATTAATAAAGCTATTGATAAAAACGTTTCTTCAGAAGGCAAATAATTTATGACGATTGAAATTAGTATAAGCAGTATTATAGATGCAGCGAATTCGAATATTAAGTTTATGTATTCTTCTCTCAGCGATTTTCTTTTTAGATTCGAGATTATATTTAATATAATTTTTCTCATTTTTTGAATGCCTCTTTTAAATTCTGTTTTTTCTAATAATTCTTCGATACTTTCACTCTTTTTAGATAAACCAAAAGCTAATAGAGTAGTTAGTAATACTATCATTCCAGCAGTGCCTAAAAAATCATAGTCTAATATTCCTAACTTAATTCCATAATAAGTTAAATAAATCGAAGATTCTCCTATTACACTCATGAAAATGCCAGATTTAACTGCTAAAGAAAAATCAGAATAAACCAAATAACTTCCCAAAACATTTCCAAAAAATTTAAAGAAAAAGATTGAAGTTACTATTGTTAATAAAGGCAAAAATGATTGAAATGTAAAGATTTCGTTAGGATCCATTTTTAGCCCAATTGATATAAAGAATATTGATATAAAGATATTAGACAATTTTTCTATTGTTGAAAATGTTTCGTTTCTAAAATAAATAACAGATAAAGAACTTCCAACCAAAAAAGCTGCGATAGAAATAGGTATTCCATATAATGTTAAAAACGAGACTACTATTCCAACTATTGCCAAAGAAAAAGTAATCAGAACATCTTCTCCATACTTTTCTAACCTAGGTATAATCTTTTGTAAAAAGTATTGAAGAAAATAAAGCGAAAGCAATAAAAGAGTTAATCTTTTCATAACTTCAAAGATTAAATAATCGAAACTTGCATTACTAACCTCTATTATAGTCACAACAACTAAGAGTAAAATTATTAAGGAAAGATCTTCTAAAAGAGAAACAAATATCAAATTCTTGAAGAGAAATTCGTTCTCTCTTTTTTGTTTATCTATTAGTTGCGATAAAATTGCTAAAGTACTATTAGAAAAGACTAAAGATAAAAAAAGAGATTGATAATATTCAAAACCCAATATATTAAAAACAGAGAACAAACCAAAAAAAGATACGAAAAACTCTATTAAAAAGATTGTTATAGGTTTAAAACCTAAGGACCTTAATGTATTGAAATTGAATCTTAAACCTAAAACAAAAAATAATAAAGCAGCACCAATTTCTGAAAAAATATTTATTATAGTTTCTTCTTTTACTATTCCAAACATATTTGGTCCTAATATCATTCCAAAGAACAACAAAAAGATAACTGTAGGTATTCTGAATTTTATAGAAAGAACATTAGAAATTAGAATTGAGATGAACGTCAATCCTATGATAAAAAAGTTTGTAGATGTCATAACTAATATAAAAAGAACTAATTTAAATGAACAACTTTTTCCTAAATATATTATGATTGTTTTAAACCATCAAAATAGAGTAATCGATGAAAAAGAAATTAATAGCTATAAAAAGAGAGTTTTCTCAACTATAAAAAATTTTAAATTAGTAGAAAAAGGAGATAAAATTTTTGTTGCCGTTAGTGGTGGAAAAGATAGCACAGCAGCATTAATTTTGCTAAAAGAATACATAGAAGAAAACAATATTAATGCTGAAATATATGCATATCATATTAACTTAGGATTTGGTTATTCTAATAAATTGCAAGAAGATGTTGAAAAAATAGCAGATAAAGTTGGGGTAAAACTTTTTGTAACTAATGTTAAAGAAGAATATGGTATAGATATAGTAAAAGCTTCTAAAATTCTAAAAAGACCTATATGTTCTATTTGTGGATTGGTAAAAAGATATTTGATGAATAAAGTTCCTAGAGAATTAGGAGCAACAAAATTAGCTACAGGACATCATGCAATGGATTTCTTAATAAATTACTTTAAGAATATTTTGAATAATAATTACGAATGGAATCTAAAAATATTACCAAAGTTAAAGAGTGAGCATCCAAAACTTTTAACAAAGATAAGACCCTTAATATTTACATTTCCAGAAGAGAATAAAATGTATTGTGAATACAAAGAAGTTCCAATAACTTCTATAAGTTGTCCTTATTCTCCAAACTTTTGTTGCTATTTAACAAAATCACAAGATTCAAAATTATTTGAATTATTGAATTTTTCAGATAGAATAATGAAAGATTTTAGGTTAAACTTTATAAAATCCATAGTGAGAATGAACAAAAAATTAACCAAAGAACAAAATTCAAAAGAAAAATATAAAGAGTGTAAGATTTGCGGTGAAGTAACTAATCTAGATATATGTGCTTTTTGCAAAATAAGAAATTTGTTTTCTAATCAATAGCTCACTTTATTTTTTAACTTTGACGTATATTAATTATGGTTTACATTAAAAAGATAATTTTGCAAGGATTTAAAAGTTTTAACAGAAAAACCATTATACCATTTATTAAAGGGCTCAACGTTATTGTAGGTCCTAATGGTAGTGGAAAATCTAACATAATAGATGCTATATGCTTTGTTTTAGGAAAAATATCTGCAAAACAAATGCGTGCAGATAAATTGAGTGAATTAATTTTTAGAGGTAATGAATATAAAAAACCTGCCGAAATTGCTAGTGTAAGCATAATTTTTGATAATAGTGATAGAATATTTCCTATAGATAGTGATGAGGTAATAATAACTAGAAAAGTTAATAGAAAGGGTCATACCTTGTATAAAATTAATGATAAAACAGAAACAAGAGAAAGAGTTTTAGAAATTTTGAGTTTTGCTAATTTGAGACCAGATGGTTTTAATATAATCCTTCAAGGAGATGTAACGAGAATTATAGAAATGAGTGAAGAAGAGAGAAGAGAAATAATAGACCAACTTTCTGGTATTTATGAATATAATCAAAGAAAAGAAAAAGCTATGCAAGACTTAGAGAGAATCGAACAAAGGTTAAAAGAATTAGAATTAATAATCTCTGAAAAATATAAGAGATATAAAGAACTTGAGGAACAAAGAAATCTAGCATTAAAATACAAAGAATTAGAAAGAGAAATAAAAATAGTTAAAAAATCATTACTTATAAAAAAGATTGAGGAAATAGATAAGCAAATTGAAGAACTAAAAAAATCTAACGAAGAAATTGAGCAAAAAGTGAAAGAGTTAGCAGAGAAGATTTTAACTTTAGATGAGCAAATAGACAAAAAAGAAAAGGAAATAGAAAAAATTCTTAGAGGATTAAAAAATTTAGCAAACAAAGAAAAAGAAAGTAATTTAAAAGTTGAGTTAGAAATTAAAAAAGCAAAATATGAATACAATAAGAAGGAGATAGAAAGATTGTTAAATATCATAAGTAGTTTAGAAAGCTTTAGGAGTGAAAAAGAATTACCCTTAGCTGTAAAAGAGGTTTTGAGCTTAGGAATTAATGGTGTATATGGAACAATTGCAGATTTAATGAAAGTAGATCCAAAATATCAAGTAGCAATAGAAGTTGCGGCTGCAAATCATTTATATGATATAGTTGTAGAAAATTTCGAGGTTGCAAAAACTTGTATAGAATATTTGAAAAGAGAAAAAATAGGTAGGGCAACTTTTCTACCATTAGATAAATTAAATTATAAAAGGTTAGATGAAAAGTTTTTAGAAATAGAAGGTGTAATAGGGATAGCTAGTGATTTAATAGAATATGATAAAAAATTTGAGCCAGCTTTTGAGTTTGTTTTTGGTAATACTTTAGTAATTGAAAATTTAGATGTTGCAAAAGCTATTGGAATAGGAAAAGTAAGGATGGTAACTTTAGATGGAGATTTGATAGAAAGAAGTGGCGCAATTACTGGTGGATATTTTGTTAAAAAAGTTATTACGGAGGCTTCAAAAACTAAAGAAATAGAAAAATATAGAGAGCAAATAAGAAAGCTAGAAGAAGAAAACAAGTTATTAGAAGAAGAAATAAAAAGTTTAGAATCAGAATTAAAAAAGATCAAGCCAGTAGAAATACAATTAATTCCAGAGATAGATGAAAAAGAATTAGAAAATTTAAGAAAAGAGAGAAGAAAATTATTTGACGAAAAACTTAATTTACAAAATAAAATTTCGAATAACAAAATAAAAATTGCAAAATTAGAAGCTGAAAAGGAAAGATATTTATCGGAATTGGAAGAGTTTAGAGAAGTAGAGGATATTTTGAATGAGAGCATTGAAAAATTAACTGTTATGCTAGATAAATTACAGTATGAAATAAAATCTTTAGGAACTATTAACTTTAAAGCTATAGAAGAATTTGAAAAAATAAAGGAAGAATTTGAAAATCTAAAGCAAAAATTCGATAAAGTTAAAGAAGAGAAAGAAAAAGTTATTCAGATGATTAATGAAATAGAGAGAAAAAGGAGAGAAATATTTTTTAATACTTTGAATTTAGTTAGTGAAAAATTTAACGAATTGTTTAATAGAGTTGTTGGAGGAGAGGCTAAATTAGAGTTGGAAGATTATAACAATTTGGATAGCGGACTATTAATAAAAGTTAAGTTTCCAAACAAAGGATATGTAGATTTGGATAGCTTGTCTGGAGGAGAAAAAACTTTAGTTGCTTTACTATTTTTACTATCTCTTCAAATGATAAAACCAGTGGCTTTTTATGCTATGGATGAAATAGATGCCGCGCTAGATAAAGTTAATTCCGAAAAGATTGCAAACTTATTAAAAGAAATTTCAAAACAAACTCAAATAATAGTAATTACTCATAACGATATTACAGTTAAGTATGCAGATACCTTATATGGTGTAACTATGGAAGAAGGAGAGTCTAAAATTTTGAGTTTAAAAATAGCTGAGTATGCAAGTAGTTAATATCTTTGAAATAATTGAAAGCGGAAACTGGGAAAAATTAATTTATTATATTGTTGAGTTTGAAAATTTAAATCCTTATGATATAGACTTAGTTAAGCTTTGCGATAAATTTTTAGAATACATAAACAAAGCTAAGGAGTTAGATTTCAGAATTCCCGCAAAAGTTTTGTATATTGCGATATTTTTGTTAAAATTAAAAGTCGATCTTTTATTTCCACAAGAACAAGAAATCCAAGAAGAGATAAGAGAAATTTTAGAACTTCCAAAAATAGATATAAGCAATTTAGAATTGTCGTTACCAATAAAAAGATTACCAATATCTCAAATAACGTTGGAGGAGTTAATAGATTCTTTAAGAAAGGTTTTGAGTTTAAAAGAAAAGAAAGAAAAAAGAAGAATATTAAGAAAAGAGATTGAAGATAGATTAAAGAATTATTTTGAAGAAATAGATATTGAAAAGATTATTCAACAAGTATATGAAAAAATAGAAAGTTTACTTAAATCAAAGGAAAAGATATTATTTGATGAAATTTTAACTAATAGAAGTTTTAGAGAGGTTTATTCTTCATTTGTATCTATTTTACATTTAGAACTTCAACAAAAGATAAAAACATTTCAAGAAAATCCATTCGATAAAATAGTTATAGAAAAGTATAACAAATGATTTTTATAAATTTCTAATAGTTAATTATATGGTAAATGAAATAAAAATAAGGATTAATGTTTTCTTAGTTGCTTTTATTTTAGCTATAGTAATAACATCTGTAGCTATTTATTATTCGATAACAAAATATAAAGAGCAGGAAGTACAAAAATATTATTATAATTATAAAGGGTATAATATAGAATTCAGAAAACCTATTGAACAATCAAAAAATATATTAGTTTTGCCAAATGAAAGTGTATTAAATATATCAACTTATGCATTAGCTTTAGGCGCATTTAAAAATTTCACTATAGTAATATTTGAAAATGATAATAATGAAGTTACAGCAATGGGCGCTTTTGAATTAGCATCTAAAATAGTAAACATTTTAAATTATGAACTATCTAAATTAGGTTACGATAAAATCCAAATTAATGTATTAAAGATTAAAAAAGATATTAGCGAGCTTAACATTTCCAAAAGAGAATATTACGTATTCTTAAAATCTTATTTAATTTCTAATGAGACTTACATCAAGGTTCATTCCCTAAATTTTGTTGAAATAGCAGGAAAAAACATAGATGAATTCGATTATGCGATTATAAAATTCATAGTAACCTTTTTGAACAATATGAAAGCAATCTATAAATAGTTAATTATGATAAGGTTAGGTCCAGCTGGTTTGCCAACTACATTACCAAAAGAAAGAAAAAATACATTAGAAGGAATTAAAGAGGTTAAAAACTTAGGATTAAGTGCAATGGAAATAGAATTTGTAAGAAACATTTATTTAAATGAAAAACAGGCAAAGGAAGTTGGTAAGTTAGCAAAAGAATTAGATGTTATGCTAAGTGTTCATGCACCTTACTATATTAATCTTTTAAGCGAAAAGGAAGAAACTGTTAAAAAAAGTAAATTTTACATATTAAAAAGTTTAGAAATAGCAGAAATAATGAATGCGAAATATGTTGTTGTTCATGCAGCGTATTACGGAAAATTAACCAAAGAAGAAGCTTTTGAGAAGATGATAGAAATAACACAAGAAATTTTGGATGAAATGAAGAAAAGAAAAATAAGGAACTCAATTTTATTATATGAAACTATGGCAAAAACTTCTCAATTTGCCGATTTTAATACCCTGTTAGAATTTAGAGATAGAATTAAGAACAAAAACTTTGGCATATGCATAGATTTTGCACATATATTTGCCTATAATGATGGAAAAATAGATTATAACGAAATTTTTGATTTAGCAAAATTTGATTATTATCATACGCACTTTTCCAATGTTAAGTTTAATTTAAAAACAAAAAAGTTTATTGACGAGCATGAGCCAATAAATTCTCATCCTAGTTTTAAAGAGTTGGCAAAAGTTTTGGTAGATAGAAAAATAGAAAACATAACAATAATTTCTGAAAGCCCTATATTAGAGCAAGATAGCTTAAAGATGAAAAGAATATTAGAAAGTTTAGGATATAGATTTTGATAAAATCATAAGTTTAGTTTTTTTATGAATTCGTATGCAGCTTTTAAATTTTCTTTATCTTGTTCATAGCCTAAAGTTTTCAAAGCTTCTTCATATGGAAGCCATTTAAAATCTTCATGTTCCCAAGAAATTTTCACATCTTTACTTTTTGCTCTTGCAAGAAAAAATATAGCTTTCTTTTTTATTAATTTGCCTTTTAGCCAGAATGAATACTCATACTCTCTTCTAAATCCTGGTATAAATTCAACATCTAAATTTGTCTCTTCTTTTATTTCTCTTCTTGCTGTTTCTATTTCGCTTTCATTTTCTTCTTTTTCTCCTTTTGGAAACCCCCAATAATTCGGATATTTTAAAAGTAAAAATTCTATTTTATCATTTTCTTTATAAAAAACAATTGCACCACAAGAAATTTTCATAAAAAATAATAATTTAGTTTAAATGAATAAAATATTATTCTACTTCTGATAATAATTTTTCTAAAGATGCTTTTATCTCATTACAAATATATCCAGAATTTTGATTTTTTGAAATTATTTTAGTATAGTCTATGTAAATATACTCATCAGAGATTGCAAATACAAAATAGCGAGAAGGTATTTTATATTTTTTAGGCCATATTAACGAAATTCTTAGAATGATTTCGTTTGGTTGTTGTAAGATATAAACTTTTATTGGGCAATCATTCTTTTTACATGAATAAATTATAAAACCATTTTGTCGTTTTTCTATTTTTATTTCTTCTTGTTTATGTTTATATGTACTGCTTGAACAAAATATAGGGAAAGATTCATAGAGATTTTGTATGATTTCTCTTAAATAATGTGTCATAAATATTTATCAAAGATTTATTTTTAAATATAAAAAATATCTAATATGTCTGAAATAAATTGCAATCCTTATAGAGATTATTATGAATTTCGTGCAAGAATATCAGATAGATTAGTAAATATAAGATTGGTTTGCGATGAGTCTGCTAAAATAGATTCTTTAGGAAATTCTTTAGATTCAGAAGAATTTGAATGTTTAGAAAAAGCCTTATATAATTTGTTTAGCGTTCAACAAAACAATAGAGATTTATTATCTTTTTTTGGTACACTTTCTAGATCTTCACTTTCACCAAATGAAATAGTTATAAAATTAGAGAAGAAAATTCCATTACCTGCTAGAATACATCTAACATTACCAGAAGCGACTATCTGCGAAAATGGAAAAAATGTGACAATAGTTCATTATGATAGTAGATACGACGTAGTTTATGTTTTTTCTTATTCTCTTGATAAAAGTTCGAATTATGGAAACTTAAAAATTCTAAATCTTACGGGAAGTACTTATGAAGATATGTTCTCTGAACGTTTTGGGTTTGTTTTTAGAATGGATAGACATAATAACATGTCATTTGAGTATGAAGGTAAAGAAAGTAATTTAAAAATCTTTTGTAAAAAGATAACAGATGATATTAAACAGGCTACTATAGAAAAGAAAGATAGAAAGGGTGAAAATATAGAGATTAAAGGAAAAATTAACTTGAATGATTGCGTTTATGTAAAAGTTAGTGGCAAGAGGGACTATCTTATGTTATACGTAGTTGACATACCGCCTGTTATAAATTATTCTACAGATTCTAACAGGTAATTACTTTAAATTATATTATTTAAATTCGAAAAGGGTTAGAAATGCTTGATTAAAGATGATTTTTAAGATATAGTTTGTTAATCATTAACGATAAACACATTCTGCGCAAGGTATATACCCCTTTTAATTTTTAGCATTTGCAGAAAAGTATTTATACTTTTAGGTCTAAAAGTTAATTATATTGGGAAATTGATGCGGGTTTGTCCAGTACTAGAAGTATTGAAAG
>JAWAZZ010000004.1:0-53712 GCA_038997305.1 Candidatus Aenigmatarchaeota archaeon | reverse complement strand
ATTAAAAAATAGCTATATTATAGGTATATTAAAACCTTTTTACAAAAACTTAGTTACAGAGATTAAAAAAGCTTTTAAAATATACTTTTTAGATTTAGGATTAAGGAATAGTGTTTTAAACAATTTTTTAAACTTTGAAAATAGAAGCGACAGCGAAAAAGGATTTTTGCTGGAAAATTTCATTTATAGGGAATTAATAGCTAATTACAATGATTATAAGATAAACTATTGGAGAACTACGGGAAAAGCTGAAATCGATTTTATTTTATCAAAAAACGAAAGGATAGTTCCTATAGAGGTTAAACTTAGTGGAAATATTTCTAGAGGTTTTTATTCGTTTTTGGAATCTTACAATCCAGAAAATGCAATTGTAATCACATTAGATAAATTTGAAAGAAGAAAATATAAAAACACAGAAATATTTTTCGTGCCAGCTTTTTATGTTTAGCTTAAATATCTACTATAACCTTTGCTTTCCACATGTCATCTTCTTTTTTAATTTCCATGTTATGATAGCTACATGCCTTAACCAATGTACCTAATTCATGCTTATTTTTATCTACCTTTTCTCCAAAAACTTCTGCGTGTAAAAAATATTTTCCATCTTTTTCTTCAATTCTTACTTTAAACTTGCTAAAAACTAAAATCTCTGTATCTAAAAAATAAAGCAATTCATTAATCCATTTAAACATGAGTTGATATAAATCTATAGCCTCAATATTTATTTCCTTTTTTATTTTTGGTTCAACTTTATCTAAATTTACCATTATGCTATATGTTGCTATCGCAGCATTTTCGAATAATTCATTTAAGTCTTTTCCATATGCTATAAATCCAGTATCAGCTGTAGGATATTCAAGTATTTCAAACTTTTTCATAAACTTTGATATCTAATTCTTTTTCTAAATTTTCTATTATGTTTTTGCTTGCTAATATTTCTTTCAAAGATTTTCTTATTCTTCTTATTTCTAACTGAGCTTTAAAATCCGCTAAAATATTCATAAAACTTACAAAAGCTTTTTCAGCACTTTTATAATGATTAAAATATTGGTGCACATCTTGATCTGCTTGAGATTTTTTACACATATAATAATAAATATCACTTTGAGTAAAGAGTTGCCATATTTTGTACAGTTCTTCATCGTTTGTTTCTAAAACTTTGTTTCTTAATTTCATAACTTCTTCGAAACTTCTTAATTGCATTTCATTTCCTAACCAAGCACTAACATCTTTATCACTATCTGCCCAAGAAATAGAAGATAATTCAAAAACATCATACTCACCTACGATATTATACTTTTTTATTACTTCGCTTGGCAAATCGAATTCTAAATGTTCATATTTCAAAACATAATGAGGCAACGCTTTTAAAAACCAAAATATTCCACTTTCCTCCCAATGATGTTCTCCAAAAGTTTCATAATCTATGAAAATGTTTATTACATCTCCAGGCGTTGCCGCTAACCAAGAAGCATATTTATCAGCTGTTAATGGCCATTGATCCCAATTTCTTGCTGAGAATCTAAATGCTATATCATCACTCAATCTATAATTTCTTAATAGTATTTTAATCCTTTTTTTAGGTATCGGATCGTTAGGAAATGCATACTTTCTAACATATACATAGTTTGGGCTTTTCCATTTTAAAATTCTTTCGACACCTTCAGTGTAAATTGCTTTAAATCCTAAATCTTCAACAACTTTGGCAATTTTATTGTTAAAAATCATTTCAGTATTAACAAAAACCTTAGGATTAACATTTAATAAAGAATTTAGAGTTTCTCTTTGCATTTCTATTTGCTTAATAAATTCTTCATAATCAGCATGCAGAGAAACAATAGAATGATAATAAGTTTCACATAATATTTCTACTTCTTTCTTCTTTGCCAATTCTCTGAAACTTTCCAAAACATCTTTTCTATATTTTTCTAAAGCTTCTAAGAATATTCCGCTAATAGAAAATGCAACTTTAAATTTTTTCTTTTCTTTCTTAAATTGATCTATCAAATCTAAAATAATCTCATTAGCCTTTAGGTAACATTTTTCAGAAATTCTATTTAAATAGAACTTGTTTAACTCTATATCAAAATATCTTTCTAATAAATTCGAAGAGTTCTCATTTACGAATTCTCTTAATCTAAATGGTTGATGAACTTCGAAAGCAAAAACTATTGAAGTCATAATAAATTAAGTAAATAGAATATATAGGTTTTTTATTTCATATTTTGCATTATAGGTTTCAAATCTTAACGTATTAACATTTTTTAGTTGAGGATTATATTTAATAACTCTTACAGAATAAGTAGTAGGTTTTGCATCGTATATCAATTCATCATTCAAATATATTTTGAGATTTTCTGTTCTTAAACTATTCGCTCCTATATCAAATGAAATTTCCATTTTTGTTATGTTTGATACATAAGGTATTGTAAATTCTTTTTCAGCTCTTTCTTTTATAGAATATACTGTTAAAGATATATTGTCATAGACTTTTATTAATGCCAAAGATATAAAAACTATTGATAGTGCTATTATTATAGCCGCTGCTATTATTTTGATTTTTTCTCTTTGATAGATTAGCTCTCTATATAGCATCGCTAAAACAGCAATAGAACCTAACAGTATGGCTAAGATTATATAATGTATTGTTGTGTCGTATTCTTCTATTTTTGCTATGAAAATCATTTGTTGTTTTATTTCACTTTGAGTATATGTTTCTTTCGCCTTTATAAGGTTTTTTCCTTCTAATAGATATAGTTTAGAAATACCTCTCTCACTCTTAAACTCTATCTTTAAGCTATCTATATTATTTATTTCTTCCTTAGAAAATTGAAGTTTTGCGACAAAAGTTTTTTCTTCAAATAAATTTCTGTATATTTTATCTTCCTCACTAAAAATTACATTTTGCTTTAATAAGCCATCAAGTAAGAAATAGTTTGAGAGTAATATTGTTTGGTTTTTTTGAATAGATATATTTGGTTGCTGAGAAGTAAAAACATAATAGTTTATTGCAGCAATTCCAACAAAAAATATTAAAGCTCCTATTAGTATTATTGAGAATTCGTCTATGGAGAGTATAGGAACTTTTTCTGACATAAAATATTTATGATTAAATTATTAAATTCAGATAAAATATATGTTAAAGTTGAGAATGAAATAGAAAAATTTTTAACTTTGTTTTTAATAAATAGGTTTGATGTGGTTGAGATGAAAATAATAAGGAATGTATATTCTAAAAAAGATGGGAAGTTTTTAGATAGAATCGAAGCTTTCGCTAAAATAAGAATTGAAAAAGTTAATTTTGAAAAGGGTAGAATTGTTGGAAAGATTGAAGAAGTTTCTAGCGAAAGGTTAGATAAAGGTCACCACGGCGAAAACATAGAAATAGGAAAAGAATTAATAATAAACAAAAATAAGGTAGATGAAAAATCTAAGTTAATTTTAGAAAAATTAAGGAATTTTGAGTTTGGAAAAGCAGAGGAAATAAAAATTCATATTTTTCAAAATTCAAAAAGATTTGTTACGGATAAAGACAAGATTGATGAATATTTAGAATATGGAATAGTTGAAAAGCTTTATATATGTAAACATATGTTTATTGATTCGTTTGATAAAATAATTAAAGCATTAAAACAAAACTCAAAAATAGCTTTAATAGATGATAAAGAATTTTGTGATAAGATGAAAATAGCTGCTTTACTTAGGTTTGAGATCTAAGAAGCTTTAGAGGATTTTTTAACCAGTTTTGTAATGTATCCAACAATTTTATTTCTTATCTTTTTGGAATAAAAATAATAGAGCTGATTTATTATTTGCTTATTTTTTTCAAAATCTGTTGTAAACTTATCTCTATGTTGTTCTAAAATTTTTAATGCTAAATTTTTTATATCCCTTGTTCTTACTCTTCCCATTATTAAAAATTAAATAGTGAATATTTTAAATATTTTTTATAAGGGGCGGTAGCTCAGCTGGGAGAGCGTCCGGCTGAAGACCGGAAGGTCGAGGGTTCGAATCCCTCCCGCCCCAATAGATTTTTGATTTTGATAATCTATCTTTTTTATTATGTTGTTATATTAATTATTTTATTATTATTTTAGATGATGTACCGAAAAGAAACTTTGTATTTAATTTTTATATTTTTCTGTTAAAAAACAAATTTTATTTTAAACATTTTAAAAACTCTTTTGACTTATCTTTTTTGAGATGACATAAATTCTCTCTTTTTTAGTCCCTTTACCAAATATATAATATTCAGTTAGACCAAAGAATTTTCTCAAAATTCTCACTACCTCTTCTAACTCTTTAAAGGAATAAGGATAGAATTGAATTCCAAGACTTCTTTTGATTACATAATTACAACCTTTAGCGAATTTAATTAACGAGTTTTTGTCTTTTGAAATCCATTGGAGAGAAGAAACGGAAATACCATAATCAAATTCATCCTTTTCAAAATATTTTTCTAATTCTCTAAAGTCACCCAAAACAACTTCAATACCTCTCTCTACAATGTTCAACCATCCTCTTACTTATATCTATTCCAACAACTTTATATCCAAGTTCTTTTAATATTTCTGATGTTATTCCAAAACCACAACCAAGATCCAAAACTTTAGCTCCTGGTCCCATTTTCATCAAATCTAATAATTCAAGAGTTAGCTTAGTTTGTGCTCTTATATAACCTGAAGTTAATTTTAAATCTTCAAAATACTCCTCGGGAGATGCATATAACTCTTCAGGTCTTGAGTTTTTCTCCTAAAGTTTTTGGTGCTATTTTTCATCATAATCTTATATCCTGAGTATGGATATATAAGTAAATTACTTATAAGTGAAAAATAAATTCTGATAGCCCCGGCCGGGATTTGAACCCGGGACCTCTGCTTTACCAGAGCAGCGCTCTACCTGCTGAGCTACCGGGGCATAAATTAGTTTAGCAAAATTTCAAATTATATATTAACTTTCGATTTTTCTATAAGACTCAAAAAAACAGAAACAGGAACTTTAATAATATTATTTTTTATCTCAAAATTATCCTTAGTTAAGATTAGAATACTTTCAGCATTTATTTTTGGAATATCCTCACTCATACACTCTATTGCAAAAACTTTATTATCTTTTTTAAGTATAAAATCTATTTCTTTGTTTCCGTCATATAAGAAAAAGAGAAATTTTTTGTAATCAATAAAAGGTTCTTCGATAAAGTCTACTAAAGAAATTGCAACAAGATTTTCAATAATTTTTCCCAAATAATTTTCGTTTGTCAGAATTTCGTTTTTTATATATTCAAAAGCATTGCCGAACTTTCCTTCACTAAGAAGAATAGAAGTGTATAACATTACAACATCAGTAAAGTAAATTTTTTTCAAACCTCTTGACCTTTCTTTCAATTTTTTGTTTACAGAATTAAGAACTCTTATTATGAATTTATCTTCAAGTATTCTTAAATATTTCTGTAGAGTTTGGAAAGATGTTCCCTCTTCAAATTCATTTGTTAAATTAACTAAGTTTACTCGATAGGCAATAAAATATGGAAGTTTTTCAATCAACTTTCTAATGTCTATCTTAGTTTCAAACTCCATTCCAGTAAATAAGGCATTAGCAAATTTTTCATATTTTTCTGGAGGAATAGCATCTCTTTTAATAAATTCATCGATTATTTCTGGAAAACCTCCAGTAATTAAGTAATAATTGTAAAACCAAAAGTCTAAAATTTCAACGAAATCTAATAAGCTTTTTACTTTTTCTTCAATTTCGTTCAAGTCATTAAAAACAATCTTGTTTTTCTTAAGCGTTTCAACTAATTTTTTAGTCTTTAAAAAAGTTTCTTCATTTATTTTTTTAACGGTTTTGAATAAATAATCTAAAAGATAGCCTCCACTGCTAAAATTCAATAAAAAGTCCCTGAATGATAGAGGTTTTATAAAGTATCTATTACCCTCTATGCCTCTCCCTATTAATTCACTTATCTTTTCTCTCATTCTAAATGGCGAGCCAGTAATTACTATGCAAACCTTTGATAAATTTCTATCTAGGAATGATTTAATTTCTATTTCCCAATCCTTTACATATCCTATTTCATCTAAAAAAATGAAAATATTTTCGCCTTTAGTAGAAATAAAATAGTCGAGAATTTTAGACAATTCTTTCCTTGAGTAAACTCTATCCAGAGAAAAATAACAAATTTTGTTTGGATCGAAACCAGATTCTATAAGCTTTTTTATTTTTTGTTTTATCCATGTGGTTTTTCCAATTTGGCGAGGCCCCTCTATAGTGTATACATTACCTGTTCTTATCTCTAAATCTTTCCTTTCAACTATTACGATCTTTTCCTTGAATTTCTTCATATCTTCGTCAAAATACTCGAAATCCTTTCCTAAAACCCACCATTTATTTTGTTCAACTATCTTTTTAATTTCTACCATAATAATTTAACTTGATGTAAGTAAATATTAATTTTTGTTTAGCTTAGATTAAATAAATATTAAACTTTATTAAAGTTAAGTTAAATAAATTTCAAATTATCTATCGACGATATTTATAATAGTCGAAAAGAAATTAAAACTTAAACCTTAATTTATTTAGAACTATTTTTATGAAGATAACTGAAGAACAAAAAAGGGAAATCCTAAGAAAAATATTAAGTTCAGAGGCAAGAGAAAGATTAGCAAGAATAAAATTAGCTAGACCAGAATTTGCAGAGAATGTTGAAAAAATTCTGATAACTCTCTATCTTCAAGGAAAAATAAAAGAGCAATTAAGCGATGAAAAATTTAAAGAATTTTTGAAGAAACTTATCTAAATATATCTAAGATTCTTTAACTTTCCCAATTTTAATGTACCAACACTTTTATCTATTGCAAAAACTTCTAACTCTTCTACATCAATTTCTTGTAAATATGGACTCATAAAGTCTTTAGATGTATAATTGTTGATTTCGGTTCCGAAAGATATAGGAGAGAAAGAAGGCAAAACTAAAATTTTTTTGTCTTTATACTTTCCAAACAGAAAAGCCTTTAATTTTACTTTTTCAAATTCATCTCTTAAAACTATAGCAGGCTGGTCATGACCTATTATTATATATTCGCATTTTGGTAGTTCAACTTTTTTATGACCATGTAAAAAGCAAAATTCTTCCTCGACATAATAAGGATCGTAAAAGACAATCTCCAAGTCTTTCAGTATATTTAATAGATAGTTGTCATGATTTCCTCTAACAATTATTATTTCTTTAAAGTTTTGTTTGCAAAAATTTAGAAAATCTATAGTTTCTCTCCACTCTTGTTTTGTAGCTTCTTTAAATTCGTGCTTAACATCCCCATTTATTAGCAATCTTTTTGCATTAGACAATAATTTTATATCTTTTATATCTTTTAGAATTTCATTAAATTGAATTTGAGGAATTGAAATACCTTTTTGGGCTAAATGAACTTCGAAACCTATTTGCAAATCACTTATTACTAATAAGTCTAACTTTTTTATATATATTGCTGGATATCCATCGATAATCTCAATTTTTTCATCTATCTTCATAAGCTTTTTATATTTTGAGATTTAATATTAGATATGAAGAGTAAAATAGCAATACTTCTTGGAATAGTAATGATGATAGCACTAAGTTTAGCATATGCACAAAATGTTCAGGAAGCAATTTTAGTAACGATGCAGAATTATCCAGATGCTGCAGTAGCTGATGTAATAGCTCAGAAATATGGAATTCCAGTGATAGTTATAGATGGATTTAAATTGCTATCTGAAGATGAAATTAAGAATTTGACATCACAAGGAATAAAGAAAATTTATATAATTGGAGGACCTGCAGTAATTTCAACTCAAGTAGAAAAACAACTATCACAATATTTTGAAGTCAAAAGAATATTTGGAATGACAAAATATGGTACATCGATAGAAGTAGCTAAATATTTCTTTGCAGATGCTAACACATCTATAATAGTTAGTGATTACGGAGATTATCCCCCAGAAAAAGGAAAAATAAAATTAGTGACATTGGCATCTAAACTTTCAGCAAAATATGGATTACCTTTATTAATAAATCCTCCAGATGAATTAAGTGCAACAACAGAAAATTATTTGATTAATTATGGAATAAAACAAGTAATATTAGTTGGTAATTTCTCGGAAAATGTTACTAAAAGATTGAACGAATTAGGAATAAAAATAATAAAACATATAGCTAAGAGAGATGAAGATAAAGAGGTTAACGAAGAAATAGAAAGGAAGGCAAAAGAATTAAACGAAAAAATTCCATTATTAATAATCTGTAAAAGAAATTTCAACGATACATTAGGAATTGTTTGGGAATCTGGACATGTAATGTTTGTATCAAACGTTAGTGATGTTAATGTAAGCTTTATAAGAGAGAAGAATTTCACAAGAATTAAGGTATTAGGATATCCAACATGTGCAGAAGAAGTATATAACTATTTAACTCAGTTAGGATTTAAAGTAGAAACTGTTAGCGGGGGTGCTGATAAAGTTACTAGAGAAAAATTAAAAGAAATGATAAATAAATCAGCAGAAATTAGAGAAAAACTAAGAGATAAACTAGAAAATATAATAGCTAAAAAAATTAAAAGGGAAAACATGAAGAAAGAGGCAGAAGATGTAAAACAATTATATGGATTACTGAGGGCAAATCTAACTGATTGTTTAAGGGAAAAGCTAAATATTACTGAAATAAGTTCATACATAAGTGAAATAAACTCTTCTTTATATCAATTGCCCGATGAAACATTAAGACAAAGAATTAGAGATTTGTGGGACAGATTAGAGTATATTAAGACAAAGATAAGAAATGCAATTTGGGAATGTAGAAGAGAAATAGAAACCTTAAAAGAGGAAGTTTTCGAAAAGGAAAGCTTGTCAAAAAGAGAAATAATTAAGAAAGAAATAGAAAAGATTGGTGGAAGAGAATTGGTTGAAAGAATAATTATTAGCAGGTATGCAGCGAAATGCGCAGAAGATTTATCTGACGCATGGAAAAAATATAAGGAACAACTTGCAGAAGGAGTTGCTTGTGCTATGGTTATTAGTAGATATGAATGTCCATATGATAGTAAGTTTGTTGTAGCAGTTCCTAATGCTTGCGTAGCAAGCATATTAGAAGAAAGGGGATGGAAAAAAGTTGAAGAATCTTCCATAAAACCTTTTGAAACTGTTGCAGAGAGGGCAAAAGAAACTTCATTAACAGCAGAAATTGTAATAACAGATTCTGGATTTCAGCCAGAAAAACTCGTTGTTAAAAAAGGAACGAGAGTAATTTTTATAAATCAAGCATCTAGAGAAGTTTGGCCAGCTAGCGATTATCATCCAACACATAGATTATATCCTGGCTCAGGAATAGAGAAGTGTGGAACTCCTGAAGAAAAAAATATATTTGATGCTTGCAGAGGATTAAAGCCTGGAGAATCTTGGAGCTTTGTTTTTAATGAAGTGGGTACATGGACTTATCACGATCATTTAGCACCAAGATTTAAGGGTACAATAATAGTTACCGAGTAATATTAATTGTTCTTAACTTCCTTATTTTTTATTTTTTAATATTTTTTATGATAACAATAAATTTAAGTGATATAGAACCTATAGCATATTGTATCGTTGTAAAAGAAATTTTGGATTCTGATAGATTTTTGAAAGGGTTTTGTGATAATATAACTATGAAGTATCAGTTAAAAGAGGTTGATGAAGTTGTAAGAAAAGTCAAAAGAGAATTATTAACTAATATCGAAAGTCAAAAACATTTTATAGGAATAAAAACATTAGTCTTAGATTTGTTAGACAGAATTCTTGCGCTAAGTAATAGATATTTATCTATAAATGTAGAGTTAGCGAGCGAAGTCCAAAACAGTGTAAAATCTATAATAAAAAAAGTTGCTTTTTCTAATGACTTTAGTGACTTTAAAAAACTTTCTGAAGAGTTTAGTAGAGAGGTTTATCTAAAAATGTATAAATTATTTATCGAATACATAACATTGAAATCAAAATAGTTCGTTTTTTATTAAATGGATTTCTAAGTCTCTACATATTTCTGGAATTTCTTTCGATTCTGAATCGCTTTTATATTTGTAAAATCCGAAAATGGAAAGGATGTCCATCTTGTCTGATGAATAAGTTTTATGTGAATTTGAATTATACCTTATGTATTTTCCATTTTCTACAAACATACCTACTTTAATTCCTCCTTTTAAAAGTTGCTCTAATATATTAATTTTTTTATTGATTTGATATACACCGCTTCTTAGAACTTCTATTGCTAAACATTCAGTTTTTTCTTTTTTATAACAAATAAAAATATCACTAGACCAAACAATCTCTGACGAGCCATTATCTATTCTTGTAGGAGCTTCAAACTTTATTGTTGTTTGAGAATTTTTATATTTTGATATTTCGCCAACCAAGTAACTTCCGACACATATTTGATCTATTTTGTGTTTTATGCTAACACCATTAACTTCGTCTAAAAGTCTTTTAGATTCTTCTAAAAAGTTTTCACAGAATTTAATAGATGGAAGTATGTTTTTATAACAATAATTTATAAAGGCTTCTTCATTTAAGTAACTCATTCTTTAAAATTTCTTCCAAAATCTCTGGTATTACTTTATATTTTATTTTTTCGTTTCTAAAGATATATTTTTTTATTTCTTCTAAAGTCATATTATTGTTTAAAAGACTTTTGACAATATTTTTTAACTCTTCTTTATTAAAGGCAACTAAATCTTTTGATTCTATTATTTCTTCAAGATTTTTATCTTTCAGTTCTTGTAATATTAAATTTACAGCAGATTTCGATAATTTTTTATTCTTTATCATTTCAAAAATCTTTTTTATTTCATCTTGCTTTTTCCAAAAATCTATACCAAAATTATCTAAATTTATTAATGTGTTTGCTATGAAATTAGCACCAATTTCTTTATAATCTTTTAGAAGATTTTCAAAAATTTCTATGAAATCTTTTCTTGCGATTTCTTTAACTATGTTGATATCTATAGAAAATTCTCTAGAAATTCTATAAATTTTTACATTTAACGGTTCTTCTCTTACTTTTATCTTTTCTAAATATTCTTTTGTTACATCTATTAGAGGTAAATCAGTTTCTGGATACATTCTCGCACTTCCTGGCAAAGGTCTTAAAAAGCTTGTAGATAAATCTTGATTAGCCTTTCTAGTCTCGTGATCTAATTTTCCCTCTATTATTTTTTCAATTTTTTCTTTTATAAAGTGTATTGGTTTTTCGTTCTTTGAAGCAAATATTGCAAGAACATCATTTTCACTCAAATTTAATTTTTTAGATAAACTTTCGAAATCTTCTTTTAAGTTATATTTTTCTAAGTTCTCTTCACTATGAATAATTCCGCTGTTAAATGCTTTTAAATAATCTGAAATTTCCTTTCCAAATGTTCTATCGGCAATCTTATAACTCATAAATCCTTTAAAATTATAGAAGATTAGTCCAAAGATTTTGTTTCCGCTATTTATAAACTTTTGAATTAGATTTGATTTTGAAGTTTTAAAATATTCTGTAAGATCAAAAATTTCGCTTATTTTTGCATCTCTTTTTTTCAATTCTTTCGATAAACTTTTCAGATCTGTTAATCTTTTTATTTCATATTCTACAACTTTTGGAATGTCTTCTAATTTTTGAACACCTTTTAACTCTATTCTTTCTGAGTCTATAGATATATTTACATCTTGTCTTATTGTTCCTATACCCCTTTTAACCTTTTTTATTGTTCTTGCAAGCCATCCAATATTGAATGCAACTTCTTCTATTTCTTTTGGATTTTCAACTTCAAAAATGCTTGTAGTAATTTCGACTAGAGGAATTCCTAACCTATTTAATTTGTAATAAACTTTTCCATCTTCTTCTTTATCTATTGAGCAAGCATCTTCTTCCAAACAAACAGTTTTAATTCCAATTTTTTTATCGTTAACTATTATATAACCATCGAAGCCTATTAATGCAGTTCTTTGAAAACCACTAGTATTTGAGCCATCAATAACAGTTTTTCTCATTACTTGTATTTTATCTGGGATTTTGCAATTTAATAGCATTGCGATTTTTAATGCTAATTCTAAAGCTTCCTTATTAATTTCTCTTGGCGGCTCTTCATCTAATTCTATTAAGCAACTTTCATTTTCAAAATATTCGTAGTAATATTCTCTATTTCTTAAATATTCGTATTGTGCGGCAACATCTATTAGTCCAAGTTCACCTGCAACAGGATGTAATTTTCTTACAACAATTTTTTTGGGAGTTTCTTCTTTCATTGTGGTTTTGCATTTACAGAATAACTTTTCTTCAGTATCTAACTGTATATGAACTTCCAGTCCAGCTTTAATCTTCATAGTAGCTTCTATAATTTATTTCATTTGAAAAGTTAGTTAGCATTAACTCTTTTAACTTTTCCATATTCTTTTCTTGAGCTAGTAGCCATCCAAGCTTTACATATGCAACTTCTGTTAGCATGTCTTCACAAAAAACAACATTTGGTAAGCTACTAAGAATTCTTGTATTGGTATAAACATACGGATGAACTCTTCCATAAATGCATTGAGAAGTTATTGCAAATAGTGTATTATCATTTTTCTTTATGTGGTTTATCCAATTTCTTTCATTGTTAGTTGGCACATGTCCTAAGCCTGTAGATTCTATTACAATTCCTCTAATATCGAAATTATTGACTAAGATGTCTATTAATTCCGGATAAGAGTTTGGATATGCCTTTAGTATTACTACTCTTTCATCAAATACAGCATTCAATTTTGGTTTTGTCTCGCTTCTTTTTTTATAATTTTCGTTTATTATTTCTATTTTTCCATCAGGAAAAATTTTTGCTAATGGTTTATCGTTAACACTTTTGAATGCATCTCTTCTTGTTGTGTGAAACTTTCTAACTTTTGTCCCCCTATGAAAATAACAAAAATTATCATTACTTGTTGCGTGCATAACAATTCCAACTTCAGCAATTTCAGATAATGAAGCAAATAAAGAGCATATAAAATTCATTTTTGCATCGCTGCTTGCTCTATCACTACTTCTTTGCGCACCAGTTAGAATTATTGGTTTGTTTAAGTTTTGAATAAAAAAACTGAGTGCAGCAGAAGTAAAATGCATAGTATCTGTTCCATGTGTAATTATTAATCCAAAAATATTTTCATCATTAATCTCTTTATAAGCTATTTTTGCTATTTCGATCCAATTTTTAGGCAACATATCTTCGCTAGCTATATTAAACAATAAATTAATTCTTTCTATATTTGCGATATTTTTTATTTCTGGAAAAATGTAGAGTAACTCTTCTGGTTTTATAGCAGGACTAACTGCTTGTGTTATATAATCTATTTTAGAGGCAATTGTACCACCGGTATGAATTATTGCTATGTTTTTTAAATTTGGATTTTTTTCTATTTTTGCTAATGGAAACTCACCAACTTTTATTTTTTCACTTAATTCAACTATTTTGGTTTTTTCATCTATCTTTATTCCAATATTGTATCCATTACTTAGTTTGAGGAGTATGAAATTATCTTCATATAATTGTGGCTTAGGAATTACATAACCTTCGATTTCGAACTCATCTTTAATTATTTTCACTTTCTTTCCAACTTCAATCATTAAAAAATAACTTTTAAATTAATAAAAAGCTAAAAATAATTATGGCAAAGAGAAAGGCAGCAAAAAAGAAAGCTGCCAAAAAAACTGCTAAAAAGAAAAGAGCCACAAGAAAAAAGAAGAGATGATTTCTTTATAAGATATTAAGAAGTTAAGTTTTTATTCTTTTTCTTTTTTATTTTTATTTTAAATTTTTTCTTATATGCCCCGGTCGTCTAGTGGCCAAGGATACGGGCCTCTCGAGCCCGTGACCCGGGTTCGAATCCCGGCCGGGGCAGTTTAATTACTCTAAAAAATGTCTTATTCTTATGAATTCTTTTTCTTTTTCAAAAATTTCTTCTATTAATTTATTTTCGTTGTCGTAAACTTTTTTTATATTTAGGATTTTTTTGGCTGTTTCTATTCCTATACCTTTGCCAGCTAAAACTAGTGCAGCTTTTTTTCCAAAACTATTGAATAATGTTGCACTATCATACAACTTTTGGTAAAATTCCTTTTCTTTTTCTTCTAGTTTTAAACCTTTTTCTACTTTTTTCAAAATCTTTAATGCTGATTCTAAATCTTTTTCTTTCTTTAAAATGCTAACAAAAGGAGAGTTACATTTTATACATTTTTCGAAATCAATTTCTTTAACTTTTCTCTTCCAAATATTTTTACAGTTTAAACAGAGAAAAATTAGTTCAGTATTGAGCAATCTATTTTTTATTTTCTCTAAAATGTTTGCTTCTAACATAGGAATTTCTGAAAAAGAGAACACTCTTTTTAATAGTAGTTCAGAAAATTTAGAAAACTTTTCTCTAAATTCGAGTTTTAAATTTTTTAAATCGTTTAGAATTCTTTTAGCATTTTCGAAGTCCAACTTTTCAAATATTATTTCATTAAGAACTTCTTTTTCTATTACGCTATTTCTATAAAATTCTGCAAGTTTCTTAATTTTTGAGAATGATAATTTAGATTCTTGAGAGATTATTCCAAATCTTTTAGCAATTTGAAAAAATTTATAATAAAATAATTTAGAATTTTTTACAGAATCTATGACAAATGCTTCTAAATTCTTATCTAAATTTTCTAAAGCAAGTTTAAATATTTCATCATTTCTTTGTTTTGTTCTAAAAATAATTCCGTACTGAAGAGATTTGCTAAACATCTCTTTAAAAACTTTAGAAACGAAAAATAAAATAGCATGCATTAAAGTTTCGTTAACTCTGTTTCCATATGGTAAATGAAAAATATAGTAAAAATGTTTACCATCAAATACAATTTCAACTTTTTTTCCTTCAAAAATTTCTGAATTTTCAATTTCTTTTGCCACTTCATAGCTTACAGGAATTAATTCCCCTTCCCAACTTGGCACTATTGCTTCTTCTTCGCTAGGTTCTACATATACTTTTTCTTCATCTATATCAACAACCTTCCAAGAGCTACCTTTAATTAGATAAGAGTTTCCAATTTCTAATTCTGTAACTACAAAGTTTTCATCTAATTTTGCTATTACTCTATTGGAAGTGATATCTATAACTTCGTATTGCTTTATAGAAGGTATTAAGCTAAGATTTTCTAATAAACATTTAAAACCTTTTTTACTGGTTTTATATGTTAGGTTATCTTCAAACAATAGTTTATGAACTTTAAGAAAGTTTAAAACTTCTTTTATTTCTTCATCTTTAATATTTTCAAAGGCAACAGATTTTTTAATTATTTTTTTTATTTCCTCAAAAGTATATCTTTTTTCTTTGCAAAGAGATAAAATATGATTAGCAATAACATCCAAAGAATTTTTAGGAAATTCCAATTTTTCTAATTTTCCTTCCTTTGCAAATTTTACTAAATTTTTGGATTCTTCATATTCTAATTCATCGCTACAAATTATAATTCCAATTGGCTTCTTATTTTCTCTATGCCCACTTCTTCCGACTCTTTGCACTAATTGAATAACTTCTCTAGCACTATTGTATTGTATTACAGCATCTACATTTCCTATGTCGATACCTAGCTGCAAGCTTGAAGTTGCAACTATTGCTTTTATCTTTCCTTGTTTAAAATCTTTTTCTATTTGCATTCTTACCTCTCTACTCAAGCTAGAATGATGGACTTCTACGTTTAAATACTTTTTTAAATTATAGGCTAAAAATTCTGCTTCTTCTCTTGTATTTGTAAAAATTAGAACTTGATTATATTTTTCTAAAATTTCAACAATCTTTTTAATTCTTTTTTCAAATTCCTTTTCTAAAATTATATGAAATTCGTATTCTTTTATTTTTTCCAAGCTGGCAATTTCAAAATCCTTGCAGAATAGTTTTCCTATTGAAAAATTGCTAATGGTTGCAGATATCATTATCGTTTGAAAATTTGCAATTTCTCTTAATCTTTCTAAACTAATAGATAGGTGCAAACCTCTTTTATTATCACAGATTTCATGAATTTCATCTATTATAACAAATTTTACATTTTTTAAATGATTCCTCAAATTTTTTGTATGGAAAATTATGTGAAAGGTTTCAGGAGTAGTTATTAATATATGAGGAGGGAATTGAGATTGTTTAGTTCTTTCATACTTCGAAGTATCGCTATGCCTAACAGCTATTTCTAGGTTTAAATTTTTACTATAATAATTTAACCTTTCGAGTAAATCTCTGTTTAATGCTCTTAAGGGGGTAATATAAATTATTGAAATTGGTATTGGATTTTCTAGAATTTTACTTAAAGCTGGTAAAAAAGCTGCTTCTGTTTTTCCATAGCCAGTGGGTGCACTGATCAAAACATTTTTACCAGAAAGAATTAGTGGTATAGCTATTTTTTGTATTTCGGTGGGTTTTTCAAATCTATCCTTTATTAATTCTTGAATTTCTTTTCTTAATAATTCGAACATAAATATCTTTTCTTCTTATAATATTATGCATCCTTTAGTGAAAGCTTTCCTAGGAATAGTAATAGCAGTAGCAGCAATATACTATATATTTAAAGGAGTACCCTTTCTAAGCTTAAAACCAGCTTTATCAGATGTAATAACAGTATTAAACGGAGGAATTCCAGTAATGTTAGTGTTTCTAGGATTATTTATAGCATGGTTATACTATGATGAATGGAAAATAGAAAAAGAATTACAAAGAGAATTACAAAAAGAAAGCGAGAAAACAGAAGAAGCTAAAAAAGAAAGAAAAAAGAAGAAGTAATGGGAGTTAATCTAAGAGATATAGTAGAGGATGTAAAAAAAGAGGTAGAATTAAGTGAGCTAGCTAACAAAACAATAGCAATAGATGCTTTCAACTCCCTTTATCAATTTTTGTCTATTATAAGAGATAAAGATACTGGCGAACCATTAAGAGATTCCAAGGGAAGAATTACTTCTCATATTTCTGGCTTGTTTTATAGAACAATTAATTTGCTTGAAAACGGAATTAAGCCTGTGTATGTTTTCGATGGCGAACCACCAAAATTTAAGCTAAAAGAGATACAAGAAAGATTAAGAGCGAAAGAAGAAGCATTTAAAAAATGGCAAGAAGCTTTAGAAAGTGGAGAAGAGGCAATAACTTATGCACAAGCAGCAAGTATTCTAACAAAAGAAATGGTTGAGGAAGCAAAAGAATTGTTGAAATATATGGGATTACCAGTAGTTCAAGCAAAAAGCGAGGGCGAAGCACAAGCTGCATATTTAGCTGCTAAAGGTTTAGTATATGCGTCTGCATCTCAAGATTATGATTCTTTGCTTTTTGGTTCTTCAAGATTAGTAAGGAATTTAAGTATTAGTGGAAAAAGAAAATTACCAAAAAAAGAAATTTATGTCGAAATAAAACCAGAAATAATAGAACTTAATGAATTACTTCAAAAATTAAGAATAAGTAGAGAGCAACTAATTGCGATAGGAATAATTGTTGGTTGTGATTATTTTGAAGGCGTTAAAGGTTACGGACCAAAAAAAGCGTTAGAATTAGTTAGAGAATTAAAAACTTTCGACAGAATAAAAAGATATTTAAAATTGCCAGATGAAATAGATGAAATATTTAACTTCTTTTTAAATCCTCCAGTAGAAGAAAATGTAGAAATAAAATTTGGTGAAATAGATAAGGAAAAAATTTTGAAGTTTATGGTTGATGAAAGAAATTTTAGCGAAGAAAGAGTTTTAAACGCTTTAAGCAAATTGGAAGAAGCCAGCAGAAAAACAAAGCAAACATCGTTAGCTGCTTGGTTTAAGAAATCTTAACAATATAGATTAACCAAAAGGTATAAATATAAGTTTAATCAATTATTATAAAATTATGGATGATGAATTTGAGTTAATTCCTTCTACTCCTTTAAGAAGATTAGAGCGGAGATTAGAAAAATTAGAACAAGAAATAAATAAAAAAAGTGGAGAAGAATTTTTTAGAGAAATTTTACAGATAATAAAAATAAACCAGTTAATAGTCGATGAAGTTGTTAAATCTAATGAAGCTTTGAAATTAGAAATTTCAAAGCTATATCCCAAATTAGATTCTTTAGTGATGCAAATGAACGAGCTTTTAAACTTTATTAAAACTTCTGTAGTGCAAGAAGTAATAAGTCCAGAGGCTTTTAAACCTCTAGTAAAGAAAATGAGTGAGGTAAGCGAAGGAATAAAGACATTAGCAGAATTGAATAAGCAATTAGTAGAAGAAATAAGAAACTTTGAAAATAAGTTGGAAAAGAAATTAGTGGCTAGAACATCTACAGAAGAAAAACCTCAAGCTCCTATACAATTACAACTTCAACAACTAAAGATTCCAATCAAAAAAGAAGGATTAATACCTCTAGAAAAATAATATTTTTATGAAAAGAGGGGTTTCAGAAATTTTATCATTTATTTTAATAGCTCTCTTAGTTGTTAGTTTAATTTCTTTAATTCTCTCGTGGGGAATTCCTTATTTGCAAAAAAGACAAGACGAAATGAAAGTAAATATTATTTATCAAACACTCTTCAATGATTTATCTGAATCATCTGTGCAAGCTGCATTGAGAAGAATACTAATTGCAAAGAGTGGAAGTGAAAGAGTTGGTGGATATGATGGTTCTTGGAATGTAACTCAAAACACCATAACATTTTCTTTTTCTTCCAAGGTTTCCCCTGTAAGTCCTGGAAATTGGGTAGCGATATACGGATGTTTAAAAGATGTTTGTGAATTTCCAAAAGAACCATTTTATGTTGTCGAAGTTTATTCTGAGAAGGTACAAGATGTATATAGAGTAAGTTACAGATTAAGATTAAAGAGGATATCTGTTGAGGGAGATACTTATACTCTATTTTTTTCCCAACCATTTTATTCAAACTCTAAGTATATATTTATAAGTTTTGATAGAATAGATTATCAAAATAAAGTAATAAGCTTTAAAGTTAGTTAAATGAACAAGAATTTATTACAAACTGAAATACTAAGTTATGTAGTATTTTCTTTTATAATTTTTTCTGTGATCTCTTTTCTTTTGATGTATTTTACATTTTTAAGAGACAGAGTTGCTAAAGATGTAAATACTTTTAACGTTTATTCCATTCTAAATTTAATCGAATCGCCAATACTAATTTTTGATTCAGTATGTAAATATTGTAAGGTAAGTTATAATTTAAACATAAACTATTCTATTCCTAGAAATTATCTTTTTTATGTATCTAATGAAGGAAATGTAAGAGTTAAATATGAGGAAATGTATTCATCTTCTATTATCTATTCAAACATTTTTAACAAAAACGTTACATACTTCTTTGATATTTTAGCCTCTTCGGATAAGAATATTGTTATAGAAATAAACAAATTTCAGAATAAGATAGAAGTAAAAAATAAAAATTAATATTAAAGTTTAGCATAAATAATAATTTTATGGTAATAGGTAGAAAAATACTTGAGGGAGCAAAAAAATTCTGGGAAACCCAAACTCCAATTATTTTAACTAGAATGCAAGCTGAAATAGAAGCTAAGATGAGGGCAAAAATTAAAAAGTTGGAGGCAAAACTTGGTTTAAGAAAACCAAAAACTAAAAAACCTTGGGAAGAATTCCCAGGAATAGAAATACCCTACTATCCTTTCGAGTTTTTAGAAGAAACAGAAAGAAAAGAAGGGATAATAGAGGAATATCCTTTAAACGTAAAAGAAGGAAAAGTTTTTGCTTATGCGAGAATTACGTTTGAAAATGGTAGGTACATATATAACGTTATAGAACCACCTTTATCTGAGGAGGAAAGAAATATTCTAAAAGAAATTAAAGAAAAAATATTTGTACTATTGGGAGAAAGATTTGAATTACCCTACGAAGAAGAGGTTGCGAACATTTTCAACAGATTAATAGAAAATTATAAATTATCACAAGAACAAAAAGAAAAACTTTGGTATTACGTTGAAAGAGATTTAATTGGATATGGAATTATAGACGCATTAATGAGAGATCCTAACATAGAAGACATTAGTTGCGACGGTTTATCAATTCCTATATTTGTAGTTCATAAAAATCCTTTGTTAGGTTCTATTCAAACAAATATAATTATTAATAATAGAGAAGAATTGGATTCTTTAGTAATAAGATTGGCACAAAAATGTGGAAAGGCAATAAACTTAGCTCAACCACTAGTAGATGGAATTTTACCAGATGGTTCAAGATTACAAGCAACATTAGAAACGGATATTGCTATTAGAGGCTCTAACTTTACCATAAGAAAGTTCCCAAAAAAAGTATTGACACCAATAGATCTAATCAAATCAAGGACTATAGATGTTTTGTCTTTGGCTTATTTGTGGTTTTGTATAGATTATGGAAGAAATGTTTTAATATCTGGTGGTACAGGTACTGGTAAAACAACTCTGTTAAATGTAATTTCTTCATTTATAAGGTATGAAAAAAAGATAGTTTCTATTGAAGATACTCCAGAAATTAAATTACCACATACTCATTGGATACAACATGTTGCTAGAGTTCCTGTTTCTACTGGAAAAGAAGGCGAAGTCGATTTGTTCGAATTAATAAGAGCAGCTCTTAGACAAAGGCCAGACTATATTATAGTAGGAGAAGTTAGAGGTATAGAGGCAAATGTTCTATTTCAAGGAATGGCGACTGGTCATACTGGATTAGCTACAATTCATGCCGAAGATATGACAAAACTTATAGATAGATTAAAAACAAAACCAATAGAGTTAAGCCCATCTTTAATAGAAATTTTAGACTTGGTTGTTTTTGTAAAGAGATTATACTATAAAGATAGAATTACAAGAAGAGTTTCAAATATTGTCGAAATTTTAGCTGCTGACGAAAAGGATGTAAAGTATAGAGACGTAATTATATGGAATCCGTTTAACGACAAGTTTGAAATAGTTTCAAAGAGTTATACTTTATATAAAATTTCAAAGAGTTTTGGGTTAGATGAGAATGAAATCAAAGAGGAAATTCTAAATAGAGCTAAAGTCTTAGAATTTATGTATAGATATGACATACGTGATTTAGAAACTTTCCATCAAATAATAACTTTGTATCATATAAATAAAGAGGGTTTAATAGGTTATATAGACGAATTATTGGCATGATAACTCAGGCTTCTTTATTGTTTAAAGAAGCATTTCCTGAAGTTATAAATTTTTTTAAAAATTTTTTTGAAGACTTGCCTAGAGAGTTAAAAGTATTAAAGTACAAAGAAAATGTTGAAATTTATATTTCTAAAGCAATATTATTTGGATTTTTAGGTTTTGTTTTTTCTATGGTCTTTTCATCAATATTATTAATGGTCTTAACTCAAAATATAATTTTTTCCTTAACTTCTTCAATACTTCTCTCAATATTCATATCTTTTCTAATCTTTTTCATATATATTAAACTTCCTAGCATGAGAATAAGAAGTTTAGCATCTTCAATAGAGAGTGAATTGCACGAATCTCTTTACACTTTTAGCGTTTTTGTTAATGATAAGACACCTCTTGGAATTTCTATAAAAAATTTCGTAGCCAGTAATCCTCAATTTAAGCTTTCTAAGGAATTAAATGACATTCTAAAATTAATGGAATTTGGAGGTTTAGATATTTTATCTGCTATAGATAAAAAAATTGAGTTGGTTCCATCGAAAAAGTTAGAGAGATTTTTGTTTGGTTTATCTACAACAATAAAAGCTGGAGGAAGTTTAAAGGCTTATGTTTCTTCTTTTGCGAGAGATGAAATAGAAGAATATAGAAATAAGATAAGAGAATCAGGTAGAAAAGTTGCTATGGTTTTGCAAATTCATATGATAGTAATATTGGTTGGTGCCATGTTTCTAAATATTTTAATCTCTATCTTCTCTCTTTTGCAACCAATGCCAGGAATTGTTGAGACGCAATTTTTACTATCTTTTCTTATAATACCTATTGCATCTTTTATGATTGCAAAATTGATTAGAATTATGATACCATGAATAGATATTTGAAGATTATAATTCCGATTTTTATAGTAATTGGAATATTAGTTTATTTTTTTGAACCAATATCCCTGATAAATGTTTTTATATTTTTCGTTATAACTATTTTGGCATTTACCGGTTATGAAATTTTAAAAAGAGAAATAGAAGTATCCTTAGCAGATAAATACTTTCCAGTATTTCTTAAGAACTTATCCAGAAGTATAGAAGTTGGAATAGCACCCATAAGAGCTTTAATAGAGATTTCGAAAGAAAGATATGGAGAAATAACAAAGCATTTTAGAATTTTTAAAAGAAAATTAGAAGCCTCTATTTCTTTAGAAAAGGCATTTGAATATTTAGAAAATACTTTTAAACCTAACAGAAAAATATTTAATTCTTTGAGAATTTTAAAATATGAACTAAAAAGCGGATTTGGACTAAAGGATGCGATAGATTCCTTATATGATTTTATTCTAAAATTATCTGAGGTAGAAAGAGAAAGAAAGGTTGTAATATCTCAATTTACGATTCTTTTTTATGCTATTTCATTAGTAATTGTTGCGATAATCATAGTTTTAATTAAGGTTTTAGTCCCAATATATACTCAATTTTTAGAAACCAATCAGCAGGCTCAACCAATTTGCTTGACTTACGGTACATTTAGCTTGGAAGAAATTATATGTAATTTCTATTTGGCTGAATCACAATTATTTAAGAAAGAAGTTAAAAATTCCACAGAAGCTTATATGTTGGCTGTTTTATTGAATTTGGCACTTTTGCAGGCAGCATTTTCTGGATTAATAATAGGATATGGTGCAGAAAAGAGTATAGCAAAAGGAATAATGCATTCTATAATTCTTTTTACGGTAACTTTTTTAATATTTCTTATTTTAGGAAGAATAGGATTTTTATGAGGCTTCAAAACATATTAGATCAAACAATTTCTATTTCAATATTTGTGGCCACAGTTTTTATAGTAATATTTCTTTCTACATCTTTGTATTTGGATATTCTAGACTCTTATAGAACTTATGTTCAAAATATAAGAGCTTTAGCACTTTCTAATCAAATAATATATTCTAACTCGTCTTACGAAATAAATAATGATATAGGTTTAAATAAAGGAAAATTTAACGAATTAGACAATAATAAGGTTGTTTCTTTTTTTTCTCAGTGTAATAACAATAAAGATAAGCTTAAGGAAATTTTGGTTGCAAGAGATTTTAAGATAAGTTTGAGTAGTGGAAATACTTTTTATAGTTGTTTTACTTCGAATGTTAGAGCTGTTAAAAGAGTTGTTACCTTCAATAATAATATAGAAATTTTTGAAATAGGTATAATGATATGAAATTACAATTCTCCGTTTATGATGCTCTTTTGGCATCTTCAATTCTCATTATTTTTTATTTGGTTTTGTATTATTCTATTCCAAAACCTTATGGTTTTGAAGAAAAATATATAAAATTTTTATCTTATGATATTCTATTTTCTCTTGACAAATTATATGGCATAAATGCAAATTATTTAAACCTAAGAGATCAAATTTATTATATATTAATAGATAAAGTTAAAAGAATACCGGAATTTTATATAAGCGACTATGGTTTATTTCCTAATTTAATTAACATTTCTTGTATTTGCAACGAAGAAGTTTTGAGAGACTTGAACAACAGATTTTTAAATGTTTATATTAACGGAAGACCCATAAGTATTAGATTTTTTCCAACAACATTTCCATTAACTAAGACAGATTTTGAAAGACATGGATTATTGATAATAGGATGTGAGAATTTAGATAATTATTATGCAGATTTGTTAAGATATAGAGAAGTTAACGGGATTCTATTCTTATGCGATATTAATATAACTTTTTATAACTCTAACAAAAACTCTTTAGAAAACGTTTTTAGCTTAACTATTGGAAATAATAATGGAAATTCTGCAGCGACTTTAACAAAACCGAATAGTGGCACTTTTGCAACATATAAGGCCTTTAAAATACTAAAGTACCAATTTGGTTATTCTGGTGGACAATCTTTCAATCTTTTAACAAATTCAATAGTTGTAATGCCAAAGGATCCTAACAATTATTTGTTAAGACAGGCTAATTCTGATATAGCTGCAGCAACATTAACTTACTATAAGAATAACATAATTGGTTGGGCTACAAACTTTTATAGAGATAATTCTTTAGATTCTAATGAAGAAAAAATTTTGCTTTCTTTAATTTTATCTATAGCATCTATCAAAGAACCTGTTATAGACGAAAAATTTAAAGATAAGATAGTTCCTTATATATCTTTTCATTACTCTAACTTTTTAGAGCCATTTATTATCTATTTTGGAATTGCTTAAAGAACTCTGAGAGTTTCTAAATTTCTTGGTGCATAACTCTCTATGCCAAAAAGTTTTTGATAGGTGTTTGAGAGGCTAACTGCCTTTGATTCTTCGCCATGAACAACAAAAATTCTCTTTGGTTTTGAGGTGAGATTGTTTACATAAGCTAGTAATTGTCTTCTATCTGAATGACCACTTAATCCTTTCAAATATTTTACTTCTAGATTAACCTTAAAAGTTTTTAGTTTTCCATCTTCTTCTAATTGAATTTCTTTTTCTCCATCCAAAATTCTTCTTCCAAGTGTTCCTTGAGCTTGAAATCCGACAAATATTAATGCGTTTTTCTCATTTTCGCTAATTCTTTTGAAATATTCTATTGCTGGCCCACCAGTAAGCATTCCACTGGTTGAAATTATTACGCATGGTGCATTTTCTAAAACCTTTTCTCTTTCGCTTTTCGTAGAAACTCTTTTGAAAATATCTTTGTTAAAAATCTTCTCTTTTATTAATTTTCTTCCATGTTTTCCCAGATATTCTGGATAAACTGTATAAATACTTGTTGCATCCCAAATCATTCCATCCACAAAAACGGGATATTCAAAATTTTCTCTAGCCAATATTGCCATGATATCTTGAGCTCTTTCTACTGCAAAGCTTGGTATTAGTGCTATTCCACCTCTTTGCATTACAGAATTTATATACTCTACTAACTCTTTTTCTGTTTCTTTTCTTTTTGGCATTATGTCTTCTTTACTTCCGTATGTAGATTCTATTATTAATGTTTCAATCCTTTTGAAATCTGTAAATGCAGGGTCTAATAAGGTTGTCCTATCGAATTTTTGATCTAATGCATATACTATGTTATGTAAGCCATCTCCAATATGTAAGTGAACTAGTGCCGAACCAATAATATGACCAGCATTTTGAAAAGTAAGTTTAACATCGCTAGTAATGTCTGTGACTTCATCATATTCCAATGTTATTACTCTTTTTAAACTCTCTTTTAATCCTTTAGAAGTAAAAAGAGGATTTACTGCATTTTTTTGCATAACTTCTATAAAATCAGTTATTAAAAGGGTGTAAACATCTAATGTTGGCTCGGTCATATAAATTGGTGCATCCAGACCGAGCTCATATAGATAGGGAATAAATCCAACATGATCTAAATGTGAATGAGAAACTATTATAGCGTCAATAGAAGATAAATCAAACTCTCTAATTTTTAATATTGGAAATCCATTTTCGTTATAAATTCCTGCTTTTATTCCACAATCTATTAATAGATTTGATTGAGGAGTTTCTACTAACAGACAACTTCTTCCAACTTCTCTTGCCCCACCTAAAAATGTTAACCTTATCCAATGCTTTTTACTTTCTTTAACTTCTAATATTTTTTCACCTATTTTTTGAAGAAAACCTTTTCTAAAATTCTCTTCTTCATGGATAAATTTTCTAACATTTGGAACTATTGCAGAGGGTATTGAAGGTACTCTTTCTATTATTGGAGTCCAGAAAGTTTCATTTTTTATCTTTTTGACATTTTCACCATCTTTTCCTATTGCAACCGAACTATTTTCAACTTCTATAAAAACTAAACTTCTCTTTTCTTCAAATACAATATCTTTTAAATTGCTTTCTTGAGGTATAGTGTTTTTTATAAATTCTATTGTATAGTTTTTATCTTTACATAAAGATGGATGCATTCTGACTTCAATTCTTCTTTTTAGTTCAGATATTAAATCTTTTATATACTCGAAAGAATTCTTAAAAAAATCTTCGTTAGTTGTATAAATAATTATTTCTGCACCTTCAAATGCTATTTCCTTTATATATTCCTTTGGTAATCTACTCTTTATTTTTTCTATTATGTTTTCCATAATGTTCGGTTAGGTTAAAATTATAACTCTACAAACTCGAATTTTATTCCATCCTTAGTTATTATTGCTAGATCTATTCCTCTGCCTCCAGAACCTATATCTCTTTCTACAGCAGCCTTAATTGCCTTTATTGCAATTTCTTTTGCAGTTTTTACATCCAAATTTTCATTGTATAAAGCTTCTAACACACCCAATGCCATAGGACTTCCACTGCCAGTGGCAAAAAACTTCTTTTCTTCTTCCATTCCGCCTATTGCATCAAAAGAATACATTTTAAAACCTTCATACTCATCATAACCAGCTATTATTATCTGGACCAAAAATGGGAAAAATCTGTATGCACTTAATATATTAGATAATAGATTTGCAACAGCTCTTACACTAATTTTTCTTTCGTTTTGAATTTCAAATAACTTAATCTCTGCTTTTAACCATCTTGCTAATGTTAGGTTATCTCCAACACTTCCTGCGGTTGTCATTACAATTCTATCGTTTAATTTAATTATTTTTTCACTTTCCTTGCTAGCAACTAAAAACCCCATAGTAGATTTTTTCTCGGCAGCAATTACGATTCCATCTTTTGCAATTATTCCTAATGTTGTTGTACCTTTTTTTGTTTGGTACTCTTCCATACTATATTCTTTATTTTACCTTTAAATATTTAAATCATTATAATGAGGGAGCTATCAAAGAATATATTTTACTTATTTTTGAATTCCTTAAGCATTTCGTTAATTGGAATAATATTTTGGAGCATATTAACTAGGATAATTACTACTGAAGAATATGGACACATTTCTTATATTTTATCATTTTCTATATTATTGACTAATATACTTTCTTTTGGAATTTTTTCTGGTTTATGGAAATATAGTAGCTTAAATAGAATAAGAGAAGTATTTCTTTTTTTAATAATTTTTTCTTCATCAGTCTTCTTATCTTTATTTTTTATAGCGATTTTTTTATTGAAAAACATATACATAGCTATTCTAGCGGTTTCTTTGTTTTTGTCTCAGTTTTTTGAATCTATTTTGTATGGATATCAAAGAATGAAGGAGATTTTTATTTCAAATTTTGCGTCATCTTTTTTAAAATTGATTTTTCTGTTTTTTATAACATATTTATTTGGTGTTAATTTTCTCTATATCGTTTATATACTAATATTGAGTACAATTGTAGCAATAATACTAAAGTTGATTTTTTTGAAAGATTTATTACTTGTGTTTTTTGAGCACGTTTCTTTTAAAATTAATGAAATTAAAAAATTTTTTGAATATTCATTATCTTCTTTTATTTCTCTAATATTTAATTCCCTTTTTTCTAACTTTCTTGTAATTTTTGGGTACATATTTTTCTTTCCCGCAATTTCTGCTATAATATTTTTTTCTCAACAAATATCTGCTGTAATTCAATTCTTTCCATCTATAATAGTAAGTGCAGCTTTACCAATTTTAAGTAAATATGCAATAAAAGAGTTGAAAAATAAAAAGAAGATATCTTTTTTAATTCAACAGATATTTAATTTTAGTGTGGTTTTTGTAATAAGTTTAGTCTTTCTTATCTCATACAATATAAATTTATTTTTCGATTTAATACAATCTAATCAAGAATTTAAAAACTTCTCCTTTTCATTCATACTTACTATCTCAATAGCTTCTTTATTTTTAATCTTGTCTAATTTTTTGAGTTCATTTTTGTTTTCGACCAATAGAACAAAAGAAATATATATAATAGAAACTTTTTCAATACTTTTGGCTATCTTATCTCTATTTAGTTTTATTATTTTTTCTTTGCGTGATATTTATTCATTTTTGTTTTTGTATTTGACTTTATCTTTTGTAAGATTTTTATTATATTTTATAGCTATAAGAAATTTGGCTGCTTTAATTAGTCCTATTCAAAATTTAAAATTGATGATATTTATTATTTTAGTTTTCCTTTTTTCAATAAACTTTTTCAACAGATTTAATGATATTAGGTTAAACATAGTCGTCATAATCACTTACATAGTATTTTGTATATTCCTAGTGAAAATTCTAAAGATTTTTGGTGATGATGCTAGAAAATTTATTAAATTACTGAACTTACCTAAGCCTTTAAGAGAATTTATTTTGTTATTAATTTGATTGAAAAACAATATAATTTATTATGAGATTCTTAGAAGTTTGTCAAATATATGAAAAATTAGAAAAAATTTCATCTAAAATAGGAAAGACTGAAATATTAGCTAACTTGTTTAAAAAAGCTGAAGGAGAAGAATTAGTTAAACTGGTTTTATTATCTACAGGCCAAATTTATTTACCATACGAAAATAGAGAATTAGGAATAGCTAGTAAGATGGCTATGAGAAGTATATCAAAAGCTAGCGGTTTTGATCTAAAACAAATAGAGGAATTATATGTTAAATTTGGAGATTTAGGAAAAGTTGCCGAATATTGTATAAAGAACAGAAAGCAAAAAGTTTTTTTCAAAAAAGAATTATCAGTTAGTGAAGTTTATGATAAATTAAGAGAAATTGGATTTTATGAAGGTGAAGGTTCGCAAGAAAGAAAAATATCTACTTTAGCTGGATTATTAAATTTTTCAGAACCTTTAGAAGCCAGATATTTAGTTAGAATTGTTTTGGATGAACTACGAATAGGAGTAGCAGAAGGAATAATAAGAGATGCTATAGTTTTGGCATTTTTTAAACCAAGCGAAAGAGAAAAAGCTTTATATTATGTCGACTTTGCATGGAATATTTTAGGAAATTTTGGAGAAGTTGCAAAAATTGCAAAAGAAGAAGGTATAGAAGGATTAAGAAGAGTTAAACCTGTTTTAGGCAGACCTATGCAAGTTATGCTTGGAGTAAAGGCAGAAAGTATTGAGGAAGTTGTTAGAAGACATGGAAAAGTTATTGCAGAGTTTAAATATGATGGTTTAAGGATGCAAATTCATAAACAAAAAGATAAAGTTTGGATATTTACTAGAAGATTAGAAGATGTTACAAAACAATTTCCAGATGTTGTTGAAACTATAAAGAAAAATGTTTTAGCTGATGAATGTATAATTGAAGGAGAAGCTTGGCCAATAGATCCAAAAACAAAATTACCTATGCCATTTCAAAAACTTAGTCAAAGAATTCATAGAAAATATGATATAGAAAAAATGATGCAGGAAATTCCAGTTCAGTTAAATGTTTTCGATATAGTATATTTAAACGGACAAACTCTTTTCGAAACACCTTTGATTAAAAGAAGAGAAATTCTAAAAAGTATAATAAAAGAAGAGGAGTTAAAAATTCAATTGGCAGAAAGCATTTTTACCGATAATGTTAAAGAAATAGAAGAATTTTACAATAGAGCATTACAATTAAAGCAAGAGGGAATTATGTTAAAAAATCCAGA
The DNA here is from genome assembly GCA_038997305.1 of Candidatus Aenigmatarchaeota archaeon. GTDB lineage: Archaea > Aenigmatarchaeota > Aenigmatarchaeia > CG10238-14 > SpSt-28 > JAHLMO01. The sequence goes on along the minus strand of JAWAZZ010000004.1, from coordinate 24,123 downwards.
AAGCTTTTATGTTTTTGGTAGGCATGTTGGTGGTTGGTATAAAATAAAACCTACAATGGAAACTTTAGACGTTGTAATTGTCGGAGCCGAATATGGTGAAGGAGCAAGAAGTAAATGGCTTTCTAGCTATTTGTTCGCAGTTAGAGATGAAGATACAGGCGAGTTATTAACATGTGGTATGGGTGGCACAGGATTAACTGAAGAGCAATTCGAATTAATGACTCAGCTTCTTACTCCTTTGATAATTAAAAGAGAAGGTAATTTTGTTTGGGTTAAACCAAAAATAGTTGTTGAAGTTAGTTATCAAGAAATTCAGAAAAGTCCTACTTATACTAGCGGATATGCTTTGAGATTTCCAAGAATTGAAAGAATAAGAGAAGATAAAAGTGTTAATGAGATAGATACTTTAAAAAGATTAGAAGAACTATATAAATCTCAGGGAAAATCGGGATGATCCTAAAAATTGTAGGAATATTTTTAATAATTTTTGGAATTTACTTTTATTTAAAGAACAGAGAATCTATTTTTTCATCTTTAAGATTTAACATCCACGAAATAGAAAAAGTTTTTAAGTTAATTTCTCTTTTGTTAATAATTATTGGCGTAATACTAATTTTATGGTAGAGCTTTTACTGCCTGATAAATTAATAGATAAGATAAAAGAGTTCTTATCCTCCGTTTCTGGAAAAAAAGTAAAATTGGATAGTAGAGAATTTATAATATCACCTATGAATCCTTATATATTAGATTTTACAAACCTTGCTGGAAAGAATACAGAAATAATCTATTCTATAGTCTTTGGATATGGAAAAAAATCCTTTGATGTTTTTAAAGTTGGCGAGAGTTTATATGTTAGTACTAATTATCAACCACATTATAATAATATAAGAAGACAGAAAGAAGAGATAGAAAACAACATTAAAGCTCAGTTAGCTCAAATTGCAAATGCAATTACCGATACTCAATTAATTTCTCATGACTATAGAAAATATAAACATTTTGTGAATATTTTTAGAGAGTTAGATGAAATAAATAAAAAATTGAAAGAAGAAAAGGATGAAAATAAGAGAAATGAGCTACAAAAGAGAAAGAGAGAATTAGAAATAACTCTTAGGAATATTTACATAGATCAAGTAGATATTCATACCGGAGATTTATCTATAGTTAACATGGCTAGAACGAGATGGACAACTTTTATTGCAGATTTTTTATCTTTAGAAGACGAAAAAACTCCAGAAGATGTTTTGAAGAAGTTGCCAAATATAACTATGGCAGAAGCAATTCAATTAGCAAAAAAGAACTCGCTATTCTTATATTGGTTAGAAGAATTTAGAAAAGTTGTTTTTGAGAGAGAAGCTGAGTTAAGAAAATTGCTCATAATGAGAAAAAATTCTATTGAAAATTATAAAGAAATGTTAAGACCTTTAATAGCTAGATATTTAGCTATTAAGGAGGAGCCAGTATTTTTCACTTCTTCTAGCGTTGCATTTATAAAATCTGCAACTTATCCTATGTTAATAGATTCTACAAAATTCTGGTTAATAAAATCAATTCCACCTTTTATGAAGGAAGAAGAAAGAATTGTTCCTAAAAAAATAACTCTAGAAAGAGCAGGCATATTGATTGATGAATTGAAAAAGTTAATAGATAAAGAAAATATCTCAAAAATAGAAGAATATGTTTTGCCGACTGAGCCGTCTATAGATAGAGTTGTTTTAGCTGGGATAGAGGTAATAAATGAAAATTTTGGTACAAACTTTACAATAAACGATATTATTGAAATTAGAGATAGTATTGTAAAAAAATCATTACAACCATATCCATCAAAAGAGAGATGGAAATTAAGTCCATATTATGTTTTTGTTGAAATTTCTTTGGATAGAACTTTACTTAGAAGTTATACTGGAATAGAAATAGAGGATTTTTGGTTTGAAATAAAACCATATTTAATTTCTCAAAATTTAGCAATGTTAATGTATCTCCAAACAAAAGCTTTAGATAAATATATTGAAAATCAAATAAATTCGTTTTTCGGAGAAAGTTTAGAAAAGACTGTTGAGATTGATGTTGGAAATCAGAAAAGAAAGGTTAAGGTTTTGTTAGATATAAATTTTTTGGATGAAGTCTTAGAAGAAGAATTTTTAAAAGAAAAATCAAAAAGATATGAAATAATAAAAAAATATAACGAAGCCTTTGAAAACACATTTATTAAAAATAGATATCTTTTGTATGAAAAGAGTATTGTTGATGAATATTTTTTTGATTATGTTGTTAATACTAAATTAGATATAGACAGAACAATAGCATCTGCTTTTGGTTTTCCAATATAATAGGTTTCAATCTTTTTGATTTGTTTTTGTTAGTCATCAAATACATTTATTAAAAATATTTATTTTGGTTAGATGAAACCATTTCATGGAGGATTCAATTTTAGAAAAAATAAAAATAGACAAGGCTAGAGGATTTAATACAGAAGTAAAGGAATTCATCACAAAACTCTTAGAAAATTTATATATTAGTTTATCTCCTGAAGGTAAAAAGATATTGGAAGAAAATTTAGAAGAAATAGTACTTGGTACAATGCCACCCTATTTTTCCTCTGATGTAGGTGCTTATGTTCCGGGTGAGAAAGCAGTATATATTTCTTCTAATGTATTATTTTCTAGAGATCCGATACAGATAGCAGAGGTTCTTTTTCACGAGTTAGGTCATGCTATATTAGAAGAAGAAATTTTAAAACATATACCAAGAGCTTATGAAAATATATTCTTGCATGCTATTTACTCTCAGAGGGCAGCCGATTGTTTAATAGTATACGCAATAGGCGGTCATAATATTTTTAATGATAATGAAAGCTATTCTTTAAAGAGATTTTGTAAAAAATTTAAAGTTGTTATAGAAAAAATTGTTATAAATCCAGAGGAATTTATGCGTAGAAATTTGGAAATTATAAAGGAGTATGAAAAGAGGTGGAATGTTCAATATAGCAGAAATAAAACTAGAATATAAATAAGCATACAGCTTTTATACTGGAAGTAAATGCTTCGCCCCCGGTGGGATTTGAACCCACGACCTCCGGGTCCGAAGCCCGGTGCTCTTTCCAGCTAAGCTACGGGGGCAATTATCACATTATCCTGAATTTTCCATAAAATAGTTTATGTTAAAAATTCTATGAGAATTATTGCTATTTAAACAAAAAAGAACGATTAAAATAAAGTAGGTAAGATAAGGTTTTGATTAATGACGCTAATAGATATAAAATCTTAGAATTCTAGGAATTGCTTTTCGAATTGTTTTACATATTCAACACTTTTCTTTACATCTGCAAATAATTTTTCTACATATTCAACATGCCTCTTCAATATTTTATTTGAATTTTCTTCTTTTGCAACAACATATGCTGGATGTAATAATTGCATTGCATATCTTAAACTATTTTTAACTCCTAATTGTGTTAAATATTCTAAAGCTTCTTCATCTAAATCTAATTTATCATGTTTTGCTTTAATTCTTAAAATTTCTCTTATCTCTTTTTCGTTATAAGGTCTTGTATTGATTATTAATAATCTGTCTAACAAATCTATTGGCATTGCATGTGGAGATTTATAATCGGTGCCTCTTATTTGTGCAATTCCTCTATTAGTTGCGAAAATAAATATTGGGCTTAATTCTTGTTCCATTGCTCTATTCAAAAATGCATAAGTTTCTATATCTAATAAGCTACATTCATCAATAAAAACAACTCCTGGTACCAATTCTGCTTTACCTTCTTTTATTAATTCTTTTACGATTTCATCAACTTCTTTTCTGATTTCACTATCTATTTCTTTTCTTTCAGTTCCAAAAAATATGCTTGCTAAATCTATAGAACTTCTTGCTCTTGCCATATCTAATTGATGTAGAGTAACAACATAAACAAACTCCTTTTCTTTAAATACTTTTCCTTTTGGTATAGGTACTGGTTTTTCTGCAGTTAATTCTTCTTCACTTTTTTTAATTGCTCTTTCGCTTTTTCCATATTTTACAATTCTTCCACCATCAACATCTATTGCTATAACATCCCCAACTTCAACACCTTGCTGAACTAATTGAATAGCAAAAGTTTGATCCACACTAAGTTTTTTAGATTCTTCGCTAGTTTCTAATTTTATTGTTGCTGCATATGGAATTTGATAATATGGATTGTATGGATGAGGCTTATGCTTTATATCTAGTTCAACAACCTCTCCTTCATATATTTTTCTCATTTCTCTAATTCTTACTCCAATTGCTTTTCTTAATGTTTGGGTTAAAAATTCTGTTTTTTTAATTTCAGCACTATATATTTCACTTGCTGCCAAATGAACAAATGGAACATCTTTTCCTAATTCTCTTGCGATTGCTATAGCTAGTGCAGTTTTTCCAGTACCTGGAGGTCCTGCTATTAATATTCCTTTACCAGCAAATTTACCTTCTTTTATTAATCTTACAATTATGCCTGCAGCTTCTCTAGCTTCTTGTTGTCCTACAAATCCATCAGCAATAAATTCTGCTTTTAAACCCTTTAATCCTAAACCCTTTATATGACTATGTGCAGCTATTCTTTCAAATTCTTTTAATTCAGAAGTATCTATAATTTCTCTTATTTCGGGCATAATAAAATTATAAAAATAGTGTAAAAGTTAGATTTAAATTTATTTCTTTATTTTATTACTAATTATATGAATTTTCTTATTTCTTTTGACTTTTCTAATGCTAGATCGACTAATTTTTCCATTTCACTAAACTTAAAGGCTCCTTTCAATTTTTGAATAGAAACTATAACATCATCATCTCTTATTCCAAAAGCTATTAGATTGTTTACTACATTTTCTTCATCATATGTTAAATCTAAAATATATTTATCATCAATTTTCCCTATTGTTACGTACACAGGCTTATATTTTACTGGTAAATCGAAGACAAATTCGTTTCTTATTAACTTTTCGTTTTCATATTTTGGAACTTTTGTAGAATGTAGAGCAGCCACACTTGCTAAAGCAGACGCTTCTAATAAATTACCGTCATGAGAGATAACATGTATGTCTACAAAAACCCCATAAACTTTTCCTTCTTCTATGAATAATTTTTCTAAGTCTATCATTTTTGACTCTCTAACTAATCTATCAACCAATCTAGCCAATTCTATAGCATTTTCGTTTGGTGGTCCAGGTTCAAAAGTTGGATGAGCTATTGGAGGAAATTCTGCATTAACAACTAATATACCCTCATTTGGATTGTCTGGAAATGGTTGAGCCAATTCTATTTTGACACCTGCAATAACTTCTGTATTACCAATTTTAACTCTTGCGCTTCCTTCGGCTTTTGGAATTACATTTTTATCTATTTGTATTTTTCTATATTCTAACAATCCTCTTCCATCTAATCTTTTCCCTTCTTTCAATATTTTTTCAATTATTTCTTCACTTATCATGTTTTTTCAATATAAGATTTTAATGCTTCTTTTTGTTTTTCATAAACTATTTTTGCTTTTTCCTTTAACATGTTCAATGCCTTTAAAAATTCCTCTTTAGTTAGATTTCCGTCCATTTGCAATAGAACTATTTCATCGGTTGCAAATAGATAAGCAAAAGAAATATCAGCCTCTCCATAGTTATCTTCTAGCTGGTTTAAATCTATAACTAAATTTCCATCAGCCTTTCCTGCTGTTAGAGCAACTATCAAATCTTTCATTGAAATTCCAGCCATTGCTAGTGCAACGCTTATTGCATTTAGTGATGTTACTCTTGTAGATCCGTCGCTAGATATAACTTCTGCATAACAATCTATTACTGCTCTAGGATATTCATTAACAAAAATTGAATTTTCGATGGCATCTTTTAGAACTTTGGAGATTTCAATACTTCTCCTATCCATTCCAGGATTTTTTCTCGTATCTGTACTAAAAGCAGCCATATTATATCTAACTCTTACTAATGCTTTATCATCTTCTTGTAAAAATTTTGGCATTAAGCTTCTTGCTCCATAAACAGCTGCTATTGCTATTGTATTTCCAAAAGATACTTTAGCACTTCCATTAGCAATGGGAATTACTCCTACTTCTATTTTTATTTCTCTTATTTCATCTAAATTTCTTCCATCACTTCTTTTTCCATCTTTTATGAGTTGTACGTCTTTCGCTTTCATATTTCTTCTAAGTATTTAGATACCATTTCGGTCAAACCTTTAAAGTGTGAATTTTTTTCAACAAATTTTATTGCGTTTATAGCTTTTATTAAATTTTCTGCTTTGTTAGATTTAATCCAAATATATCCGTTTTTTCCTGCAATTATTTTGCAATTAGTTTTTTCAGCAATTAATTTTATCATGCTTTTGTTTTTCCCAACAATTCTTGCGATTTTTGCAGGGTTTACGCTTATTATTCCCCCGCCATCTAATTTCTTGAAATCATTTTCCTTAATGGAGAGTTGAATAATTTTATATTTTATAACGTTAATTACTTTTGCATATATTATATCGCCAGTATTTAAAATCTTGCTTAAATCTGTTCTATAAACATCTATAAATTCTTTAACAGCTTCTGCTATTGGTAAAAATGCATAGTTTATTGAATTTATATCTACAAACCATCCAGAAGCTTCAACTTCTTTTATAATTCCAATAACTTCATCTCCAACATTTGGATAATATGTTTGAGAAAGTGGTATGGCCTTTATTTTGTTTTCTTCTTTCGAAATCAAGGACAATTTTTTTGATATATGTTTATCTTGATAAGAATAGCTAAACTGATTTTTCTCCACCTCTTCTCCTGGTAATACTAATTTTCCATATAGTTCAGCCATGTTCTTTTCCAACTTCTTTTATCTCTATATCTTTGCTATATTTATACATTAGCGAAAATATTTCGTCTTTTGTTGCACTAATAATTTTCATTTTAATAAATAAATAGTTTTCTGTCCATCTCTCTTCTAAAATATTAATTTTCATTCTTTTTAGCTCATTTATTATTTTACTTCCAACATTTAAAGGAATTCTTACTTCTAGAATGCTAAATTCTATTCTTAGAGGAATAATTTTTTTTAACTCTTTTACTATATTTTCTAGCTGAACTTCTGCATCTATAAACGGATCTATATTAACTTTTGCTTGTTCTAGAGCTAATGCAATTCTTTGTGGTGGATGAGGCAAACCATTTTGGGGGTTAACAAATCTTTTTGATATAAGATTTATTATCTGATTCTTTTTTTCCTCTATTAGTTTTCTTTTTAATTCAGTGGGTATTTGAATTTCCCCATTTTTCAAGATTTCTTCTGCTATCTTGTATATGTCTGTTGTCCCAAAATATTGTTTTAATTCATTTGCAGAAACTCTTTCAGCTTTTCTTGCATCTTTAAATATATCATTTACTGCCAAAATTTCTTCAATTTTATAAGGTTTACCTTGTTTAAATTCAAAAGCCTTGAAAGGATCTACTAATATTTCAAATTTATTACCTTTTCTTTCTAATCTCGCGACTACAGCCTTTTCCAAAGATATAGACATGTTTCATTCTTTTGTTAATTTAGTAAATGGAACATCTTTTTCTATATAAACAATTTCTATTATTGCGTCTTTTTCTAATTTTTTCAATACGTCTTTTGCAAAATCTATGGCATCTTCTCTATTCATATCTTCTTTCCATTTTTGTCTTAAGATTTTCATTGCAGCTTCAGATTGTCTACCTATTGCAATGGCTTTCCATTCGAATATTGTTCCGCTTGGTTCTATTTCAAAAACATGTTTTCCTTTTACATCTATTCCAGCAACTATTAACCAAGTACCAAAAGGTCTTAAACCACCAAACATTGTAAATTGTTGCATTTCATCTCCAATATATTTTGCTAATTCTCCTACATCAATTTTTTCGTCATACGTTATGGCATAAGATTGTGCTCTATATCTTGCAATTTTTGCTAAAAATCTAGCATCAGCAATTAATCCGCTAGAGACCATAGCAATGTGATCATCAATTTTAAATATTTTTTCAATGCTTTCTGGAATTTGTAGTTCGTCTACAATTTTTGCGGCAGCTATTAACACCCCTTTATCATATCTAAATGCTATTGCGGTTGGCCCTCTTTTACCTGCTTCTTTTGCGTATTCTACTTGGAATAATCTGCCATCTGGACTAAAAACTGCTATTGTTCTATCATATCCCAAATATTCTGGTAACATCTCGGGCATATTAAAAATATGTTATATAAATTTATTTAAATATTCCGTAGCCTATTAATCTCCAATTTCCAGAAATTTGTTTTGAAACTAATATTCTGTCATTTTTTTGAATTACTATAGGATATCTCAATTCTAAATCTATAAAGTTTTCCTTTATATTTTTTACAATTCCAACACTTCTTTGTGGACCGACATTAATTAAAAGAACGTCATTAACTTTTATTTTTATATCCCTTTCTTGTAAACCTATTCTTTCCAAATAATTTATTTCGAAAGATGCCTTATTTACTTCTTTTGGTAGTTCGTTTAACAATCCAATAATTCTTCCAGATAGGGAATCATTTTTTGCAATACTAGGATCTAAATCAGTTTGAATACCTATTAATCCTCCAGGTGTTGCTTCCTCTATTTTTATTCCGCTTTTTCTTATTTCGACAATTTTTGCAGTAAGTTCTATAAATTTTCCATTATGATATGCAGCAGGTTTAATTTCTATTTCGTCATTTTCTCTAAATTTTCCTTTCACTACGCTGCCACCAAATATTGCACCCTTTAAATCTTTTATTTTTGTTCCAGGCAAATTAACGTCAAAACTTCTTATAGCATACATTATTGGGTTATCCTTTTCGTTTCTCTCTGGAGTTGGAATGTATTTTTCAATTGCTTCAATTAAATATTCAATGTTTATGTTTAGCTGCGCTGAAACAGGAATTATTGGAGCATTTTTTATTTTTGTGTTTTCAATAAACTTTTTAATTTGTTGATAATTTTCTAATATTTTTTGTTTATCTCTTACTAAATCTATTTTTGTTTGTGCTATAACAACATTAGTTATGTTTGCAATTTCTAGTGCTTTGAGATGTTCTTCTGTTTGAGGTTGTGGACATTTTTCGTTTGCTGCAATAACTAATATTGCACCATCCATCAGACTACTAGCTGTTAAAACTAAACTCATTAATGTTTCGTGACCAGGTGCATCGATAAAGCTTACAGCTCTTAGAAATGTTACATCTTTAGAAAAACATTTTGGACAAGTTTTTGTATTTAATATATCTGAAAAGTAAAAGTTGCAGTTATTACATTTATAGAATTTTGCATCAGCATATCCCAATTTTAATGTTATTCCCCTTTTTAGCTCTTCGCTATGTTGAAGAGTTAACTTTCCTGTTAATGCTTTTGTTAAAATTGTTTTTCCATGAGCTACATGACCAACTAAGCCAATATTTATTTCAGGCAATTCTTTCATTGTTGAGATTGTGCTTTCTTTTGCAAGAATGCTTTTATTACTTCAAATTCTTCTAATGGTTTATCTCCTTTTTTGACTATTTTCATGTTTATTTGAACTATATCAGCACTTATTGTATTACCTCTTACAGTTTTTTTCTTTCTCTCTCCTTTTTTTCTCGGATGAAAGCATGGGGGAGAACTTAAAAGAACTTTTTTCTTTACACTACCTTCAATATTTGGATGCATTGGAAAACCATCTTTGTCAGTTCCTCCAGTTATTTGGAGTTGATATCCTGGCAAACCTATAATATTACCATCTATTACATCTCCAATTCTTTTACCTATTAGTTGAGGTGCTAAAGATTGGTCTATTTCTATTTGATATGCTTTTCTACTTTCTGGATCGCTTACAACAATTTTCCAAACTGGCATAATAATACATTTTTTAAATTTAAATAGTTTATATTTCAAATAAAGGTTTTAATTTTTCCCACATTTTTTTAATTAAATTTCTGAAATCTTGTGTTATGGATTGTTTTTTCAAATCCATGCTTAGCTTTTTCCATCCTTTACCTAAAAATAATTTTCCAATCAAAAGTTTTTGCTCGAACTCATTCAATTCTTTTTGAAATTCGGTTAAAAAGAAAAATTTAGCAATTTCTTTTACAACATCTGAGACAGTTTCATATGGTAATAAGTCTTTATAAAAAGCGTCTATTCTTTTTATTTGATTGTGAGTTAAAATAGGAAAGTATGTAGAACTTATAGGAAAGCTTAGAAGATAGTAAGCACTATCTAATTCAATATCGTAGTAGGCATCGCTTAGTGCGTTAATAACTCTTAGTTTAAATTCAAAATATATTTTGTTTATTATTTCTTTGGCCTTTTCGTTTAGAGGTTTAACCCATATTGTGCTATATTCGCCACTAGTTTGATTTCTTTGTGCTGAGATATGTAAAGGAATAAATCCATTTTTAATCCAAAACTTTGCTAGTTTTGGAGAAATTCCAAAAACAGTTCCAATATAATCAACTTTGTCTTTAAATTCCTCTTCAAGCATCTTTAACGCATAGCTTCCAATTCCCAAACCAAAAATTTGTGGATGGGTAGCAATTCTTACAATTCTTATTCCCTTAAGTTTTGCAATTTCTTTTTCTCTATAGTGCCTTAAAAGAATTCCTGGAATTATGTTTCCATAAACTTCTTTTGCTCCTTTTTCCAATATTAAGTTTATTAGTTCATCACTTAAATCTCCTTCGTAGCATAAATGCAATGCATTCAAAACTTTTTTAGTATCTTTTATAACTGTTAATCTTACAAAATGATGTGGCGCATCTGCTAAAATTCCCAAATCTCTAGGTCTATTTCTGTAATGTGCAATAACATAAATTCCGAAAAAGTTTCTTAATAATTCCTCATCTTTAAAAACTTTTTCTACATCAACTTTTAAATATTCATATTCGTTTTTCCAAATTTTCATCAAATCTTCTTTTTCTAAGTCTGCAGGTTCGCTATTTAATAGCAATAAATCAAAAATCCATTTTTCAACTTCGTCGTCTTCTGAATATCTTATGGGTTCTTTCATTTCATATTCTTCGCTTTCTATTTTTTCCTCTTGTAAAAATTCTCTAAACTTTATTCCAAAACTTCTTCCAGAACCTTCGTAGCCATGGATAGTAGAAGAAAATATGCATTTATCGAAATTTTTTGCAATTCTAATTAACAGATTTGTAGATATTGCAGCAGCTTCATCAGTAATTACTATATCGAATTTTCCATCTAAAACTTTTATTGGTTCGTTATATTCTACATAGCAAAAATTAGATTTTATTTTCATATCTTCTTTTTTGAACTTTATATTTAGAGTTTTTAATCCTAAAACTAGAAATTCATATAAAACTTTAACATTTTCTTTTTCTAATGCACATATGCTTATTTTAATTCTTCTTTTTTCTTTTTCGAATTTGTAGAATAAATATGAAACAAATAGCCCCAAACTTGCGGATTTTCCTCTACCTCTATTTGCTTTTAGTATGAAAACCTTTTTGTTGCTTTCAAGAAAATCTATTAAATTATTTATGACATTTATTTGATCTTGAGTTTTACATAAGCGAAGTAACTTTTTTGGAGCTTTAGATTTTGGGATAAACAAGGATTTCTTAGAAAACTTATCCTTTTTTATACTTCCCAACTTCAGAATTTTTACATCATCATTCTCGATTCTTATAATACTTATTGGTTTTCCTTCTTCCAATTTTTTTAAAATTCTTTCTTCAAACAAATTTCTTGGCTCCAAATTTATTCCGTAAATAAGATTTTTCTTAAAGTTATGAAGATAGTTTAAAAATTCGTCAAATTTTCTAAAAATAAAAATTATTATTCCTCCACCTCTAACACTATCAACAATTCTTCCAATATCATCTGGATGTATATTTTCTCTCATGTCTATTATTGCGTTATCAAATGTTTGACCAAGAACTTTTTTAGAATCTTTAAATTCTAAATAGTAAAATTCTAAATCTAATTTTTCATAGCTAACGAAAATAGAATTTTTACCCTCTAAAATCTTAAATATAGGTTTTAACTCTTCTAACTTTTTATCTGTAAATATTGCAACAATTCTCCTTTCAAATTGTTCTTTTGCTTCTTTTTTTAGCTCTTTGATAATTTCTATTACATTATCTAATTTCATATTCTAAACTAGAATATGGAGCTATAACTTTAGAATCGAAGAATATTGAAACATTTTCAGAAATTAGAATATTTTCTCTATATATATTAGCCTTATGTCCAACTAATTTTTCAACATCTATTCTTAAATCTAAATTCATCGGAAAATTATAAAAGTTTTTAATATAGATTTTATATTCATTTTCAACTTTCATTATTCTTACAAAATCTAATTCTTTTTTTATTTCATAGCTTTTTGCAATAAATTCGTCAATTTGAGAAGGTAAGCAAACTTTATTGTCTATATAAGAAACTTGCAATTCTTCATAACTTTTGGAAAAGTATTTATACTCTTTTGGTAATTCGTAGCAATAATAAGGCTTTCTAACTATGTAAGGATAAGAAATAGAATATTCAATAGTTCTTTCAATATAGAAATAGCTACTGTTTCTTACTCTTTGAGCATTATCAATCCAAATAAATGCTTGAGATATTTCAAACTTATTAATTTCATTTATTTTTGGAGTTTCCAAAAGTTTAAACAAATTAAAATAAATTAAACTTAGAGCTACTGTTAGAATTATTGTTGTCAAAAATCTTTTCAAATCTCTACTCTCTTTTAAACTCGATATCTTAACCATAATTTTAGTTGTTTAAAAAAGTTAAATATCGAAATAAACTCCTTTTTCTTTTTGTTCTCTATCGATTTTTGAATTTAATTTATTAATTCTTGGCCTATTAGATTCTTTATCTTTTCTAAAAGTTATGTTAAAATCTTTAAGAAATTCATTAATCCCTTCTTTTAGTTCATACATTCTAGCAACACCATATTTTCCGGAAACACCTTTGAACAAAAGAATTCTATGCGAAATGTAAGAAATAAAAGTAATGTCGTGATCGATTATTAAGAAACTCTTTTCTTTGTTTTCTATGAAGTTCTTTAGATTTTTTATTAGGGATGCTCTTTCTTCTACATCTAGAAATGCTGATGGTTCATCTAATATATATAAATCTGCATCTTTGAGTAAGCAAGCAGCTATCGCAACTCTTTGCAATTCTCCACCACTAAGATTTTTTATATTTTTTAATAAAAGCCTTTGAAGATTTAGCGCATTTATCAAATCTCTTTTTTCATCCTCGCTAATTTTTTTAATAGAATTTAGATATTCTTCAACAGTTCCATCGAATTCTATGTTAATGAATTGCGGTTTATAAGATACTGAAATCTTTAAATCTAAGTTACTATTTATTTCTTTGCTGAGAACTTTTGCAAAAGTTGTTTTACCTAAGGCATTAGCGCCTATTACTCCAACAATCTCCTTTTTTCTTATTTCAAAATTTTCAACTTTTAGTTCAAAAGAATTTAATTTTATTTGGAAGTTTTCAATCTTTAGTAAGATTTCCTTTTTTGGTTGAATCTGTTGAGATTTTTCGAAGCTTATAGAATAATCTCTAAATCTTATGTTTTCTTCTTTTATATAACCATCAAAAAAACTATTTATTCCAACTCTCGAACTCATTAAGTTGCTGACAATTCCATAAATTGAAGGTATTCCATAGAAAATGTGAATATAATCACATAAAGCATCTAAGAATGCAATATCATGATCAACAATTATTGTAGATTTTCCTTCTAGGTATTTTCTTAAAAAATCTATAAGCTTAAATCTTTGAGAAACATCTAAAAATGTTGTTGGCTCATCTAAATAGCAAAAATCAAAATTTTTTGATAGGGCAATTGCAATAGCTAGAAGTTGTAATTCTCCACCACTAAGATTTTCTACATTCTTTTCTAATAAATCTATATTAAATTCTTTTAGAATTGAAGTTATTTTATCTTTTTCTTCCATTTTTTCAATTACTTCTTTAACTTTTCCTTTTATTATTTTTGGTATCAAATCTACTCTTTGAGGTTTATAAGAAAGTTTAATTTTATTTTCTCTTAGTTTTTCTAAATAAGTTTGAATTTCTTTACCTCTGAATATTTTTATTAATTCTGATATGTCATGCTCTTTTCCTACTTCGCCAAAATTAGGTTTTATTTCACCAATTAAAATTCTTATAGCGGAAGTCTTTCCAATTCCATTCGGGCCAATTATTCCTACAATTTTATTTTCTATAGGAAAAGGTAAATTATAGAGTTCGAAACCATTTATTCCAAATCTATGAATTGGGTTTTGATCTAAAGGTTTAGGAAAGTTTATTATTCTTATTGCATCAAATGGACAAACTTTTATACAAATTCCGCAACCAATACAATCATTTTCATCAATTATTATTAACTTTTTTTCTTCATCGAAGTAAACAGCTTTTCTGTTATTTATCATAACAGGACATTTAACTATGCAAGGCATTCCGCATTTATCAAATCTGCAAAGCTCTCTGTCAATTACTGCAATTCTCTTTTTCATAAAGCTTATTCTTTTTTAACTTTTAATTTAAGCTTTGTATACCTTTTTGTTTAACATTAAAGAGATAAAATAATATAAATCCTTAATGCTAATAGAATATTTATGAAATACATAAAATTTTTAAAAGAGATAAACAAAAATGATGTTGAAATAGCTGGCGGAAAGGGCGCAAATCTTGGCGAGTTAATTAATGCTGGAATTCCAGTACCTAATGGTTTTGTAGTATTGGCTAACGCATATAGAAAACATATTGAAGAAAATGGCTTAGATAAGAAAATTAAAGAAATTCTTGATCAAACAGATGTAGATAACACAAAGCAATTGGAAGAAAACACTCAAAAAATCAGAGAGTTAATAAGATCTGCTCCAATACCAAAAGATGTTGAAAAAGAAATAATAGAAGCTTATGAAAAGTTAAGCAAATTAGAAGGTCAAAAAGAGATATATGTTGTTGCTAGAAGTAGTGCAACTGCAGAAGATATAAAAGAGGCATCTTTTGCTGGACAACAAGAAACAATTTTGAATGTTAGAGGAAAGGAGAAGGTCATAGAAGCAGTAAAAAGATGTTGGGCATCTTTGTTTACTGCTAGAGCTACTTTTTATAGAACAAAAAAAGGATTCGATCATCTTAAAGTTAATATTGCTGTTGTTGTTCAAAAACAATTAGGAAAAATTTCGAAAGAAGATTATCTTAAAGGTAAATATGTTGCAGGTGTAGCTTTTACTATTCATCCTGCTAGTGGAGATAAGAATAAGATTGTTATAGAAGCTCACTATGGTCAAGGAGAAGCTGTTGTTAGTGGAGCTGTTACTCCAGATACATTTGTTCTAGATAAAAGAACTGGAAAAATTTTAGAAAAACACATTGCTAAAAAAGTTAAAATGAAAATAGCAAGCGGAGAATATGGAATCGAAGAAGTAGAAGTTCCAAAAGAATTGTCAGAAAAACCTTCTTTAGATGAAAAGACATTGAAAGAGCTTTGGAAAATTTTAGTTAGGATTGAAAAACATTACAACTTTCCACAAGATGTTGAATATGTTGTTGAAAATGGTAAGATATACATAGTTCAATCTAGGCCTGTAACAGCATTTTTCGAAAAGAAAATAACTGAAATAGATATTAAAGTTAAACCAATATTAAGAGGATTGCCTGCTAGTGGAGGTATTGCTTTTGGAAAAGTAAAAATAGTTAAAAATATTTCTGAAATTCATAAAGTAGAGGAAGGAGATATTTTAGTAACTACTATGACCGAACCAGATATGGTTCCAGCAATGAAAAAAGCCGCTGCAATAATAACTGATGAAGGCGGTATGACATGTTTAGCACCTAATACAAAGTTAATAACAAACTATGGAATTTTAGAAGCTGAAAAAGTTTATAACTTAGTTGCTGAAGATAAGCCAGTATATTTGTTATCTATGAATTTAGATAAAAAATTAGTTTGGAAAAGAATAATAGCTGCTGGAAGAAGAAAAGACTATATTTATAAAATATATGTTAGGAATTTCTTCGATCACTTGTATTTAACTAAAGATCATAAAGCAATAGTATTTGAAGATGGTCTAATCAAAAAAATACCTATAAGCATAATGTATAGAAGAGAAATTCCGCTATTTTCTCCTATAAATATTCCAGAGAAGCCAATTTCGATAAAAACTAAAAAATTAGCATATGTGATAGGAAGTTTAATAGCTAGAAAAAGATTATTAGAAATTTCAGAAAATGTTGTGGATGAAAACAATAGAATTCTTTCATTAATAAAATCAAAACTTTCAGATTTTGAGTACGATAATTCGCTATTATTCAAAATTTTAAATAATTTACAAATTTTCATTTTGAATTTAGATAAGAGTTCTGTAAGGGAGTTTATTAGAGGTTTACTTTCTTTTGGAAACGAGATTGAAATAGTTGATGAAGAATGTAAAAGAGCAGTAGCATTGGCTTTAATAAAGTTAGGAATAGTTCCAGAAGTAATTAATGGAAAGTTAATAGTTAGAAAGAACAATCTTAAAAAATCAAAAGCACTAAAAGTTAGAATAGACTTTTTGAACAAAGAAAAGTTAGAATATGTTTATAATTTTGAAGTTTATGGAAGTAATGAAGCAGAAAAGAACTATGTAATACTTACTGAAAATCTATTACCAATTTTAGTTTCTAATTCACATGCAGCAATAGTAAGTAGAGAGATGGGAATTCCATGCATAGTTGGAACAAAAGAAGCAACAAAAATATTAAGAGAAAATCAAATAGTTACTGTAGATGCATACAATGGAAATGTTTATGAAGGAAGAATTGAAGAATTATTGAAATATGCTAGAAAAGAAGATATTGAAATAGAAGAAGCCAGAAAATTAAAAACTAAAACAAAAATACTAATGAATTTAGGTGTGCCAGAAGCTATAAAGAATTATAAACATTTACCTTTCGAAGGAATTGGATTAATGAGAATAGAATTTATAATAGGGAGTTACATTAAATATCATCCAAACTACTTGATAGAACAAGGAAAAGAAGATGAATATATCAATAAACTTGCAGAAGGAATTGCTCTAGTTGCTAAAGAGATTTATCCAAGATTCGTAGTAGTTAGGTTTAGTGATTTTAAAACAAATGAATACGCAAAACTAATTGGTGGAGAAAAATACGAGCCAAAAGAAAACAACCCTATGTTAGGGTGGAGAGGTGCATCTAGATATATAAGCAAAGAATTTGAACAAGCATTTAGATTAGAATGTAGAGCAATAAAGAAAGTAAGAGAAGAATATAGATTAAATAATGTTTGGGTAATGATACCATTTGTAAGAACTGTTAACGAATTAGAAAAAGTATTAAAAATAATGGAAGAAGAAGGTTTAGTAAGAAGTAAAGATTTTAAAGTTTGGATGATGGCAGAAGTTCCTAGCAACATATTTTTAGCGGATAAGTTTTCTAAATATGTAGATGGATTTTCTATTGGTTCTAACGATTTAACTCAATTAATATTAGGAGTTGATAGAGATTCTGCGATTTTGGCTAATATGGGATATTTCGATGAAAGGAACGAAGCGGTTTTAAGGGCAATAGAATATTTAATAGATGTTGCTCATAAGAATAAAGTTACTGTTAGTATTTGCGGTCAAGCACCAAGCATATATCCAGAATTTACAGAATTTTTAGTAAAAGCAGGAATAGATAGTATATCAGTAAATCCAGATGTTGTAGTGAAAACGAAAAAATTAGTTTATGAAATAGAGAAAAAACTAAAGAAATAATTATATCTGAGAGTTCTTTATTTCTATAGTTTCTTTATAAATTTCTCTTAATATCTCTAAATAATCTGCTTTATTTTCTTCTATTAAATCCATTTTCTTTTCTAAATCTCTTGTAACTTCTTCGCTTATGTATTTTTCGAAGTAAGTTTTTAGAAATTCATAAACTTGCATTCCTCTTTTTGTTGCAAATATTTTATTATTTTTGCTTAAAGCATATCTTCTATCTAATATTTTTGAAATTATTGTTGCATAAGTTGAAGGTCTTCCTATTCCTCTTTCTTTCATTAGAGATATTACATCTCCTTGAGTATAAAGAGAAATTGAAGGTTTTGTAAAAATACTTTTTTCAGGATCGAAAAATGTAATTGAGTATTCTCCTTCTTTAATTTCACTAACCTTTATTTTTGAAATCTTTATAAATCCTTCTTCTATAATCTTTGTAATATATTCATCTACTCTCTCAAAATTTAATAAAATAAACTTAAATGTTGTCTTTTCAACTTTTGCAGCTTTCATTTGGCTTGCTATAAATCTTCTAAATATTAAATCGTAAAGCATGATATGATCTCTAGTTAATCTTATTGGGATTTGAAGCAGTTTTAATCTTATTAATTCTACTAATCTTTCTGCATCTATTGGTCTGGTAGGTCTAATACATTCGTGAGCACCTTCTTTTTGCCAACTTCTTGCAACGAAAAATTCTTCTCCAAAATTCTCTGAGATGTATTGTTTTGCTAGATTAATTCCAAAGGATGAAACTGTAGTTGAATCAGTTCTATGATATGTGCATAAACCAGCTTCGAATAAATCTTGAGCCAATCTCATAGTTTTTGCACTATCAAATTTTAATATATTTGAAGCATCTTTTAAAAGAGTATCTGTTGTGTAAGGCGGCAAAGGATTTAGTACTTCTTCTTTTTTCTCGACAATTTTTACAATAACTTTTGGATTTTCTACTAGCTTGTTCAATAATTCTTCTTTTTCTTCTTTGTTAAGTTTTTTACCCAGGTCAAAAGTCATTGGAGTGCTATCGAATTTAATTCTTATATAACTTCTTACACTATTTTTACTCTCTAAAGTTCTTTGAATTATCCATCCAAGCACAGGAGTTTGAACTCTTCCAGCAGATAACGTTTTTTTATTGAATTTCAATTGAACTTTTTGACTTAATTCAAAACCAAACCATCTATCTTCAATTCTTCTAACTATTTGAGCTTTAACTAAATTTAAGTTTATTTCTCTTGGATTATCCAACGCATTTCTTATTGCTCTATAAGTTATTTCATGAAATTCTAATCTTTTAATTTTTTGATTATATGGTTTGATAAACATTGCTATATCAAATCCAATTTTTTCTCCTTCTGCATCTGGGTCAGTTGCTATAAGAATTTCATCAGCCTCTATTGCTAATTCTCTCAAAACATTAAGAATATTTATTTTATCGAGGAGCTTTTCATTATCTTTTGGGCATTTATCTATTAAATCTGTGTATTGAGTATTGCATTTTGGACAAACTTTTATTGTTCCATAGATTGGAATAAAAGAATTATCTTTTACTAATATTCCATGAAATCCTTCTTGAGTTACTAAATCATATACATGTCCGATACTTGCTGTTATTAATAAAATGTAATCTCCGCTAGAAACTTCATAAACTCTAACATCGTTTATATCTCTTATTGCAGGAATTCCAAAAAATCTTGCAATAGTTTTTGCTTTTGTTGGACTTTCAACAATCATTAATCCTATTTTTACTAAATCTTTCATTCTTTTTGCTTCTATTTTTCCTTCTTTTATTGCTTTAATTTTTTCTCTATCCCTGTTTATTTCTTGTAGAACTTTTTCTAATTTTATTTCTTTTATTTCTTTAAATTCTGCTCTTTCATCAAACCACTTAATTTTTTCTCTTAAGCTATTAAAAGCTTTTTCTTCATCTATCAAAACCAAACTTAAACCTTTAGAAATTCCTCCTGCGTATAATCTACTTGTTCTTCCACTTGCCTGAATATATGCTTGAACATCTGCAATAACAAAATAAAACTTATCTTCCTCTCCAAAGGTCAATTTTTTACTTTGTTTTAATTTTTCAACAAACTCTTTATTATTCAATAAGTTTTTGAGAAATTCATAAGCATCTTTTAATGTTTGCCTACAATATTCTAAGAATCCTTCTAATTGTTTGTCTTCTTTTATAGCATTTATAACAATGTTTAGATTTTCTTCTGTTAAACCTGTAATCTTTCTTAGTTTATTGACTAAAACATCTAATTTATCTTTATCTTCTTTTTTGTCTAAATATTCCCTTAAATGTAATAGAAGCATTATCAATCTTCCAGCTTTAAATTCTGATAAATCAATTTTTATTTTGAATTTTGGTACACCAGCGAATATTGCATACCTAATAACTTCTGGCAAATCAATTCCTCTAGCTAAAGGACTTCTATATGATGCGACTCCAATCAAAACATCTAAGTTACCTAAGATAAAATCGTTAATTATCGATAACTTTGTTTTTTCTAGTGCTTTTGCTTTAATACCTTTAGATGTTAAATATTCTTCTAAATATTTTGCATATTCAATTCCTTTATCCATAGGAACAAAAATTAATCCACCTTTACCTAATTTTGTTACATATTCATAAACCTTTTCTTCTAGATTTTCTTTTACAAATTCATATGTATCAACAACATTCCTTATTCCTTCTATTCTTGTGCCTATTTGAAAGTTTAATAATTCTTTGAAAAGCATTACTCTCTTAACTCTAGCTCTAGCAGAAGCTCCACTAACTATTAAAATTTTGTTTATTGAAGAATGTGCTTTAATGAATTTTTCGTTTTCTTCAATCTTTTTCTCTATTTCTTTTCTTTTTTCTTCGTTAGCAAAAACTAGGCTTCTTCTTAATTCAACATTTTCTAATGCTTTTTGAATAACTTCATCGCTAAACCCTAAAAGCTTTAAAACTTTATCTATGTTTTTAGAAGCTTTTAGAAAAGAATCAACATCATCAACAAAAATTACATCGAATTTTTCATCCTTTATTAAATCAAACTTTTTTGATAAAAACATGTTAGTAGTTATTAATATTTGATATTCTTTGTTCAATATTTTTTGCATTGCTTCTTCTTTCTCTTTTTGCTTTAGTAAAGAATGGTATGCAATTACATTAACATTTAAATTAAGCTTAGATAAAATGTTATCAAATTTTTGTTTTACATGAGATGCTAATAAGCTCGTTGGTAGAATAAAATAAATTTTTTTCTTAAAGTTTTTTGCTAGAAATAAAGATGCTACTATCAAAAAAGTTGTTTTTCCTGTGCCTGTTGGTGCTAATATTGCAAAGGATTGATTTTTTAAAATTCTTATTGTCCACATTCTTTGTGCGCTCCATGCTTTTGAACCAACCGCTTTTTTAAAGAAGTTTAAGAACTTTTGAGAAAGTTTTAAAAGTTTAATGAATTTATTGTAGTTTTTTAGTGTATAGTTTTTTATTAATAAACTTCTGACTTTGTTATAAAACTTTTTTGTTCCTGGCTTTATGTTTTTTATTTCTTCCAAAAGATTATCTGGCAAACATTTTTCGCAAGGCAATGAATTTACTAATCTTTCATAAGAAATTCTCCCGTTACAATTTGGGCAAGCATTTTCATATATTAACATAATATTAAGCTTTTGTTTTTCATTTTAAATTCTTTTCTGTAAGCTTCCATTTTGGAAACTTTTTCTTTAACCTATCTTCTGGTCTGCCAATTAATAAATCTCCTAAAACTTTAACTTTTTTGCCATTATCTAATGTAAAAATGAATATTGTACCTTTTTTTGGTACTATTTTTCTTCTTTTGTTTTCTTTTTCTATTATTAATGTATTATATGTTTCGTCTATTACAATTCCTTTAATTTTTTTTAAGCTCTTGTTTTTTGCGTTATAAATTCTAACTTTTAGACCTATTAATTCATGTCTTAAAATATTATATTCATTCCTTGGCATATAAAGAATTTAAATTTTTATCGAAATTATTAATTTAATGAAGTTTCCAAAAGAAGTAAGAATATATTGCCCATACTGCAATAAGCATACTTTACATACTGTAGAAATTAGCAAAAAAAGACCTAGAAGAACCTTATCTCATGGACAAAGAAGATTTCTTAGAAAAATGAAAGGATATGGAAGCTTTCCTAAAGAAAATCCTAAAGGAAGAGAGAAAGCTGTTAAAAAAGTTGATTTAAAGTTTAAGTGCAAAGAATGTAATAAGAGACATTCTCATGGCAAGGGATTTAGAGTTAAAAAATTAGAGCTTGTTAGTAAATAATGGCCGGAAAATTTATTAGAGTTAGATGTTTGAAATGCAGAAATGAGCAAGTGATTTTTGATAAAGCAAGCACTATAGTAAAATGCTTAAATTGTGGTCAAATTATTGCAATACCTACTGGAGGAAAAGCAAAATTAGAAAAGGTTGAAATTATAGAGGAAGTTTAATATAATATTTTATGGCAAATATATATGTAGAGTATTCTATACTCTTTCTTATTTCTGTTATTGCAATTTTCCTAATTTATAATTCTTTATTACCTGCGATAGAAAAAATTATTCAATCTTCAAATTTAGAAAATGCTATAAACGAAATGAATTATTTAGCTAGAGCTATTGAAGAAGTTTCGAAAGAAGCGGTTGGCTCTTATAGGAAAATTACTTTAAACATTAAAGATGGAACGCTTTATGTAGATAATGCTTCAAACTCTTTAGTTTATACTTATAAAGTTTATTCTGATATAATTTCTAAAAGCTTATATCAAACTTTCGATAAAGTTAAGCTAACTTATGGAGAGACAAAAGTTTATGAAGATGATAATAGTGTTTATTTAGAAAATGATTTTCTTCTTGTTAACATTTCTAAAAAAATTTATAATACTTCAACTTCTATTTCGATTCCTATAGAAATAACTTCTAAATTAACAGGAGAAAAAAGTTTTTTGAACTATTCTATTAATAATATTAGTATAAACTGGCTTTCTGGTTGGCAATACAGAATTCCAATAACTATAAATAATACATTAAATTCAAACAACCTAATTGATTACCAAGTTTTAGTAACTTTAAATGTAGCAGACCTAATATCTCAAGGAAAAATGCGCTCAGATTTTGGGGATATAAGATTTACAGATAGTGATGGAACTACTTTATTAAACTATTGGATTGAACCACTGTCAGGCATTCTATATCTAGGTTATGACGACGGAATTAGATGTTACATAAATGACCAACTTGTTGTTGATGCGTTGAGTGAGGTGCATGGTGTGGGTTGGTGGAATAAAATAGTTGATGTTTCGTATGCTTTAAAATATGGGGAAAATTTACTTGCTTGCTGGGTTGCAAATGGAGGAGAAAATTCTGGTACTGGTGTTGGTGGGTTAGATTTGAGGCTTGTAGTTAATGGACAAGATATAATTCCTCAGTCGGATGACGATTCTAGCACTTCTACTAAGGATTCTAATTGTTTTGCAAATCCAACATTTAAGTATTACTATTGTTCACATCCTTGCGAACCATTGGGTTGGAATAAAACTACTTTTAACGATTCTAGTTGGAACGTAGGTAATGCTCCATTTGCGCCTTCCTCTTCTTGGGGATGTACAAATGCTTTAACTACAGCACCAGATGATCTTTTTATTAGGAAAAAATTCTATATAAATTATTCAAGAATTTGGGTAAAAGTTCCATTTATTCAAGCAAATTCATATAAAACAATTTATGTTTATTATGGTAATCCTAGTGCAAATAGTTTAAGTAATGCGACAGCAACAATGAAATGGTTTGACGATTTTAACAGAGGAAATTTGGGATGTGGCACTCTTTATAATTGTGGGGGAACATTACCCTGGGTAATTGCTTCGGATAGAGTTTATGAAGGAATTTATTCAGCAGGGAGCGACCCCAATATTGATGATAACCAAGATTCTTGGATGGAAAAAACACTAACTTTTAATACTGGTTTTGCTATATCTTTCTATGACTCCGTATCGTCTGAAGCAAACTATGATTTCCTTCAGTTTTTAATTGATGGAGTTGAAAAACATAAGATTTCGGGTGAAGTTGGTTGGACTTTAAGAACTTATACTGGAGGCCCTGGAACTCATACTTTTAGGTGGAGATATTATAAAGATGTTATTGGTACAGCGGGAGCGGACAGAGGATGGATAGATTATCTCATTATTCGCGAATACACTTCTCCAGAACCAACAGTTACATTAGGAAATGAAGAAATGGCTAAACAATTAATCCATTATAATACAATTTCATTTCCTTTTATTTCTAAAATTGAATATTCGTTTAATTTCATAACTAATACGACTAGAGAGTTAAGTTTCGCTCTTC
>JAWAZZ010000003.1:0-62972 GCA_038997305.1 Candidatus Aenigmatarchaeota archaeon | reverse complement strand
CCAAAGTTTTTCCGCTGCCTGTTGGAGAAGTTATTAAAACATTTTCTCCCTCTTTTATTAAAGGTATAGAATATTTTTGAGGTAAAGTTAATTTTCCATTAAACTTTTTTTCAAACCATCTTCTAAAATAAGGAGTAAGCAATTCTAAAACTTTCTTATCGTTCTTAATATCTTTAGCCTTAATAATTTCTATCATAAATATTTTATCGAAATATTTCAATCTCTACTTATTTCTATAGAAGAAATTAAATAATTCTTTAGCGAAGTCTCAACAAAAATATAAAGAGTTTCATTCTTAATATCTTTAGTTTTAGCAAAAATAGGGAAAGAAAGATAAACAATAGTTTGATTATAATAGTTAATTTCTCCAAAGCTATAAGAAGGAATGTATGCAAAAGAAGAATTTGTAAAAACACTTTTTATTTCTCCTTCGACTCCATAAAAATCTTTTGCATAAGCATATGCTATAAGAATTTCTTCATTTAAGCTATCTTCTCTATAAAGCTTATCGTTATATGAAATAGATATTTTATTTTCATCAAACTTAATAGAAATCTTTTTTGGAATTTCGTTCAAACATATTAAATTTCTTCCTTCAATGCTAAGAATTTCGCTAGCATAGCAAACATCATAAACATATGCTTCTTCAAACTTAGTATAGTTTATTGATTTTACTTCTTCTTTATTTATAGATGTTTTTTCTGTAGCGCTTGGGATATTAATATTTGAAATATTCGATGAAGATGTTCTATTATTTTTTGTTGTTTCTGTTTTGCTTTCATTTTTATAAGTTATATTTTCAAAATTTTCAAAACTTGAATTAATTTCAAAAGTTTGATTAATTTTTTCAACTTTTTCTTTTTCTATTCTTTCAATATCTTTAGCCAAAAAATAAGCTAAAGAAATAGTTAAGATAGTTAGAATAATAGCTATTATCAAATCTTTTTCGTTCATAATTATTCTATTAACTCTTCTAGCTGATATTTTGAAGTATGATTAGCATCTATATAGAAATTTCTAAAACCAGAAACTTTATAAGATGTTATACTTAAACTAGAGAAATAGAGATAATCGATATTAGTTTTATTCATATAAACATCCGCACCACTAAGCTCTAAATAATCTTTATCTACAAAACATTCTAATCCAACATTTTCTGCTAGCTTAAATTTATTGCTTAAAAAGTTTCTACCTTCTAATCTATCTAAAAAGCTTGCACCTTCATTACTTCTGAAACAAAGCTGATTTTTCAAAGAAAAATAAATATTATCAACATTATAAGCATTCCCATTCTTTAAAACATAATAACTTTCATTCTTTATTTTTGAAATGTTTCCAATTACATGAGGAATTGTAATTATGGAAGTATTTTTTTCTAAAATAATTCCAGCAAACTGATTTATTACATTAGAAATTTGTGAATCGTTTTTAGTAACTAAAATGTAGCTTCCTTTATTTTGAAGGTTTATAATAGAATCTCTATCGAAAAGTATTATTGTTTTTGCCAAAACTATTCCGCTGCCATTACCTATTAAATCCTTAGAAACAAAATACTCAAAATTTCTTGTTGAAATTCTGTTTGATGCAATTCCTCTAGAATTAATTACATAAAATGGATCTTCGAAATTCAAAATAGAAATATTCCTTTGAATAGTTTCTATAGTGCTCAAAAAATTATTTTTATATATAATTTTTATCTGCAAACTTAAATTAACAAAGATTTTGAATGCATCATAATGATAAATTCCAAAATCTATTGGAGTAATTTCTACAAAAATATTGTATTTCGATAAAAAGTTTTTAATTCTCAGATTATAATCTATTAAGCTAGAGTTTTGAAGCAAATAACTAGAGTTTAAGAATTTTGAATAGAACAAATAGTTTTTTATAGTTTCTTTTATATCGTTAATAAAAACTCCATTTTCTATTTCATAACTTATTATAGCATTAATAATTCTTGGTATGGAGATTTCTAAAAAGTTTGCTAAGTCACTTTTAACAAAATTTAACGTTTTTAAAATAATATCTATTTCCTCTTTACTATAAATTCTTTTCAAAGAAATCTCCTCTATAGAAAAAAAGTAAAATAAGATTAAAAATAAAATTCCCACAAATAAAAACGTTATTAGTGAAAATGTTAATCCTTTGGCCATACTATTATTTTTAAGATTTCTGGTCCAAATAACCATCTTATTCCATAGACATCTTCAGTATCTATTTGAACATTAGAAATTTCGATATTTCCTATTTGATTTTTCAATCTTTTTATAGCGTCCTCTATTGCTAAACTTTGATTTTCAAAAACATTACCATATCCTACTAAACCTTTAACTATATAGTTTATTTCTAAAGAAGTCCATGGCAAGATGTAATTAGAAGGACTTATACTTCCGCTAGGCTGAATATCGGTTAACCTTATAGTATTATTTCCAAATTTTATTAAATTTGGATACAAATAGAAATGAGATGGAACAGCTCTTGGAGATGGTGAAAGATAAAAAGAAATGTTATTAATAGATGCATTAATCATAGAGCTAAATCCTTGAACTAAATGAATAAAAGCGGAAGAAATTTTTTCTTCACTTCTGTTATAATAATAAGTTTTTGGATTTTCTGGCTTTCCACCAAAAATTATTTCTTTAGATATTTCGATTTCTCCATATTTTAAGTTTGATTCGTTAAGAATATAGTAAATATCTATGTAACTTTCGTTAGAAATTTCTGCAAAATCTTTGCCCCAATGAAAATCTCCAAAAGAGTTTATGTAAATCGATAGAGTATTCGTTCCTTTAATTAAGTATTGAGTAATGTTCATAGTGATGTTTATATTCTTCGAACTTGCAAAATATCTGTTACAATAATAATTTCTATAATCGATATTATTGCAATAATATGGAGTTTGCGGATACCAAACATCTATACTATCGTTTCCATCTTTGTATATAGGATTTTTTGAATTAAGAAATATTATTATATCGCTAGTATTAACATTTTTTATATACGAATCTTCGACATTTAAAACTTTAAGATATAAGCTTGCATTGTAGAATATTGCATTCTCTGGAATAAAAAATGGCATTATTAGCCAAGCTCCAGTTCTTCCAACTATTCTATCAAAATAAATTCTTTGTTTAAATTCTTTACTCCCTTCTTTTAAGCTTTCAGGAACATTTATAAAAAGAGAAAGTTTAAAACCTGGATGAATGTGTGCATGATAGCTTTGAGGCGCGCCAGCAACTATTACAATTTCATTATTTCCATTTTTTATACAATTTGTCACATCAATGATAGAAAAAATAGCACAATTAGTTTCTGTAGAAGTCCCTTCGCATTGGCTATAAATTATGTTATTCAAAACAGAATTTCTTAATTCGCAATTATTTATGCTAACTCTTTTAAATAACGCAGTTTCTGTTCTTATGTTTCCAACATGCATCGAAAAAAACAAAGTTGCGTTATAGATTTTTATATCTGGATCTATGTAAAAGTTTTTATAATATTCAAAATCTCCCCCATTATTAGCTATAACTTTCCAACCAGAACCGCTAATAATAAAATCAATAATTTTTGTGGTGTTTTTTCTGTATTGGGTTAACCAAGCCCTTGCAATATAACCTTTTATTGGTTTGCCATATTCTAATCCCGAAATAAATGCAGAATCGCTCTGAACTATAGAAGAATAATTGTTACAATTTTTATAAATGCTTTCATTTACTATTCTTAGCTCTATGCAATAGTTTTTCGAAATTTCGTTTAAAAACTTTTCTGCAATTTCTTTTGCATAATTTTTTAGGGTTTGATTGTTTGAATAAATTCCAGAAACATAAAGAGAAGAAATAATTTCTGCTAAAGACTTTTCTAAATCATTTTCATCAACATTAAAAGAAAAATTTAGGTACAAAACTTCTTTTAGTTTTGTATTTATTAGAGAGTTAAGAATTTCGCTTGCATAATTTTTTGTCTGAGGTTGAGATTGATAGATTTCTATGTTTTTGAATCCTACATTTCCAGAAAAAAGGTAATAGTTAAAGATAATAAGAGCAAAAGAAAAAATTATTAAAGATAAAACAATATCTAATGAAAAAGATATTAATTTCATAATTATTTCCAAACTATTAACTTAATCTCCTTTAATATTACACTTTCATTTTCAAACTCTATAGGATATATAACTCTTCTTACAAAAACTTTTTTAGAATTGTTAAAGTTACAATTACCAATTTTATCAATATCTAAATCTATGCAAAATTCATTTGATATGAAAAGATTTTCTTTTATTTTTAAATAACTAATGTTTTTTGTACTCAAAACTTTTGAATAATCTATTTTTTCTTCACTTTTTAAGCCAAGAATTTCGTAATAAGAGTAATTCCAATTTTTTGGCTTACCTTCAATATCTAAAAAAACCTCTAAGTTTTCTAGGTCTTGTTGTAATAATAAATCTTCGTAAAAGTTATAGAGTTCGCTAAATTTGTTTAATTGAAATATATAGAGCAAAAACACGATTATTAAGAATATAGAAATTGCCAAGAAAAATTCATTTATGGATATTTGAAGTTTAAATAATCTTAACATATCCATTTTCAACTATTATTAAATTTTTTCCATTTTTTATAGTTCCGTTAACACTTTCTATTTTGCTTAAGCAAGAAACATTCCCAACATTAACTATATAATTTTTAACAGTTATTTCATACTTAGTTTGAATGAAGAATTCTTTAGTATAAGAGATGTTTTTTATAGTTAGTGGAAATAAAGAGTTTAACAGAGAAGAAATATAATAACAATTAGATTGCTGAATATAATAATCTAAAAACTTTTCTAAACTCCTTTGGGTTTCTATATAAGCATAAGCTAATGCTAGAAATATCAATAACAAAAAACTTATACCTAAATAGTATTCTATTGCAACCTGTAATTTAAACCTTTCTAATCTTAACATAATCGTTTTCAGCCAATATTTCTATTTTTTGCAACCCAAAAAAACTTTCATTAACAAAGATTTTAAAATCTAAAGGATAAACAAACTTATTCTTAGAATATTCGATTACTAGCGAATTCGAAATATTATATATTTTTGTTTCTATCGGAAAGTTTAAAAGTATTGTGTATTTTGCTGGATACCCTTGAGAGTATACAGATTGTGAATAAAATATAATTTTTTGAACATTTAGATCTATTTGTCTAATGTTTGCTTGAGAAACACTAGAAAAACTTTCTCTAAAGGCTAAAGAAAACCCAATTAATATTACAGATAAAATAAAAGAAGATACTATAAAGTATTCTAATGCGCTTTGAACTTTCATAATAATGTAATTTGCTATTATCTATTTTATGAAAGCAAAGGACATAATGTCTACCCAAATAATATTTGCCAATTTAGATGAAAGTCTATACGAAATTTCTAAAAAACTTACTTCTCATAACATTTCTGGCTTGCCAGTATTGGATGAAAGTGGAAAAATTGTCGGCATAATATCTCAAACAGATATTATAAAACTTTTGGAAAGGTTTGGAGAAGAAAAATTTAAAGAAATAAAAGCAAAAGATGTAATTAAGAGAAGAAAGAGATTAATAGTTGCAAAACCAACAACAACTCTAAAAACTTTACTAAAACTTATGATAAAGCATGATATATCTAGAATACCTATAGTAGATGAAAATAAAAAAGTTATTGGAATTGTTAGCAAAAGCGATATAATAAAGCTATTAGCATCTCATTTTGAGAAAGAGAATAAAGAGATTGCAAAAGAAGAAACAATCACAACTACATTAGATAAAATACTGAGAATTTTGGAAAGCAAAGAAAGCATAGATTTAAGTTCGTTAGCAAAAGAATTGAAAGAAGATGAAAGCTTTTTAGAAAAATATTTGAAAATTTTAGAAAAATATGGATTGGTAGAACTAGGATACACATTAGGAAAAGTAATTGTTAAGAAGAAAAGATGAAAATACTAGATAAATATAAAATAAATTTAGAATTTGTAAGCGCAGAAGTAGAAATAATAGATAGAGGAGATTTTGTAAGTTATTATAATATAAAAATTCCAAAATTAGAAAAAGGAACAGAAATTTTAAAAGAAGAGATAAAGGAAAAGTTAATTGCTGAAGTTCCTATAAAAGAAAACATTAGCAAAGAGGATTATGAAAAATTAAAGAAGGAATTTTTTGAAAAAGCAAAGAACGAAATAAGAAAAATAATAAAGATAAAAGAGGAAGACGCAAACTTTTTAGCAAATTTGATTGTTATCGAAATGTTAGGTACTGGAATAATAGAATTTTTGATTGAAGATCCTAATTTAGAAGAAATTGCGATAAATAGCTCAAAAGAACCCATATGGGTTTATCATAAAAAATTTGGTTGGTTAAAAACGAATATTTTGTTGAAGAATGAACAAGAAATTTATAATATTGCAAGTATTATTGGAAGAAGAGTTGGAAGACAAATAAACGTTCTAAATCCTTTAATGGATGCATATTTATTAACTGGTGACAGAGTTAACGCAACACTATTCCCTATAAGTGCTTTTGGAAATACGATAACAATTAGAAAGTTTAGAAGAAATCCCTGGACAATAATCGATTTTATTAATTCTAATACCTTATCTTTAGAAGCGGCAGCATTTTTATGGCAAGCTGTTCAATATGAATTAAACATAATAATCGCAGGCGGTACTGGAAGCGGAAAAACGTCTCTACTTAATGTTATTCTAGAATTTATTCCTCCGAACCAAAGAATTGTTAGCATTGAAGATACCAGAGAAATTCAACTTGCATCTTTTCATCATTGGGTTCCACTAGTTACAAGAGCAGCTAGCGCAGAGGGTAAAGGAGAAGTTTCTATGCTAGATTTATTAGTAAATAGCTTAAGAATGAGACCAGATAGAATTGTTGTTGGAGAAATAAGAAGAGCGGAAGAAGCAGAAGTACTTTTCGAAGCTATGCATACTGGTCATAGTGTATATGCAACTTTACACGCAGAAACAGCAGAGCAAGCATACCGAAGATTAACTCATCCACCAATCAATGTTCCAGAAACATTAATGGAAAGTTTACATTTATTTGCTGTTATGTTTAGAGAAAGAAGAAGAGGAATAAGAAGATTATTCCAAATAAGCGAAATAGTTACATATTTACCTCAAAAAGTTAATGATTTGTTTAGATGGGAAGTAAAATTAGATAAAGTAATTCCTTCTAATGAAAGTTTAAGAATTTCTTCTGAGCTAGAATTGTTTACTGGAATGAGTAAAAAAGAGCAGTTAGATGATTTAGAAGAAAAGAAAAAAATACTTAGCTGGTTAATAAATAACAACTTTAACGGAATTGAAAATATCGGAAAAATAATTGCTTTATATTATAGAAATAAGGAAGAAGTTTTAGAAGCGATAAATAAAGGTAAAAAACCACAAGATTTATTATGAAAATTCCTTTTTTACCTTTAAAACCAGAAAAGATTTTAAACATTTCTAAAAAAACAATAATTTATACATTAGCAGATAAATTATCAAAATTCATTCCTTTAGAAATAACTTTAAAGCAAGCAGATATTCCTTATGAAGAAAGAGAATGGTTATCTTTAGCTATTTATTCTTCTTTTCATTGGTTTTTAGTACTATTTTCTATATTATTCTTTATAGGAATAATTTCAAAGACAAATATACTTTTCTACGCAGCTATACTTTCCTTAACATTTTCATCTTTTGTTTTTATTTACTTCATTCTTTATCCCAAATTATTAGTTTCTAGAAAAGTTAGAGATGTTGAAAAAAATTTACCTTTTGTTTTAAGACATTTGCTAATAGAATTGAGAGGTGGAGTCTCTTTGTACGATGCACTAATATCTATTTCTTCTCAAGATTATGGAATTTTAAGCAAAGAGCTAAAAGAAGTTGTTAAAAAAATCTCTTCAGGATATTCAGAAATTCAAGCATTGGAGGAATTAACTTTAAAGATTCCTTCTCAAAAATTTAGAAGAGCTATGTGGCAAATAATAAATTCTTTGAGGAGTGGAGTAGAAATATCTGGTGTTTTGAAAGATATTGTTACAAACATTGTTAATGAGCAAAGAGCAGAAATAAAAGAATATGGATCTTCTTTAAATCCGATAGCACTATCTTTTATGATGTTTTGCATAATTTTTCCTACTATGGGCTTAGTTGTTATTTTAATATTGAGCAGTTTTTTAGGAATAGTTAACTTACCAAAAGAACTTTTTTATATTTTAGCGGTTTTGATTGCATTTATTCAGTTTAACTTTGTTGGAATAATAAAATCTAAAAGACCATCAGTATGAAAGTAGAAAAAATATTTCCAAAAAGTTATGTTAGATGGATAAAAGAAAAGTTAGATTATTTAGATTTGAAAATAGATGAAAACTCTTTTATAACAACTCAACTCTACTTTTCTTTAATAATTGCTTCTCTAACCCTCTTTATTTTTAAAAACCTCTTAATATTTATACTAAGTTTTCTTGTTGGTTTTATTTTCTTTATTTTTCTTTTATATTTGAGCTATGAAAATTCTAAAAAACAAGTTGAATATATTTTACCAGAATTCATTAGTTTATTATCTTCGAATTTAAAAAGCGGAATGACATTAGAAGCTGCAATAGTTTCTAGTTGTAGAAAAGAATTTGGGTTAGTAGATAAAATATTTAGAAGAATTGGAAAAGAAGTCTATAGTGGAAAACCGATAGAAGAAGTTTTAGATAGATATTCTCAAAAATATAAGATAGACGTTTTACAAAGATTTTTATACATTTTAAAAGAAGGAATTAAAAAAGGTTCGAAAATTTCTGATTTGCTTTTTGAAATTAGTGAGGATTTGAGAACTAGAAATGTTTTGAAAAAAGAGTTAAGTGCAATAGTTAATTTATATGTAATGTTTATATTTTTTGCTGCAGCTTTCGGAATGCCTGTGTTATTTGGAATTACAACATATTTCGTTCAAACTATTCAAACAATAGCTCCAAAAGAGTTTGAAGCAAAAATGCCAATAAACATTCCGCTATCTTTCAAAGGAATAAACATCGATGTAAACTTTATGAGAAACTTTGCAATAATAATGATTTTTATTACATCGCTCTTTTCTAGTATGATGTTGGGCGCATTAAAAGAGGGAAATGAGAAAGTAGGTTTAAAATATTTTCCTCTAATATTTACTATCGCAATTTTGCTATTTTTTGCATTACAATTTGTCATTTCCCAAATTATGGGATTTTTGGTATTTTAATTTTGCGAAAAGAAGAAATTTATGGAAACAGTTAAAAAATATGTAATACTTTTAATAGCTTTAATAATTATTTTTTTCATCTATTCTTTTACAGCGTTTTTTATTTTGTCTTTGGAAAATCTTGAAAAAGACATTTCATGTTTAAACTATAATTTGCCCTCTGAAGTTGATGAAGGAGTTCCTTTTCAAATATATGTTAATTGCGAAAATTGTGGAAGCACAAAAAAAGATTTTTATGTAGAAATTACAGCATATAATGATAGAAGAGTTATTCAAAGATTTTTATCTACTCCTTATAATTTGAACCCTTCTCAATTCATAGAGGTTTATGCCTCAATTTCTTTACCTTCTGGAACACATAACATTTCTATAAGATGTTATACCGAAAATTATACGAGAGAAGAAATTGCACAAATACATGTCAGAAAAAAATATTTTTTTGAAAGTCCTATAGGAGCGCCCATTTCAACTATTCCAGAAAAATATGATGTTGAAATAATATATCCAGAAGTTTTAAATGTTTCTAGTGGAGATGTTATAGATTTCTATATAAAAGTTATAAATAAAGGAAATACATTATCAGAGGTGACATTTAACTATTCTTTTGCAGATTTTTTGAGACTTGAGTTAATTTATCCTAAGAAAATATCTAAACTGTTTTTCAATGAAACAGCAATCTTTCTTTTTAGATTAAATGCTTCTTCAAACATTGAGGATAACGAATCTTTTCAAGATTTCTGTTTTATTTCTAAGGAAATTCAAAAGTGTTTAAAAATAAAGATTGTTATCAAAAAATTGGAGGAAGAAAAAAAGATTGAAAATCTTATATCTTACTATGAAAACATTATTAAGGAGTTAACAAAAGAAATTGCATATCTAGAAAGTATAGAAAAAGATGTAGAATTAGCAAAAAAATATTTAGAAAACGCATCTTATCATTTGTTGGCTGCTAAAAATCTTTATAGATTTAAATTTTATCAAGATTCTATTAGGGAATTAGATGCAACGAGATCATATATTATTCTTACAATTTTGGAAATTACAAAACTTAATTTAGAAAAACTATCTGTAAGAGTTGAAAAAATTTATACTTCAACTCCTTGGTATTATATACTTTATTTCTTATTTGCATTAATTTTAATCTTTTTAATCTACTATTTGGCAAAAAAATTAAGAGAATATTTTAAATACAGAGATATTTACTCTCTAAAACTTAGAAGATTAAGATTATGATCTCCTTTTTATAATAATAAAAGATATTAAAACACTGATAGCTAAAATTAGTATAGGCAAAATTCTTTCCCAGAAGTTAAAAGATGGAATAATGCTTTTCCAATCAAACTTTTCTGTAGTATTTTCTTTATTAAAAATTTCATTTGTGTCCTTTTTTTCTTCAACTTTCTCAAAATTTATTAAGAATGTAAAATCTTTTTCGAATTTAATTTTTATATTTTTTTCAGTTAAATCTTCAGCGATACTCCTTATTGTTACTCTTTCGTTTTTCAAATTTTCATAAGAGTATAGAAATATGTTAATAGGAATTGCTTTATAAACGTTTCCATTCAAACTTATTATTTCAAAGTAGTTTGTAAGATTGTTAGATACTATAACCTCTTTTTTATCTATAAAGATTTCCATACTTTTTGGTTTTTCTACAACTTCTAATGTTAGTTTAAAATCCTTATTGTTGGAACTCCAAACTAGAATTTTAGTTATTTTTAATTCATTTGCCTTTATGTTAATGTATTTTTCATATTGATAAGCCCCAAAACTTATTTCAGAAAATGTTACATGAAATAGGAAGAGTATCGTTACTATACTCAATATTATAGTTTTTTTGAAATTATGGTAATTCATTTTCTAGAACAGCCTTTATAGTTATATTACCAAAATAAATTCCTGCATATATAGGAGGGACATCTATCCAATAGAAGGTTGTCAAAACAGAATTTTTCACTAAAGATTTTGCTAATAGTTGGAATACATTTGACAATCTATAAGAATTTAGATAATTGTTAGTAGAGTTACTGAATGTTATGTTAGAAACTAATATATAAGAATTGTAGGTTGGATTATATAAATCAGTTCCTTTAATATATAAGTCTAAAGTACAGCTTAATGGACCAAGAGTAATGTTATATTCTAAATTATTATTTCCTAAAGATGGATTTCCTTTTGTATTTGGTAAGACATTACCAAAATTTATTTCTGTAAAGCTTATTCTCACATCCACTATACAACCAGTTATTCTTATAGTAGCGTTATCTGTGTGATTATAGATGTCTAGAGAAGAATAAAACAATACTCCAACTTTCCAATCTGTGTTTATATTTCCTGTGGCATTTACTATCCAACTTACATTACATTGTTGATCTTTATATAAGTATCCGCAAGATTTTGTAGAAGATGGAAAAGACTCCTGAATAAAGAAAGGATATGAATTATAATTTGTTGGAATTGGTGTATCAGGATTTAAAGAAGAAGCATTATACCTAACTGTTGCATTTACAAATTCACAATCACTTCCTCTGCATATAAGACTTGCATTAATCCAAAAAGTATAATTTTGAACTACAAAATTTACTGCATTTACTATGGGATAATAAAGATAAACTTCCAAATATGGTACTACAGCCAAAGCATACGCTTCAAACTTAGTTACATTAAACCATACATGAGTGTAATTTTCTTGTGCATTTAGATCTTTGAAATCTAAAATTTCCCAACTGCTACAATTAGCTAAAACAAAATTCCAATTGGTACAATGTAAAATTTTATTTGGACTTAAACCTTCTTTTGGTATGTATATAGTTGAGTAAGAATAGGAAATGTTCGTATCGTTAAAGGCAATTATTGTTGAAACATTTTTAACTTTTTTTGGTAGATAACCACTATAGTTTTTAACTATTTGAATTGTTAGGTTTAAATCATTTGAAATATTTATATGATGTATGTAAAAGATTAAATAATCGTTATAGATTTTTGAAGAAATTTGTATCGAGTAGTTTTCTAAATATTCTAAATTTCTACTATAAGGGGTATTAGAAGATATTAACTCATTTCCAAATTTGTCAAAAAGTTTAAAGTTTGTGACAATTAACGAATAGGATTCATTAAATACATTAATGTTTAATTTCTTAACATCTCTAACAATTTTAATGTATGCTAATTGAGTTTGATTAGAAGGTATGTATTTATTTGTTGAATTTACAAAAACATCTAAAGACCAAATATCGTTTAAATTTCCACTAGCATTTATACTCCAAGTTAATTTGCAAGAGCTTCCAACATTCAGATTGATACAAGAATAATTGTTAATTATTTGCGAATAATTTCTTAAGTATCCAGTAACATTAAAACAGCTCCCACCTATACCGCTAGAATAACAATATACGTTTGAAATAACATTAAAAAGAGAATATTGCTTAACATAGCAAGGAAAAGTATATGTGCAGTTAAACGAATTTATATCTGATAAATAATCCCACTCTATAAAAATGTAGTTTGGTTTAATTTCAAAAATCATTAAATCTGTAAAGTTTACATTTCCGAAACTATCGTTAGCATAAATTCTCCAAGCAATTTTAGTACCTGGAGGTATACTATAATTTATCCATGTAAAATTACTCCAAGCCGAAAGATTTCCGGAGAGGTTTATAGGGGAATTATAGAAACCAGTTTTATTTTCCCAATAGCCAGTTTCATTAGTAGCTAACCAAGCATAACTTAGATTATAGTCATCAACCCAGAAAGCGGATAGATTAATTATCGAACCTAAGCCAGGATTGTTTAATGATTGAGAAAGATTAAACCATTTAGGCGGATTAGTATCTCTAAAACAATATCCGTCCCAAATAGTGCCATAAGGAGTATATGTGCTAAAATTAGATTGAGTAGTGCTTAGCACATATGCTACAATCCAATTTTGATTACAAATACTTATATTTACAGCAGCTAATCTACTAGTAACAGCTATCCATCTTAAGTTACTGCTACTTATACTTATAGGTCCAACAACTCTTGTATTCCAATTGTATATAGAAAACTTGTGTTGTTTGGCAACATTATCATAATACGCAATAACAAAATGAGTATCATTTAATGCTGCAACAGAAACAAAGGCTCCACTAGTTCCTACATTTGTAGCTTCAGTTATAGGTCCAACAACTAACGCACCAGCGCTATTACGAATAGAAAAAATTATACTACTGACTGAGGCATCATAATATGCAAGAACAAAATAACTCGAATTCAGAACAGTTAAAGATAAAGAATAAGAATTTCCTACATTAGTATCTTCATCGGTAACAGTTACAACATTAGCTCCTGTTATTGTATAAACAGCAAAAGTCGCATCGTCTGTAAGTCCTGCATCATAATAGAAGAAAACAAAATGAGTCGAGTTTAAAGCTGCTACATGAACATTATAGGAATCTGTAGCTACACCTGTATCAACATCAAACGGTCCATAAACTCTTGTTCTTGTTACTAAATTCCATGTAGAGAATGTTGCATCTTGGTCTATATAGTCATAATAACCTATAACTATATGAGTCGAGTTAAAAGCTGAAACTGAAACACCCCAACTATTCGTTCCAACTGCAATATCTTCATCAATAGGACCTAATCTCAAAATTCCTTGATAATCATAAACAGCAAAAGTTGTATCTTGTTCAGCAGCATCGAACCAAGCAATAGCGAAATGAGTATTATTTAAAGCAGCCACAGAAACAGAATAATAATCACAAGCATTTGTTATGCCAGCACTAGTATCAACAACAACATCATTAACTAAAACCTGACCTGTAGTTGAATATATTTTGAATTTTATAGATTTGCTAACCTCATCGCACCAAGCTATGACAAATTTATCTATATCTAGAGGAGAAACAGCTAAAGACTCTACCTGTTCTGTTGTGAATGTTATTGTAGGATCTATAAAAACGTCTCTTAAATTACTTATGTTAATTTTAATTTCATTTTCAGAAATATTGAATTCAAAATCCCTAATATCTGAAAAATCAAAAACTAGAGCAAAATCATTTCCAAAAACTGAGATAGATTTTTCATTAGTTTCTATTGGTAGTGAGGTATTTATTATTAATCCCAGATAGTTAAATGAACTCGGAACGTTTTTAACATTTATAGAAAATTTGTAAGAATTTTCATTTATTTTATAAAACGGCAAAACTTCTTCGTCTATATCTGGAAAAAATCTATTTCCATATTCATCTTCAAAAAAGGGTTTAATGGCTATTTCCTTGTTTAGATCTTCTAATTTAATTTTTAAACCTTTTTCATTTTTATCAAAACCTATCGAATACTTTATTTTTTTATTTTTTTCCTTATTAAAAAAATAATCAGTTTGAAATGTTTCAATGTATTTTGAATTTTCTTTGCTATAATTAACTGTTATCATTGCAAAGCCAATTTTTGTGACGTTTTTGTTTAGTACGTAAAAGATAAAAACAACAAGCGAAAAGAATAAAAGAAGTAATATGATATTCGAAGCTCTTACTAATCTTATTAATTTATTAAACCTCAAATTATTCATAAAAATGTTTTTTAATTAACTTTATAATGGATTAATGTGCTCTAAATTATCGACATTTCTTTAATGTATATTAGGAATTTTTTTATTTCAAAAATTATTTTTCTAAACAAAGTTGGATTGGAAGTTAAAAATCTTTTTTCAATATAAGAGGTTTTATTGAAAAGGATGACATCTACAAAATCATCTGTTTTTTCTATTTCGATTTCGTTATATCCTCTATTTAATTTCTTTTGTATCGTTGGAGTTTTGTTTGATAAAATTATAAAATAGAAATCATTTAGATTTCCTAAAATCTTTAATTTCTTGTCTTCGTAAATGTAATCTATTGGTATTTCGATCCTTTTCAAACTTTCGTTAAAAGTTATATTAAATCTTTTCATTAAAATTTCAGTATTATTAACTATAACTGAAAATTCCAAACTTTCATTCTTAAAAGAAAAATATGCAATTTCAATACTTTTTTCTTCGCTTGGAGTTATCTTAAAATTTCTAATAACTTTGCAACATTCACCCTCTAATTTTAGAGTTATATTTAATGGAATTGAGCCTAAATTGTAAATAGTCAATTCGCTAGTAATAAAATTTTTATTCTGTGTAAAATTTAGGAATGTGATGCTATATTTTAAAGTTTCTTGTATCTCTATTTTTATAGTTTGTGAAAACGCAAGAAAGAAAAAAATAAAGAGAAAACAAAAAAATCTCTTCATAATAACCAAACAAAAACTTCTAAAAACTTATGTTTAGGTTTAAAAACGTTAATGTAGATATAGCCTTCAAAATTTCCTTTCACATTTTTATTTTCTGCAGAAATTTCTACATCTTTCTTTTCTTTGCTTAATAAAAAGAAGTTATTAGAGCTAATATTTAAGAAATTGCATATATTACCTTTACAAAATATTTTAACTTTAGCAACATTTTCATCTAAATTGTTGAGAGTTATAACTCTTCTAACTCTTTCTATCGGAGAGTTTATAGGAATTTCTCCAAAGCTTAAAACATCAGAATGAAATTCAAAACCTAAAGGAATGTAGGAAGAATTCGTCTTTTCAACATAACTTACGTTAGTCTTTATCTTTGTAATTTCTACTTTAAAAACAAAGAGATCCTTAATTTCTGTGTTATTTTCGCTTTCAAATTTAATTTCAGAGATAAAAGATAAGGCTAGTATTAGAAAAAGGAACAAAATACCAAAAATGAAAAATATTAACTCTATTTCCATATTTATTTTTTTCTTTTAATTATAATAATCGCTACGATAATAGAAAGAACTATTATTAATATCTGAAAAATATTTAGTGAGGGAATTTCAAAGTTTATTTTGGGTAGAACAAAAGTTCCAAATTTTTTTATTTCTACTTCCCTTTCTAAATAATCCTTTCCACTAAAGTAATCTACTAATATACTTACATTAAATTTTCCATAAAGACTTAGAGGAAACTTAATTATTCCTATTTCATTAGGTTTTAAAATATTATAGGATTTAAGAGTTTGATTAGAAATATTTAGGTAAGTATAAAAAGAAGTGGTTACTGTGCCATCGTTTTTGACAATAACATTTAATACGGCAACGTTATTTTCATAAGAAACATCTACATCTTTAATTTTAACATTTCTTATTGCTAGTCCATCAACAAAAACTATAAAAGGAACTTCAATAGAAGGTACAACAGAAACGGAATATTGAGAAACTGCTTGAGCTTCTGCTACTTTTGTTGCTGTAATATAAAAAATTCTATACCCAGGTTCGCTATCTTTCATCTTTTTTACAACAAAAAATGAATCTACATAACTTATTTTCTCATTGCCAACAACTCTTATAGGATTTTCTGCAAACTCTATAACTATAGAATCTTTTTGTTCAGAATAATTTTGTAGATATTCCTTAAATCTCGTGGAAACTTCGAAAATATCCATACTTCTATAACTCATCTCAACAATTGAGTCATTCGAAGAATAGATTCTTATTTTATGGGTTTTGTAATCGTTTTCTAAACTTATGTTTGGTTCAATAGAGATACCAACTTGTGATTTTGAAATTGCTAATACTAAAATTATTATTAAAAATAGTTTAAAATAAACAATGTTGCACATAAATGATAAGCAATAACAATAAATATATATATTTAAAGAGTATGTTTATATTTATGGAAAGCAAAGCAGCACTGATACTAGTAATCTCTCTAGTAATAAGTTTCTTAAGTCTAAACAACATAGTACTTAGCGCAGAAGCAATAAACAATCTAACAGTAACTGTATCAGTACAACAAATGGCAATAGTAGATGTAACACCAAAATTACTTTCCTATCAAGGATATCCGGGAAAACTGGCAAGCGCAACTGATAATTCTGTAAATAAAGATCCAACAACACAAAGTTATTATATAACGGTAACTAATTTAGGAAGCGTAAGAATACTTAACTTAAGAGCGAGAGTAGATTTACCAACTCAAGATCCTTGGGGTTATAATAATCCAGCACTTCATACAAGTGGAGATTTCATTTTAATTTCAAACACAACTGCCGGAAGCAATTTTGCCTATGTAACGCAAAGATTGTTTAACAAAACACCACCAATGTATATAATTCCACCAACAGGTTGTCCACAACCTCAATATTGGGATCCGAATGTATGTCAATTCTATATTCTAAGAACAGTAAATGAAACCTCAAACGAAGGAGAGGATTGGTTTATTATAGTTAAGAAAGGTGCATTAAATTATACAAATGGTACAGTATATTTTGCAAGCGTTCCAAGAACCCAATCAATATCAGGAACTACTGACTTTTCATCATTGACAGGCTATACTCTTACTAGTAACGGAAATTATGGATATGTTGATGTAAGCTCTATATTAAACAGATATTATCTAAAAGGAGTGTTTATAGTTAATACCACAGGAAGTGAAGCATATTTCACATATTGGGGAGTAGATGTTGCGAGATTAGCAGGCGCTCCAGAAAATTATCTATGTCCGGGAGATCTTAGTAATCCATGTTTGTTACCAGCTCAATCAAAAGATTTTAGAGTTCAAGTAAGAATTCCATATGGAGTTCCTGCAGGATCGATAGTAGGTAAGTTATATATTATAGCAACTTCTGAGTAATAGAATAAATACATCCTTTATTTTTATTTTTTATGGCTAAAATTGGAATTTTTTCGGCTAAAGGTGGTGTGGGAAAAACAACATTTTCAATAAATTTTTCAGCCAGTTTATTAGAGTTTAATAAAAATCCTTTATTAATCGATACAGATTTAAATAATTCTTTGGCAGTTTCTTTAGGATTATTAAACTTTAACTTAGACCTTTCAAAAGTACTTAACGGAGAAATTTCTATTAAAGACAGCATTTATCTGACACCTTTTGGATTAAGAATAATTCCTGCGGGAAACTCAATAATAAATTATAAAAACATAAATATTCTGAATGATATTCAAGATTTTGATTTTTTAGTTATAGATACCGAGCCAGGAATTTCTGAAAAAAATTTAGAAATAGCAAAAATATGTGATGATATATTTTTAATAACTTTGGCAGATACAACATCTGTGTATGCAACTTTAAGAAATATAGAAAGCTTTGAAAAGGAAAATATAAAAATTTCTGGTTTAATTATAAATAGATATAATAAAAAATCTATTCCTCCGAGTGAAATTTACGATTTAATTGGTATACCAGTTTTGGCTGTTTTACCGGAAGAT
This sequence comes from Candidatus Aenigmatarchaeota archaeon, assembly GCA_038997305.1. Classification (GTDB taxonomy): domain Archaea; phylum Aenigmatarchaeota; class Aenigmatarchaeia; order CG10238-14; family SpSt-28; genus JAHLMO01. The sequence goes on along the minus strand of JAWAZZ010000003.1, from coordinate 44,487 downwards.
CTAAAGATAACTGAAAGTTTAAATAGAGGAATCCCCTATGTTTTTTATAATCCCTATTCGAATTTTTCTTTAGAAGTAAAAAATTTTGTTTCGAGATTTCTAGGAATTCCATATAAAAAACCATCTTTTCTGTTTTTAAGAAAATGGTTAGGAATTATTTAATATTTTTGATATTTTTTCTTTCGTTCTACTATTTAGCATTATCTCAAGAAATAGATTACTATAACACTTATAATTCTAAATTCATTTTTTACGGAGACGATATAATAATTAAGATAAACAATTGTACACCAAAATTAATAACTATAGAAAGGTCAGACGGAACAAAGCAGTTTATAACAAATCCTTCAACTGAAATTAAACTTTCTTTATCTGACTATAAAACTCAAAAGTTTAATATAATCGTAAATTGCGAGGAAAACAATACAATAATAGAAAAAGAAATTTTTACTAATAAATTGGATTTTGAAGTTCTAGAAATTCAAGATAATTATCTGAATGAATTTACAAAAATAAAACTTTTAATTAGAATGAATGATAGAATTTTAGACATATCAAACTTCTCTCTTTCATTTTCTTTCACTCAAGACTTTAAGTTAGAAAGCGATAATAATTATTACTATTTAACATTTTTCGCCAATAAAATTTTTGACAATATTGCTAAAATTTCTTTAAGACATGAGCTAAGTGAGAGAGAATTTGAAAAGACATTCAGATTATCTATTTTACATCCTCTAAAACTTTTGATATATTTCGATGATAAGAAAGTTTATTTTCCTAATTCTAACGTTACCATTCAATTAGAAGCATTTTATAAAGATGAAAAACTTTATCTTTCAAACGTTTCGTTATTTGCGATTTATGGGTCAAATCAACTTTCAAACTTTTATGAATGTGGTGATAAAATATGTATAGATTTACAATTAGGAGAGGATTCAAGTTGGATAACTTTTGTTTTAAAATACAATGGCTATGAAATAAAAAACTTTACATATGTCAAAATAGGAAAGATTGGAACAACAAACTTTTTTGATCTAGATTCAAATCCCTTAAGTATAGAAATGATAATCGATAATGAAAGATATTTGTTAAAAGGTCAACAAACTTTTCTATTTTTACCAGGAATAAAAAACATAACTCTTAGAATTCAAAACTTAGAAATAAATTTGATAAATGTCAAATTAGAAAATTTTGAAGACTCTATAAGAATATATCCAATAAGCATTAACGAGAAGAATCTTAAAATCTTAAGCTTCTATGCTTTTCAAACAAATTTAGAGTTTGAAAAAGCACTTGCTAAAATTTATTACAACGAAAGAAGTGTAGTCAATGAGCAAAGAATAATTGCTATACAATGCACAGATTTTTCTCTTAATGATAAAGTTTGCAAAGAATATAAAAAATTAGATTCTGAGCGAAATATGGTATCAAATTATTTAACTTTTGAAATTCCTTCAAACTCATTTTTTGGAATTTTAGAGAAAAAACAATTAAAAACTCAATATTCTTTAAATAAGAATGAATTCTATTTTAATGAAAATATAATAATAAGAGGCATAGTCTTTGATGAAGAATCAAAGAATCAAGAATCCGAAATTGTATTAAAGTTTTTGGATAGAAGTTACAAAACAAAGACAAAAAACTCTGTTTATGAATTTGTGATTTCCTCGCCAAATATCGAAGGAAATTATAAGATAGAAATATATTCAAATAACGAATTTTTCGACAACTTTAACGAAAGTATTCAAATTTCTGTAATACCTAAAGCCGATTTAATAATTATTCCTAATTCGCTCAGAGTCTCTGCTAATCAAAGTTATGCTTTTCTTACTATAAAGAATGTTGGCCAAGTAAATCTTAAAAATATAAAAATAACGTCTGATAAAACCATTGTAGATCCAAACTATTTCAATGAAATTTCTGTTAATGAAGAAAAAACAATAAAACTATTGGGATTCCTTAGAAATTCTAATCCAGAAATTTTAAAGTTTAGAATAGAAACAGATAGAAAAACATTTGAATTTGAAATTCCAGTATACTATGATATAATTCAGGAGCAACAAAATGTAACTCAAACATCAATTCCAACTGGTCAATTTTTAGCTTTGCCTCAAATCAACTTAAATTTAAGTAATGAACTAATTTGGTCAGTTATTATTTCTGTTATGATTATTTTATTTTCTATTTTATATTCGAAAAAATCTAAAAGAGAAAGTTTATATGGAAAAACATTTTTAAAAAGAAAATTTAGATAATTATGCCCTTTCAATATAAAAATAAGAAAGGTGAAATATGGTATTTACATATGAAAATAGGTAGAGGGGGAAATCTAATTTTTTATTTTAGTAAAGATCCTGTAGATGCTTTAGAAGCAATACCGCCTGGCTATATGGTTATAGAAGCTAAGAACGGAGTGCCAATGCTTAAAAAGATAGGATAATAATATTTTTATGGTATTTTTAAAGAAGAAAAAAGATAACGAAGAATTGGCAGTTGCTATTATAAATCAAAAGCTCGACAATCTTTATAACTTTTTCACAAAACTTTACGATAAAATGTTAGAATTAGAAGAAAAAATAAAAGAAATAAATGCTGAAATTTCAATAATCAAAAGAAACATGAAGATAGAAGATGTTGGAACACCATTAACCAAAAAAACAAAAGAGTTAATAAAAATATTGCTAAAAAAACATGGAAAACTTACTGCTCAGGATTTAGCAAATCTTTTGAATCTATCTAGAACAAGATGTTCCGAATATTTGGTTGAAATGGAAGAAAGCGGAGAGGTAAAGAGTGTAAGAGAAGGGAAGAAGAAATATTATTTCTTAGCAACTTAAATTTTATTCTATTTCTATAAATCTTCCCTTATTTTCCAATTCTTTTATGATTTTTTCCAATTCATTTAATTCAATATTTTCTTTTGTGGTCAATTTTTCTTCCTTGTATTTTGATTCTATTTCCTCTATTCTCTTTGATAGTGAATTTATTTCTTCTTTTAACTTCGATAAAGCGTTTTCTAATTTTTCTTCTAGTTTTGTCTTAATTTTGTTTATTTCCTCTTTCAAACTTATTATCTCATAATCTTCTTTCTTAATTTTATTTTCTCTAATTAAAATTTCTCTCGATTTAATTTTTTCGATTTCTTCGTTTAGATAGTTTAGCTTTGAAGAAATATTCTTTATGCTGGAATTAAACTCGTCGAACAATTTTTCTATCTTCGAAAATCTTTCAAATAAAACTGGCACATCTAATAACTTTTCATTTATTTGAACTTTGAGGTTTTCAAGTTCTCTTTTGTCAACAAAACTGTTAGCCAAATCTTTTAATCTTTCTTCTAAGTTCGATATTTTATTTTCTATTTTGGAAATATTTTCTATTGCAAAACTTTGAGTTTCATTTTTTATTGCCAAGACATCATTTTTTACATCATTTATTAATTTCTCTATATTCTTCTTTATTTCATCTTTTGTGATATTTTCATTTTCCTTAATTTTGTTAGAAATTTCTTCTATGTTTATTTTGAATTGATTTATAGATTCTTTTACTTTTTCAATATCGTTAGTTAAGACATTTATTCTTGAATTCAAATTTTTAAGAATTTCATTTAAGTTATTGATTTTGTTTTCTGTGTTTGAAGTTTTTTCAGAAATAAGTTGTGAAACTTCATCTTCGATTTTCAATTTGATGTTTTGGAATTCTTGCTTATTTATAACATTTTCTTTTAATGTTTCAACTTCTTTTTTAAAACCTTCTTGTAAATTTTCAATTTTTTCATTAATTTCTGTTTTGACGTTTTGAATTTTATCTTCAATTTCTTTAGATAATAATACTTTCAAATTTTCGATATCTCTTTCTAGATAATTTATTAAGTTTTGAAGTTTTTGTTGTTCTTCTCTTTTTTTCTCAAATCTTTCATCAAACTCTTTTAAATTATTCTCTATTTTTTCTAAAGAAGATCTAAGATTTGTTATCTCATTTTTCAGATTTTGAGATAAAGAATCTATTTCTTGGAATTTTTGTGCATAATTAGAAAAATATATTAAACTTTCATCTTTGAATTGGTTTAGCTTAAATATTTCATTTCTTAATTCCTCTGTAATTTGAGATATTTTGTTAAGGTTTGAGTTTGTGTTTTCTAATGCCTTTCCTAATTCTTCTATCGAGCTTGTTTTTAATTGAGATATTTTTTGTTCAATCTCATAAATTCTTTTATTTGTTTCGCTTTTATAATTCTCCAATAAGTTTTCAAAGTTTTTATTAATATTAGTAACGTTATGTTGAATTTCTTGTAAGAGAAAATCTTTTAGAGTTTTCAAACTTTCTTCTAAATATGAAATTTTTTTGAATAAGTTTTCAATAGCTTCTTTTTGTTTTTCCGTAAAAGAATTCACTTGTTGAGAAATTGAGTTATTAATCTCATCCTTAAAGTGTTTTAAATCATCTTTAATATCTTCAAGTAATGTTCTTATGTTTGTTATTTCTTCGATTAAATTTTTGTATTTTTCTTCTAAATTTTGAGTTTTTTGCGAATAATTAGAAAACAAAATTAACTGTTCGTCCTTGAATTGGTTTAACTCGAAAATCTTATCTTTTAATTCGTTAAATAGTTGATAGACATTATTAACACTTTGCTTTAATGATCCTAATTTTTCTTCCAAATTTTTATTGAGACTTTCATTTTCTTTCAAAGTTATTATAAGAACTTCCTTTAGCTTTTGATCTAACTTATCTTGTAATTCCTTTAATTTTTTTATTTCATCTTCTTCATTTTTCAAACGCTTGTTTATTTCATCTAAAGAGGTATTAACTAAAGATTTCAAATTTTCAATCCTTTCAAAACTTTCTGATTTTACTTTTTCAATTTCTATAGAATTTTTTTCTGTAATACTTTCCAAATTTTTTTGAATAAAGTCTAAAGAATTTATTACTTTTCTTATTTCTTCAAAATCTTTTCTTATTTTTTCTATTTCGTTCGAAATCTTTACTATGTTTTCATTGTATTTAGAGCTTTCTATTTTTTGAACATTTTTTAAAATTTTTATCTCATTTTCTAAACTTCTAATATCGGAAATTAGTAGTGAAACTTCTGATAAAAATTTTTCAAAAGAATTAACTCTTTGTAAGAGATTTTCTGTTTTTGCTTTCAACAAATTTAGGTTTTCAAAATTACTTTTAATAATTTCTTTTTCTTCTAAAACTTTATTAAGAGTTTTCGAGATATTCAAATATTCTTTTTTAATTTCATCAATAGAATTTTTTATTTTTTCTATCTCTTCGACATATTTATCAACTTTTAAGTTAAGAGATGTTTTTGAATAGAATTCTAACTCTTGTAATTTATTTTTTAGATTTTCTATATCTGCTTTATAAATAGAGTCGAATTTTTTTAGCATTTCTTCAATCTCTTTATCAATCTCTTTTAATTTATCAGAAGCAATATTTATAACATCATTTTTAATTTCTTCTTTAATTTTAGAAACATCCTCCTTTATATCATCTCTTAATCTAGTTATTAATTTTGTCAAAATTTCGACCTTAGTTTTTAATGTATCTATTTGTTCTAAATAATTTTCTGCCATAATTATTTACTTTTTAACAGTTGATACATTTTTTCTATATCGGTTTTTGTAGATATTATGTTAGCATATTCTATTATTTTTTCTGAAACTCTTTCACTATATTCTAATAAGTTTACATTGGATGTAGAATTAACTACAATATCGATAAGCATTTTCAATTTTTCTGCTCTATGCTCTTTTAAAAACCTTACAATATCTTTATATAGTAGAGCAAAGAACACATATCTAAAAATTTCTTTCCCATAAGTTTTCCAATTATCTTCATTGCCAAAAAGAATTTTCAGATTGTCAAAATTAAAAAGCACTTCATTATATTTAATACAAAATTTAGCAATAGTATTGCTATAACTTTCTAATATTGTACCCTTGTAATATTCTTTAATATAACCTTCAACCCATTCGAATTTGGCTTTTATTTTATTTTCGATTTTTTCTATAAAATTTCCTTCTAGCATTAATTCTACATAGCTTTTTTTAAGCTTCTTATGTTTATGATACAGAAAGTTAGAGGTTATTTTCCATCTTTTTTGTATTTCAAACAGTGATACCTCTTTTCCAGCACAATTCAACCATATAAACCAAAATATTTGGGAGTTTAATAGCTCTTTCATGTTTACCCCCCCTTCCCATCGAGAAGAACCGTATGATTTTGATTGCGTGCAAAAAAAGTGCAACTTACCTTCAAAAATTGTACCAAGGTAATATTACATAAAGTGTTTTTGTTAATTTTTGCTTTTATATTTTTAAATACCTTCATTTTATCTCTTAACAACTCTTTTTACAAAATCTTCAACTTCTTCAATAGATTTGTTTACAAACCTTTCAACATCTCTTTTAACTTCTATCATTCTTTCCTCTAATCTTTTGATTTGATTTTCTAATTTTTTAATATAATCTTCATTCTCTGATATTCTTAATTTAATTTTTTCGTTTTCAGCAACAATAGAATTTAATATACTCTTTAATTGTTTAACTTCTGATAATTCTTTTTCGAATTCTCTATAAACATTTTTTAATTCTTTTTCTATAGTATCATTAACTCTTTTCTTTAATATATGAACTTCTTGTTCTAAAATGTTGGATAATTTTTTTCTGTTATCTGTTAATAATTCTTCAGACTTTTTTTCTAACTCTTTCATCCAACTATTAATTTTTTCTTCTATAGATTTCAAAATTCTCTTTTCTGTTTCGAATCTTATTTGATTGTAGACTTCTTCTAATTTTTTCAAATTTTCTTCTACAGTTTTCAAATTAGAATAAATAGTCTTCTCTATATTTTCTAATTCTGTGTTAACTTTTGTATTATTTTCCTCTATTTTTTTTATTTTTTTCTCTACTTCGTTTTCAAACTCTTTTATTTCTTCAGAATTTTGATATTTCAATTTTTCTAATTCATAATTTAGACGAGAAATTTCTAGAAAGAGTTGTTTTTGAAGTTTCTGAGTTTCGTTCATTTTTCTATCAACTTCATTTAATACTTCTTTTAGAATTTTACTTTTCAATTCTGATAGATAATCTTCGATTTGATTTTTTAGGTTTTCAACAAGTTTTTTATATTTATAATCATCTCTCTCTAATCTTTTAATATTTTCGACTTTCTTCTTTAGATCTTCAACTTCTTTCAAAAGCTTTTTTATTTTTTCTTTTCTCTCTTTTAGAAGTTTTAAAACTTCGCTCATTCTTTCAAGAGTGTTAATATCTCAAAATATTTTTCTTTTAAATTTTTTATTTCATTTTCGAGTAAAGTTATTTCCTCTTCTAACTTATTAACTTTTTCCATTTCCTCTTTATGTTCACTTTTTAACTTTTCAACAATTTTCAAAATTTTTTCAGAATTTTCTAAAAATTCTTCTAATCTATTTATAGAAATTTGCATGCCTTGTCTTAAATTTTCTAAGTTCGAAATTTTTTCTTTGATTTTTAGAACATCTTCAATTACATATTTTAATTTCTCTATTTCTTGTTTTTGTTTGTTAATTTCGTGTAAAATTTTTTCTAAAGTAGAAAAGTTATTTGTACTTTCTATCAAATCCTTATTATCAAACGAATAAACGTTTCTAATAGAATTAATTGTTTTGATAACTTTTTCTAGGCTCTTATCCATATTTAGTAGATATTCTAGGATTCTATTGATTTTGTCTTCAAAATTCTTTTCTTTCAATCTTTTCAATTCTATATCAAGATTTAGAGTAATTTCTTTCAGTTTTTCTGTTTCAGCTTTTTGAGAATTATAATGTTCTTTAATTTCTTCAACAATTCTTAACAAATTTCTAGTTTCTTTAAATACCTTTTCCAAATTATCTACAAAATCTTTTATATTGTTAAACCTCTCTTCTAAAGTAACAATTCTTCTTTTTATCTCTTCAATTCTTTCTAATTCATTTTTTAAGTTAATAATTCTGTTTTCTAATCTTCTTAATTCCTCATATAAATTAGTGAATTCTGTCTCGTTTTTATTGTAAAATCTTTTTATTTTTTCTAGATTTTCTGTAAAATTCTCTAAACTTTTTTCAAAGTCGATTACTTTTTCATTCAATTTTTTAATTTTTTCATTAATTAGACTTATTTCGATAAGCTTATGATTAAGGTCTCCAAAATAGTTTTCATATACTTTTGATTTTTCCTCAAGAAGTTTAATCGAATTTTTAAGATATTGTAGACTTTCAATATTTTTTTCTATTTTTGTTAAGTCTAAAGATTCTAATTTCGCAACTCTTTGATTTAAAAGAGAGAAACTATTGAACAATCCTTGAAAACTATTTTTATAATAATTTTTTATATCTTCAACAGTTTTGCTAATCTGAAAGACATTTATTTCATTCTTTCTTATTTTTTCTTCTAAGGAAGAAATATTCTCTTCAATTTTTCTTATTTCGCTAGAAAAATTTCTCAGATGATTTAATGTCGAATCTAGCTCTTTTATCGAAGATAGATTATTTTCTAATTCTTTTCTTATTTCATCAATCTTTGTTTTAGAGATTTTATTTTCATTTTTTATTTCGTTAATTTCAATTAATAATTCATTTAATTTTCTTTCCAAACTCTCTATGTATTTTTTACTATTTTCTAAATTTTTTTCTAAATCTGGAATCTTTTTTATTTCTTTTGCAAAAAATCCTATTTCACCGCTCTTGCTCAAAAAGCTACTTTTTAGTTTATTTATCTCGCTTTCTAGATTTTTTATTTGTTTAGAAAGTATTTCAGCTCTTATTTGAAATTCTTTATCCAATCTTTTTGGCAACTCTTTATTAAAAAAGTTCTCTATTTGTTCGAACTTTAAAATTTTATCCGGCTTCAAAAAATTTTCTAAATAGGAAATTCTTCTCTCATACTCTATTAAAGATTTTTTAACATTTTCTAACTCTTTTAACTTTGGTATTTCTTCTTTTATTAATTTTAAAGTTTCTTCTATTGTTTGCAATCTTTTATCTATTTCATCAACTTTGTCACTCAATTTTATTTGTTTTTCTTTTTCATATGCACCAATTAAATCACCAAAAAAATCATCTTTTTTCTCCTTTTCTTCTCTAATTTTTCTTAACTCCGCTTCTATCGCATCTATTCTATCTAGAGTTTTCAATTTTTCTTCAAAAAGTTTTAATTTCTCTTCAAAAGCCGCTTTAAATATTTCAAGTGTTTGATCTTTTTCTCTCCTTTTCTTCTTTACTTCGTTAGCAATTTCATTAAGAGTTTTTGCTAATTCATTTATTTGATTTTGCAAATTTTCTTCAATCTTTTTAATTTCTTCAGTATTACTACTTTTAACTTTTTTCTCTATTTCAGCCAGTTTTGTTGCAACTTCTATTAATAATTCTTCAAACGCTCCTTTTTCTGGCATGTTTCTTTCTCTTTACTTTTTCATCTTCTTTCAAAACCATAAGAGCACTTCTAATGCTATTTTGCATAGATATTAGGCTTCTCTCAATTTCTTCCAGAGCTTCCAAAAAATTTCTTTCTTCTCTTCTCTTTAAGAGTAAAAATATTCCAAAAACTATGACTAATATTAATGTTAAACCTATAATATAAACCTCCATAATAAATATATTTGAAAGCTTAATAATATATAGCTTTGTAGCTGGGTACAATAGAGTTTTATACTAATACAATTTCTTTATTTTCTTAATAAAAACTCAAGAAACTTACTTAAAATACCTTTTCTAATCTCTAATTTTTGATTTGCAATAATGCTACATATTTTTAAAAACTCGGTGTAAACTTTGCCGCTTGTAAACATAACAGAATAAGGCAATTTGTGTGCGTTTGCTATTAAAAACCTTTCATCGTATGGAATTCTCCCAATAACTTTTAAGTTTGTTAAACTTTCAACTTCTTCATCCTTAACTTCGTAAGGTTTATTTCTTACCATATTCAATATTACGCCAATTTCTTTTTTCTCAAATTCTCTGACAACTTCTTGAGTTCTTACAATATCTACAATACTTTGAATAATAGGTAAAGCTACGTACAAAACTTTATCTGCGTTTTTTATGGAAATTATAGCTTCTCTACCTAAACCCGGAGCAGCATCTAAGATTATATAATCGTATCTGTAATTTACTTTTTCTAAAACTCTAGGGAATTTTGTTATGTCTATACCTTCTAAATCTCTTACCGATAAAGAGAGAGGCAATAAATCTAGTCCCAAAGAATAGTTGTGAATGGCTTCTTCAATTTCCATTTCGTCTCTTAAAACTTTATTTAAGTTTCCTTGAGGGTAAAAAATTCCGAGGCTTAAACCTAAATGAGAAGTAGTAAAATTAGTGTCGACAATTAGCACTTTTCTTCGAAAATATGTCGACAAAACGTTTGCGATATTAATTGCGATAGTAGTTTTACCGACACCACCTTTCCCAGATAAAATAGCAATTACTTCTGCCATAAATATTAATATTAAACATTAAAATAAAGGGATTATTTCAGTTTTTCTTCAATCCTTTTCTTTAATTCTTCATACGTTTCTTTCGAAATTATTCCCTCTCTATACTCCCTTTCTAAAACTTCTAACATCTTTTTATATCTTTCTGTATCTATTTCTGGCTTTCTTTCTTCTGGTTGTTTAGCTTCTTTTATTTTCGAAATTTCTTTTAATGAAGCCTCTATAACTTTAGATAAAGATTTTCTAACCCTTCTTATAGATATTATATACATAGTTATAATAAAAGCTGCTATTGAAATAAGAACTATAACAGCTATTATTATTAGTATTTTTTCCCATTCGAATCTAATGATCGGAGTTGCGGTTTGTAAAAGATAAAATCCTTTATCTATTAGAGATCTTAGTTCATACAGCCTTTTTGTTGCATCATCATATTGTTTTTGTTTTATCAAATCTTCTATTTGTTTTGCTAGTTCTTCAGCTTGTGATATTATTTTTTCAACTTCTGTAACATTTTTGTTAGCGAGTTTTGCGTCTATTGTTTTACTTTTTAAATCTAAAAGTTTATCTTTTAATTCTTTCAGTTCGTCTAATAACAAGTCTTCCAAAGATTGAAATATTTTTAGTTTAATATCTCTAGAAGTTATTAATTCAAAAGATTTAAAATAAAATGCTGTAGAAATTTCTTGAGGTTTTACTTTAGACGGTATTGTAAGATAAATTTCAAATATTAAGGTATCGTTTGGATTAAAAACTTTAATGCTGCTATTTTTTATTCTGTACCAGCTTTCATCAATTCCAAGTAACTTAACTTCTATGTTTGTTAATGGTCGATTTCCAACATTCTTAATAACGATTAGAAAAGCTTTTTCTTCTCCAGCAACAACTCTTATTTCACTAGGAATGTACAAAAATTCTATCGAATAGTTTTTAATAATTTCAGCTGGTTTCTCAACTGGAGTAACTGGTGGCGCTGCTGGAGGAGCTGCTGGAGAAGGTATTGGTTGAGGTTTAGCTTCTATAACATAAAACGTTTCATTAGCTCCTAACGGAGGTTTAATAGTATCGTATGTCATTATAACATTTAAATAGTGCAGTCCCAACGGTTGATTGGAAAATATGTATGCTTCTCTTAATATTGTTTTATTTGTTCCTGCTGGAGAATAAATCCACTCACTAGAATAATAGTAAGTATTTCCTTGAGCATCACTAATAAAATATTCAATAAAAACATCCATACTAGTTTCTCCCATGTTTATTATTGTAATTTCGAAAGGCAATAACTCGCCTCTTGCAACTTCCTTTTTCAGTAAATTTACTTTTATATCGAAAGGACCACCAGCACTAACTCTAAACATCTTTGTTTTTATGGAAGAAACATTGCTCTTCGAAAAGTTTAGAACAGCCAAATAAGCTCCTGTAGGTGTATTTGGCGGCATCGCATATTTAAATGTATAAAATCCTTGAGACTCTCTTCTAAAATCGCTTATATTTTTAGAAAAGTATAGATTTTCAGCAGGATCATAAACATTCAAAGTTGCAAAATCTGGATCAAAGAGGTTTCCATAACTATCATAAAACGTTATCGCAAATTTCATAACATTTTCTGGATACCATACTATACTAGTTTCCAAATCAGCAAAAAGAGAAATTTCTAACTTCTCTTTTACATAAAATTCTTTTGTTGCATTAGTATAAGTATAACCATTCTTTATTGGATCAAAATATTCTACAAAAGCATTTATAACGTATTTACCTATTTCTGCATCGCTTGGCAAATTTATTGTTATTATAGGTATCTTACCGTTTTCCGTTATAAAAGAATTTTTATAGATTTTGAAGTTGTTCGGTGTTAAAACTTCTATTGTTACACTTGCATTATCTACTCCAAGATTGGCAAAATCGTTTAAAGTAAAATATATAGAAGCGGTTTCTTCTCTTTTATATTCTGGTTTATTTGTAAATACATTTGCAAAAAGCAGTTTATAAATGCTAAAATTTCCATATGTATATGTTGTTATGTTTGCTTTATCTTTCATTTCTAGAGTAACAAAATAGATTCCGCTTAGTGTAGTATTGGTAAAGTTTGCAATCCAAATAGAAGTTCTATTAGCTTCATATATTTTTGTAAAATTAATAATCTCTTCTATATTATCTGGTTTTTTGATTCTAGCTATTACGTAATCCATTCCTATCCCGCTTCTATCAAAAACACTAACATTAAAAGTTATGTTTGAAGATTGATGAGTTATATTTGGTATTATTGATAAGTTTCCGATAGCTCCGACAAAAGGCTTTAACGTTACATTGATAATTCTATATCTTGGAATTGCATTATCTTCTAGTGCAGAAACATTATAGAATGCGTATATAAAGATTAGTGGAGCATATGTTACATCGTAATAAATAGTTATGTTAGTAGAATTTTGTGCATTCAATACAAAATTATTAATATTTATCCAAGTATAGTTAGTTTGGTTTGGAGTAATGTTAAAGCTTATTGGCATATTACCCAAATTAAAAATACTTACATTACATACAATTCCACTTGGTGGATAGAAAGTTGCTTCACAATAATCTTTATCAATATTCCATCTCCTATCTTCTATTACTGTTAAATTTAAGAATATTTCTTTATATCCAATCTCACTACTAACATTTATTATTCCATAATAAGTTCCAGCAGGATAACCTAAAGGAATGCTAACATTAACATTTACTTCAATTACTTTTCCAGGATCTATTTGAGAAATATTTGGATAAAATATGAAATTAAAATCCGTCAAATTTGAATAAAACGAAATGTTATAAACATAATCATTTCCGCTTGAATTTAAAACTATTTTACCAACAAAAAATGTTTTATTGTGCTCTACTATAGCACTTATATTATTTGGCTCAATGCTTAATATTTTATTACTTTTTATTTCAACAATTGTTTCATTAACAATGCTATTATTACCTATACCAATGTCAGTCCAGTTAAAAGAATAAAATATTCTATAAACTCCAGGCAAAGTAGCATTTTTAATAGTTATCTTAGCAGATAATATACAAGAATTTTTTGCTGTTAAATTTCCACAATCTTTAAATGTTTGATTTGCTACAAAATTGCTTGGTAAATGAATCTGAATAAAAGAGAAGAAAGCTTCGACACTTCCAATATTAGTTGCATTTATCAAAACTTCAAAACTTTCATTATTATAAAAGGTTATATTTTTAGCAAAATAATAGTTTGGAAAAACTTCTAAAGTTGTATAAGTTCCAGAAACCTTTAATGTTATTGGAATTTCTTTATATCCAATCTCACTACTAACATTTATTATTCCATAATAAGTTCCAGCAGGATAACCTAAAGGAATGCTAACATTAACATTTACTTCAATTACTTTTCCAGGATCTATTTGAGAAATATTTGGATAAAATATGAAATTAAAATCCGTCAAATTTGAATAAAACGAAATGTTATAAACATAATCATTTCCGCTTGAATTTAAAACTATTTTACCAACAAAAGTATTTTTGCCTGGAGGATTTATACTAAAAATGCTATTTGGTTGAATATCTAATATCTTATTACTCTTTACTTCAATAGTTAGATTTTTGCTAGTGGAATTTAGAGTTCCATCATAATTTCTCCAACTAACATTTACTTTAACATTATAAATTTTAGGCAGACTAGCGTTTTTTATTGTTGCAGTAAATTGTTTTGTGCAAAAACCATCTATATATATAGTATTGCAATATTCTTTATTTGGTATTATTTCTATTTCTATTGGCTTTTCAAAAGTTATGTTTACATCATAGGCATAACCAATATGTAAGTTAGAAACATTTACTATAAAGGTAAAACTTTCATTATTATAAAAAGTTATATTTTTAGCAAAATAATAGTTTGGAGTAATGTTTAAATCTAAATAGGTAACTACATCTGTAGAATCATAAATATCTTCGTCAAATCCTGTATTATTAAAATAAGTAGCACTACAATTTAAAATATGATATCCAGCCAAAGAAGATGCTTGAATTGAAATCAAATAACTTCCGTTATTAAAATTAGTTACATTTGTTTGTTTTGCAATCCCATCATCGTAACAAATAATAGAGGCATTCGTAATATATGTGTCATTTCTAAAGTTTTTTACTGTAAGTGTTGCGTTAATAATTCTATTAACATATCCATGCTTATTAATAATGTTTGTTTCGACGTTAAGAATATTTGTAACATTGAACTCTGTTTGATTAGTTATTAGCAATGTACCATACTTATCGTATACGTAGATAGTTATTTTCCATTTACCGATGTTATCAGTAGCGTTTATCGAAAAACTGTTTGCAAAAATCTTATCTTTCGATAGATTATCGTTATGCAATCCATCATCATACAAAATAACTAACATATCATCACTAGCATCTAAAGTTCCTCTATCTATTATTGCAGTAACATTGGAAATTAAATCGTATGGATCTGATATATTAAATGCAGTTATAAAAACTTTTTCACCTCTATTATAAACTGGAAAATCTGTTTTTACTCCTACTAACACTTCTCTATTTTCTGTGTTAAAGATTGTAATGTTTATAGGATTTGTAAAGCTGTTTAAAATATAGAGAGGATATTTTTGCTCTTCTGGTGTAGATAATATACCTACAAAAATAGATGAAGTTTGTTCAGCGTTGTTAATATTATTCTCGTTAAAGTATATTCCAACATTACTATTTAAATCACTATTTGCGAAAAATTCTATATTTGAATAATTTAGGTTAATTATTTGAACACTAAAAGAACCTCTAAAGGCATATGCATAAGAATATGGATTTTGTGTATTGACTTCAAAACCTATCGTTTCTGCAGGATCTCCATAAAGATTTGTAACATTAAATCCAAAAGAAAAGTTTGAAAATCTTATTGCATTACCTTCAAATTTTTGTTTAATTTTTAGTAGATTGGAAGAAATCGAGTCTATACTTCCTGGTCCGGCGTAATTATAGAAATAATATATTTTTGTATAGTTAATACCGGTAAATCTAATTCCATCAAACTCTCTCATCTTAACTTTTACTCCTAATCTTATAGGTCCTTCGATTATTTGTATTTCATAAGGAATGTAGTAAAAAATTGACGATTGATTATATGTTATAGTATATTCAAAAGGTTCATCTGAAGGATAAAAAACATATAAACCATCTGTTAATCTTTGAATGTTTATAAAACCAAATTTATTCGAAGAATTATATAATGTAAAAGCGAAACCAGAGGTATTAATGTAGATAAAATTTCCATTTATTGAATATGAAAGATTTGTTAAGAAGTTAATACTTTCTTTTTTTCCGTTTTCTTCGATATCAAAATATAAATAAAATTTTCTTTTTGCATTATTTGTTCCATTAAGAATAAATACTAATTCACCTACAGCATTATTATATGCATCAAAGTTTTCATTTACGTCGAATTGAAAAGGAACTATTCTTAAAGGATTACCGTTAAAATCATATTCTATTAATCTTAGTGAGTTTAAATCTATTTTTCCGCTAATATTTACTTCTTGTAGTTTTTGAGTTAAATTCAGAAAAATTTCTACTGGCCAATTTGTTCTATTATAATCGCTGCTATCTATTTCAATTTTAATTCTAAAATGGTAAGAAGAGTTCCACCATTTGTCTTCTACATATCTATAAACAAAAAATCCAGTAAAATTTTTTAGATTAAAAAATATTAATGCTAAAAATATACCAAAAACAAAAACTAGGCTCAATATTTTAAAGTTCATTTCTTAGTTAATTTCTCATACAATTCTTTACTTATAACTCCTTTCTCATACAATTCTTTTAGTTTTTTATTTATTCTTTCTTCTTTTTGTTCTTTGACTATATTACCTTTCTTTTCTTCCAAAGCTTTTAATCTTTCTAAATGAATTTTTTTAAGGGAAGCATATTCTTCTTCGCTAATTTTACCTTCTTTCTTCATATCTTCTAAAGCTTCTAAAAGCATTTTTACACCCTCTATTTCCTCTTCAATGCTTTTAGTTTCCTCTTCAATCTTTTCTTCTTTCTTTTTCTCTAATTCCACAATTTGTTTTTCTAAATTACCAACATAATCTCTTAAACTATTCAATTCATCTTTACTAGCTAAGTTTTCAATTCTATTAGATAAATCGCTTAAATTTCTACTTATTTCATTAAAATTTTGAAAGAGAGCATCAACTTTATCTTTAATAATTTCTAAATCTCTCATTTTTTGATTTATTTCAATGAAAATTGAATCAATTTTGTTTGCTGTGTTTTCAATTTTTTGAGAAATTAGCTGAATTTCTTTTAACTTGCTTTGCAAGTCTTTGTTTAACTTTGCTAAATTTTCAATACTACCTATTAATTTTAATTGCGTCTGTAATTCTTTTACAGCCTTTGCACTTTCATTAGCTAGATATTCAACTTTTTCTACTTTTACTCTAAACAATTCAATCTCTTTATTTAATTTATTCAGCTCTTTTAAATATTTTTCGGGACTTATTTCTTTCAAAATGTCTTTCATTTTTTCAACATCTGCTTCTAATTCTCTAACTTTGCTTTCTCTTCCAACAATCATACTTCTTAACTCCCCAATATTTTCTATAACTCTTGCAATTTTTTCATCGCTGGCAGCTTTCATTTCTTTTAGAGATTCTATTAATGTTTTTGTTTTTTCCAATTCAATATTTATTTTTGATAGATCTTCTTTAATCTTTCCGACTTCTTTTTCAGAGAATTCTTTTTCTACTTTAAAAACCTTTTCTAATATTTCTTCTATTCTACTCTTCTTTTTCTTTTCAGAAACTTCTTTGTTGCTTTTCAGTTTACTTTCTATTTCTTCTAACTTCTTTTTATTTTGTTCTACAATTTCTTTATAAGCTTCTTCGCTAATTTCTCCTTTTTTATAACTATTCTCTATTTCTTTCAGAAAATTCTCAATTTCTTGTTTTTGTTTTAATAAATCCTCTTCCATAATTATTTATATCGTTTCAAGTTTGTTTCAATACTTTCTATGTATGTTTCAACCATTCTGAACATACCTTGTTTTAACCTATCCCATGCTAACTTTATTTCATTTTCAATATCGAAGGTGTCTACTCCTTTAGCTTTTAATGCCTCTACTTCTTTTTCAAATTCTTCTAGTTTTTTCCTTAATTTCATGTATGTTTCTAATTCTTCTTTTGATAAAGCAAATGTAGAGTGTAATAGAGGTCTAAATGATACAATCCATGGTTTACCATTATTATATTCTGGGTTTTGAACAATTCCAGTACCTACTGTAAGTTTAGTAACTTTGGCTGCGTATTCGCTACCATATTTCTGTTTAACTCTATTAATATCACCTTCATACTTAGTTCTTAATTGAATTTCAGTAGCTATATTAGCTCTAATAGCTCCCTTAAAGTCTAAAAGTACTTGTGATATTAAGAATAATCCAATACCCCACTTTCTGAATTCTCTAGCACCTCTTTCTAATGCTATATATCCACCCTTACCTCCATATTTTGGTAATGTTCTATGTATTTCATCGTAAACTAACAATAATTTAAGTTCTTTAGATTCTGGTGGTCTCATTTCAAATACAGCATCAATACTTCTTCTTATGAATTTATCTAATTCTTCTGGTTTTAATTTGTTAAGAACAAATACTGTAATTTCTCCAGGATTCATATATTTCTTTAAGTCTAATGGCATATCTGGATCTTCAACTACAATAATATTTGTTTTAAATCCTCTAGCATCTTCTGGTTTTAATCCGAATTTAGAATACAACGGAAGCATTGTAGGATCTTTGTTTGGTTTAATAAATCCAGTCCATTGTGCTGTTGGATCAAAAACTATTACTGGTATATTTCTCTTTAATAATTCTTCTGCTACAACCATAGCACTTACTGTCTTTCCGCTACCCGTACCTCCAGCAGCTATTGTATGCATTATTAGTTGTCTGGTATCGAAATATGCTTTTACATCAGTTTCTGCAATTTTTCCAACTTCTATACTATAAGGTCCAGGTTTTGGTAATTTATCAAAATCTATTGGTAACGCATATCTTTTCTCTTTCAATTTTTTGAGTTTGTATGCTGTCCATGCTTTTTGAGCCAGCCATGCAGAAGGAGCAATTCCGAAAGCAACTAAATATGTTATTGGATTTAAGAGTATAGACCTAAATATTTTAACTGGTAATGGTAACGAAATTACTTCAAATGTATCTGCTGCATATGCATACTTTCTTCCATACCAATAGCTTGCATTAACTTCTATTAAATACTTTCTATCAGGTAGAATTCCTTCTGGTAATTTAATTTCTCTCGTAAATGATAATACTGTTTCCACAGCAACAGTTTCTTTATAAACATTGTATAGTTTTCCTGTTTCTAAATCTTTTATTACATATGTTAATACAATATCTTCAACTTTTTCTGTCTGACCCATGTTAACAACTCTTACAAAGACTCTTAATGTTTCATTTGGTTCTATGGTTTTCTTTAGTACATTTATTATTACGTCTAGCAACGGCTCTGGAGGTAATTCTATTTTAATTGTTACGGGGATTCTATATGTTTCATTTTCTATGTATACTACTAAATCTCCAGTATATATTCCGGGCATTTTACCTTCTGGTGCAAATACTTTCATTTTTACTGTTCCTCTTTGACTTGCTTTTATGTCTATTTCATTAGCTTCTAACTGTACAAACTCCCAAATCAAACCTTCTGCTTTAAATCTAACTTTAATATCTCTATTTCTATTATTTCCTATATCAATGCTTACTATTGTATGTTCTTTTGGTTTTAATGTTACAGAAATTTCTTTGGTAAAGACTTCATATGGTGGTAAAGTTATTGTAGGCGCACCTCCGCCTGCACCTATTCCACCTGGAACACCAATAGGCGCACCACCTATTGGAGGTGCTGCAGGTATTCCTGGTGCAGCTGGTGCTCCAGCAGAAGGTGCTATTGGACAATCTATTGGACAGACTGCATTACTTTCTCCAAATCTATCTTCACAAACATTATTTCCACAAACATACTGAGCTAATATATATGCACCTCTAATTTCTGATAAATTAATAGCATAAACCTTTAGACTTGAAGCACTTACTATGCTATTTAATCTTATCCAAGTTGAATTGCAACCAATATATCTTGTCCAATTTGCACAATGATATATTCCTAGTAAGTTAATATTATACGTTTTTGTATCTACATTACTTATATCAAAAGCTAGCGTTGAGGATGCTTTAAATATAGATTCTATATAGTAACCTTTTATAGCTTCTTTTGGTAATATAATGCTTCTTGGAATTCCCAATACTATAGGATTGAAAATATCTTCAAACAAACCAACATTATATATTGTCAAGCTTTCGTTAAAGAATTTATAAACTATATCGTAGTACATACTTTCAATAGTTTCGTTATAATATCCATCTTCATCTGGCACTATTGCATAAGCTAATTGTAAGCTTTGTGATGGATATAGTTCAAAAGTAACATTTAGTGGGGTAAATTCAACTTTCTCTAAGTCATAAGAAATTCCACTAAAGTAAATTAATGGTCTAACATCGAATTTTGAACTTTTTTCTGCTTTATTTCCGCTTTTATCGTAAGCAATTACATTAATCACGTAAGTTCCTAATTGTTGGGTTTCGTTAAAATCTAATTTATATATGTATGTACTACCTATTCTTCTTACAAATGTTAAATTATAATAGCTTAAGTTTCCATCTGGTTTAACTATTATTGTGCTAGCATTTTCTACTCCTCCCAAATCAGTAACGTTCACTAATATTGTTGTAGTCGTATTAACTCTAACTTTTGGTGGAATGAATACTTCAATGCTTGGTGGAATATTATCTTTATAAATTATTGCTTTCGGTTCTATTGCTAGCTTAGAAATATTCTTGGTTAAGTAAGTTGTATTTATTATTAAATCGTATGCAATCGATTCTGTTAGGTTTGGAGCAATAAACGTTATTAACCAATATCTTTCAGTTGGTAAGAATTGCGCAATAAAGTTTTCAATTTCATATTTAAAGGTTTCGTTAGCAAGATAAACTCTAAAGCTTACATTAGAGCTTAATATATCGTTTCCATAGCTTACATTGACTTTTGCATAGATGGTATCTCCGCTTATTACATTCTTTAATGGATTATTTTCAGTAGGTTCTAGTATTTTTACGAAGAACGGATGAATCTTCAATATTATTCTTGTTTCTTTTGTTTGTAATCCAGATTCTGCTGTATAGTTTTTAGAAACAATTCTGTTTTCAAAAATAGAGTAATTATATACTACAGGTGCTTTAATCAATATTTTAATGTCTTTGCTTTCTCCAATCTTTAACGTTATGTTTGATGAATTTTCAAAGTTATCGAAAAATGCGAATCTAGTTCCATTAATTATTTCTGAAGATAGGTTTAGCAACAGTCTAATATTTCCTTTGTTAGTTAATGTTATTTTGCTTTCTAGGTAATCATTTTGTACAACTTCATATTCTAAATAGTTCGGAGTTTGCTCCCAAGATATGTTAACAGGAACTAATATTTTCAAAAATCCTTCTGAATATATAAATTCGTTAAATGCGACAAATTTAACTAAATATTCTCCAGTAGGCAAATCTGTAGGAACTTTAACAGTAACATTGATATCTTTAGTCTCTCCTAATGCAATTTTGTCTATGAATTTTGTAATATTAATTCCAAATGTTTCACAATTTTCAATACATGTAAATGTTATGTTAGTTTCATTTAAGTTACCGTTTGCAATTATTGTTATATTTACATCTTTTACTTCTCCGTTTCTTATTATTTCTGTTCTGTTTAATATTTTCAAAGAATGAATTGGTAGTATAACTATTTTTATTTCAGAAGTTTTGTTAGCTATACTACCATCTAAATTTCTCCAATATATTGTTACATTTGTCGTATAATTATTTGCGAAAGTACCATTAAGTGCTGTTATGTTGAGTTGTAATGCTAAAGTTTGCTGAGCTAATAATTGAGAAATGTTTATTGAAGATATAATAAAGCTATCGTTTAGGGAATCGACAATCGTTATATTTCTTGCTCTTGCAAAACCTAAGTTAGTTAAATTAACTTTTACATTCTTAGTTTGTGAATTTTCTAAGGTAACATTTTCGAAAGTTATAATTTCTGAAATAATATCTAATAATGTTTTCGAATATGCCCTTACTTTATATTCTAAGCAATTGGTTAATCCTTTTGTATCGTTTGCACAAATACTTACAGATATATTACCTTCTTTTGAAGAAGATAAGTTTGCAACGAACAAACCATTATAATAATTCATAAGTTTTATTTCAGAGGTATTATCTGGATAACTAATATTAATCCAAACTTTATCTAATGCTATGTTATCATAAACCTTTGCACTAATGTTTATAGTTTCATTAACTTCAAAATCTGTCTTGCTAAATGTAACGTTTTCTATTATTGGAGGAATATCTGTAACATTAAGCATAAAGGTAAACTCTCTTAAGTTTGGAGAACCATCTAAACTTCTCATTACAACTCTAACATCATATAAGCCTTCTGGCTTGTCTATTGGAATATCGTAACTAAATGTAATATTTCTTGATTTTTGTTTTGGAAGAACAAAAGAGAACGAACTAAAGTTTTCAACTCTTATTAGTTCTGCTCCATTACCGCTTACAAATATTGAAATACTAACGTTTACGTTTCCTATGTTAGTAAATTCTACTTTATCTATATCTTTTCTAGTTCCTATTGGAGCAAGTATTATTCCGCTAATTTCCTTATTTATTATCCAACTATTATTTATTGGAACGCTAACGTTTAATATCGAATATATAGTTGCTGCCTCTTTTGAAGAAATTAACACTCTAGTCCAATAACTTCCTGGATCTTGGCCAGCAGGTATTTTTACAGTAATTGATGAATTAAAGCTTTGACCCATTGCTAAGAAACCTTGGTATGATGGATTTAATGTTATCGTACAATTTATGCAGCGCATGAAGAATGGAGTATTCAAATCTAACGATAGTTTTATTTCACTTACAGGGACATTTCCAATATTAGTTATATTTAAGCTACCTATATTTTTAATGCTATCGTGCTCTACAACACTTTCATAATATGATGGCTTAACCTCTAATTTCGGATTTTCTGCAACTAAGACAAATATTCTAGCTAAAGTAGAATTGTAAGTATTATCTGGATTTCTCCATGTTAAGTTTATGAATATGTTAATTGCTTGAGCAGGCGTTGCTTCCTTAATTCTTGATAATATTAAGTTTGTAACATTTACATATCTTAGTAATTTATCGAGTGAAATAGAGTTTGTTGAATATTCAATTCTATTACTAGAATCATCATATATAGAAACATTTAATTCATATGCTGTTGTTGGTCCAAGATTATTAATAGTTATATTTATGTTAAACGGATAACCTTCGTAAATTGTGATTCCACTTGCTACTACTTCTGTTGGCTTAACTGTTAAATCTAAATAAGTTTTTCCAAATACAAAGAAACTTCCTGCAAAGCTTGAATTAACATTTGCTTCTGGTGGCAAATCTTTTGCAAATATAGTTACATTATATTCTCCACCTATTGGAGGAATGTAAGTTGCTGAATAATAACCATATGTTAAATTTCCAGAAATCAAGTTCATATTAACTCTTACACTACTTCCATTTGGCAATGTTATGTTAGTCCAAACTTCGCTAATTCCTATATTATCTACTACTAATGCAGTAATGTTTACATAATCTTTGTTAGCTTCTATATCATATGTTGGATTTATAGATGTTTGTAATATTGTTGGTGGAGTTAAGTCTTTGAAAATTACTTTTACAATGCTTTCATTATTTATTGCAGAGTAAACTAATGTTTGATTGTTATAAATTACACATCTGAAATAGAAGATTCCTTTTGTTGGTGGAATAAATGTTATATTTGCATATCCACTAGAATTAGTTATCTGAGTAGATACAAAATACCAATCTGAATTTTCAGTTCTATAATAGAACTCTACAGGATAATTTTCAATTCCACTATTACTATCTAAATCTTTAACTAAACATGTTGGATATATTATAGTTGGATATGTAATTTCTTGATTATCCTTTGGAGTAACGAACTCTACTCCAGCCAAACCAGTAACTAATATTAAAATACTATCCTCAGCTTTATCGTAATAATTTATGGATAGTCTTGCAGTTAAGTTAAGCCATCCTGGCTTTTGATCTAATAATGTTATAGTTCCAGAATAAATGTTTGCCTCTCCGCTTGGATTTGCATAACCTAAAATGCTGCTAGAATTTGTAATTTCGACTTTAGAAGTTGGATATTTGTTTGGTATATCTTCTCTATTTTCGCTCGTAGCAAAAACTCTTACGTTTACACTAGAGGATTTTGCAAATATACTTCCATTAATTGGTTGCTCAATCCTTATGTATAATTTACCCTTTGCTATTACATACGTAATATTAGTAGCTGAATTCTCTCTTCCTATAATAGTTGGTGTTGCGTTTATGTATATTGGTTTTGGACCTACATCTAAGTTATCAGGTATGTTATATGTTATAGAACAATATCCAAGATTATCTGGAGTACAATTTCCAATATAATGAGTTTCATTATAGAAGTGAACTATTGCATTACTTGTTGCAGAAACTATTGAATCATACACTCTAACTCTTATTGTTGCTGTATTTGGTGTAAAGGTGTCATTTCTATAAATCTCTTGAGGATTAACAGAAATTTCATTTATTATTAATGGTCTTCTCATTCTTATTATAGACGAAATTTCATTGATGTATGGATCGTAATATTTAATATTATCGCTACTAATATTGCATTTAATTTCATAATATCCAGCTAATTCTGAGCTAGTACTCCATATTATGCTTGCATATCCACTAGAATTGGTTAGTGCACTTCCTAATAAAGTGTTGTTTTTGTAGAAATATACAGTATATCCTTCTATTGGAACATTTAGGTTTCTATCAACAACTCTACAAGCAATTTCAGTAGGCATTCCTGCTAGTATTTCACTAAAGTTTATTGGATAAATTTCTCTTAAGTCTGCAAATCCATAAACATAAATTTGAGTAATGTTCTCATTCATATCGTAATACGTTCTTGTCGCGTTTGCTTTCACATTTTCTAGACCTAATTTGTAATTGTTTGGAATTGTATAAGTTATGTTATATTGATTACCAATTCTACTATTTCCAAAATACCAACTAACGTTTGCATCATTTACTATTATATTACATTCATCTTTTGTGCTAGAATTAAAGTAGTATGTAAAGTTCCTATAAAGTTTTTGATTTAATGTTGGAGATAGTATATTAACATATATCTGACCTATTACAGTTAAAGGTCTCTCTGTTGTATTAATGTTTTTATAACAAACATCTGTAATTCTTGCATACCATTTCTGAGTTCCTACCAATGAATTACATGTTGGATCGTAGTAGAAGCTAACATTTCCTATGAAAGTTGTATTAGTTAAAGTTACAGAATATAAGTTTCCATTCTCAGTAACGAATAAACTAACTTGTGTGCTATTTGGATAAACTTTTCTATCAGCATCATAAACTTGCAATAAGAAGTATGAGTAATTGTTTCCAAATCTTCTTACGCTCGAATTATATGTTAGAATGGATATTGAAACGTCATTTTGTTCAAAAGTTACGTTAACTATCGAGCTTTCTGCATAATATCCAAACTGATCTCTAGATGTGAATTTAAAGTAAACCTTTGGACCATTTAGATAATCGTTACAATCAAAAGATACATCAAAAGTTACTGGATAGTTTGTGTATGTAGGTGTAACAGATTTGCTAGCTACATATATCCATGTTTGATTATCATAACTCTTCCATAAGCTTACATTATTCAAATTTCTATCCAAATCTGTTAATTCAACTCTGAATTTATATGTTTCTCCCCAACCTCCGAAATATTTATCTATGCTAGGATTAGCTAGTTGTGGTTGAGATGCTAAATAGAATGCAGGAGATTTTGTTGTCGAGTTAGATGCATAATATGCTTTAGAGGCAGTTGCTGTTATTGAATATGAACCATATGCTTTTCCGCTAGAATCCCAAATGCAATTATAAATTCCATTATCGATATTATTAACTGGAGAGCAAGTATATGTAGTGGCTAAAAACCTTATTGTTATACTCATGCTTGCATTATTCACAAATTCACATTCGTCTGTCAAAGTTATGTTTATAGGTATTAATTCTCCAACTAAGAACGCATGCCCATCTGGATAGCTTATATTTGGTATTAATGTAGAATAAATGTTTACAGTAAAGTTGGAGGAGTTTGCAGGTTTATAGTAGTTATCATCAATAATTCTTGCTACCCATATTTGTCTTCCAGTCTTATAGTTACAATCTGGATCGAAATCTATTAGTGCATATCCAGAATCATCTGTATATGAAATTTTTCCACTATCAAAAGTATTTCCATCCTTTGTTACAAAGAAGTAAACTTTTGCTGTAGGTGAAGATATGTATGTTTTTTGGTCTAAATCGTATATTCTTACTTTTAGTGTTACTGCTTGTGTAGAATTTCTCCAAACAGTTGAATTATTACCTAATGCTAACTCTATTCTAACATCATCTTTTTCTACAGTGAAATTGACTATTTCGCTATACTCTATATATCCTCTAGAATCTTGAGAATAGAATTGTGCTTGCCATTTTCCTAAATAACTTTGTAATAATCCAGGATCTTTATAAGCTAATTCTATAATACTATAGTTCTTTCCGGAAATTGTTGTATAATTAACGTCATACCAAGTTTGAGAGTTTTCTGGTTTTATTAATAAATGAATTTCATTTGTATCCAAATCTTCATCTTCAAAATTAACTATAAATCTCCAATTTTCTCCCCAACCACCAATAGAGGAATTTTGTTCGCTTATTACACTAACATTATAAACTTTTGGTTTAGTTTCTACAAAGAAAACATTAGAATAATTAGCTGCTAATGGAATATGATAATCTTTGGTTGCGTAAATAGAAACATTGTACCATCTGGCAGAAAGTAAGGAAGTGTTTATAGTACATCTATATGTTCCAGAACCAATTTCTATTACTTTACAATCATATGCATTTCCATTTTCGTTTATCAGTTTTATACTTACGTTAGCTCCACTTACATAAGAATATCTATCGTCAACTAAAGTTAAAACTATTGTAACATTTTCGATTGGCTTAAGATAATATGGATAGTTTTGTTTATCTATTTCGAATGTGTTAACATTTATTTCTCCAAGAACAGTTAAGTAATATTCTGAGCTGTTTGTATCAAAATAACAATTATCGTTAATTACTCCTCCATACCATTTTTGCAATCCAACTTCATAATCTCCGCTAGGGTCAAAATATATGTTTAGATATCCGCTAGAATTTGTTTGATTATATATGAACTCTCCATAATTACTTCCATCTTTTGTTACTCTTACAAATCCATTAACTCCTTGAGTAACAAAAACGTTTCTTACTGAATCGTATATTCTTAAAGATAATAAAGTAGAGTTAGAGTAAGCCCTATTTACAAAGCTGTTGTTTCCAGTAACTAAGTAAACTGTAGCATAATTCTTTGTTAAGCTTGGGGCATAAATTTCGCTGGTATTTATTATATTTGTTCCATCATTTAGTTCAAACTTAAATCTTATTGGAAAAGAAGTATTAATATCTAAGCAATCGAAATCGTTAACATTAATATTGCATATTCCGTTACCATTTGGTATTATTTGTTGACCTTTGTATATCCAATATCCTTTTCCAGTATAGACATATAATTTGCATACTACATTATCTCTTTGTAAATCAGAAATATTTGCTATAAAGCTATATACTCCTCCCCAAGGACCTGATGATGGAGTTACATATATATCTAAAATTTCTGGAGGAGTGTTGTTAAGATAATACCAATTGCTAAACAAAGATGTGTTAGATAAATAGAATTGTTTGGAAGAAGTAATCCTAAAGGAATAATATCCACCAATCTTATATGTTAAATTCCATGTTGCGTTATAGTAACCATTTCCAATTTCATAAGTGGGTATATTTTCAATAAAGCTATTTGGCCATATTGCTTCTGTAATTATATTTACATTTTCCTGATTTACTCCGCATTCATCCTTTACGTTTATAGTAATGTTTTGTATTTTTCCAAATTCTATCAATATATTTGAATTTTGTGATGGATATACAATATAGTTCTTTAAGCTTCCTATTACATCGAAATTTATTGGCGAAGTTTCAAAATATTCATAACAAGTGTCATTAGAAACTAACTTGAAATATTGAGTGCCAGCTAAAAAGCTGCAATCTGGATCTAAATAGTAATCCAAATATCCATTTATCGATTTTAATGGAACTATATAATCAAAGTTATTATAGTTTCTTGTTATCATTATAGTCGCATTCATATTATCGACAAGATTTCCCCTATCTAAATCCTCTACAATACTTCTGAACAAATATGAAGTACTTCCTTCCCTTTCAACAGAAGAAGGATATATTATTGGAGTTATTTGTATACTATCTTGTCTAATAGTTATAGTTCCTGTAACCTCTACAGTATTATTAAACACATCAGTCAAAACGAATTTATAATTAGCATTTCCTATTTTCGAACAATCAAAAGTTGTTGTAAAGGTAAACTTCTTTAGACTAGAACAATCTGGAGCACTACAAATTTGAGAACCATAGTACTTGTAACCATTTCCAAAATCTATGTAGAGACTAACATTAAGAACTTCAAAATTATAGAAGTTTTGATCTTCATCGTATGTTTCTATTTCGAAGAACCAAGTATCTCCCCAACCTCCTGTAGAGGAATATGTTTTGGATGCATAAGCTTGATGGCTATATACAGTAGGTTTAGAAACTATAAAGAATGAATTTGGAAAGTAATATTCTGGAGATTGTGGATAGTAGTTTTTATCTGCCTTTATTGCTATTGTATAATTTCCTAGCGTAGTTAAACCAGAGAAATAGCAGCTGTATGTTCCATTATTATAATCAACTATTGAACTACAAGAATATTTGTTAGATTCTATATCTATCGCTTCTACACTTAAAGTAGCTCCGCTAACAAATTTGCAATCATCTCTGACATTAATAACTGTAGGTATATTGCTTAGCTGAGGATATATTTCGCCTTTTGGTCTTAATAGACTAACGTTAAGCGGATTTGTAGTTACATATACTTGACCTATTGGAGAGTTTGCAGGTTTATAGCAACTGGAGTTAACACTTACATACCATTTTTGTGGACCAACTTCATATGTACATTTAGGTAGGTTTGGGAAGTAGAAAGTAATATTTCCTAATGTTGGAAATCTATTTAAATACGTATTATCAATAACATAGCTTGTCGAACCAGGAATTGTAGTTACATATAATGTTGCGTTAACTTGTCTGTTTGCATGTGAATTAGCATCTAAATCTCTTATGTATATTGTTAAAGGTATTTTGTATATATCGCTTCTATTATAAATTGCATTGCTTCCTTCTGCTATAGAAATAGAAATATCATCTTTTTCTAAAACAAAATTTCTTATTTCACTATTTGCAGTATTTCCATCATCATCTGTAACATTGAAAAAGAATTCGTATAAGTATGTGTCGTTACCAAATAGATCATCACAACTAAAGGATTTTGTAAATGAAAGCGTAGCCAAAGCAATTCCACTCGGTTTAGTTCTACAAGCTATTAACTTCCATTCTGTTGTGTTTACAGGTCTATAGTATGCACAAACATATAGCGCATCTCTATCTTCATCATAAGCATCTACTCTAAATGTTCTAGTTTTACCCCAACCATCTTGATAAATATCAACATTTGGATTGAATAGTTGTGGATTGGTTTCTATAAAGAATGTATCACTTTCTGTATAAACACTACTAACATGATATTGTTTTGTTGCATTAACTCTAATATCATACGAACCTGCAGGAACGTTAGATGTGTTAAAGCTACAGTTATAATATCCTAAAGATTCTCTTTGCACATCACATGAAAATATTTGTAAAGTATTTTTGCTTATCGGAGTTATGTTTATATAATCTACATCAACAAGGTTCGTACACTCATCAGTTACATTAACTCTTATTGTTACGTTTTCTCCTCTTCTATACTTAGCTAGATTAGTTGGTTGTATAACTGTTGGCAATAAACTTCCAATAACATTTACTGTAAAGTTAGGGGTAGTTTCATTATAATAGTAACAACTATCATCTTCGCTAACATAAGCTTTCCAGTATTGAGTTGTAGCACTATAAGAACAATCTGGATAGAAAGTTGTTTCCGCATATCCTGAAATAGTTATTACTTCATCTAGAGTAACAAAGTTGTATCCATCATTAGTTATGTTGAACTTAATTTTGGCTTCTGGTAAATTATTTAACCCAACTAACGAGTTTCTAACAAGATCTTTAACATTTACTCTAAATACAGTACTATCTATATTTCTTCTTACATTAGTTCCATTACCGGCCACAAGATTTATAGATACATAACTTTTAGTTATTTCGAATGTTTTTGTCTCTGTGTAAACAACATTGTTATAGTAATCATATAACGAAAATCTAAACTCTTTGGTTCCTATATCGAGACAGTCAAAATTACTTATTAAGAAACTACATAATCCGGAGCCTTGAATTTGTGTTACGGCAACTTCAACAAAACTACCACCCTTATTTATTTCTAGCGCACATCTTACAGTATCTCCATCTGGATCTGATACATATACACTAAAGTTAAAAACTGACGTCCAAGGAGCTTTTGATGGAGTAACATTTAAGTTTGAATAAGTTGGTATTGAATTAACAATTGAAAACCAATTAGAATAAGTTGTATAATCTCCAAAATAATATTGTTTAGTGCTATTTAAGACTATATTGTAGGTTCCTGCTTTTTTGTTAGATGTATCGAAAGTACAATTGTAAACACCATTATATTCGTAGATATTGCTACATGAATATTCTTCTTGACCTATTACTTTTATTTCTAGATTTGCTCCAGAGATATTTCCTTCATCGGCACAATCCGAAGTAATTATAGAAGATATATTGAACTGAGTTCTACTTGGAAATACAGAACCAAAAGGTGGATAGAGTAAGTTATTATAAAGTTTTCCATAGATATAATAAGTGAATAGAGGAGAAACTGAATCTTCGTAACACTGATTATCCTCTAATTTTACATACCAATAGTTTTGGCTTGCATTAAAAGAACAATCTGGATCGAAAGCATAGAAAGCTAAACCATTAACATTTGTATATGTTGTATAATATGTTTCTTGATTAGTTTTGTTTATTAAAACGAAAGTTACTTTAGCGTTGCTAATATTATTCGAATTAAGTGCATCAATAGCTCTTATAGAAAGAGTTCTAGTTGTATAACCTTCTCTAGGTATAATCTCATTTAATCCACTTACCGCTATTATAGTTGCAGGTCTTTTTAGTATATCAAATTGCCATCCTTCTTTTTCATCAGAATAGCCACTAGTATCGGTAACATTAAACTTAAAGTACCAACTTCCAACATCATTACATGTTGGTATATATACAAAAGTAATTAAATCTCCTTGAGGACTTGTTCTTCCTATGATTGTTGTATAGTTTATTAATTTCCAATTGATTTTATCTTTACTTATCCATAGATATACAGTTTTATTGTCTTCGTCTAAATCATATAATTTAGCAGAGAATGTAAATGTCGAGCCCCATCTATAATTAGTAGAATATAAATTAAGTTCCTCCAATCTTGGTTTATCTGCTAAATAGAAAGCATTTTGTTTTGTTAATACAAATTCATTTTCATAGAATTCTCTTTTTGCAATCATTGTTACATTTTGCCAACCAAACGGTAAAGCTAGTAGTATATCAGGACTTAAATAACATGTATAATTTCCTAAACCATCTTTTATTACATTATCACAAGTAACATTAATATTTGTAGTACCTACTATAAACTCTACATTAGCATCGCTTACATATCCACAATCATCGCTAACTGTAGCTCTTATAGTTATACCATCAGTACCTCTTAGTATAACATTTCCGTTTGGCTGTAATATATTTCCAGTAAGATTCGAAACTATAGTTAGATAATAATCACTAGAATTGGAAGCTTTCCAATATAGGTTTTCTAGTAAACCTCCTTTCCACTTCTTAATTCCTACACTAAATCTACAATCTGGATCAAATGTTATAGATAATGTTCCATCGCTTTGAGTATATACACTACCTATTTCTATATAATCGCTTGAATCTCTTGTAACCCAGAACTTTGCTAATTGATTTACTATAACATTTGAGGGATTATCAACATCTATTGCTCTTAAAACTAATGTAGTACTATTTGAAATTCTATTAACAACTGTTCCATTACCAGAAACATAATCTATTCTCGTATCATCTTTTTCTATAGTTATATTAGTACTAACTTCTGCTTTTCCGAAATCATCGCTAACATTAGCTATTACATACCAACTTCCTATGTCTTGTTGTGAAAATGCAAAAGTAGCAGAATATTCTGTATTAATTCCTGTAACTCCTGTAACATCTCTAGTTCTTATTCTGCTATAATCAGTCTTTATTAAGTATACTCTAACAGTATGAGTGTCTAAATCTTCATCAGTAAAATTAAACTTTACAGTTAAAGTTTCTCCCCAACCTAGAACAGATGGAATTGTTCTTAGATTGAATAATATTGGATTTGTTTCTATCCAAAATACGTTTGCAAAGCTCTTTGTTTTATCTAAGTAATACGATCTTGAAATGTTTAACGTTATATTATAATAGTTTGGAGTAAATCCTGAAGAATTAAATGTGCAACTATATTCTCCATTACCCAATTCTATAACATCATAACAATATCTTATGCTTCCATCTCTATTACTTCTCATTGTTATGTTTATTTTTGCATTTTCTAGTTTAACGTTTTGTGAACATTCGTCAAAAACTGAAATGTTTAAAGTTATGTTTGAACCTCTTAAGAATTTATTTCCATTAGGATATGTTATGTTTGCATCTATGTGTCCAACTACATATAGAACGAATTCGCTAGAATTTGCATCTTTATAACAAGCATCATTATAACTTCCAATTTTCCAGTATTGTTGTCCTGTAGCGAAATTACAATCTGGATTAAAGAATAGAGTTGCGATTGAGTTTTGAGAATTATTTATAGCAACAAGCTGATAATTAACTTTATCGTTAGTTACATATAAAGCAACTTGAGAATCTACATAGTCTCCTTTATCTATGTCAAAAATCCTTGCTTGTAATATTCCTCCAATTCCTCTTATTAAATAACTTTCGTTTCCACTATAATATTCTATTCTTACATCATCTTTCGCTAAATTAAATGTAAATGCTGGTCTATCTGTTGAATTATATGCATCGCTTGCATTAAACTTAAAGTATGCAGTTCCTATCCAAGAGCAATCAAAACCTTTATAAGAAAGTTCTATTGTTCTTTCTTTTCCACAATTATA
Source organism: Candidatus Aenigmatarchaeota archaeon (assembly GCA_038997305.1). GTDB lineage: Archaea > Aenigmatarchaeota > Aenigmatarchaeia > CG10238-14 > SpSt-28 > JAHLMO01. The sequence continues at coordinate 11,499 of JAWAZZ010000003.1, read as the reverse complement.
ACAAATCGTTTGATTAACTAATTGCCAATTAATTCCATCTTTTGAAACCCAAAGATAAACATTAACATCATCTCCATTTAAATCACTAACATTTACTCTAAAGTACCATCTTTCTCCAAAACCTCCATCTTTTTCTGCATAAGCATACTCTCCACTTAATACTGGAGGAACTAACTGATGAATTATTTTGAAAGAATTATTTTGAATGTAATAGTAATCGTCGTAATATTTAACGTTTGAAGCACTAACATTTACATCATACCATCCTTCTTCTATTGAAGTTGCATTTAATGTGCAATTATAATATCCGTTTGCATAATTAACTTCGCTACATATATATTCACTACCAAAAGCAACACTCTTAGCTTTGAAAGTTACGTTTGCATTATTAAAGCTAACTAAATTACACTCATCATTAACTATAGAAGAAAGATTAATGTATAACTCTGCATATCTAATAAATTGTTCGTTTATTGGATAAACTAATCTTGGATTTAATAATCCGACAATAGTAATGTTATCTCTGTTAGATATTACATTTTTATAACACGCATCTGCTTCTGTGTATGCATACCATTCTTTTGGTCCAACGTTAAAGCTACAATCTGGCTTAAAGAAGAATGTTGAATATCCAGAAGAATTTGTACTATTTGAACCAACATCGACAAAATAACTTCCATTATAAACTCTGAATTTAATTAATGGCGACGAATAAGTAGAAACATATGCTGCTTGTTTCTGATCTAAATCATATGCATATATTATTAATCTTGCTCTAGAGTTTCCATATCTCTTTGCTTCTGTATCATTGTAGAAAATTGTTAGTTGCAAATCATTTTTCTGTAGCAAATGAGAATATTCTGCACTTTCGCTATAAGATGAAGGAATTCCTGGTTCACTTGCATTAATCTTAAAATTCCAGAATTGGCTTCTTACATAATCGCTGCATGTATATCTTTTACTAAACGTAATATTTTTACCTCCAGAAGGATTGCTTAAATATTTACATTCTGTTATTTGATAGTTAGTTGCATCCAAAGGTTTTTCTAACAAACAAACAATAACATCTGCATAATGATCTATTGTTGCTGTAAAGCTATGGATTTCTCCCCAACCTCCATCTTGCTCATAATTCATGTAAACATTTAAGATTCTTACAGGAGTTACTAAGAAGAATGCATTTTGTTTTATTGAAGAGGAATTCCAATAATAATTCTTAGAAGCATATGCAATTATAGTATAATTACCTCCTGGTTTGCTAATAGTATTAAAGTTACAAACATATGAAGTTCCATCGAATGTTGCATATCCGCTTTCTGGACATCTAAATTCTTGCAAAGTTCTTTCATTTCTTAAAATGAAATAAACATTTGCATCGCTTTGAGCTACATTACAATCATCTGAAACAGTTGCTCTAATACTTACTTGCTGACCTTCTGATACCATTTGCCAATCTGTTGGAGAAATAATATTTACATATAATTGTCCAAAAACTTTTAAAGTAAAGTTTTGGCTTCTTGCATTTGCATAACATTGATCATTAGTTACATATACATACCATTTATATTCTCCAACATTATATGAGCAATCTGGATAAAATTCATAGTAATACTTACTATTTGCTTCATCAATTTGCATTGATGTTAAACTGTTTGTAGGACCTTCTAATCTTAAATTAACAATTGGTATTATCGTAACATTTTTGTTTAATATTGTGTCTAAAATATAAACAGATAAATTATAAGGTTTAGAATTCGGAACATTTGTTCTATTGAATAAAGTATTGTTACCTTCTAGCAAGTTTATTGTTATAGGTTCTTTCTGTATTTCGAAAGTTATTTCTTGACTTTGATTTGAAAAGCCTGCTTCATCTTTTACTTCTATTTTATAAGTCCAATTACCTACATCTATTGTTAAATAATCGCAAGTAAAGTTTCTTAAGAATGAAGTTAAGTAATAATTACAATTTATACAACTATCTAAATAAGCTGTTTGATAGTTTTCTGGCAACTTTCTTAGATAATGAGTAATGTTTACTAAGTTTTTATCTTCATCTATAATGTATGCAGAAAAGTTAAATGGACTTAATCCCCAAGGACCTCCAAATGGTTTAATCGATATATTTATTATATCTGGGATTATTGCTAAGAAGAATGCATTTCTTGCAATAGAAATTCCTTCTGTATGCAATGGTTTTGAAGAATACATTGTAATATTATACCAACCTAATGGTGCATTCAATGCTCTTGGATTGAAAGTACATTGAAATTCATTGCCAACTCTTGTAGCAATGCATTGATAATTGAAGTTTCCATTAGTTAAATTAAAGTAAACATACATATCATCATCAGCTCTTACATTTCCACAATCATCTTTAACAATACCTCTTAATGTTATTGTATCTAATTCAAAGCTAAAATTAACATTTATAGGATAAATTATTGAATTGTACAAACTTCCTATTAAAACATATGGTAATGCATTATATGGCGGAATTCTGGTATTTGTATCTTTATAATAGCTAGATGCAGTAATTCCAGCATACCAATAGTTTTGTCCTAAATAGAAATTGTTTGAAGGATTACAAAACTCTGCATTACTTACATACAAAATTATATAGCCAGAAGAATTTATCGCAGGTGAAATTGTGTATATTTTGTATGTTTGATTATTTCCATATTGACTTAAAGCTATGAAAGGCTTATTATCTTCTAAAACATATGGAATCGTTTGATTATCTATATCAAAAGCATAAACCGTAAAGTTATAACCATATGCTCTATAAACGCTTGAATTCCATTGTGGCAATATTGGAGTTAGTTGTAGATCATCTTTTTCAACTGTATAAACATATCCATATAATTCGCTAGTTCCATCTGAATTAATTCCAACAAACTTAAATTCCCAATTAGAAATATCAGTATAATCGTAATCGTATGTAAAGTTAAATTCTTTCCAATTATAACAAGAATAGCAGGTTTGTTCTCCTACTAATTGCCATACATCTCCAACTTTTCTATGATAAAGTCTAACAATAACATCTCTTCCAAATCTATCTCTTACTTTTACACTAAATTCAAACTTTTCACCCCAACCACCAACTGTTTTATTACTTCCATTAATGTAAAGAGTTGCATTAGCTAATAGTGGCGCATACGTATAAACTTTAGATTTAATAAATAGATTCTGACTTTCGTTAAATAATCTTCCTAAATTCCATGTGTATGAAATATTAAGTATTGATATTTTTGTGTATGTGTTTTTTGTTGCATCTGTGTATGAACTAATTTCAAAAGTCTTTAAACTATTAACAAAATTGTTTTGAATTTCTTCAGGAATTAAGAATTGTTGAGTTATGTTTGATTCTTTATTATTGAATGAGAAGTCTTGCCAAATTATGTATTCATTAGATGAATCGTCAAAAACTTTAACGTATGAATTTCCAACAGTTAAATTATTTGCACTAAATACATTATAAATCTTTAGAGTTAAATTGCTAAGCTTTTCATATCTTGCATTATTTGGTTTAGTTAACATGAAGTTAGATTTATAATAACAATAAGCAGGTTTTGAAGAAGATTCGCAATATATTGATGTAGAATTTTCAAAAGTTATTTGAGTTCTAGTATCTCTAATTCCTTCTGCAATTAATACGAATTGTTTTTCTTTATAACATTTTAATGTAAAGTTTAGATATGCAGTTTGATAAGTTGCAATGTTTTGCAAATTCCAAACTATTTTTCTTTCACTTACATTCCATATTCCGTTTTCAACATTTATAACATCGCAATCGTTTGGAATATATAGCTTAACAATCCAATCTGAGTATGTTGGAATATCCCCTATATTTGTAACTTTTAATGTTAAATTGTATGGGACATTAACTTGTAAACTTCTAACTTCTGACCAAGGATAGTTCGGATCTTGTAAAGATTCTAAGTCAAATTCTAAATGAGATTCTTGAGAATATGCATATGTATAAACTTTTGTTGGATTTTTTTCTTGAACAAAATATTTATCATTCCAAGAAACGTTATACAAAAAGTTTCCTTCAGTATTTAATGTTGCTGGTGCCTTTATTTGATAAGTTAATACAGCATATTGATTTGGTTTAATTTCAGAAAGTTTCCATGTTAATATGTTATTTATTAAATCTGTTTCTGAATAAATTAGATCAACGTCTTTATTTGAGATTTCTGGATCTTCGGAATATTCATTCTTTGCAATACTTGGATTAGCTCCAATCCAGCCTGCAGATAAATATTCCTTAACTATTACATTATTCGCAACTCCACAACCTTTATTATGAATTGTTATTCTTGGCTTAAAAACTATAGAAGAAGATACTAAAGATGGAATTTCCCTGATTACTTCTAATATTGGAATGTTTGGAGAAACAGTTAAAATAATATTTTGAGTTTTTGTTTTTCCTGTAGAATAGTTATAGTCAACTTTTATAGTTATTTGATAGTTTTGCTCTATATCAGAAAATGCTGTTAAGTTAAACTCTGCAACATAATAACCTTTACCTTTAGAAGTTATTGCTACATTATTTGGTAAGTAATTCCAACCAGATGGAACAATCAACGAAACATTATAAAATATTATATCCTCTAATGGCTGATATATTGTTACTTTAATTTTTTCTGTTGTTGAATTACATTGATATTTTGAATAATCGACATCTATCTTAATGCTATCAAAAACAATTTCTCTTGTAAGAGTTTCGCTATAATCGCTAGATTGTAATATCGCAACTATTTTATAAATTCCTTCATTCCAAGAATTTGTTGATATGTTTGTAAAGTTAATGTATGCAAAAGAATTAGCACTTATTAAAAAGCTTTTATTATTAGAATAAATTTCTGTAGAATCCTTTAATATTTTTAAAGTTAAATTAACTTGTTTATCGTAATCTAAAGAATTTCCGATTCTCACAGAAACATTAAAATATCTTTCGCTACTATCTAAACTTTCAACTTCAACATTGTTTACTAAAACTTTTATTCCTTCTATTCTCAAACTCTCGTTATAATAGCTAGTAAGATATGCTTCATTAATAGTTATTGAATAGTTTCCGATATTTGTAATTCTTATTTTACATTTGCCATTAGAATCTGAAGAAATTTGCTTTGTTAATATAGGAATGAAATATTTGTTTGTATTAACAAATAGATTATTGCTAACAATAATCCAGTTAGATCCATTAAAGCTTTCAATTTTTATTATTGAATTTCCGTTAGAAATGTTAATAGTAAGGTTTGCTAATCTATAAATTCCTGCTTCGCAATCAAAATTCAATATCTTTGAATCTTTTGGATTAAGAGTTAATAATGAGTTTTGTTGAGAATTGCCAAACTTATAAACTATAACTTTATCACTACTTTTAACTTTACTTCCTGCGTTGCTAGAATTTACATAAAAAGTAACATATCCTTCTCCATAGCTTGTTGGATAAATATTCCAATAAACTTCTCTAAACTCTCCAACATTAACAGTTCCTAAATATTTTGTTTGTTGGTCTACTAGCCAACCATTTGGTAAGCTTATGTTAATGTAAACATCATTAGCTGCACTAACCCAAGAAGTTACATAAGTTATTATGGTAAAGTTTCTGTATTGGAATGCTTCTTTTGGCAAATCGATAGAATAAATATCTACTTGTGGTTGACATCCTGGAAGATAAAGAGTAATAGTATAATTTTCTGGAGTATAAGCTTTTTTGTATGCATTATCGCTATCATCTATTTCAGCACTCCATTTTTGAGTTCCTTCAAGCCAACTACAATCTGTAATGTTTAGCAAAAAGTTTGCATATCCAGAAGAATTAGTATAATTGCTTCCAATGATTTTATATCCATTTGGATACCTGCTATCATATATTTTGAAAGTTACTAATGCAGGTGGATTTAAATTATATGTTTGAGCATCTAAATCATAAACTCTTACCGAAAGTAATGCAGGTTGAGTATCTTTAATAACAACAGAGTTATTTCCAGAAACATATGAAATGTTAACATCATCTTTTTCAACAATGACATAAGTAACTTGGGTAGTACTAGTTGGACCTAAGGAAAATCTATAGTACCAAGTTCCTATTTCGTTTGCTGTGAAGTTTCTTAAAAAGGTAACAACTTGCTTATAGCAATTAAAACATGTTTTTGGAGTTGCATTCACACAATTATCACAAGGCTTTGCTGGTGGCCAAAGATCTCCTAAATAAATATTAACATCATATGCATTTACACTATCTCCACTAGATGCAATAACAGTGAAATTCCAATTTTTATAACCCCAACCTTCTTGCAAAGGATATGCTTGTGGATTTTCTAATTTATAGATTGGTTTTAAATAGAATAATCCTGGATATTTTGCATTAGCTGTTATGTTTGTATAGTGATAATCTCTAGAAGCAACCATTGTTACATTATACCAACCCATAGGAGTTGTAATATCTGTATGCCAATCACAAGTATATGCATTACTACCTACTTGAATTACGTTTGAACATTCAAAGCTTGTTAAACTTTGATTTGCATAGAATTTAACATTTGCTGTTAATGCATCTCCACAATCATCGTTAGTATAACCTAAGAATGTTATAGTATCTTCTTGAGTATAATTAGAAGAGCCATCTGGTCTAACTAATGTCAATAAGATATCTCCAGTAACTAAAACAGATAAGTTATAATAATTTTCAGTTGAATTATCTGCATAGCATTGATTGTTTGTTAAAACTGCTTTCCATTTTTGATATCCAACTTGATATTTTGGAGAACATGATGCTAAGAAATTATAGTTTGCATATCCAGAAGAATTAGTATAAACTGTATAACCTTGATCGTAAACATTTCCATCTAAAGTTACGTAAAATGTTATTGGTAAGTTAGGTATTAAAGTTCCGTTAGCATCTCTAACTCTTAAAGCCAATAATGTTGGTATTTTTCCTCTTCTTGTTTCTGTTGAATTGCCAATTATGTTTTCGAATATTATTCTATCTTTAGTTATTGTAAACGGAATGTTTTGAGTAGAATTAGTAGTTCCTGCATTATTTGTTGCATTGAATTTAACAAATACTGGATTTCCGATATCTTCGCAACTTGGATCAAATCTAAATGAAAAGTTCATCCAATTTCCAATGTTTGTACCTGGTGCAGGATAAACATTACAACCAATTAATTTCCATGGTTCGCTTCCAGTTTTGCTAAAATATGCACAAACATTTACATTATTATCCGAGTTTCTAACCCTAACACTTATATTAAATATAAAGTCAAAACCCCAAGAGCCGCTAGAAGTTTTGGTTTCTTCAGAAATTATTATTGGATTTTCTAATTCAATTAATGCTGGTGGTGCGTTTAATGTTACATCTTTACAATTATAAACTTTTGTTGAATTTTCTGTCGCGTTTGCAATTATACAGAATCTTATAGTTCCTGGACCTACATTGCTAGTATTAACAATATAAGTATAATCTATGTGTGCAATTTTTGATTGTTTTGGACCTATAGTTCCTAGATATGTTATATTGCTTATATGATAAGTTATATTTCTAATTACTAAGTTTTCTAAACCTTTTATTGGAGTTGTATTAGTATAATTTATTTCAACTATAACATTACTTGCATTTCCAGGACCATCGTTATAAATTGTTGCTGATATGTTAAATATATCTCCAGCATATATTGTTGGATTTGTTATTTCTCCTTTTTTAGTTGTTAAATCACTTACACTTAAACTTGCGCCACAAGCTACAGAAATTATATAATCTTCATCGTAAAAAGTTAAAGTTCTATTTGTCGGTCTTGCATAAAACTTAAATGTTCCATTAGTTTGATAAGGAACAAAAATAGAATAAGTAAAGTTTTTTGCATTATCTTTTCCTGTAGCTAAAAAGCTAATAGTACTATCCCAATTTATTAATTGAGATTGAATATAATAGCTCGGATTAGGAACAAAACCATAAAACTGCAAATCTCCTGGATGTGTTTTAATAATATTTTCTTTTATTTCTGTTATGTTAAAGTTATAAGCAGGTACATTACCTTTATTGAAAACTTGTAATTTTGTTGTAAAATTACCACATGCAAAAAATGTTGGAAAACCTATTTGGTCATCGATAGGAGTTGTGTTATAATATCTTACAGTTTTAAGCCATGGACCTAAGAGAATTAAAGGCGTTTCTTGATAAGTATACCATTTAGCTAATCTAGCACCACCATGACCTACTAAATGTTGATAAAAGACTTTACCACCAGGAGTAAAATCACCTATAATTCCAGTAGTAAATCTCATATCTGAAACAGGAATTGTTGTAACAGTATCGCCAGAGGTAGTTGAGATTGTAGTAGTCCAACTAATAATATAACCCTCGTATATAGAACCAATAGGATATCCGATATCTGGAGCTCTACTGAGATAAGTTAAATTAAATCCTGGAGGTATTTGTAACAAGAGTCTATAAACATTTCCAACACTATCTCCTGTATCGTGTAGCATATAGTTTACTGCTATAGAAGCGCTAGATGGCAAATAAGTTATATTAAATCTAAAATTTGGAGACCCAGAAGTATCACTGGTTGCACTTCCTCCTGCTATGGAAGTTGAATCATACTTAGATAAAGATATAGTGCTTCCAATATTTTGGTCATAGTAAATTACTTCAATTACATAAGCTCCTTCTATTCCGGCATCCTCAGGACCAACAACTCTAAGAGCTGCGATAGAACAGTTTGAAGTCGAGATATTTACATTTGTCCATGTAATTGTTTCAGCTGTTATTGTTGTTGGAGAAGGTAAATTGATAGATTCTATAACGCTTGGCGAAGTCGTACCTTTAACAACAGGATAAACGTTTATTGTTGCACCTGTAATATTATAATCTCCATAATTACAAACAGCAAACCTATAAATTTCTGATGCTGCTGAATCCGCTGTTCCAGCTCTGGGTGGAGAAGTAAATATTATCACAGGAAATTTACTATTATCATCTGATAATTGTAACTCAAAAGGTTCATAGTAACTTATATACGAATTAATAGTACTGTTTGTTCTAATTTCAACTTCTGCAGCGTATGGTATGTCTATAGCATTGTCTGGAACTTCAAATCTAAACGTTAAAATAGTTTCAGAATATGAATAGGGTGCATTTGGTGAAGGTGGAATTACAAAATTCTTGGTTTTATTATCCCAGAAGAACCAATTCAACTCATTGCCTTTATCGTCAAGAATTTTTACTGATACATTGCCTGAAATAGCTGTTGTGGCATTATAATTGGCTAAAGGAACTGCAATAGTTGCTAAATGACCTCTTATTACATAGCCCCATTTTCCAGAAGGTCCATAGACTTTTATTCTTCTAATTAAATTAACATCTTTACAATCTATTACTCTAACATTAATTATGTTTGTACCTTCTTGAAAATATCCTGACAAACCAGAAATCGTATACTTTAATTTATACCTTCCTAATTGGGCAGTTGGGGAAATTCTTATCCCCCTCGTATGAAAATAACAGTTATCATCGACACCATTAGCACATCCCAACGCATTGGCTATATCATTACCAGGAACTCCTCTAACATTTCCTAAACCATCAAAGTAATCCCAACCATAAGCTGGTAAATCAACATAAGAAGCTGCGCCTTCTGGTAAAATTTGAAGTTTTCCATTATAAGTTGCTGTATCTAAAAGATCTGTGTCAAAAGCTAATTCAAGTAATAATATTGTGAAGTTATAATCCATCCCTCTACATAGAGTTAATTCATCTATGGCTTTTCCACTATATCTCTCTCTTATATACCATTCAACATAAAACCAATATACTGTATCTACAGCAACACTCCATTCTTTTAATTCTCTAAATTCATTACCTTTAAACTTTATTTCTAAAGGACCTAATAAACCTAACATAGGAGAAATGTCTGGTGGATCAAAAGTATAGTTAAGTATAATTGGCTTATCCTTTTCAGATTTAACATGCCAAACTATTATTTTTGAATCTTCTTTTTCCAAAACAATTCCATTATCAGTAGATACATTCCAATCTTTTGGTAAATATTCACTAATTATTAGTGTTCCTGCATCTATTTTTGGGATTATTCTAATTGACATTTCTCCTCCATGTAGATAAGAAACTGTTGGGCCAATCCTTTCTATATCAAATTCTACAAAATTTCTTACTTCAAAAAATGATTCAAAAGTAGCATTCACAAATGATGAAGTACTTCTCGCATATACCGAAATATTATATCTACCTATTTCAGTAGGTATAAAATAATATTCATACGTTCCATCACCTTTATTAATTATTTCACCAGAGTTTGTTGCATAATTATAAGTGGCAGAGATAATCTTTTTAGATGGTGTTGTTATAGTAAGATTAACATCTGCATCTGTAACTCTTCCTCCATAAATATCTAAAACACCAACAATTATTGTTACATTTTCCCCAGGCAAATAAATTGATTTTGGAGTATTAACTACCACTAAACCTAAAGCAAATTCAGTTTCTTGACTAATTTCTTCACTTCCTAAAACTCCAAAAGCTCCCTTTCCTTTACCTTTATCTCCAACACCAACAACTTTTAATTTATACATTCCAGGCCTAAAACTTCTGCCAGTATCTAACTCAACAAAATATTTTCCATCTCTATAAACTATTTTATCTGTTACATTAATTTGTTTTCCTTCTGGATCAATAAGATATGCAAACAATTTTTTAGGTAATTTACCTTTAGAATCTATTTCAAAAACAGCCTTCTCTCCAATTTTATAATGTTTTTTCAAGCTTTTTAAGCTAAAAGTTATTTCTTCTGAGGTAAGGTTAGATGTAATGTTCTCAAAACTTTTATTAATAATATTTTCAAAAGAAGAAGATTTAAAATAAAATGTCGTAAAGTTTTCCAAATTTTTATAAATTGCTTTTAAAACATAAAATCCTTCAGAAGAAAAGTTAGAACTGAAAGAATATGAAAAACTTCCATTAAAAGCATTAACAGAAAAATTATAAACTAAGCTATCATTAAACAAAACATTCAAGCTAATACTATCATTAATTCTTAATCCATTAAAAACAACTTCGCCAAAAATCTGAATGGTTTCGTTAGAAGTAAAATTATTCTTATTTAAATACAAAACCAAATAGCTTTCATTTTTAGAAACATTTTGCTCTAAATTAATATCTAAAGCTTTGGAAATGCCATTAATAGAAACAACATATTTTCCGCTAGAATTTATTTCATACTCCAAGCTAAAAGAATTATTAGCTTCAAAACTTCTATTTTCCAAAAGCAAACTATCTTTATAAATTTCTAAGTTTAAAATCTTATAGCATTCAGAAAAACCAAAAATTAAAAGCTTATTGTTTGAAAAACTTAAGTTAAAATCTAAAAATCTTTGCTTCAGTTCAAAACTTTTACTTTCTTCAAAGCTTTCATTCCCAATTCTATACTTAACATAAACATTTATTTTATCACTATCAGCAACAAAAGTTTTTTC
>JAWAZZ010000002.1:0-83545 GCA_038997305.1 Candidatus Aenigmatarchaeota archaeon | reverse complement strand
TCTTCAAAAATTTTTGAAAAAGAGCTAAAAAAGTTCATAGAAATAAATGCAAAAAATATTTAAAATAGTTAACAAATGTGTTAAACAATAAATATAAATATTTTTAATTAACTATATTTATGGAAGAGAAAGAAAAAAAGAAAAAAGAAGATGTTAGAAAGCTTATAATTGATTTGCTAAGAAATCATCCAGAAGGATTAACAATTCAACAAATATCAGACATGTTAGGATATAGCAGAATAACAGTAGCAAAGTATTTGCATGAATTAATAGGTGCTGAAATAGTGTATCAAAGAAAAGTTGGAAAAGCAAAATTATGTTATTTAAAACAGAAATTTGCACAAAAAGTTACAGATGAAGAAATTCTTGAAGAATTAAGAAAGAGATTAGGAAAGTGAAATGTTTGAAGGCAAAAAACCAAAAAAGAATGAAAACCTAACCATAATTAATTATTTAAATACCTATTATGCTACTATAGATAAAGAAAAACTGTATCAAATAGACCCTATAGCAGTTGGGTTATTAAAGTATTGTGATGGTAAAAAAACCTATGAGGAAATTCTTGAAATATTATCTCAAAAAACAGGAATGGATAGAGAAATGATAAAAAAAGTTCTAGATGAAATATTTAAAGAGCTTACAGAGTTAAATTTTATAACTTGGATATAGTTTATGAAAATTGGAATAATAAGTGAATATGACATAGATTTAATAGACGGTTTGAGATTCTTGCCTTTTGAGTTTTTTTATTTTTCTTTGGATCAGATAGAAAAAAGAAGAATAAACAATATTTTTCTTTTGAATTTAGATGAATTAAAAAACTTTTATGATGAGATAGAAATAATCATAAATTTATCAGATAATATCTTCGATTTAAAAAAAGTTATAAATAAAATAGAAGACATAAGCTTTGCACAAAAAGATAGAATGTATATTTATAGAAAAGAAAAAGTTTTTTTAGATAACATAATTTATTTTCCCTTCGTTGTTAATGATGAAATAATAAGAAAAAGTAATATAGAAAATCTGTATCAATTAAAACAGAAAAATTCTATACTAATTCTTGCAGAAAAGCTAACATTTGAAATTATTGGATTGATAACTTCTATATTAAATGATTTCGAAATCTTTATTTATGGAATTTTTAATGAAAACGTCTCGAATTCGAAAAACATAAGATTTATAAGAAAAAACCTTGAAAGAAACGAGCTTTTAAAACTTTTAAAATATATAGATATTGTGCTCGATTTCTCAAAAAACAAGTTTTACAAAGAAATATTGTACGCTGCACTACTCAAAAAGCCTATACTTACTGTAAAAAAATTTAGAAACTTTTTAGAATTGAGAATTGATGAAAACATCAAAAACACAATATCTAAGCTAATAGGAAAAAAATTTCATTACGGTATAGAGGATTTTCTTTTAAAAAACTTTAAGAGAATAATCGAAAGGGAACTTTCCTCAATAACTTTGGAAAAAATAAATATATAATGATTGATATAAATTTATGAGAGTAATAACTATTGCTAGTGGTAAGGGTGGTGTAGGAAAAACTACAGTAACAGCAAATCTTGGTTTGGCTCTAACAAAACTTGGAAAAAGTGTTACAATAATAGATGCTAATATAACAACTCCACATTTAGCAATGAACTTTGGAATGTTTTATAATCCAACAACGTTGAATCACGTTTTAAGAGAAGAAACAAAAACAGTAATAGATGCTATATATTTCCACGATAGCGGACTAAAAATAATACCAAGCTCCTTAGATGTTAACGAGTTACAAAATGTAGATATAACAAAATTAGAAAGAGTAATAAAAGAAATACCATATAGCGATTTTGTATTAATAGATAGTGCACCTGGTATAGGAAGAGAAGCAGTTAGTGCGATGAAAGCTTCAAAAGAAATTCTCTATGTTACTAACCCAAATATTGCAGCTGTCACAGATGTTATAAAAATAAATGAAGTCGCAGAAAAACTAGGATTAAAACCATTAGGAATTGTTGTTAATAAAGTTACAGGAAAGGTTCATGAATTGACCATTGGAGAAATAGAGGAATTAACGAACTTACCTGTAATTGCTGCAATTCCATATGACGCAGATTTTGAAAAGGCTTTGGCATTAGGTAAAACTTATTTAGAAATTAATGATTATAGTAAAGCTGCTGTAGAGTTTATGAAACTAGCAGCATATTTGGCTGGAGAGGAATACAAAGTTCCATTCACAACATATCTAAAGAGAATAAGAAGTTGGTTTTCTTTTCTAATCTAATTTTCTTCTTTTATTTTATTTTCTCCATAAGTTGTAAAAGAAAAAAGAGAATTTTAGAAAGTTTAAACAATTTAAAGAATTTATATGCTAACAAATATTATGGAGTTAAATCTTTGAACTATATTACAGATTATAGTTGGTTTTTTTATTAGTTTGATTATTGATATCTCCATAGGAGTACTTTATTCGTTGATAATTGTCATAATACTTTCCATTATTTACGAAAAATACAAATTGCTTCTTATATTTGGAATAAACGCAGGTATAGCTATTGGTGTTATTCCACTACTAATTATCTTATTTTAATATATCCGCTATTTAAAATTAATAATATTAATTCCGCAAAAACAATAATGAATTTAATAAGATCTTGCAAAATAAGCTTTATATTTTGCTTCCTTTCCACAATAAACACATTTTCCGTCTCCAAAGGGTTTTTCATTATTAAATTCTATTACTCTACATGTTGCCTTAGTTAATTCTTTTATTTTTTCTTCGCAACTAGCTTCTCCACAATGATTTGCAATTACAAAACCTTTTTCAACATAATTTTTAAATTCTTCAAAATTTTTTGCAACAAATATGTGAGATTCCAAAAATCTTTTTGCTTTTTCAAATAGATTTTTTTGAATTTCATCTAAAAGATTGGATATAACTTTCTCTAACTCCTCTTCTTTTATTGTAAACTTTTTCATTTCGTCTCTTCTATAAATTACTAAAGTTTTATTTTCAATATCTTTTGGACCTATTTCGATTCTTATTGGCACGCCTTTTAATTCCCAATCATTAAACTTATAGCCAGGTGTGTATTCCTCTCTCAAATCAGAAATAACTCTATAATCTTTCTTTAATTTATTTTCTATTTCTTTAACTTTCTCAAATACTATTTTCTTTTGTCCTTCGTTATAATATATTGGGATTATAACTATTTGATAAGGAGCTATTTTAGGAGGTAAAATTAAACCTTTATCATCGCCGTGAACCATTATTAGCGCGCCAATTAATCTAGTTGAAAATCCCCAAGACGTTTGATATACTAATTTATTTTTTCCATCTTTATCTTGATAATATATTTCGAAAACTTTAGAAAAATTATCCGCCAAATTATGAGAAGTTCCACATTGTAATGCTTTGCCATCAGGCATTAAAGCTTCTATTGTAGTAGTTATGTACGCACCTGCAAACTTTTCGTATTCACTTTTATATCCAGCAATAACAGGGATTGCTAAGAATTTTTCTACAAACTCTTTATATTGAAAAATTCTCTTTTTTGTTTCTTCCATAGCGTCTTCTAAAGTTGCGTGAAAAGTATGACCCTCGTGCCATAAGAATTCTCTTCCTCTTAAAAATGGTTTAGTGGCTTTTGTTTCCCATCTAACAACATTACACCATTGAATAATCCTTAGAGGTAAATCTCTATAGCTTTTTATTAATTTTGAAATATAGGAATAAATTATTGTTTCGCTAGTTGGTCTTACTGCTAACCATTCGTCTAATTCCTCTTTTCCGCCTCTTGTTACCCAAGCTACTTCAGGCACAAATCCTTCGAAATGTTTAGCTTCTCTTTCTAAAATGTGTTTAGGAATAAATAGTGGAAAATAAACTTCTTTTACTTCATCCTTTATCATTTTAGTGAATTCTTCTCTTATTAAATTCCAAATTGCCATACTATATGGCAAAAATATTATACAACCTTTAACGGGAGAATAATCAGCCATTCCACTCTTTAGTACTACCTCTTCATACCATTCGCTTAAATTCTCTTTTTTTGCTTTTATTCCCAATTCTTCACTCATATTTTATTCTTCTAAGCAAATTTAGTATAAATAATATTTTTGAGTTTTTCAACAACATATAAAATATTATTTTAGTCTTTAATAAATTTGGGGAGGCCGGGATTTGAACCCGGGTCACAGGCTCCCAAGGCCTGCATTCTGCCAAGCTAAACTACCTCCCCATACATATTTATTTTCTATATCTTTTCAAATTTATGAGAAATCCCTTTATACCTTTAAGAATTGCAGAAATTAAAAATTCGACATATTATCCAGGAAATAAAGAGAATAAATTACCATCTTTTATAGTTACTAAATTAGGAGAAAAGGTAATAAGAGCTGGAATTGTTGGAACTGTAGTAGATAAGTATGTTAATGAAGAAATGACATATTGTAGACTGTTAGTTAACGATGAAACAGACGATATAATTGTTAAAGCATTTAGAGATTTAGTTAATGAAGCTGTAAAAATAGATATAGGTAACATAATTTTTGTTGTTGGTAAAATAAAAGAGAGTAATTATAGATATATAATTGCCGAAATAATTAAAAAAGTTAATTTTAAATTTGAGGCTTTTTTTAAATTGAAGATTGCCGAAAGAATAAAAAGAAATTCTTATAAAGTTGAAGAAATACTAAAATTATCTAATGTTCTTTCTTACAATGAATTATTAGAAGAAGCCAAAAAAAGATTCGAATTAGACGAAATAGAAATTAATGAAATATTAAAGAATAAGAGTGTCGAAAATTTGGAAGATAATATTTTTAAAATCATTGAAAACTTTTCCTCTGAAGAAGGAATTAGCTTATCTGAGATTTTAAGTTTGGTTAATATAGATAAAGAAAAGTTAATAAAAATAATAGATAGCCTGTTAGAGAGTGGAAAAATTTATGAATTTAAACCAGGAAAATATAAAATTATAAAATGAAAAGTTATGAAGAAATGTTAGAGGAAGCTTTGAATAAATTGCCGCAAATAGTCATAAGTACAGATAGATATGCTTTGCCAGATATAGAAGTTAGATATGAAAAAAACAAAACATACATCTTAAACATCAAAGAAATCCTGTTTAAATTAAAAAGAGAAAAAGATGAGTTTAAAGGGGATTTCTCTAGAATAGTTGGAATTCCTGCAAGGTTTGAAAGAGATGTTTTAGTTTTAAACGGAATAATAAATAAAGAAACTCTCAAAAGAAAGTTAGAAGAATATGTAAAAAACTTTGTTATATGTGATGTTTGTGGCAAGCCAGAAACTAGAATTGTTATAGAAAATAACATTAAATATTTGAAATGTGATGCTTGTGGTAATAAAAAAATAATAAGATATTAAATGAGATTTAGTATTAAGATTCATAAAAATTTTGGAATAAAAATACTTGCGATTTGTGATGAAGACGTTTTAGAAAAAGAGTTCGAGTATAAAGATGTCAAAATAAAGGTTTCTAAAAATTTTTATTTCGAAAAATATGTTGAAAAGGAAGAATTAGTTAAAATTTTAAAGGAAGAAAGGTTTGATGTAATTAATGCATTTGGAAATAATTCTGTAGATTTATTAGTAGAACTAAATTTAATCAATGAAAAAAATATTTTAATTATTGGAAATGAAAAACATGCAATACTACAAATACTTTAAATTACAATTCATGACGTTAGGAGCAATTTTAATAGTTAGTGTTTTAATAGTTTTATATTTTTTAACTTATAGAGTTGTTTTTGTAGATGTTTCTCAATATTTGCCAGAATATGCTTTATTAATAAAAAATATTAAAGAAAAGTTATTAGATATAATAAATTTATCAAAAGATTGCGAAGAATTTAAATATAATTTAGAAGAGTTTTCTAAAGAACTAGAAAAATTACAAAGATTTGGATATTATGTTAGTGTAAAGATTAGAACTTCTCCTTGTCAAGCTCCCTATAATATCGCAAGCTTTCCTACGACTAGTGAGCTAGAATTATTCTTTAGTGATGGAAAAACAAATTACTATGAAATAATTCCTTTTAGTTGGGTTCCAAAAACTTAAGAACATTCAAATATATATCCATACCAAGGAATTATTTGATTAGCATCTTTAAACGATTGAGATGTTGGATCCCAATATCTAACCTTTGGATTATTACATCCAATAGCACTTGCTATAGAATTAACATCTCTATTAGAGGTTAACGATCCTATATAGTTAATACCTCTTTGAGTTTTTGGCAAGTCATTAATATTGACATTACCACTTATAGAAATTTTAGATGTGCAATCCTTATCTGAATAAACCCAATATGCAATACCATATTTTAATTCATTAAATCTATGATATTGCCAAGTTTTCGATGAGGAGTTGTAATAATGGAATAATTTTTCTGATAAGTTGCAAAAATCTTGAGACAAATCTAAATGAATAGATTTATAAGGTATTGAAATTAAATTCCATCCTGATTTTAAAGAAAAGTCCCTATTAGCAACTAAGCTAATGTTTGCGTAAAAAGTTTTTGAATTATTACATTTAAGATTTTGATCATCGCAAACTCTTATATCTATTATTTTGAATGAGGGCTTATTTGCATAGAGAATATAATCTAAGTTAATTGTTTGAGATGTACATATTTGAGTTGAAATTGGATTAATATCTGAAGATAAAGAATTTGATGTAGTTGGTATAGGAGTTTCTGGGATATTAGATGTTTGATTATATCTTATATATGCGTTTATGTTTATGCAAAACTGATAATTTGAAAGCATTTTTACATGTGCTTTTACATTTAGAGATTCTCCAACAATCAAGTTATTAATACTATTTTCTTTTGGTTGAACTAACGTAATTTCAAAATAATAATCTGGAACAATTATATTTAGGCAACTTTCTGGTGTTACATTCCAAAGATTTAGCGAATTGTTTGCATAGAATTTCCAACACAAAGTTCCTGGTTGGGAGAATATTTTTGTTATATTTGCCCAAGCTGTAAATATATTGATGGTTTCTTCATTTCCTAATGTAATTGTTGGTTCTGGAAAAGCATATTTTGAAACTATAAATTTATCAAATCTTGTTATACCCTTACCATTTATGTAGAAGCCGCTAATAATAATTCCATTTATATTTAGATTCCTAGAGTCAATTAAATTACCATCTAAATACCATTGTTGTCTGTTTCCAAGAATAATAACTTCATATCTTCTAAGAGATCTGGTATAACCTGATGGACAGTTACCTGATCCACTACAACTTCTATCAAAAAACAAATACCAATTAGAACTTTCAGTAAAATAAGGAGAACCAAATATAGTATTAGAAGTTTTTACTCCAATCTGTACATCATAAGCCCATGAGGTTCCATCGTTTATTATGTTGCTAATTATTCTTATTCCTAAATAATTGGAAATTGGGATGTTAAGTTGTTTGCTATTCATTCCATTACTCCAACCAGCTGAATATGTTTGTTTAGCAAAACCATTTTCAACAATCCAATTAGATGGCCAATCCCATTTCGAGATGTTCTTATTTAAGAACTCATCAAAAAAATCAAAAACCAAATCTCCATTACTAAGTGAAGTAGCAGAAGGATTTCCATAATAAACATAAATTGTCTTGTATGAATTTGCTGGAATATTTGGAACTTTTACCCAAATTCTCGTGTTTTGAGTATTACATCCAGATTCGATCCAATAGTTTAATAAAGTAATCCCATCACTATCAACAAATCTAATATCTGAACAATCTGATTTCATTTTTCCTTGAGAGATTAAACTTTGAGTATTTAAAGCTACTAAAATTTGATAATTAGTTAAATCTTTTCCAGAATTTTCTTTAATAGTTATTGGGATTCTATATTTCCAGTTGGAAAGCCAACTACCTACATTAGCTGAAAATCTATACGTTTCATTAACCCATGGATTATTATTCAATCTATAGGAGAAAACAAAATGCGAAAGCCAAACAGATGTGCTGTATTGTTGAGATGCATTCCATAAACTAGAAAATTGAATTGGTTGATTTACAAATGCTTGTGAAACATTAGAAAAATAAGTTATCCATAAAGGATTTCTTGAGGGACAATTTACATTTAAACTTGCTGTTTTTTCTTGAGTTCTATAAACTGCTTTGAATGTATATGTACCACTTTGTGATGGAGTAGTATAACTAGCTGAACATGAATTGCTATTTTTAGAAGTATCTATTGGAATATTGCACAAAACACTTCCATCTGGTTTATAAACTGTTATATACTGGTTTTGACAATTTCCACTAGCTGAATAACTAACAGTTGCTGTTAACAATATTGATTGACCACATTGATTTGTAGAGGAAGGATTTATTGAAAGTGAATTTAAAGTAATTGTACAAAGATTGGTAGGTAGACAATTTCTACACTCCTCATAATTGTCACAAAATGCTATACAATCAACAATAGGATTTCCTCTAGCAGGACCACCAGCACCTCTATATATAACTACATATCTAGCTCTCAGTGTTTGTCCAAAATAAAATGTTGTACTGCCTAATGAATTAGTAGGTAATCCTTGACCACTATAAACATTGCAAACCCAATTTTTTCCATCTAGGCTTATACCAATTTTAACACTTTCTGACGCACCACAGAAAGCGCGATCACATCCAAAACCATTTGCTCCTCTAATGTATATATAGGAAAAAGAGGTCTCTCTTCCAAAGTCATATATTGTATATGCAAAATACGCGCAATTTTTAATGCAATTTCCTCCATATCCATATGTTGCATATATTCCGTCTTCTCTAGATATTTTATCTGGATTATAAGTGTTACAACTCTCTACTATGCTATTTAAAAAATATTTTGCGGATTCTACAACTTCAAAAGTTACAAGAAAACATAACAAAAACAATATTAATATAGGAATGTTAATTTTGCTAAAAATAAATAATAATTTCATATAAATTTATTTAGTTACAACATATTTTACTTCAAAATTTAAAAATGAAATCTTCTTCATGAAACTTATATTTAAAAAGATAGAACTTTTTGATTCACCATATACATACAGATATGAAAGTTTTCTGGATGGTTTAACATCTTTTATTATTATAGAATCTCCTATCTTATAAATGTCTTTCGCATTCAAATCATGAAGAATGTTAACTACAGGAGTTTCTAATATTATAGATGCGTTTTCTAAATTACTTTCTATTTTAATATCAAAACTTATTTGTGGTATTCTTGATAAATTAAACATCAATTCTATGTAACTTATATTATTTTCTATAATAATATCTGTTATTTTAACGTCTACAGGCAAACCCATAAAATAAGATATAATTATAGGGAAAACTAAAAACAGAAAAATTAATATTAAAACAAGAAAAACTAAAACTGCTAAGATAAGCTTGTTCTTTATTTTCATCATTTTTTTATTAGTTTGGCCAAAAATGGTAAATATTCACTTTTTATTTTTTTAACTGAACAATGTAACTTTTCAGCTAGTTCTTTATATTTTAACTTTTCCTCTTCTCTTAGAGTTTTCGTTTGGGCCAATAATTTAAGAATTAATGGTGGTCTATATTTTGTAAATTTTCTGTACATTTCTTTTTTGGCTAACGCAACACCTATTGTCATTAAATCATTCATGTAAACCAAAAATCTCCAATTTTGTCTAGACATAATTCTTTTTCTAAAAACATCTGCAAGACTTAATGCATTATAGGCTTTAGCAATTTCTTCAATATTTTCATATTCATTTGCAATATTCTCTTCAATCCAATAAAATATTTCTTCTGGATCCATATCTAAGTTTGCAATACTCATTTTTGCTGTCATTGGATATTTTGTTTTAAAAAGGATTTTTAATGCTTCAAAAATTTGAGATTCTCTATCTCTATAACCTAAAATTTCCAAATCTTCTCTTTTTATTTCTTTTTTGTTTCTTGCAACAATTTCTAAATCGTTTATTGCTCCTCTTAAATCCCCATTATTTCTCATTGCAATTTCTCTAACAACACTTCTATCGTATTTAATACCTTCTTTTTCTAAAATCTCTATTAACTTCTTTTCTATGTCAAAAACATTTAATCTCTTAAATTCTATCAATTCACAAACCTCTCTCAAAGGCTTTAATTTAGGATCAAATGGATCGTTAGCGGTTAAAACTATTGGAAATTTTGATTCGTTAATTATCTCTATTAATTCTTTTACAGCACCTTTATCTTCTCTAGTAGAAATTCCATCAACTTCATCTATCAAAAATATTTTTCCTTTTTTCCAAATGCTCATTGCTTTTGAAGAGTTTCCAAGTATATTTCTTAAAGAAGTTGCGTCTCTTTTATCACTAGCATTAAGTTGAATTAACTCTAAATTATTATCCCTAGCAAAAGCCTCAACAAAACAACTTTTGCCGATTCCTGGCGGACCATATAATAATGCAGCTTTTTTTGTGTTTTTCCAATTTTTATACCATTGTAAGAATTTTTCTATTGCCTCTTTTTGATTAACGAATTCTTTTAAGCTTTTAGGCCTATATTTAAATATCCATAGCATAATATATTTTTGCTACTTAATTATTTTCAATTAAATTTTAAATTTTTTAAATATTATTAATGGCACTTACTACTGTAAAAAGGCTTGCTGCAAGAATATTGAAGGTAGGAAAAAGTAAGATTTGGATAGATCCAACGAAATTAGAAGAAGCAGAAAAAGCAATTACAGCTGCAGATGTTAAAAAGCTAATTTTTAGAGGTATAATAAAAGTAAAAAGGGATTTCTTGCATTGGAAAAAGGAAAAAGAAAAAAAGCCAGTTAGAAAAGGAGGTAAGCACTCTATAATTTCTAGAAAGAGAAAATGGATAAATAGAGTTAGGCCTTTAAGAAGGTTCTTAAGAAAACTAAAAGAAGAAGGTAAAATAGATAATAAGACTTATAGAAATTTAAGAAGATTAATAAAAGGTGGTTACTTTAGAAGTGTTTCTCACTTGAAGTTATATTTAGAAACTCATAAACTATTAAAAGAAGAAAGCAAATAAAATGGTTCAAAAAACAACCTACAAAATGCCATATAAGAGAAGAAGAAAGTTTAAAACAGATTACAAGCAAAGAATAGGCTTATTAAAAAGTGGAAAGATAAGATTGGTAGTTAGAAAAACAAATAGATATATAATAGCTCAGTTGATAAAGTCAAAAGAAGCTCAAGATTATACTATAATTGGCATTACATCAAAAATATTAAAAGATAAGTATAATTGGCATTACTCTTGCAAAAACATTCCTGCTGCATATTTAACTGGCTTAATAATAGGTAAGCTTGCTTTAAAAAATGGAATAAAAGAAGCGATATTAGATATTGGATTAAATAGAAGTACCAAAGGTAATAGAATATATGCTGTATTAAAAGGTGCGTTGGATGCTGGCTTAAAAATTCCTCATAGCGAAGAAATATTGCCTTCTCAAGACAGAATAGAAGGAAGACATATAGCGAGTTATTTAGAGAAGTTTAAGAATATAGTGCAAGATTTTTATAAAGTTAAAGAACAAATTTTAAAAGATTATGGTTGAGGTCATTGAACAAAAAGAAGAAGTTCAAGAACAGCAAGAGGAAATTAAGCTTCCTTTACCAGAAAGTTTAGCTAATTGGAAGCCAAAAACAAAACTAGGAAAAATGGTTTTGGAAGGAAAAATAAAATCCATAGATGAAATACTGGAAAAAAATATGAAAATTCTAGAACCAGAGATTGTTGATTATTTACTGCCGAACTTAAAAGTAGAATTTGTGTTAATAGGTAAAGGTGGTACAAAAGGTGGCGCAGGAAAAAGAATACCAATAAAAAGAAGTCAAAAAGTTACTGCCAGCGGAAGAAGAGTTAGATATAGTGTAATGGTAATCGTAGGAGATGAGAATGGTCATGTGGGTATTGGAAGAGGAAAGGGAAAAGATGGAAGAAGTGCATACATAAAAGCATTAAGAAAGGCAAAATTAAATATTATAAAAGTTTATAGAGGTTGTGGAAGCTGGGAATGTGCATGTAATGGGGAACACTCTATTCCTTGGAAAACTTATGGAAAAAGTGGGAGTGTAAAAGTAGAATTAATGCCTGCTCCAAGAGGTACTGGATTGGTAGTTGATGATGAAAGCAAAAAACTATTTAGATTAGCAGGAATTAGAGATGTTTGGAGCAAAACATTCGGAAGAACTAAGCAACATATGAATTTAATTCAAGCAATGTTTGATGCTTTAAGAAATATTCCTAAATACAAAAAAGATTAAATATTTATTTCTATTGGTCTAAAAAGAATTTCTGGCTTGTTAATTTTTGTTGCTTTTAATTCTATTTTTCCGATCTTTTTTATAGCTCCTTTAGGATTGAATTCGTAATTTATCATCTTGAAAATTTTTTCAGATGAATTTGTTATATAGGGCCAAAAGAGTATAGATAAATCTTTAACTAAGTTAATAGAGGTTAAAATAATCTCGTCTCTCTTTTCTTCATTTTTCCATGGCTCATTTTCTTGAAAGTATTTGTTAGAAAGAGAAGATAATTCCAATATTTTTGTTAAAACCTTTTTGATTTCAAAATTCTTTATCAGATTCTTTATTTCTTTTTTAGACTCTCTAAAAACTTTTAAGATTTCTTTGCTTGCTTTTGCTTTTGGAACTTCTAGATTATAATACTTTTCTATAAAACTTAAAACTCTATAGACGAAATTGCCAAAATTACCTATAAGCTCTTTATTTATTTTTTCTACAAACTCCTTAACAGAAAAACTAGAATCTCTATTCTCTGGTAAAATTGAAGATAAATAGAATCTTATGTAATCTGGTTCGACTTCGAACCTTTTATCTTGGTTTTCAGCTAAAATTCTTAGTTTAATTTTTTCGTCTTCTATCTCTAAAAATACTCCCCAATTTTGACTTTTAGAAATTTTCCTTCCTTCAAAATTTAAATATTCTAACCCAAAAACATAAAATGGTAAGTTAAATTCCTTTGTTCCCATCAACATAGCTGGCCAAAAAATAGTATGAAAAGGTATATTATCCTTACCTAAAAAATGGATTATTCTAGCTTTAGAACCTTTTAACCAATAATTTTTCCATTCGTCCTTTTTCCCAATTTTTTCAAAATATTCTATAGTTGAAGAAATATATCCTATTGGTGCGTCAAACCAAACATAAAACACTTTATCTTCATAACCTTGTAAAGGAATTTTTATACCCCAAGATAAATCTCTTGAAATGCTTCTTGGTTTTAATCCTTCTTTTAACCAACTCAAAGCAAAATTTTTTACGTTCTCTTTCCAATGCTTGTTTTTCTGGATCCACTTTAGTAATTTTTTCTCGAATTTTGGCAAATCAAAAAATAAGTGCTTTGATTCTTTGAATGTAGGAGAATTTCCACATATAGCACATTTCGGATTTATTAAATCTTTCGGATCTAATAGTTTGCCGCAATTTTCACATTGGTCGCCTCTAGCTTTTTCATATTTGCAATAGGGACATATGCCAATAACATATCTATCTGGTAAAAATTTTTTATCAAATTCACAATATGGTAATACTATAGTATTTTCAAAAATGTATCCATTTTGATATAGTTTATTAAAAATGTATTGAGTC
This sequence comes from Candidatus Aenigmatarchaeota archaeon, assembly GCA_038997305.1. GTDB lineage: Archaea > Aenigmatarchaeota > Aenigmatarchaeia > CG10238-14 > SpSt-28 > JAHLMO01. The sequence goes on along the minus strand of JAWAZZ010000002.1, from coordinate 69,927 downwards.
ATTTCGTGGTTTATTTGACTGGAAGTCCTTCCAAAATTGTCGTAATCTATCCTTAACCAATCGTAAATTTTTTTATGTAAAACATAATATTTATCGCACAATTCTTTTGGAGAAACTTTTTCTTTTAATGCAGCAATTTCTATTGGACTACCATGTTCATCAGTGCCGCCTATAAAAACAACATCATAACCTAATAATCTTAAAAGTTTTTGATAAATATCTGCAGGTAAATGAGAACCTGCAATATTTCCTAAATGAGGTAGGTTATTAGTATATGGTAATGCTGCTGTTACTAGATATTTCATAAATATGTTATCGATGTCTTTAACTTTTTTATTTCTTTTTCACTTAATCTTCTTACTTTTGCTTTTTTAGAGATAATCTTTGAAATGCCTGTAGCATCCTTAACTATTATGGTAAATTTTCTTTCTAGTTTTTTCATTTTTTCTATTTCTTCTAATATCTTTTTTGCTTTTTCTAATCTTTTACCGCTAAGGTTTTTTATTTGAGATTTTATTAAATCTTCAACATCGTTTAGAAACCCTTCAACATTCTTTATAAAAGATTTTGAAAACGCCCCAGGAATTAGTTTTATTCCCAATTCCTTAATCTCTACATATCCATTACTTCCTCTAACTATTTTTGCAAACAAATCTTCTTCGTTTTCAACTTTGAGATAATATGCTTTTGGTTCTTTAACATCTAAAGTAAATTCGTCAGAAAATTTAAAGCCACATTTTTCGCAATATATTGTATAGAATAAAACTCTTCCAAAATATTTTATTTTTCTCTCTTCAAAAACGGTTTTTAACTCTTCATTACAATATGGACATCTAAAAGTCATTAAATTTTACTTTTTCTTTTTAGTCGATTTAGATTTTTTAGTTTTACTCTTTTTTTGTTGCTTTTTCGATTCTTTTTTCGCTTTCTTTTTCTTTTCCCCCTCCTTTTTTTCTTCTTCTTCCTTCTTTGCTAATAAAGGAATTACTGACTTTTCTTCTTTCTTAATTTCTTCAGCTTTAGCCTTTTCCATTTCTTCCAATTCTTTTTCTTTCTCTTTTATTATATTTTCTAAACCAAGTCTTTCAATAATTTCCTTGTATCTGTTTCTTATTGTCACTTCTGTTAATTTGCACTTTTCGGCTATTTCTCTTTGGGATTTTCTTTCCCCTTCTAATAAGCTTGCTATAAATATTACAGCCGCGGCTACTCCAGTAGGTCCTTTACCACTAACAATTCCAGCTTTTCTTGCTTGTTCTAGAATTTCAAAAGCTCTTTTTTGGACCTTTTCACTTACTCCAATTAAACTACAAAATCTTGGAATGTAATCGCTAGCGTCTGCAGGCAAAATTCTTAATCCAAGTTCTCTTGCAACAAATCTATAGGCTCTTCCTAACTCTCTTTTATCTATCCCAACAACTTCGGCAATTTCATCAAAAGTTCTTGGAGTGTGCAATTCTTTTGCCGCATAATAAACCAACGCTGCAACAATGCTTTCTATACTTCTTCCTCTTATAGCCCCTCTACTTATTAATTGTTCGTGATACAATGCTGCTCTTTCTAAAACATTTTTAGGTAATTGTAATGAAGAAACTATTCTTTGTAATTCTGATATTGCATAGCTCAAATTCCTATCTTTAGAGCTACTTAATCTTTTACTCAACTGAGTTAATCTATAATATTGAAATCTTTTTTCTGTTGGAACTTTGTATAATTCTGCAGAACCTTTACCAATTTGAGTTGATAAACCCTTATCATGTTTAACAACAGATAACGGACTTCCTGTTCTTGCTCTTCTTTCCAATTGTTCGCTACTAAATGCTCTCCATTCTTGACTTAAATCAATAACATTTTCTTCAACGACAGCACCACAATTATTACAAACATATTCACCAGTATCTGGATCTTGAATTATATTTTCACTTCCACAAACTTTACATTTTAATTTTGCTATCTCCATGTTATTACCAATTGGTGAGTCTACATTGGTATAAACATTTATTTATTTAGCGTTACCCATATATATAGATTTCTCTACTTTTTTATATATTTATTCAAAGAAAAAATATTTTAATTTATTTTTGAAATATATTTTAGAAATATTTTATGGATAAGATAATAATAAAACTTGCAAGCAGAGATTTGAACGAATTAAAAAGAGTTTGCGATGAAATAATTAGCATTGCAAAGAAATATGGAATAATGTATAAAGGGCCTATTCCGTTGCCAACAAAGAAATTAAAAGTTTATACAATGGCCAACATTAAAGATGGTACAGGACATGGAAACGCAACATGGGAAGTTTGGGAAATGAGAATTCACAAAAGATTAATATATTTGCAACCTGATGAAAGGGCATTAAAACAAATAATGAGAATAGATTTTGGAAAAGAAATTCAAGTAAATATAAAGTTGGTTTAAATTTTTTCTTTAAGTTTATATTTCTTTATTAAAATTTTTGCAGAAAGATTTTCTTTTATTATTTCATAATCCTCAATAACTATTTCCTTAGAAAATAAAGGACAATCCAAAACTAATGTTTCTGCTTCTCCTCCCTCGAAACATAAATCAAAACCATAAGTTTTTGATCTTTCTATCAATTCACTTAACATATTTTCATCTATTATTTTTGCTAGAAAATTCTCACTCAATCCATACGCATTAACACTAGTTATTATTATCTTGAATTTCTTAGATAAAAGATTTTTCCAGTGCTGAATGCAGTCTATATTTAAAAGAGGTGTATAAAGCTTTAAGTTAAAATGTTCTGCAACTTTTTTAAACCTCTCTAATTGATATTTACTTCTAATTCCTCCTATTCCTAAAAATTTAACATCTTTTACAAAATCTTTAATCTTATCTATAGTTTCTAATACCTCTATTTCTTTTTCTCCGCTAACATCTATATATACATGCTCTATATTCATTAATTCTGCTTGAATTTTAGCGAATTCTAATGAAGGAGTATGAAACATATAGGAATCTTCTCTTTTTGGTCTAATTGTTATCAATCTTTTTATTATAAAACCTTCTTCTTTAGCTTTATATACAGTATAAGTAGAATCTTTTCCTCCAGTAAAGAAAATTGCTATTTCCATAAAAACATTAAATAATTATGGAAAAAGTAGAAAAGGAGGTTTTTTTATTAGATATTGACTATGTTCTTACTAAGGAATTTAAACCAGTAATAAGAATGTTCTGTAAAGATTTGGAAGGAAATAATTTAGTCATTTATTATAAGGGATTTTTACCATATTTTTACGTTTTGGTTAAAGAAGATTTAATTCCAGAGTTTTTAGAAAAATTGAAAAAGACAAGAATTCCTGAAGCAAAAATAGAAAATATAGAAATATTAAAAAAAGAGTTTTTAGGTAAAGAAGTAAAAATTGTAAAAATAACTATTAACAATCCGAGAAAAATTCCAAAAGTAAGAAAATTTATAAAAGATAATTTTAATGAAGTTTTAGAAACATTCGAATATGATATTCCGTTCTATAGAAGATTTCTGATAGACAATAATATATTACCATCTGGCTGGTTGAAAGTTTATGGAATAAAAAAAGACGAGAAAATTTTAGCAGAAAAAATAGAAAATATTGAAATTAACAAATTACCAAAACTTAAAATATATGCATTTGATATAGAAATATTTGAAGAAAAAGATGCTGAAAAAATTGCATTAATATCGATAGTTGGGAATGATGGATTTAAAATAACTTTAAGTTTGGATTTTGGAGAAAAAACTGAAAATGTAGAAATTTTTAAAACTGAGAAAGAGCTAATAAAAAGATTTATAGAAATAATAAAAGAGAAAGATCCAGATATTTTAGTTGGATATAATACAGATGGTTTTGATTTTCCTTTGCTAAAAGAAAAAGCAGAAAAGTATGGATTAGAACTAAACATAGGAAAAGAAAATTCTAAAATAAAAACTGTAAAAAGAGGATGGGTAAAGTCTTTTAAAATTCCTGGAAGAGTTTATCTAGATTTATATGTTTTTGTTGACCATATTCTATCTCCAAACATAAAAACAGAAGTTTTAACTTTAGATGCTGTTGCAAAAGAGTTTTTAGGTTATGGAAAGAAAGAGCTAACCTTTGAAGAAATGCAATTAATATTCAAACAAGGAATAGATATAAAAAAAGCGATAGAATATAATGTTTGGGATTGCGAACTAGTTCTAAAACTTTTAGATATATTTTTACCACAGATGATTGCACTATCTAAAATAACTTCTTTAAGTTTATTTGATGTTTGCAGAAACACATATTCTCAGCTTGTAGAAGCTTATCTTTTAAAAAATTCATATAAGGATAATCAAATAGCACCCAACAGACCTAAACACGAAGAATTAAAAATAAGAAGATTAAAGGCTCCTTATAAAGGTGCTTTTGTTTTTGAGCCAAAAACAGGTATACACGAAAATATAATTGTGTTAGATTTCAAATCTTTATATCCAACAATAATCGTTGCTCATAATATTTCGATAGACACTTTTAATTGTGAACATGAAATCTGTAAATCAGAAAACAAAGTTCCTGAACTAAATTATCATTTTTGCACTTTAAGAAAAGGTTTTATACCTAAACACTTAGAATTTTTAATCGATGAACGAGCGAGAATAAAGAAGTTAATGAAAAATATAGATAAAAATAGTGAAGAGTATAAATTACTAGACGCGCTACAATACTCTCTTAAAATTCTTGCAAACGCAACATATGGATATTTAGGTTATGTTGGTGCGAGATGGTATAAAAGAGAATGCGCGGAAAGTGTTACTGCCTTTGAAAGAAGCTATATTAAAAAAGTTGCTGAATTGGCTAAAAGCTTCAACTTTGAAATAATATATGGAGATACAGATTCCCTTATGATAACTTCAAAACTCAATAAAGAAGATTTTATAAAAGCTGCTCAAAACTTTTTGAACTTAGTTAATTCTTCTTTAAAAAGTAAAATGGAGTTAGAATTTAGAGGATTTTATGTTAGAGGAATTTTCGTCAAAAAAAGAGAAAAGGAAGCTGGTGCCAAAAAGAGATATGCATTATTAAGTGAAGATGGATCTTTAGAAATTAGAGGTTTTGAAACAGTTAGAAGAGATTGGTGTAAATTAGCTAAGTTAGTTCAAAGAAATGTTCTAGAAATAATATTAAAAGAAAATGATACAAAAAAGGCAATAGAATATGTAAGAAATGTAATTCAAAAATTAAGAAATTTCGACTTTAAATTAGAAGATGTTACAATATACGAGCAATTAACAAAAAACATTAGCGAATATAAACAAATAAGTCCTCATGTAATTGCAGCTAAAAAAGCTATGCAAAGAGGAATAAAAATATCTGAAGGAAGTATAATACCTTTTGTAATAACGAAGTATGGAAATTCTATATCTGAAAAAGCAGAATATGCTCTTTTTGTAAAAAAAGAAGATGTGGATGTTGAATATTATATTTCAAATCAAATATTACCTGCTGCATTAAGAGTTCTCTCTGTTTTAAACATTACTGAAAGTGACATAATCAAAGGAACAAAGCAAACTTCTTTATCCAAATTTTTCAGTAATAATATCTAATTTTAATTCCACTTTCTTTTAATCTATATCCATAAAAAATTCCGAATAGTAAACCAGCCAAATGTGCTTGATATGCTATAGATGTTTTTGCACCGAATAATTGTAATATTGTTCCTAAAGATTCTGTAAATATCCAAAATATGGCCAAAAATAAGAGAGGTACTGGAATAAAATAGACAAAAACTATTGTGGTAGGTTTTAATATAGCTAAAGTCCCTATTACTCCATATATTGCACCACTAGCGCCTAAAGCTGGTGTACCTAGATCATTTACAACAAAACTCGTTAATAGATATGCAAAATTTCCTAAAATTCCGCTTATAAAAAATACTATTAAGAATCTCTTATTGCCTATAGTATTTTCCAAAATTGGTCCAAACATCAATAAAGCAAATGAATTGAAAAACAGATGGAAAAAATCTGCATGTAAAAAAATAGATGTAACGATTCTCCATAATTCTCCTTCAAAAACTTTTTTAGGAATTAAAGAAAATATCGAAGTAAAATTATCTATGATAATTTGAAACAAAAAAACTACAAAGATTGTCGAAAGTAAGTAAAATGTATATTTCATTAATCTTTTTGTAAAGTTAAAGTATTTATTTTTAATGTTGAGAAAAATTTGTCCAAAGTGTGGGAGAGAAACAGATTTGTTCATAGAGAAGTTTTGTATAGACTGTTTTAGAAAGGAGTTTGAAAAAAGTTTAAAAATTCCAGAAGTTCAGACAATATACGTTTGTAAGTATTGCGGAAAATATTCTTTTTCGAAAAAATTTCTATTTAATACAATAGAAGAAGCAATAGATCATTATGTAAAACATTCTGAACATTTGAAGGTAAATGCGGATATAAATTATGAACTGAATTATCCAGAATTGTTTTTGAAGTTTTATAAAGATAATCTGCTTATTTTAGAAAAGAACATAAAAATAAAGGAAAAACCTTTTACATGTAAGTTCTGTGCAATGAAAAATAGCGGATATAAACAAGCAATTTTACAATTGAGATTTGACGTGAGCGATGAGCTTTTGCAAGAAATAGAAAACTATGTGAATAATAGAAACCAAACAGATTTTTTAAGCTTTATTTCCAAAATAGAGAGAAAAAAGGATGGCATAGATTTATATATTGGTTCAAAAAAAGTTGCATATGAGATATTAAAGCTCATTTCAAGAAAATTCCAAATAGAATATAAAGTAACAAGAACTTTAGTTGGTGTAAAAGAGGGAAAAAGATTATATTTAGATACTATACTAATAAGAAAAATATGAGCGAAGAAGTAAAAATTAGACTAGCAGACGAAAAAAATGGAGAAGTTTATGGTATGGTAGAGATGTTTTACGCTGGCGATAGAGTAAAAGTTATTTGCGAAGACGGAAAAGAAAGAATGGGAAGAATAGCTGGAAAAATTGCAAGAAAGGTTTGGATAAAGGTTGGTGATGTAGTTATATTAAAAAAATGGCCATTTACAGATGATAAAGGAGATATTATCCATGTATATACACAAAGCGAAGTAAATTGGTTAAGAAAAAATGGGTATATAAAGAACTTACCAAATGAGCTTAGATTTTAAAGAAGAGTTAAAGGTTTATTCGAAAGTTTTAGATAATTTAACCATAAAGGCATTAGTAGAACTAAGAAATAAAATGATAATTTTTGGTATTGTTGGTATAATAAAAGAAGGAAAAGAAAGTGTAATATTTTTAGGAAAAGATTTTGAAAAAAATGATATAGCTATTAAAATTTATAGAATATACCACATAGATTTTAAGCACATGAGAAATCTTTTGAGTTTAGATAGCAGATATGAAAGAGTTAAAAGAGAAAAAAGAAATGTTGTTTTTGCGTGGTGCAATAGGGAATACAGAAATTTAAAAATAGCTTATGAAAAAGCAAAAATCAATTGCCCAAAGCCTATAACTTCATATCAAAATATTTTAGTAATGGAATTCTTAGGAGAAAACGGAATTCCATATCCTTTGTTAAAGGATGTTGAATTGAATTACGACTTAGCCAAAAAATTATATTCTCAGATAATAGAAGATCTAAAAAAATTAAAAAAAGTCGGAATTTCTCACGGAGATTTAAGTGAGCATAACATAATGGTTGGAAATGAAAAAGCGTATTTTATTGATTTTAGCCATGGGGTAAGAAAAGATTCTCAAATTTTTGATATCCATTTTCAAAAAGACTTGGAAAATATTAACAACTTTTTTTCTAGATATTTGAGTGAAGACGAACTAATAAAAACTATTTAGATTCTATTAGGATTGCGTTTACTACTCCATGCTGCGAAGGTCTAGAGGTCACTTTTGCTAATCCTATTTCAGTTTTAATTATTGCGCCTCTTGTTATTACCTTCTTTCTTTCGAAAAGAGGATGTGCTTTATTCTCAACAACATCTAATATTCTTACCTTTCTGTATTTTTTTCCATCAAAAACATTCGCATAAGTTACGAACTTTAATTTTACTTTTTTTCCACCGCCTTTTGTTCTTTCGATAATCCTTTTTTCTGTTTCAGATAATTCTGGGTTTATATCATATCCTCCTATATGACATTTCTTTTTAACCTTATAATGAGGAATAAATTTTGCTCCTGTAGGTGTTCTTCCTTTTATTTCGTCATGGTACTTTACCATAAATTTATAGTATAAAATATTTAAAATCTTTTAAAGAAGTATGAACAAAAAAGTATATATCAAAAAGATAATGCAAGCTTTAGATAAGTACAACAAATTTAGAAGTCCCGAAGCTACTGCAAATTTGTTGAAAATAAAAGAACTGGATAATAAAATAGAGGTAATAATAAAATTTGAAGGCGTTTTTTGCGAAACTTGCGGAGTTAACGAATATGTATATGATTTAAAATATATATTTGAAGATTTAAATGTAAAGTGTGAAGTTAAGAAAATATTCGAACCAGAAAATTTCGAAAATTATAGAATAGCTAAATTTATATTATTATGAACTTGATTTATGTTCTTCTATCAACCTTATTTGTAAGTTTGACTGGATTAGTTGGAATTTTCTCGCTTTTGATGAAGGAAAGAAAAATTAGAAGAATTATCGAATTTATAGTTCCTTTTTCAGCAGGTGTATTACTTTCTAATTCATTTTTGCATATCTTACCGGAAGCATTAGAGAATTTAGAAAAAGAAAACGCACTTCTAATATTAATAATTGGATTTTTGTTTTTTCTTTTCTTAGAATTTGTTTTTCATTGGCATCATTGTCATGAATATAAATGCACTATACACTCTTTTGGATATTTAGTTATAATAGCTGATGTTATACACAATTTCTTGGATGGAATAAGTATAGGAATAACCTACTCTATTAATGTTTATCTAGGAATTTTTACTACATTAGCGATAATTTTACACGAAATCCCACAAGAACTTGGTAATTTCTCTCTTTTATTAGCTAGTAATTTCAAAAGAGAAAAAGCTATATTATTAACTTTTTTGTCGCAATTATCTGCAATTTTAGGAGGAGTAATAGGGTATGTTTTTTTAACTAAGGAATTCGTCTATATACTTTTAGCTTTAGTCGGCGGCGGATTTTTGTATTTATCTACTGTTGACATTTTACCAAATATAAATAAGGAATCAAAAATTAAAAAGAGGTTCTTAATGATAATAATCTTTATTGTTGGTATAGTCTTTATGTATTTCTTAAAGCTTATTTATGAAAGATAAGATATTAGAGTTGGCGAGAAAATCTATAGAAAGTTTTGTTAAGTTCGGAAAAGAATATGAAATTGATCTAGAAAGTTTGCCAAAAGAATTCAGAGAATTAAAGGGAGTTTTTGTTTCTATTTACAAAGATAACGAATTAAGAGGTTGTATTGGATACCCTTATCCTATTTATCCATTAGCAATTGCAATTATTAAGGCTGCGAAAGAAGCTTGTAGAGATCCTAGATTTGAACCTTTAAAAAAAGACGAATTAGGTAAAATTAAAATAGAAGTGAGTATTTTAAGCGAGCTAAAAAGAATAGATAACAAAGTAAAAAATCGCAAAGAGATTCTTAACCTATTAGATAAAAATAAGGGATATGTTATAGTTAAGGGATTTAATGTTGGTCTTTTTTTGCCTCAAGTTTGGAAAGTTTTACCAAACAAAAAAGATTTTATAGAAAATCTTTGCTTGAAAGCAGGTCTAAATAAAGATTGTTGGCTGGAAAATGATGTAGAAATTTATGAATTTGAAGCAGAAATAATAAGTGAAGAGTAAATTTATAGCCACTTGTAATAAAGGTTTGGAAGAAATTGCATCGCTAGAAATCTCAAAATTAATTAATCAAAAAACAGAAAAAATTAGAGGAGGTATGATAAAATTTGAAGGAAAATTAGATGATATCTTCATTCTAAACTATTTTTCAAAAACTTTACACAAAATATATTATTTGTTGTTAGAAGATTCTTTTTCTTCTTTAGATGAAATATACCAAAAAATAAAAAATATAGACTTTTCACAATACATCTATCATACGCAAACCTTTGCTATAGTTGCAAATAGAAGTGGAAATCATAATTTTACTAGTTTAGATGTTGCTAGAGTTGCTGGTCAAGCAGTTATAGATAGCTATTTAGAAAGTAAAGGGATAAGATTAAAGGTAAATTTAGATAATCCTCACATTTCAATTTTGGTAGATGTTATGAAGGATAAGTTTTTTGTTGCGCTAGACACTACAGGAAAGTCTTTGCATACAAGATGGTATAGAAAATGTTCTCACATATCCCCTTTAAAACCTACAGTAGCAGCTTCTATGATACTAATAAGCGATTATAAGAAAGATTATTCTCTAATAGATCCTTTTTGCGGCATAGGAACTATACCTATAGAAGCGTACCATTTAGTCAATGAAGTTCCAAATTTAAATAGAAGTTTTGAATTTGAAAAATTCTATTTCTTAGACAGAAATAAGTGGCTAGAAATTCTAAAGTACAAGGGAAAAAACGAAAAACTAAAGATATATGGAAGCGACATAAATGAAAATTATATAAATTGTGCTAAAGAAAATTCTAAAGAAGCAAATGCAAACATAGAATTTTCCGTAAAAAATGCACTAGAAATAGATTATTCAAATTATGACTTTGTTATTACAGATTTGCCATATGGAGTGAGAAAAAGATACGAAAATTTAGAAAATTTATATAAAAATTTTATAAACAGAGTTCTAAATTCCAATGTTAAAAAGTTTTTAATAATAACAGCCAAATGGAAAATTGCAAAAAAATTCGCAAATATTAAATCAGAATATTTTGTGGATTATAGAAGTTTAACTGCCGCAATATTAGAAATAGATGTTTAATATTCTGATTTCTTGAATTCCGCAGATTTAAAATATTCGAATAGTTTCTCAAAAAATCTATTTCTTAACATTTTGTTTCTAATTAGTTTAGAATTAGCTAAATCAACTATTTTTGAGAAACTTTCTAAGGAAATTGTTAGCTCAGAGTTTATGATAATAGGAAAATCTATTCTATCTAATCCTGTAATTTCAACAACAATCTTTTCTTTTTTAGCACTTATTATACCGCTATGTTTAAATCCAACATCTCTAGCAATTCTTACAACATCTATTGCATATTTTATTTTAGGAAAAACTAAATGAATTATAAATGGTTCTTGCTTAAACCAAATTAATTCATGATTCATATCTCTTTTTAATTCTTTTATAACATCCTGAAAGTTTACAACATCGTGCCATTTAGCTATAAAATAGGAATCTTTCTTGCTACCTTTATCTACCAATAATGCAATTCTTCCAGCGCAGCTAGAGGTAGAATAAACTAGATCAAACTTATTTAATTCTATTAGAACATCTTTAATTGGAAGATCAACCTCATTCCTTTCTATTGCTTCGAACAATTTTTTAATAGCAGCTTTTTTTCTTTCTTGAAAAATTTCATATACCATTAATAATTTTTTCCGCTACTTTTAAAATTTGATTTTTATAGATTTCCAAATCGAATTCATATCCATTATAAAGTTCTTTTCTATAAGCTTCTAATTGTAAATTTTGTAAACCATAAAATTCGGCAGCTGTTATTATTTTTTCTGAATAATATGGAAACTTCTCTTTGAAGTTTTTATCTCTAACTAAATGATGATCAACAATCATTTTTTCGAATTCTACTTCATCTATAATAGTTTTCATGTGTTTTAATCCTATTTTAAAGCTTTCCGAGCTAACTTTATAACCTTCTAATATTGTTGGAAATCCGTCTACTATTAAAAAAATTGGTTTATTATCTAAAACAAAATTTAACGCATTTTCGTCTATTAAAAATTGTGCATCGCTACCAAAAAACAACTTTTTCTTTTTATATTTTATTAAAACAGTGATTACTCTGCCCACTTTAGAATTAATTTCTCCGTGCCATACTGGTTCAGAAAATATTAATTTTGTGCTACCTATTTTTATTTCTTCTCCATCTACGTATTCATATTCTATTTCATGTTTTTCTAAATTTTTAACAAAGATATTACCTCTTACTCTTGCACTTCTATGTTCTTTACTAAAATCTTTGATTAAAAACTTAGCTCTTTTAAAGTTTTCGAAAAAAATACTATCATTTGGTCTCGGATGATGGTCGTAATGATAATGAGTAATAATAACGTATTCACTAATTTTTCCAAGCTTATAAATTATATTCAAATAAAATTTTAGCATGTTAAATTCTATTTCATGTGGAATTAATCCATATCTTTTTGGGGCTAATGCAGCATAAGGATCTATAAAAATATTAATATTCGTCTTTACAAAAGTTGCCATGCTTCTTACTCCTAACGAATCAAAAGATATTGGATATATTTCCATAAAAATATATGGAAAAAGTCTTGTTGGATACAAATTTTTTAGTATATCTAATCAAAGAAAAAAAGTTTCAGTTATTTGAAGATTTTCTAAATCAAAATTTAGGGAATTACAAAATCTATATTTTTGAAGCAACGTTAGCTGAGATAGGAAATATTAGTAAAAATGTTTTGAAAGAAGTAAAGTTATTAATAAAAAATGGAAAAATCGAAGTTATTAAAATCAAAGGAAAAGTAGATGAACTTATTTTGAAATATAAAGATGAATATATTGTAGCTACAGAAGATAAAGAATTATCTAAACAAATTAAAAGGAGAATAGTAAAAACAAAAAAATACTTCCAAATAAATTATTAATTATTCTAAACTTCTATTTTCAATTTTTTTAATAACGTTTTTTGCCTTTAATTCTTTTGCAATATAATCGAATGCCTTCTCTGGTTCTGTATAAGCTCCACAAGTAAAAACATCGACTAGAGCATATCTATATTCTGGATATGTGTGTATAGAAATATGAGACTCAGCAACTATTGCAATTGCACTTACTCCTCCAAAACCACCAAATTTATAAGAATATACAGATATTAATTTAGAATTTGCAATCTCTGCTGATTTTTTAATTGTATTAACCAATTTTTCTTCGTTTTTTAAAACTTCTTCATCGCAATCGTATAAACTTCCAAATACGTGCTTTGCTACTACCCTCATCTTTCATAAATAATTTTATATTAAGTCTTCTCTTAAATTTTCTTCTTTTCTACTCTCTTCTATAAAATCTACATCTTTTCCACTAATTTTACCCTTAAATTCGTGAATCTTTACTATTGCTGGAATTCTTATCATAGGACCAAAAACTATCGCTTCCCCGACATTAAGAGAAGATAATTGAACCAATAATTCATCTGTAAGCATTTCGCTTGCTGCTTGTACATATTTTTGATCGTTTGGTTCCATTAACTTTAATATTATCATATTATTTGCCTGACTTAATACATTAGCATCTAATGCTTTTGGTCTTTGACTTACTAAACATAAACCAATTCCAAATTTTCTGCCTTCTCTTGCAATTCTCGAGGCCCAATATTTTGAAAATGTATCAAAATCTTTCGGGATTAAAATATGAGCTTCTTCTATAACAACGAAAACAGGAAAACTCAAACCCTTGCCTATAGATTTATATCTTTTTCTTTCTTCAAGCAATTTTCTTAATGTGTGACTTACAAAAACGTCAGCAACTTCTTCATCCACGCTACCTAAATCTGCAATGTTTACTTTGCCCTTTTCTATTATATTGGTTATTTCATCATATCTTAAATCTAAAATTTCTCCGAATTTTTCTTTAAAATCTTCTATTTTCATTATTACTTTATAAATGGATTCTGAAGAACTAGCTTCTTTTTTTGCTTCTCTTTCTAACTCTTTTATCATAGCTTCAAAAAAATTGTTGGTATCTATTTTTATGTTTTGCCTAATTATCTCGCCTCTAACTTTTTCAAAAACTTTTCTAAAAAACATGTATTGTATGTATGCATTCTCTTCTATGTTAATTAATCTAGCTGCTTCCTTAGGATGTAAGAATAGAGGATTTATTTTAGTGTCTAATATTTTTTTCTTGGAAAATCCCGCATCAACATATTCGCTATGCATATCAAAAATTAAAACTGTCCCACCTAATTTAGAAATACCTTCAGCAATAACACTTACGGTATTTGATTTTCCTGCACCAGTAATAGATAGAATTGCCAAATGTCTTGAAACCATTCTATTAACATCAACAAAAACTTCAACATCTTCATTACTTAATAATTTTCCGATACTTATCGATTTTTCACTTTTTCCAAAGATTTTTTCCAAAGTTTCTTTATCAGCAACTTTCACTACTGTTCCTGGTGCCGGAGGAATTTTTGGAAGTTTTAATGTTTCTACTTCGCCTAATATTTTAATTTTTCCTTTTATTATTTGCATATCTTCTTCAAACTCTTTGATAGAATCTACCTCTTCTTCATTATAAACATCTTCTAGGAGTGCTGGGTGAAATCTTGTTAGACTTTCTATCATTCCTAAAACCTTCTTATTATCATATTCTAGAATAACATATTTTCCAACTTCTGGTAATTTAGTAGAAAGGAAAGTTACCTCATTAATTTTTGCTTCTCCTATACATCTTCCAATTATTTCCTCACTCATAATATTTCTCTTCCAGTTTTTTCTCTTATTCCTAAAAGTTTAACAAAATTTCGCATGTCTTTATTACTAATTTTTGCTTCTTCGTGAGCTCTTTTCAATAAGTAAGGATATCCTCTAAAATCAAAGAATCTTATTAGAGAAATTATGTCTTCTATTCTTTCTTCAAACTTCTTAAAAGTTTCGACTCTGAAAATAAGAGAATTCTTTCTTAACTTAAAATAAAAAGAAACAATGTTATATTTTTTGTCTTCTGAAATTATTTTCGAAAAACCTTCGCTGTTTGTCTCTGAAAAACTCTTTATTGGTGTTTTTGATATTGAGAAAACAAGATTTTCGGTTATTTCAACCTTCTCTAAAAAAATCTTTCTTATATCTTCTGGTACGTAGTTTAAAAAAGAAATTAATGAGCCATCTAACATTATATTAAAGTTTTCCATATTTTCTGAAGCTAATTTCAACTCTCTTTTAAGCATCTCTGTTCTTAAAAAGTCTTCGAAGAAAATGAAATTTTCTATTACATCAAAATAAGGGAAACTTCTCTTAGTTATCTGCTTTTTCTGATAAGTAACTGAAGAGATGTTAATAACATAAAAGATTAGTGATCTATATTTCAAATAATTGTAACTTCCATCAATTGCAACAACATCAAATTCCTTCTTGTTTGGAAGAAAATTATTCCAATAATTCTCTAAAAATATTTTGTTTTTTTGTTTTAAATCTTCTATCTTGTTTTTTAATTCGTTTTTAATTTTCAAAAAGTGCAGCAACAAATCTTTTTTCATATAAACCAAATTATAGAAAAGAATAAATATTTTTACCTCTAATATTTAATATTAAATATGGAGAAAGAATTGAAAACTACAACCAACTTTATATGTATAGAAAGTTTAAATATGAAGATATATACTTCTCTACAATATAAAAAAGCCGAGGGGGAAAAATTCCCTCAACTCGGCTGAAAGATTTTATAAATAGAGAAATTTCTAAGTTAAACTCCCAACTTTTTGAAATTTTCTATGAAGAAGAGGAAGAAAGTGAGTATTATGAAGAGGATAAAAGTATTGTTTCAGAAAAAGTTGATTGTGTAATTTGTAAAGAGGCATTATTCCTAACGCCGCCTTCTAAAAAACTCCATCAACAATTTATAAAGAAGATTTTAACTTTTCTTAGAAAAAAGGGAGCAAACCATAGAGAACTTAAAAGTATAGAAAGATTGTCAAATTATCCTATTTGCAGATGGGATCTGATAGAAGCAATTAGTAATGTTGTTGAAAATAAAGAATTGAAGGGTTTTATAAGAAATTTGGTAAAGTTTTATGATTTTGACAACACAGAGAAATAAAATATATATTTAATTTTTTATCTATCTTTTGTATGCCAATAAGTAAAGCTCCCTATAAAAGAACTTACGAACATACAAAGGCTAGAGGTAATGAGTATCATATACATTGCGATCTATGTGGTGGATTATACCCTAGATATAAAACTTTTCCCATATATAAGAAATACATGATAAAAGATTCTCTAATATTAAGTAGTGTAAATCCAAATTTAATAAGCTTGGGCAGCGTAAAATTAAGAGTCTGCCCAAAATGTGCAAGATTTTTAGGGGTAGTACAACCTGGAAAAGCGGTAAGAAAGAAATTGAAACAATAAAATTAATATTTTATGAAAATTTCCGAAATTAGGATTCCTGAAAAAATAGAAGATTTAAACATAACTTACGAGTTAATAAAACCCTTTGCCTATGCGCATATCTTTTACAATAAAGAGGAAAAAATAATATTTTACGAAGTTATAGAGCCAAAATTAAACGATTCGGAAAAAAAGTTATTAGAAAAAATAAAAGAACTTATACTAGAATACTTGGATGTAGATTTATCAAGTATTAAAGATAGAGAGAAGCAACTAGAAATTCTCAAAGATATCTTACAAAAAATTTTAAAAATATTAAAGATCAAAATGGATAGCGAATCTTTTTTAAAAATAAGTTATTATATACACAGAGATTTTATTGGTTTGAATGAAATTGAACCTCTAATTAATGATCCTTATGTTGAAGATATTAACTGTAATGGAGTTAATATACCTATCTTTGTTACCCATAGATATTTTGGAAACGTAAAAACAAACATAGTCTTCAACGATGTAGAAAAGTTAAAAGATTTTATAATAAAGCTTGCATTAAGATGTGGAAAGCATGTATCTTATGCAGAGCCTCTATTAGAAGGAAGTTTGCCAGATGGTTCTAGAGTTAGTGCGACATTTAGCGAAGAGGTTTCCCAAAGAGGTCCGTCTTTTACTATAAGAAAGTTTACAGAAAAACCTTTCTCTCCAATAGAACTAATAGAATTAAGAACAGCAAATCCAGAAATCTTTGCATATTTATGGTTTCTAATAGAGCACAAAATTTCTTTTTTGATAATCGGTGGAGTAGGATCTGGAAAAACAAGTCTATTAAATAGTTTAGGAGTTTTTATCAGACCGGAAGCAAAAATAGTGAGTATAGAAGATACACGAGAATTGAGATTTTATCAAGAAAATTGGGTACCTTTAGTAACTAGAGTTGGTTTTGGAATTCCCTTACCTACCGGATCGAAATATGGTGAAGTAAATTTGTTTGATTTGTTAAGAGAAAGTTTCAGAATGAACCCCGACTATGTTATAGTAGGAGAAACAAGAGGAAAAGAAGTTTACGTTATGTTTCAGGGAATGGCATCGGGTCATGCGGGTGCATCTACATTTCACGCAGAAGATTTAAAATCACTAGTAAAAAGATTAATTTCGCCACCAATAGAACTACCAATAAGTTTAATAGAATCATTAGATTTGGTTATTGTAATGAGAAGGGCTAAAGAAAGGGGAGAGTTTGCAAGAAGAATATCTGAGATAATAGAAATTGCCGGAATAGATGAAAAGGGAGAAGTAATGCAAAATGTTACATATAGATGGAATGCTTTCGAAGATATTCATGAAAAAGTTAACGATAGCATTCTAATTCCAAAGATTTGTGAAGCATATGGATTAAGTTTAGAATATGCAAAAAAGGAAATTGAAGATCGAAAAAAAGTTTTAGAATGGATGTTAAAGAATGGGAAGAAGAGTTATGAAGAAGTTATAGAAATAATAAAAATGTATTACAAAGATAAAGAAACTTTGATGAGAACTATAGAAGGTTTAATTGAGTTTGAAAAAGCAAGAGAGTTGGTATTAAAATTAGAAGAAAACGTAGCTGCAAAAAAACTTGGCTATATTTTTGTTATAGAAGGTTAGAAATATATTTATGAGCTTTGAATATAGATTGTTTTATTGGTTAGTAGATAGAGTTAAAAATAATGTTTTCTTTCTAAGAATTAAAAAATCTTTAATATCTATTAGAAGCAAAGAACTATACACATTATATATTGCTAGAATGTTTTTTCTAACTTTCATATCTTTCCTTTTGGGGTTAACACTGCTTTTATTGCCTATAAATCTTCCTAAAAATATTTCACAACTGAAATATTTGTTCCCTATAATTTTTCCAGCAACAACATTTCTAATATTATATACTTTACCACTTCAAAAAGAATTAGAATATAGAAGAAGTATTGAAAACAATCTCCTAAATTTTGTTCTACATTTAACTTCTCTAGCAGAAAGTAATATTCAACCCTATTTGATGTTTAAAATAATCTCTAAGTTCGATGAATATGAAGCAATTTCTAAAGAAATGAAAGAGTTAGTAAAAAGAGTAGAAAATTATGGCGAAGATTTTTTAAGTGCATTAAAAAATATTGCTAAAACAAATTGCTCCCCACTCTTTCAAAAAATTTTGAATAATATAGCTTCTATAATAGAAACTGGCGGAGATTTGAAAAATTATCTAAAGATAACTTATGATTATCTAATGTTTGATTGGAAAATAAAAAGGGAAGAATTTTTACAGAGATTGAGCACTATAAGCGAAATATATGTTGGTTTGGTAATATCTTCTCCCCTTTTCATAATCTCTATGATTGTTGTCATGGCAGCCATACAAACTAATATTGGCTTTATTTCTTTGATAGATTTGTTGAAGATACTAAGTTATATAGTTTTACCCTTTTTAAATGTTCTATTCTTATTCATAATAAAAGGTGTTGAGGTAGAGATATGAAAAAAGAGGAAATACTATCAATAGCTATTATCTTTGTTTTTTCAGTATTCCTATTAATACTTAATAATCTTATTTTATCTAGAATATTGAACCTTTTTATTTTGAATTTCACACTGAATCTCATTGGAATTTTTTTACCCTTAGTAATTGTTTTCCTTATATTTTCTCAAAAAAGTAAAAGAACCAAGGAAATAGAATATTATTTTTCATCATTTTTAAGAGATTTAGCAGAGAATTTGAGAAGCGGAAGAAGTATTGTAAAAATTCTTGAAACTCTTAAAGATAACGATTATAAATCTTTATCTCCTCTTATTAAAAAGATGTATAATGAAGTTAAATTGGGAATACCTTTCGAAAAAGCATTAGAAAATTTGGCTAAAAGAAGTAAGTCAAAATTAATAAGAAAATTATCTTTAACTATTGGAGAAGGAATTAAAGCTGGTGGAGATGTTGCAGCTATAATAGAAGCAATAATAAGAAATTATATTGAAGTAGAAAAAGTTAGAAAAGAAAGAGAAATGATCGCTGATCCTACAAAAATTCAAGGTTTTATGATTTATTTTATGTTTCTGTTAATAATGATAATAATTATGAGATTCTTACTACCTTCACTAAATTCATCTCAACAAATAAAAATTGATTTAAAAGAAATAAACAACATTTTACTTCATTTGGTGTTAATTCAAAGTTTCTTTAATGGATTGTTAATTGGTAAAATTAGTGAGGGGAATGTTTTTTCTGGCCTTAGATATTCTATAATATTAATGATTATTGGATATATAGTGTTTTCCTTTTTAGCAATATTTTAAACACAAATAACCTCCTTAAATTTATCTGGACATTCTAAACTTCTAATCTCTAATTTATCAAAATTTGGGAGCGGCAAATCTATGTCCACAATTTTATATTCACTCCTTTTTAAAATTTCGTTTATTTGAGTTGTAGTAATATTTTCTATCGTCCCATTATTACCCAAATCAAAGAAAGATATAGAAAATCCATTAATATCGACTGGTCTATTATTGAAGAGTATTAATCTTACTTTTCTATTAGAAGAATCTATTCTACAAGATTTTACATCAAAATCTATTAAAGCACAGTTAACTGTCTCTCCTGTCTTATTTATTTCTTGAGTTTTTGTGGTAACATAATTAGCAGCCCACAAACCTAATATACCTGCAATAGCTATTGTTAATGCTATAAGAATTATTGTGGCGATTAATGGTGATATTGCCTTCATAAATATATTTTGTTAATAAAGTCTTTAATATTGTTAATTCAATCTTTTTCCAATCGAAGTTATTTATGAAAAACGCTAAAAACTCGTAATAAAATTTATTCCAATAAGCCTATCCTAGAAATTTTTCTTAGAACTTTTCAAAGAAAAATATTTAAGGAGTTTATACAATATATTATAAAATGAAAACGTGTCCAAAATGTGGAAGTATATTAATACCAAAAAAGGAAAAAAATAAAGTAGTTTTCTATTGTAAAAAGTGTGATAAGGTTTATAAATTTGATGAAGACATAAAAATTGGAAGTAAATTCAAAGAAAACAAAGAGGAAGCAACTGTTGTCGGTAAATCAGAGCAAGAAAAAAAATTGCCTAAAACCAATGTTATATGCCCAAAATGTGGGCACAACGAAGCTTATTATTATGTGCAACAGACAAGAGCAGCTGATGAACCTCCGACAGTATTTTATATTTGCACTAAGTGCAATTATTCTTGGAGAAGTTTTGAATAAGTTGTATTATTAATTTTATGTACAAATTCGTAAAGATTAAAGAAATAACAAAAGAAATGAAAGATGGAAAATATTTTACCTATGGAAAGGTTAAAGAAACCGATGAAGAAGGTTTTAAATTAGATGGTTCAGATATTAAATTCCTGTCTATTTTCAAAACTAACAAAAACGATTTTGTAAGAGTTTTCTTCACAAAAGACAAAGAAGATTTTATAGTTGATATTTTACAAAAGGTAGATTATGAAAAATTCGGAGAAGTTTTAGAAGTTTACGAAAAGTTTAAAAATCTTTATATTTAAGTTCTGTATATTTTTATGTTCAGGATATCTACATATGAAACAACAATGCTAAAAGATGTTTTTGATAGTATAGCAAAGCTTGTTGAAGAAGGTGTAATAAAACTAGAAAAAAATAAAGGACTAATATTTACAGCTGCTGATAAAGCTCTAATATCAGTAATAAGATTAAATATATTGCCAACAGCTTTTGAGGAATTCGAATTAGATAAGGATGTCGAAAGTGTTGGGGTTAATTTAGATGAATTAAAAACTATATTGAAAAGAGGTACAAAGAAAGATAAACTAACAATGTATGACGAAGCAGGAAAATTAGTAATTCTTTTCGAAAATACAGCAAAAAGAAAATTTACAATGCCAATATTAACTCTAACAGAAGAAGAATTACCAAACATAGATACATTAACATTTAAAGCCAAAGCAGAATTAAGTGCTGATGGGTTTAAAAAGATTTTAGATGATGCAAAACAAATAGCCGATGAAATTGAAATATCCACAGATGGCAATAAAATTAGATTCTATGCAATAGGCGAACTAAGCTCTTTAGATATAGAAATAGAAAGGGGCCAAGATATTTTATTCGATCTACAAGCAGAAGAAAATAGTAAGGCAAGATATCCTATAGATTATTTAGTTGCTATGAGTAAAGTTTCTAAAGTTGCAGATACTGTAATAATTCAATGGGCAACAGATTATCCAGTAAAGTTAACATTCAAAGAAACAGATAGACTAATATTAGATTTTGTAGTTGCACCAAGAGCTACAGAATAAACTTAAATTTTATTGGCAAATCCTTCCTATCTCTACTTTTATAGCCACAAAATTTACAATAGTAGTAATCCACAACTTTTTCCCCCTTCAAATTATATGAAAATTTTTCGAATAAAGGTAATCCACATATAGGACATTTTTCGAGAGGTTTTTCCACTTTTTTACAAACATATTTTACCTTATAACCAGCTCTTATTGCTATTCTTCTTATTATTTCTTTTTTAGGTAATATTTTATCAGGAAATTTAGATTTTAAATAGTTAATTAAAATGCTCAACGAATTAAAATTAATCCTTTGATTATAACTATCAATAAGAACTTTCATAACTTCTTTCTCGCTCACTCTTTCTTTTTCCCTAGCTTTTTTCAATTTTTCTATAGTTATGAAAAACTTCAAATTTTTTTGAACCTTCTCCATAAGATTTTAACACTTTTGATAAATGAAAAAAGAAATAAATTATAGCATGGGCCGGTAGCTCAGCGGAAGAGCGCCTGCTTCGCAAGCAGGAGGCCGCGGGTTCAAATCCCGCCCGGTCCAAAAATATTAAATCAAAAGTTTGTTCTTGCCTTAGGAAGTGCTATATTTGCTGCTTTAGCGACTATATTATCAAAAATTGGCTTGCAAAAAGTAGATTCCATTCTTGCAACAGCTTTAAGATCTATAATAATAATGATTTTTTGCCGTTTCTTTAGTTTTAATCTTAAATAAAGGTGCCCTAGTTAAAGAACTAATTAATAAAGAAGTCTTGTTTATAATTCTAAGCGGATTAGCAGGAACTGCTCCCTGGATTTTATACTTTCTGGCTTTACAAAAAGGTTCTTCAATAAACGTTGTCCTTATTGATAAGAGCAGTATAATTTTTGTAATAATTTTTTCTTTGATTTTTTAGTAGAAATTTATTTGTTAAGTTTTTAAGTTATAAAGTACTCATCCTTTACTGGACACATACTCCCATTAGATTAGATAAGGATTTTTCACTTGATTTTAAAAAATAAATTTTTTAAGTTTTTAATCTTTCTATGATAGCTAGCCAAAAAGTTTTAGATGCACTAAAAACAATAGGTCTAAACCTATATGAAAGAAAACTATATGTAGCGTTACTAGCTAGAGGTAGTGCAACTGCTGGCGAGTTAGCAGAGCTTGCACAAGTTCCTAGATCAAGAACTTATGATACCCTAGAAAGTTTGGCAGATAAAGGTTTTGTAATAATCCAACAAACAAGACCTGTAAGATATATTGCAATAGATCCTGAAGAAGCTCTAGAGAGATACAAAAAGAGATTTGAAGAAAAGATTAACGAAATGAAAAGAAGAATCGAAGAAATTAAAAATAGCGAAATAATGAAAGAACTAAAAGAAATATTCGAAAAAAGAATTCAGAAAATACAACCAGAAGAGTTGACCGGAACAATAAGAGGGTTAAAATCTTTCTTCGATGAAATAGAATATGCATTGAAAAATGCAAAAAGTTCTATTCATATAGTAGCTGGTAGTGAAGTCCTAAAAGAAATTTATGAAAGGTTTGCTGGATTATTAGTAAAAGCTAAAGAAAGAAATATTGACATAAGATTTTTAGCCACAGATTTAAAAGAGGTTGATGTACTTAAATCACTAAAAGTTTTTGGTGAATTAAGAACAATAGAAAAAGATAAGTTACCTATAGAAGGAAATGTGATAGTTGTTGATGATGAAAATGTAATAATGAGTTTAACAGACATTAGAAATGTTGCACCAAATCAAGCACTAGCTCTATGGACAAGAAGCGAGAATGTAGCCAAAAACCTAATTAAGCCAATATTAGAGATTGCATGGAATAACTTTTCTAAAGAATTTGCCTAATCCTTTATGTTTTCTTTTTTTAAGAAAAAGATAAAGGAATTTGTAGAAAAAGTTACAAAAAAGGTTAAAGAGGAAGTTGAAAAAACTAAAGAAAGAATTACAAAAAAGGAGGTTAAAGAGGAAGATTTAAAAGAATTCTTAGAAGAATTGGAGGTTAATTTAATAGAAGCTGATTGTGGTTATAATGTAACAAAGAAAATAATAGAGGATATAAAGAAGAATTTAATAGGTAAAAAAATAGAAAGAAAAAAGTTTAAAGAAGAAATAATGAATTCTATAAGAAAAAGTATTGAAGAGATTCTTTCTTATGCCGAAAGTAAAGATTTTGAAAAAGAAATTGAAAAAATGAAAAAACCCATATTAGTATTGTTTTTTGGATTTAATGGCAGCGGCAAAACTACCACAATAGCAAAAATTGCTAAAAGGTTGTCCAAAAAATATAAAGTTTTGTTGGTAGCTGCAGATACTTTCAGAGCGGCTGCGATAGAACAATTAGAAGAGTGGGCAAAGAAGTTGAGTCTAGATATTTTTAAGAAAGATTATGGATATGATCCTGCAGCAGTTATATATGAAGCAAAACAGTATGCGATTAAAAATGGTTATGAGATAATACTTGCAGACACTGCAGGAAGAAGTCATACAAATAAAAATCTTATGGATGAATTAGCAAAAATAGTTAGAGTTAACAATCCTGATATTAAAATATTGGTTTTAGATTCCCTAACAGGTAGCGATATTGTTAACCAGTTTAAATTCTTTCAACAAATCTCCAATATAGATTTTGTTATATTTACAAAAGTTGATGTAAACGAAAAAGGTGGAAATATATTATCTATAGAATATGAATTTAAAGTCCCTATAGCTTATATTGGTGTTGGTCAAAAAGAAAATGATTTAGAAAAGTTTGAAAAAGAAAAGTTCATAAAAAATCTGTTAGAAGTTTAGACCAAATCTTTTTAATAAAGAAGCAAATTGTTTATTTTGCATTAATTTTCCATAGTTTTTCATTAGTTTTTGAATCTTTTTATAGGTAGATATAAGTTCTCTAACTTCTTGTTCACTAGTTCCACTACCTTTTGCAATTCTCTTTATTCTGCTTTCGTTTAAAATATCTGGATTCTTTCTTTCTTCCTTTGTCATACTTTGAATTATATATTTCCACTTTTGCATTTTTTGTTCTTGTATTTCTAAAAGCTCTTCAGGTAAAGAAATTCCTATAAATGGTAAATGTTTTGCAATGCTAGCTAAGGAACCTAAGTTTTGAATAGTTTGTATTTGCTTTAAAAATTCTTCAAAGTTAAATTCCTCTATATCTACTTTGTCCTTTATTTCTAGCTTTATTTTTTGAAGCAAAGAGTTTAAATCTCCTAAACCCAACATCCTCGAAACAAAAGATTTTGGATCATATTCTTCTATTGCATCTACCTTCTCTCCAAAAGTTATGAATTTTACCTTAGCATTAGTAACGCTACAAGCGTTTAAAGCGCCTCCAGCTTTTGCTGTACTATCGACTTTAGTTACTATTATTCCTGTTATTCCAACTAACTTATGAAATTCTTCCGCTTGTTTTTTTGCAATTTTTCCTATTTCTGCTGGTATTACTAAGAGAATTTCATCTGGCCTAATAATTTCTGCCAATTTTTTTAATTCTTTTGCTAACTCTTTATCTAGAGCATCTCTTCCTGCTGTATCGTATATTATGGTATCGTATTTATTAAGAAATTCCAAACTTTTTTTAGCCGTTTCATAAGGATCTTTGTCAACAAAAAAATTTACATTAATTTCTTCTGCAAGTTGTCTTAATTGATCTATTGCCGCTGGTCTATGAAAATCCAAAGCAACTAATAAAGGTTTTAATCCTCTTTTTTGAAAATATCTTGCAAGCTTTGCTGCTGTTGTTGTTTTTCCGCTACCAAACAAACCAACAAGCATTATCTTTTTTCTGCCTATTAAACTTGCTTTTTCTTTTCCTAGTATTTCTACTAAACTATCATACAAAAGTTTTATCAAGAATTCTCTATATGTTAATCCGGCGGGAATTTTAGATTTTTTAATTTCAGTTTTTATATTTGAAATTATTTTGTTAACAATACTCATATCAACATCGCTTTCTAACAAAATTATTTTAAATTCCTCTAGTATTTCGTTTATGGTTTTTTCATCCAATTTAGAGGAATAAATTTTCTTTGCTAAATTTTCAATCTTCTTTGATAGAAACCCTAACATAAATATTTATTTTTTCTTTTTATTATTGTGGGTGGCGACCAAAGCGGCCGGGAACCACCCGTACCCATACCGAACACGGAAGTGAAACCGGCCAGCGTACTCCCGAGTACTGCCACGCATGTGGCGGGAAAGGGAGTGCGTCGCCACCCACAATTACTTCAAAATTTTTAGAAGCTTTATTTTTGGATTTATATAGTGAAAAAATAAATGAGATTCACAATCACAATCACTATTTCCAAAACCTGGTATACTTTCGATACATGCATTCTCAACTTTTCTAGCTAATTTGCACTCTTCTAGTTTTGTCTTTATAATATCTATTATTTTAACATTAGGATTTACAAGAAGGTAATCTATGTGCCACTTCAGATTGCCCTTCTTTTCTAAATTAAGTTTAAAATATCTTCTTATTCTATCTTCGATTTCTAAATTTTTTCCATTAGCACTGCCAACATAGCAATAATATCCTTTTTTAAATTCAATCTCTCCTAACTTACCTACCGCTATTTTTTCGTCTTTCTCTAATCTTAAAATTAGAATATATGAGCCTCTCATATTTTTATTTTTTATAGCTTATCGAAAATATATAATATTTATAATTGTGCCGTGCCCCGGTCGTCTAGTGGTCTAGGATGGCGGCCTGTCAATGTTAATCCAACAGAACGCCGCAGACCCGGGTTCGAATCCCGGCCGGGGCGATAAAAGTTTCAAGTATAGCAAATATAATTATAAGGAACATTAAAAAATGAAAGAAAAAGGAGCAAAAATTTTTTTCTTTTCATTCTCTTAAAAACATGAAAATTTGCTTTGTTGTGATATTTCTTATCATTCTTTCTTTTTCTTTCCCATAATATTATAATTTATGGTTTTCCTATTTAAAATTTATGAAAGAAAAATTAACATTACTAGAAAGAATCACAACCTATGTAATAATATTCTCAGCACTATTGATAGTACTAGGAATACTAATTTCGCCTTTTTCTAAATCTATTTCTTTTTGGTTAATATCTATTAATTCTGCTGTTATTTTCTTTTCTATATTCATACTAATTTTAACTATATTTTTAAGGGAAATTTCAAAAAAATAAATACTTTATAATATTAAATAATTGTGATTATGAAAGTAAAGGTCAAATATTCAAAAAAAGAAGTGGAAAATTTAGTTGTCAAATTAGCTAAAGAAGGTTACATGCCATCTATGATCGGATTAATTTTAAGAGACTCATATGGAATACCTAGCGTAAAAGAAATAACAGGAAAACCAATATTAAAAATTTTAGAAGAAAATGGAATAAGATATGAAATACCCGAAGATTTGTTAAACTTACTTAAAAGAGCGGTAAGATTGAGAAAGCACTTAGAAATTCATAGGAAAGATGAACATTCGAGAAGAGGTTTAATTCTAATAGAATCTAGAATAAAAAGGTTGGAAAGTTACTATAAGAGAGTTGGAAAGTTACCTGCTGATTGGAAATACGATCCTGAAGAAGCTAAAATATTAGTACAAAAATACTCTAAATAATGGCTAAGACAAAAAAACAATTATTCAGAGTCAAGTTGTTAGCAAGTGAAGAATTTGGAAACAAAGAGATATCAGATACCTTTTGTAGCGATTATTCCTATTTAGTTAACAGAAGGTTTTGTTTAAATCTAACAGAAGTAACTCAATCTAACAAATATCATTATAAAGTCTGGTTTAGAATTACTAAAGTAGACAATGGAATAGCTCATAGTAGATTTGATGGAATAGAGAGTTTAAGAGAATACATTCAAAGCCATGTATATGTAGGAATAAAGAGGATGAACGTGTATGTAAACGTAAAAACAAAAGATAATGCACTATTAAGAGTAAAATATATACTTACTTTTAGAAGACTCAGAGGAAAGCAAGAGAAAACCATCAGAAAAATTGTTGAAGAAAATACGATAAAGCTTTTATCTCAGATGACACTAAAAGAAATTATAGAAGATATGATACTTAAAAACAATGTTCTAAAGAAAATAGAAAAAGAAGTCAAAAAAATTGCGATACCCAAATTCTTTGAAATTATAAAAATAGAGAGAAAAGATAAAATAGCTTCCTAAAATCTTATAAATGTTTTCAGGAACAAAAGTATAATAAGAACTATAGTTAGTATTGAAAGTGTTGCATATAATTTATCTCCATGTTTTAGTTTACTGAATATTTCTTCAAAAAACAAACCACCATCAAGAGGTTTTATTGGTAAAAGATTAAACATTCCTATACCAAAATTCAAGAGTATTAGCCAGAATAAAAATTCTCTTACTAAAGAAAATATAAGCAAAATTGTTTCCTTATTAGATTCAAAAAACTGGTTTTTACCCTTATAATAAACTTCTTTTATAATTATTCCTATGGTTTTGTTTTCTGTTAGCGTAATATTATAAATTCCTTCTGTAGTTATTACCTTTATTGTTTGATTTGGTTGAAGATCTTTCTTTATTTTTTCTAAATCTGATATAGTTTTTATTTCATTATCGTTTATACCAATCAAAATACCAGAAAGATTTGCATAATATGCAGGTGAGTTATTTATCACATCGAAAATTAAACCGCTTGGCTCGTACATTAAATCGAAAGCTCTAGAAACAACGAACAAAAATATAAAACCTATAAAAGCTAATATAAAGTTTCCAAAAGAACCGGCAGAAAAAATCTTTAATTTATCTAATGTTTTTACTCTTTTGAGTTTTTTCTCATCTATCTCTACAAAAAAAGCTGGCAAAACTAATAAAAACGCGTAACCCACTGACTTTATTTTAAGATTAGATAGTCTTGCATAAATGGCATGCATAGCTTCGTGAAAAATTGCTATTAGAGGTATAATCAAAAACCAAAAGTATGGGGGTACACAAAGAACAAAACCGCTAGAACACAAACCTGGCACAGAAGGCAAAACCACTTGTATGGGAGCTATGTTTTTTGGTGGCTTAAATAATTCTGTGATGGTGTAATAGAAAAATATTCCGACTGATATAAAAGCAGAAG
This sequence comes from Candidatus Aenigmatarchaeota archaeon, assembly GCA_038997305.1. Lineage (GTDB taxonomy): Archaea > Aenigmatarchaeota > Aenigmatarchaeia > CG10238-14 > SpSt-28 > JAHLMO01. Next base: position 41,319 of record JAWAZZ010000002.1, on the reverse strand, counting down.
CTATAGATATATAACCCAAATAATCAAGTAATTTCCTGTATTTATTAGAAATAGAATCAAAAAATTTATTGAACTTTTTCGTTCTTCTCAAGATAATTATTCCTCTAATTTCTAAATTTTTTCGATCTAGATACAAAAATATTGATATTATCAATATTATCGCGAATGTTAGTATATATTCTATCGTCATAAAAATTAGTTAAATTTCTTTATATAGTTTATGCGGGGGTCGCCTAGCCTGGACAAGGGCGCTGGGTTGAGGTCCCAGTGGCTTAGTGCCGTCGTGGGTTCAAATCCCACCCCCCGCATTAGTTTAATATTCGATTTTAAGAACCTTTCTGCTTTAGTAAACCTCTTTTTAGTTCCTCTATAAAATCACAAGTTTCCTTTACATGACAATATGGGCATACTGTTTTTCTGAAGTTAGGTAAATTGCTCATAGGCGGAATTCTCATACTTAGCAAAACTTTTTTCATCATATTCAATAAGTTTTGTATCTGCTTTTTGTCAGATTCTGTAATATTTATTTCAAATGTTTTTTCGTTCTGAAGACTTAAAAGAAATGATTTATTAACTTCTTTTCTAAAACAAACCTCAGTTACAAACGCTTCTCCAACTATCTGAATTTTTAATCCTTCTTTAATTCTGTTAGTTTTTGTTTTTATCTCAAAAGGAATAATTTCATTATCTCTTGTTATTCCTATTATATCTGGTGTGCCAACTATTCCATATTTTATTGAAATTAGTATTGGTTCAGAAATTATATACTTGAAGTTTTGCTTTCTTATAAAGGAGTCTATCTGATAAAGATATTTTAATACTTCTGATTTGTCTACTTTTACTTTTCTCTCATATTCTTTCATAACATCCTCCGTAACCATCGAAGCTAAAACTTCTATATTATCTACATACTTATTATAGTTTCTAATAAAATTGCTAATGGATTTATGAAATACTTCTCCTTTATAGCTTTTTTCAGATTTTTTCTGTTTAGAATGAACAACTTTTTCTAAAAAGAATCTTCTTTGACATTGGTAAAATTTAGAAATTTCTAAAGAAGTAAAAAATGGTTTGTTTCCTAACTCAGAGATTTTCTTCTCTAAATACTTTATTAATTCGTTTTTATAGTTTTCATCTAAAAAATCATTCTTCTCTATCTCATCTACTTTAGAAATTATTTTATCGTCTCTATTTAACTTATCCAAAGCTAGGAACAATATATCTGTTATATAGATTTTATTAGTCAGAAACTCAAAAAGTAAATTATCTATGCTCTTTTTACCTATAAAATCTATTATCTCAACGCTTCTTTCTATTGTTCTTCTATCTACTTCTAGCTTTAATTTCATCTTTTAACCATTTATGAGATTTTAATTTTCTTCCCATCAGAAAATATTTTTCACATTTAGAAGAGCAAAATAAATAGACTTTTCCCACTGATGTTACATACATTTTTCCAGTTCCTTTTTTAATTTCCCTATTGCAATAGTTACAAATCATCTTTCTTCAATTTTCTCTTCACTTTCCATTTCAACTTCCTTTAGAAGTAATATGTCTCCAACTCTTACAGGTCCGCTAACATTTCTTATAACTATAGAACCCTTTTCCTTTCCTTCTAATACTCTACATTTTACTTGAGTAACTCCCTTAGAGCTTGCCCTTCCAATTATTTCTATTACTTCTGCAGGATGTAATTCAGCCATGTTTTATGTTAATTAAAATTTCTGTGGTGTATTGTTCTTAATCCAATTTATAATTTCATCAAATAATTTCTTTCCCTCACCAACTTCAATTATACATGCACTTGCTGCAGATACTTGTATGCCTGCAGCTTTACCCAAATCTTCTTTGTTCTTTACATATATGTATGGTACTTTTTTCTCTTCGCATAATAGTGGTAAATGCATTACGATTTCTTCTGGATCTACATTCATAGCTATTATTACAAGTTTGGCCTGACCTCTTTCTACAGCTTTTGTAACTTCATTGGTTCCTTTTTTAATTTTTCCTGTAGTTCTTGCTGTCTCTACTAATCTCAGTACTTTTTCCTGTATTTCTTCTGGTACGTCAAATTTTACATATTTTGGTGCCATAGAATTATAATTCAACCAAAATATATAAATTTATTTTTTAGATATTAAACTTACCACTCAAACAGCTAGAGGTATTAATTATTGAGATTATGAGCTCCTTTGTGTTATTTAATTCCTTCCTACAATATCTTACTAAGTAATCTAACTTACTAGCCATTCCATATGTTTCTTCAAAGTAACTTCCATTAACATATCCCATGGTTAATCTTCCTTTAGAAGAAGTTAAAGACAATATTTCTTTTTCGTTGCCCGAAATTAGTTCGCAAGTTATATTATTAGTTACAACAGAATAAACACTTTCCTTGGAAGAAATCCTTGCATAAACCTTATTATTAGATGTTACACGAGTTATTTCAGCGACAATATTATTTTCTAAATTGTTGACAGAAATCTCTATAGTAGCACCAGCATTAGATACTCTTTCTTTACAAATTTCTGGTGAAAGATTTCTAGAGACTTTAGAAAATTCATCACTAGATGAAGAAGTAATCTCTGGCAAAGCTCCTATTTTCTGAAAGTCTCCAACAAGCTGATAATTTTTAGAAGAAAACATTAAGGGCAAAATAGTTAAAGAACTCAAAACTATTAAAACTAATAACTCACTTATATTTGCCATAATACAAATTGCTTTTGTCTATTTTCATATTTATAAATTTCTTCAAAAAACTGTAGATATTATGAAAAAAATATTCAGTATAAACTACTTCAAAAAAGTTTCAAAAGAATTAGGAATAGAAAGAATTTCTTATGAAGCTGCTAAAGAACTATCTGAAATCTTACAAGAAAAAGTTAGCAATATACTAAAAGTTGCGAACGAAATTGCTAAACACGCCAAAAGAAACACTATATTCAAAGAAGATATAAAACTCGCTATCAAAAAACTAAATCTAGAATGAAAGTCTTGTTGATATCCCCAGAATTCTCTATAAAAGAAACCAAAGGTTTAGCAAGATACGCATATGAGCTTTATTCAAGATTAAAAAACGATGTTGAAATAGATTTGGTCTTCAGAAAAAAATTTCACAAAGGATTTTTAGGATTTATATACAGTTTATTTTATTCTAACTTTTTAACTTTGATTAAAGGTAAAAAAGTAGATGTCATACATGCTGTTTCTCCAGAACTTGGTTTCTTGGCAAGTATTTTTTATAAAAATAAAACTATAGTTACTTTTCATGACTTGTTCCCAATACTTTATTGGAAAAAACTAAAATTTAAGGCTGGTTTTCTTGTATATCTACTTTCATATATTATCTGGAAGCTTGCTTCGAGAGCAAAAATTATAGTAGCCAATAGCTCGTTAACAAAGCAACAAATTGAAAAGGTTTTTAAAAGATATGATGCAAAAATTATACTAGAAGGAATAGATAGAAAAAAATTTAAACAAATAGTCAAAAAAGAAAAAAATCTTACTTTGTGTTTTGTTGGCAATTATTCTTTTAGAAAAAGAGTTGATTTAGCAATAAAATTATATAGAGAATTAAAAAAGAAAACTAAATGCAAACTTTTTATTGTTGGTGGTAAGTTAAAATCTGTCTATTATACTAACTTCGATTTAAGTAATTTAAGGGGTGAGAAGGATATAGTAATCTTAGATAAAGTCGACGATAAAAAATTGATAGAAATATATTCCAAATCTCATTTTTTAATTTTTCCTTCTATAGTAGAGGGGTTTGGTCTACCAATATTAGAAGCATTAAGTTGTAATACACTTGCGATAACATTTAAATTTTCTGACATACCAAAAGAAATTAAAGCGCTTAGTGTAGAATGTGAAAATCTAAACGATGCAATCACTAAAATTTTAGAGATTTGGAAAAACAAAAAGCTTTATAAAGACTTGCTAGAAGAGAAGAAAAAAGAGTTGTCAAAATTTGATTGGAATAATGCAGCTAAAGAGTATCTAAAATTATATAAATTGCTCTTTAATTATGGGAAAGGTTGAAGAAATTATTAAAATTATAAAAGAGAAATTTAAAGTACCAGAAGAAAAAATAAGGGAAGAGATTAAACAAAAACTGTTTGAATTTAGTGGATTGATAAGTGAGGAAGGTGCTGCAATTTTAGTCGCAAGAGATTATGGATTAGATATAAGAAATATTAAAACATTTACGCCACTTAGTGAATTGGTTAGCGGAATGAGAAATGTTAACGTAAGAGTTAAAGTTTTTAAAACTTTTCCTTTAAAAGAATTTGAGAGAAAAGATGGAGAAAAAGGTTTTTTAAAAGTTCTTCTTGTTGCTGATAATACGGATTATGCAAGACTAGTTTTTTGGAATGAATACGCACAAGAAGCTGAAGAAATGAAAATAAAAGAAGGTGATATATTAAAAATTTATAATGCAAGAACAAGAGAAAATATATTTGGTGAAATAGATATCATCGCTGATAAAAACACTACAATAGAATTTGATGAAAAGGATGACTTGCCTCCTATAGATTCTTTAATGGAACTTTTTTCAAAAGAGAAATACAGAAGATTAGAAGGACCTTTAAACTCTCTCGGGTATTACGAAACTATAGGAATTATAACTAGAGTTTTTGGAAAAAATTTTTTCTTTAAAGTTTGTCCAATATGTTCTAACAGAGTTAGAAAGAAAGAAGAAAAATTTATATGCGACATTCACGGCGAAATAGAACCCAAAAACTCCTTATATTTAAGATTGGAGATAAACACATTTTCTCATAATTTTTTGGCTGTGGCCTTTAGAGATGTCGCAGAAAAAATTATAGAAAGCAAAGTAGATGTTCTAGAAAAGTTAGACAATGTAAAAGATTATCTTAACCAAATGCTTGTCGGAAAACTCTTACTAATAAAAGGTAGAGCAAGAAAAAACAAATTTTTAAACGCAATTGAATTAGTAATAAATGAGGTTGAAAATGTAGAGTTAAATGAAGAAATAGATAGATTAATCGAAAAAATAAAAACATAGTGAAGTTATTAGTATTATGGAAGAGATAAGTTTAAAAGATATTAAAGGTATCGGCCCAAAAACTCTTAAAAAGTTAGAAGAATTAGGAATTAAAGATCCTATGATTATAGCTACTAGCAATCCTACTGAATTAGCTGCTTTGCTCGAAATTGGAGAGGATCAGGCAAGAAAAATTATTGAAAATGTTAGAGATGCGTTAGGAATAAAAGTTGAAACCGCTGACAAAGTTCTCGAAAGAAGAATGAAAATGAAAAAAATTACCACTGGTTCAAAAGCTTTGGATGAATTGTTAGGTGGAGGAATACCTACACAAGCAATAACAGAAGCTTTTGGAATGTTTGGAAGCGGAAAAACACAACTAGCATTTCAATTAGCTATTAATGTACAATTGCCAGAAGATCAAGGTGGTCTAGGTAGAAGTTGTTTGTTTATAGATAGTGAAGGGACGTTTAGCCCAGAAAGAATAGCTGAAATAGCAAAAAATAGAGGATTAGATGCAGATAAAATATTAAAAAACATTTATGTAGCAAGAGCGTATAATAGCGATCATCAAATTCTCTTAGTTGAAAAAGCTGTAGATTTAATAAAAGAAAAAAATATTGGATTAATAGTTGTTGATTCTATAACTTCACATTTTAGAGTTGATTATATAGGTAGAGGAGAATTGGCAGAAAGACAACAAAAATTAAATAAACACCTGCATCAACTTCAAAGATTAGCAGATGCGTTCAATCTTGCTGTATATATTACTAATCAAGTTATGGCGAGACCTGATGTAATATTTGGAGATCCCACTCAACCTGTTGGTGGGCATGTGTTAGCTCATATAAGCTTTTATAGAATTTATCTTAGAAAATCTAAAGGAAATTTGAGAATTGCTAGATTGATTGATGCACCAAATTTACCTGAAAGAGAAGTTGTTTTTAAAATTACTGAAAAAGGAATTGAAGATCACGAAGAAAAATAATGATAATATATCAAGGTGCTGAAGCAATAATTGAAAGAATTGATGAAATAATAATTAAAAGAAGGGTTGAAAAAAAATATAGAATTAAAGAGTTAGATGAAAAGATTAGAAAAGATAGAAATAAGAAAGAAATTAAATTATTAAAAGAAGTTAGAAGAATAGGAATAAACGTTCCAAAAGTTATAGAAGAAAGTGATTTCTGGTTTTCGATGGAATATATCGATGGTAGAAAGTTAAAAGATGTTTTGAATGAAAACAATTATGAATTTTTTTCTACTGAATTAGGAAAAATTATTGGTTTGTTGCATAAAAATAATATTGTTCATGGGGATTTGACTCTTTCGAACTTACTTGTAGATGATGAAAACAGAATTTGGTTAATAGATTTTGGCTTAGGAGAATTTACTACTTCGTTGGAGAAAAAAGCGGAAGATCTATTAACTCTTCTCTACTCTATCAAATCTTCTTATCCACAGCTAACGGAGGTGTTTATCAAAACGTTTTTTGATTCTTATAAAAGGGTTTATGAAGATGGAGAAAAAGTTATGGAGAGAATGAAAAAAATACTACAAAGAGGTAGATATGTAATTAGAGATGTCAACTAAAAAATCCATTATAAATTTCTTATTTAAGGAAAAGCCATTCAAATTGCTTTTAGTACTTTCTGATCTAAAAGAAAAGAATATAACACAAATTTACAGAAAAACTCAAACAACATATTCCCATACATTAAACATGTTAAAAATGCTCTACGAAATGGATATAATAGAATTCGAAAAAACAGGAAGAAGTAAAGTAATAAGACTTACCAAAAAGGGTGAGAAATTAATTGAATTCATCAAAGATTTCATAAGAGAGTTTTACTAACTTCTCAGAAGTGAAGATTATTCCTATATTGTTCTTGTTATTTTCTGAGAATTTTTATGAACTTTCAGAGATTTTTTGAAAATATTCAGAAAATTTCTATGAACTTTCAAACATTTTTTATGAAAATTCTACCAATTTTTATGAAGTTTCTAAGAATTTTTGAAAAGTTTCAGAATTTTTCTGAAAATATTCGAAAAAATATTTGTGTAACAAATTTAATAAAGAATGAATTTAATCTTTATTTAAATTTTGTCCAATTTTTAATAACGTTACATTTTTAATAACTTATTGATCAATATCAAATATAACAACGTTATAATTTTAATTAATTTTGTTTTAGTATTAAAAACTTAGGATTGTTTTATTTACTACAATGTTATTAAGAAACAGAAATCAAGTAAATATATATATGGATTGCACAAATTATAATATGAAAGTTCATAAAAAATATTATGAAGAGGGGTAGACCGTCGATAAGATTTGAAATCTATTCTTTAATAGAAGAGTATTTTTCATTACATCCATATCCATCTAACGTGAGAAAAATAACAGCATTTATTTCAGAAAGATTGAAAAAAAATGTTAGTTGGAACACAGTCAGAAAATATTTAGAAGAATTGGTAAAACTAGATAGAGTAAAAAAGATGGAAACACCACATTCAAAAAAACCAAACGAAAAAGGCTTAACACTTTACTATTTAGAAGTTAAAAAATAATAATATGAAATGGATAGAATAATAGAACTTTTAAAAAAAGGATATTTAGTTAGGGATTCTAAATATATACTATCGCTGAGTGATGACGAATTTAAGTTATTATTGAATAGTTTACCAAAATCTCAAGAACCAAAAGTTCTAGAAAAAAATGAAATAGAAAAGATATTAAGGGAAGCTAAGAAAAAAATATATAAAATCTCGATGATATTTCCAACACTACATACCGAGATAAAAATAATAGAGTATATAGAAATTATAAAAAGAAGATACGAAAAACTTTCTGAGATAATAAAGAACGATGTATTATTTTTAAATCCAATTTCTATTAATAAAATTTCTAAGAGGTTTAAAACATTTTCGATAATAGGAATTTTATACTCGGTTAGAGATGAAAAAATAGTAATAGAGGATTTATCTTCTAGAGTGGAAGTCAAATTATCAGAAAAGGCTAAGAGTTATTTGAAATACTTAAGGGAAGATATAGTAATAGGTGCTAAATGTTTTTTCGAAGATTCTCAAATAGTTTTTGAAGAGATATTCTTTCCAGAATTTAAACAAAAAGATTTTGAGAAAGTTTCCAAACAAAACTCGAATTTAGATTTAAAAATAGGATTTTTTACTGAAAAAATAGAAAGTGAAGATAAAGGAGATGTAAATATTTTTTTAGCCGATGAAAATAAAGTAGAAGAAAATACTATTTATTTGGATAGGAAAATCCCTATACATAGGTTTTTTATAGAGGATTTCTTCTTTGTTGCTATTGATTCGAATAAGATAGGTTTTGATTTAGATTTTTTCTTAAAGACTAGATTAATAACACCTAAGTTCGAAGAGTTTGTAAAATATAAAGATGATATGGCACTACTTCTTCAATTACCAAACGTTTTTATAGTTTACAATTCTAATAAAGATAGAGCGAATTTTGTTGATACAAACCCGTTAATGATAGAAATTCCTAAGAACCTTAAGAACTGTTTAATCGATTTTAAAGAAAAGAAAATATATAATAGAGAAGAGTAACTCATATATATCACATACATATTTTAAAATTTCATGAAAGTTAGTTTTTTCTTGTTAGATGTAGATTATGATATTGTAGACGATGTACCTCTAATTAGAATATATGGAAAAACTGAAACAAACAATTCCATAACAATTTTTGTTAGAAATTTCTTTCCTTACTTTTATGTTAAAATAAAAGAAAACAGCGAACATTTATTTTTTGATTTTTTAGAAAGAAAATATAAGAATTTAATAGTAAAAGTTGAAAAGGTTGAAAAATATTTGCCAATAGGTTATCAGGATAAGAAAGCGAAGTTATATAAGATAACTCTCAAAAATCCTTCGAAAGTTCCTTTAATAAGAGAGGATTTACATTCCCAAAGTTTTGTCGAAAAAACATTCGAAGCAGACATACTTTTCAAATATAGATTCATGGCAGATAATAATTTAGCTGGTTGTAAATGGTATGTAGCAGAAGGCGAATTTGTTAACCATACAAAAACAGTTTTTACAGAGTTAAAATTCGAAGCTAGCAAGTTTGAAGAATTAGAAGAAAATAAATTACCTAATTTCAAAATTTTATCTTTTGATATTGAAGTTGCAAATGAGAGTGGAATTCCTGATGTTAAAACGAATCCTATATCAATAATATCTCTATCGTTTTATCCAGAATTTGAAGGTAAAAAAAGTTTGGTATTAGTTTCAAAAAAAGTTAATTTAAGTAATGAGCACGATTATATATTAAGTTTTGAGAATGAAGCTGAAATGCTAAAAAAGTTTTTAGAAATCGTGAAAAAGTTCGATCCCGATTTTTTAATTGGGTACAACATCAACAACTTTGATATTCCATATATTGTAGAAAGATGCAGAATAAACAAGATAAAACCCTATTTAGGAAGAGCTAAAAAATCGGCTAAATCTTCCAAAATAGGTGAGGAAAGATACAAAAATTCTATTGTTGGAAGAGTTATAATAGACTTTTACGAAATACTTAAAGAATTTTCTAAAAAAGGAATGTTTAAAACAAAAAGATTGGGTTTGGGTGATGTTGCTCAAATTCTTATAGGAAAAACGAAGGAAGATGTAGATAGAAGTGAAATAATAAAACTTTGGAAAGGAAGTGATGAAGATTTGTTAAGATTGATAAAATATGCAAAAACGGATGCAGAATTAGTTTTGGAAATTATGTTAAGCAGAGATTTTATTTCCCAGTATATAGAAATTTCTAGATTGAGCGGATTATTATTGCAAGATTCATTAAGTGGAAGCGAATCTTTAAGAATAGAACAGTTTTTGCTAAGAGAATTTAATAAAGAAGATATTGTTATACCTAATAAACCAAGTAAAAGAGAATTGAAAGAAAGAGAAAAGGAAGAAGTGAAAGGTGCAATAGTTTTAGAGCCTAAAGCAGGGTTACATGAAAATGTTGTTTACTTAGATTTCAAATCTCTATATCCAAGTTTAATAATTCAATACAATATTTGCCCAACAACTTATTTAAAAAATAAAGTAGAAGGATTAGAAGTTATAGAATCACCCATTAAAACATATTTTGTTTCTAAAAAAGTTAAAGAAGGAATTTATCCCAGAGTTTTAAAAAGATTAATAGAAGAAAGAGATAAAGTAAAAAGCTTAATGAAAAAAGAACAAGATCCTATAAAGAAAAATTTGCTTGATGCAAAACAACTAGCATTAAAACTTTTAGCCAATGCTTTTTATGGATATAGCGGATATTTGAGAGCTAGATTTTTTGTTTCTGACATTGCAAACACGATAACAGCTTATGGTAGATATTGGATAACAAGAGTTAAAGAAATAGTAGAAAAAGAACTAGGTTATGAAGTTGTTTATGGTGATACAGATTCTGTAATGGTAAAAGTTGGTAATAATGTAGATAGCTTTGAAAAAGTTTTTGAAGTAGGAAAAAAGATAGAAGAGTATGTTAATTCAAAAACTCCAGAATACATAAAGATGAAGATAGAAGGTGTAATGAAAAAAATAATTTTTATAACAAAGAAAAAATATGCTGGATATTTATTCGAAGATTTAAAAGATAATGGTAAGATAGTAATGAAAGGTATAGAAACTGTAAGAAGAGATTGGTGTGATTTAGTTACCGAAACTTTGTCGAAAGTGATAGAAATATTGCTGATAGAAGGCGACAAGAAAAAAGCTTTTGAGTATGTAAGAGATATATTTAAGAAATTGAAAAATAATGAAATTGATGTAGAAAAATTGGCAATAGTAAAATCGATATCAAGACCGTTAGATAAATATAAAGGTCAGCAACCACACATTGAGCTTGTTAAGAAAATGATAAGGAGAGGAGAGGCAAATATACCTGGTGTTGGTGATAGAGTAAGTTATGTAATAGTTGCAGGTCCACAAAAAATTGTTGAAAGGGCAGAAACACCAGAATATGTAAAGAAAAACAAGATACCGATAGATGCAGATTATTATATCTATCATCAACTTTTGCCTCCACTCGAAAGAATATTCAATGTAATAGGTATTTCATCTTCTCAGTTTATAACTGGTAGTAGGCAGATTTCCCTATTATCTTTAATAAATAATACGATAAAAAACGGTAATGGTAATAGCGAAAATAAGCAGATTTCGAAAGGTATTGCAGATAAGATAAAGCATGAAGAATTAATAGGTTTTATTTGTAATAATTGCTCTACAGTTTATAGAAGACCTACGTTAAATGGTATATGTCCTATTTGTAATGGTGAAATAATCTTTTATTCTTCTAGCGCAAAATCAAAAGTTTTATCTTTTTAAATTTTCAAACACTATAATTTTATGAGAAGAGTAAAAACAGGAATACCTGGCTTAGATGATTTATTAAATGGGGGAATTCCAGAGAGAAACGTAGTTTTATTAAGCGGAGGACCAGGTACTGGAAAGACTATATTTGCTCAACAATTCTTATGGAATGGGCTGCAGATGAATGAAAATGGAGTATATGTTGCTTTAGAGGAACATCCGGCACAAGTTAGGCAAAACATGTTACAATTTGGATGGAATGTAAAGCAATATGAAGAAAAAAATATGTTTGCTTTGGTAGATGCGTTTAGTAGCGGAATAGGAAAGGCTAAAGAGTATGAAAAATATATAGTTCAAGATTTAACAGATCTAAGGGAATTTATAGATGTAGTTAGAGAAGCAGTAACTAATGTTAATGCAAAAAGGGTTGTTATTGATAGTGTCACAACATTATATATAGATAAACCAAGTGTTGCTAGAAAGATTGTATTAACATTAAAAAGAGTTTTTGCAGGTTTAGGAACTACAAGTATTTTTGTAAGTCAGATAAGTGTTGGAGAAAGAGGGTTTGGTGGTCCTGGAGTTGAGCATGGAGTAGATGGAATAATAAGGCTAGATTTAGACGAGATTAATGGAGAGTTGAAAAGGTCTTTAATAATTTGGAAAATGAGAGGTACATCTCACTCTATGAAAAGACACGAATTCGAAATAACAGATAAAGGAATAATAGTTCATAAAGATAGAATTGTTAAATTATGATACCATTAAATCCAATAGGAAGAAAAGAGATAGAGGATTTGCAGAATTATTTATTTTTTGCTACTTTGTTTAGAAAAGATGTATTGGAGCTTGCAAAAGATCCACAAGAAAGACTAACGTGGGTAGACAGTTTATTTGTAGCTGCAGCAGCTATAGCAAGAGCAAAAGCCAAAATGAGTTTAAGAGAAATTGCTACAGAAGTTGGGAGAACTGAACAAACTATAAAGAAACATATAGAAGGAGAATCTAAAGCAGGAAAATTAGTTTTAGAAACTTATGAACTTTTGAAGAAGGGAGAATTGAAGAATGAAATCGAGCTAGTCAATTTGTTTTTTTCAGGAGAACTAGCAAATATTATAGAAGAAAACAAAAAGCTTAAAGAAAAAATAGAAAAAATAAAAGAGATTCTAAAAGATTGATTTGAAGGAAAATGTTTGAATATGTAGAGTTTTTAGATAGACTATTTTTTTCCTTTCTCAATAATTTTGATTTTTCTAGCATAATGTTCTTAGCATTTTTTTCTTATTACTACTTCTATTTAATATTTTTAGTTTTTTCTTTATATTTTTACTTTTTTGAACAGAATAAAAGTATTTTGAGTTTATTGATTTTGCTTTCTTTAATAGGTTTCTCTACTATCTATATATTGAAATATACAATTAAGAGAGAAAGATATGAAGGTAGTATAATTCAAAAGATAGATTATTCGTTTCCTTCGTCTCATTCATATTTCGCTACATTGTTAATACTGTTTTCGATTTATTTTGTTAGAGTACCTTATCTTAAATATCCAATAATATTATTCTCGATTTTTGAATTTTTTTCTATTCTTGTTTTGAGAGTTCATTATATGAGTGATGTAATATTTTCTATTATACTTGCTGTTTTCTTCTTTTATCTGTTTAATAACTATAAAATTCTCGATAAACTTTTGCAAATACTGAGATTAATAAAGAATAAGATATTATCGGATTAAAGAAGTAAATCGAAAGAGCCACAATTCCTAAAAGAATTTCTAAAATTCCTCTTAGTTTATGATATTTTAGCGCTATGAATTCTGAGATATTGTAAATTAAAAGTGAGAAGAAAAAGAAGAAAATAGAAAAGTACACATAGTTAAAATAATAAATAACTGGAATTAATGAGATAATGACAATTAACATTCTTGTTAGATCTAATTTTCTGTTTTTTAAAGTAAATATTAGATAGAGTATTAAGAAGGAGAGGAACAAAAGAGATGAGAAAAAGAGAGAAGAAAAAATTAGAGGAGAAACAATTATCATAGAGCTTTTTTCTATCTTTTTCTTTATTATTAAATAGAGTGTTAGAAGGGAAGAAACTAATATTATAACTATATCGAAAAAGAAGAGCTTGAATCCAAATTCTTCTTTTATCTCAGATTTTGATAGGAAGTATTGTGAAAAGGTTTCTACAACCTTTTTATAATCTTCGAAGTTTATTAAGGTTATATTTATTTTTCTTTCGAAAGTTGTGTATGGTAGATAGAAATCTAGTAGAACATTGTTATCAACCTTTACTAAGAGCTTTGCATCATAATATTTCTCAAAATTTATAAGTCTAATTGGTATTGTTTGAAGATATTCGTTTAGGGTTTTTGAAGCATTCTCATCTATTTCAAATTCGAAAGTAACATAGTATACATTAATATATGTTAGATGAGTAATCTTATAGTTAAAATCTATTAAATCGTTTTGATTAAATAAGAATTTTCTAACAGTTACGTTATTTTCGTTGAATACAACTTCATCAAAGAGATTTTTTAGTTCATCTAGACCAAGTTTTTTATTTTCTATTATTACAGATTCATTGTCTACGTTTAAAATTCTTTCGATATAGAATGAAATGTTTTGTTTTGAGCTTAAAGCTAGTAACAATTTACTATCATAAGGTAAAATTAAGTATTTATCATCTTCAATGAAATTTGAATAACCTAAATATTTTAGAAACTTTTTGTTTTTTTCCGAGTTTTCTAGGTATAATCTTTCTACGTTTATTCCAAAGCCTATAGGTTTGTTTATTACTTCTACTATATCTAATTTACTTTCGTTTTTCCATAAACATCTTATTATCTTATTATCTGCGACAATAAAGAAAGTTTGATTAACCCTTAAATCATTTATTACATTATCAAAATCTTTTTTTGATTCTATGTATTTATCGTTAATAGAAGTTATTTTTGAACCTATTGAAATTAAATTATCACAATTTAAATTTTCAGCTTCTGAAATTATAAATTCTTTCTTAGTTAAGATATTAGATGTTAAAATAAGGAGTAGCAACAAGATTAGTGGTAATATTGAGTATATTATTTTTTCTCTCATGAATTATTGTTCAAAATTAACTTCATATATTTTAACTTCTGGATTATTGAATACTAACTTAAACTTTTCCAAACCAATTCCATTTAAGAAATACATTTTAGTAAACATTGAATTCATCAAATCAGAATCAGCAAAAATTAAGTATTGTAATGAAGGATCTAATATGACCATTGCATTTACATTAGCCTTTTTTCCATAATTTTCTAAATTCAATACTATTGGTTGTCCTGCAGGATAATATACCAAATATTTAATTACGTCTCTATTCATTAAATAAGGAACTAAGATTGTTTGATTTTCATAAATTTCTGGTTTGATAGTTATATCAACATCTACTACTCTATTGTTAATAACTGCTTGGCTTGTATAAACTAAGATGTTTCTATTAATATCAGATTTCTGGATGTTTAATATGAAGAAAGAATATACTTTACCTTCTGCTTGTTTGTTTATAAAGAAAAAGTTTTCTATTCCACTTCTTGTATAACATATTGAATTATCTGGATAGTATTTTCTTAAGCAAGAAGAGAAGTAATAAGGCCAGTAATATTTAAATATAAGATCTTGGCTAGCAATAAAGTAAACTTTTTTGATTGTTATGTTGCAAATACTCTCGTTAAAAAGTTCTGGAAAAGCGTTTTTAACTCTTTTACAATCTTCTTGAGAAATTCTTGTATATTTTTTAAGAATTTCATATGCTTCAGTTTCGTTTGATGTTGTTAATATTCTTCCCATATCTTGGATTCTTATGTCATGATTATATGGAATGCAAGCTTCCCAGCTACAATGTGCGCCATCTGCGTGAACTTTCATTCCAGTATAACCAGCTATTATATGGCCTGGATCCCACCAGGTAGCGACTAAAGTATATTCATCTCCATGAGTTTTAATGAAATCTAAAGCACTTCTCCAATTTTCATTAATTTCCATTCCTTTCATTGCATTAGCGATTTTAAACGCATTATCTAAGTAATAGAAGGCAAAAAGAAATATAAAAGCAAAGAAAAATGTGTTAAAGAATATAACAAAATCTTTTCTGTTTTTTTGAATGTAATTCAAAGCAATATTATAAAAAGAAATCAAAGTGTATGATGAAATTATTGCTAAAGACGTTGCAAAAAGCAAAGAAAATCTAACTCCTTGCGAAATGAGATATAGAGAAATTAATAGCCAAGAAATTAAGAAAATTTCCTTCCATTCAAATCTTTTTGTAAGCATTTTGAAAAGGAAAAGTGGAATTAAAAGAATTGAAAAAATAAATGACATTAGTCCAACTCTGTTTGCTATTTGCTTTATACCTTCTAAGCTAAATGGGTTTAGGGTTTGAAGTTCTGCTACAGATACGTTAACTAATAAAGCTCTAGTTAAACCACCTTTAATTGCAAGAATATATTGATTTATTAAAGTCTGTATCGGATGTGGTAATACAGTGTTAAATGCATTTTCTATGTAGAATGTTAAAATCTCTACCAAAACTATAGGAATTAAAAAGATTATAGCAAGATTAAGAATTTCTATAAAACCTTCTTTTGAATTAGATATTTTGAATAGCGGAAGTATTATAATCTTAAGAGCTCCGTAGATTACAAAAAAGACAACGAAGAAATGTAAAAAGTAATATGCAGAGTTCCAGTTCCATGCAAATAAGAAGTAGGAAACTATCGTAAATAAGATGTAAGGTATTAGCCTTATGATTTTGTTTAGATTTTTTCTTCTAACAAAATCTATTTTTTCATTAAAGAATTTTTCAAAAAGAAGGAGAGTTGAAAGAATAGAAAGATATGTGTAAAAGACATATACCACGTCGCTATCAACATAACCAGCCATAGAAACTGTTAGAAACGCAGGTGAAAGAGTTATTATAAAAGCAGCAAGTAAACCAGCTAAATTACTTTTTGTTAAAAACTTTGCCAAAAAGAATGCAGGAATAGCAACTAAAGCAGCAAATACAGCTATAAAATACACAGTATATTTTTCGAAGTTTAAGTGAATATAATCTCTTAGTAAAATGTAGGAAATTGCAATAGTATAACTATATCCGTCGTAAAATATAGGTCTACCTGGAGGGAAATAGCTTAAAACATCCCAAGCACTTAAAACAAATCTATGCTCTTCATCAAATCTTTCTACTATATCCTTTGCATGTCTATAAAACCACCAAGGATCATAATCTAGAGGAATATCTGTATACGCTGTTTTTAATCTAACAAAAAAAGCTAGGTAAATTATTAAGAGAAGGATTGAAGTGGTTATGAGTGGAATTTTTATTTTTTCTATTATTTTAAAAATGTGTCTTTCTAATGTATTAAATTTGAGTTTTTTCATTAATTAATAAGTTTGCTATTTAAATAAAAATTTTTAGAGATTTCTACTATAAAATAATTATAGATAGAAAGCCCCGTCGTCTAGTGGCCAAGGATGCCGGGCTTTGGGCATCCAAAGCTTTGATAAAGGATGAAAGAAACCCGGAGACCCCGGTTCGAATCCGGGCGGGGCTAATATTTTTTTATTAGTACAAAGAAGTTTAGTTTGTCTTGAGAAATTTCATAAGATATCTTAAAAAATTTCTCGACAATTTTCAAATCACTCTTTAATTCTCTTAGTGAATATGTATGATAAAATCTTTTCAATTTCTTTCCTCTATACTTCCATTCTAAGAATATATTTCCAAATGAAAAGAATCTGAAAAAATCTATAAAGAGTTTTTTAAATGTTAGAGTTGAATATCTTTTCAAAACTGAAATAAAACAGGAATCTTTACAAACTCTTACCATTTCTATTAGAGCTTTAATTCGATCTTTTCTTCTATAGATGTGATGTATTGTAGCGATGCTTAATACAAAATCAAAAGTTTTTTCTTTAAATGGTAATTTTCTAGCATCTGCTAATACGAAATATATTTTAACGTTTTTCTTTTTTGCGTTTTCAATAGCATATTTAATCATTTTCTTTGATATATCAATACCAACAAGAAAGTTTTCTTTAAATTCAAGTAATTGAGTAGCTGTTCCGCAACCAACTTCAAGTATTTTTTTGTTTTGTATATGTTTAAATTTTTCTAAAACTTTAAATTTTTGTCTAATATTTATCCAGCTATCTGCAGCGACATCATAAAAATCTTTAACGTAAATTTTTTCTATGCTATTCATAATTGAAAACTATCGATTGTTTTTATAGTCTTTAAACTTTAATGTTTATCACCTTTAGATAGTAAAATATATATTAAGAAAAGAATATAATAAGATTATGGAAAGATTAAAAAATTTAAATACTAAAAACGAAATGTTAAAAAGGATGTACTTAAAGGAAATTGAAAGGGCAAAAAGCGCTTTATTAACTGCAAAAACTCCAAGAGAAATTAGAGCTTTACAACAAAGAATTAGATATTTGGAAAGTTTATTGAGAGAGATTCAATAGATTTTCTTTAAGGAAGTTTTTATTTATGAAAGATAACATAGAAATTCCTACAGAATATCTTTTAGAATTGGTCAGTGCAAAAAATAAACAAGAGTTTGAAAAACTAAAAGTTTCTCTTTCGAAAAAATATAAAGTTCCAGTATTAAAGACAATGGAATTAATTAAAATTATAAAAGATAGATTAAAGATTAACATAGAAGAAAAGGTTAAAAGCAAAACTATAAGAGCAAGTAGCGGAGTTTTAATAATAACATTAGCGACAAAACCAGGACCTTGTGGAGGTGCATGTATATATTGTCCTATATTTTCTGACATACCAAAAAGTTATACTCCTAGTGAACCAGCAATTCAGAGAGCTATAAGATTTGATTATGACCCATATATGCAAGTAAAGAATAGACTGTTTCATTATGAATTAGAGGGATTGCTTTCAGAAAATTCAAAGATAGAAATAATAATTCTTGGTACTTTTCTTGCTTTAGAGAAAGAGTATAAGGAATGGTTTATAAAAAGGATTTTTGATGCTTTAAATGGGGAAGATAGCAATTCTATAGAAGAAGCACATCAAAAAAACGAAAGAGCAAAATATAGATGCGTCGCTTTAACTATAGAAACAAGACCTGATTTATGTTATGAAGAACATGTTGATGAAATGCTTTCTTATGGAGTTACGAGAGTAGAAATAGGTGTTCAAAGTGTTTATAATGATGTTTTAGATTTTGTAAGAAGAGGTCATACAATAGAAGATGTTAAAAAAGCGACAAAAATTGCTAGGAATGCAGCTTTAAAAATTACTTATCATATCATGCCTAATTTGCCAAAAAGCGATTTAGATAGAGATTTAGAAATGTTTAAAATTCTTTTCGAAGATAAGGATTTAAGACCAGATTATTTAAAAATCTATCCTCTTCAACTTTTTAGAAATACACCGCTTTGGAAAATGTATGAGAAAGGAGAGTTTAAACTTTACGAGTTTGAGGAATTAGTAGAAATGTTAGCAAAAGCATTAAAATATATACCAAAGTATGTTAGAATACAAAGGTTAGGAAGAGATTTACCTGCTAATGATATAGATGCTGGATATACTCACACTAACTTAAGAGAGTATGTAGAAAACAAAGCTAAAGAGTTTGGTATTGAATGTAAGTGCATAAGATGCAGAGAAATAGGAATAAGATATAAAAGAGGTATTAAACCAGATTTGAAAAGCATACATTTAGAAAGAATTGATTATGAAGCAAATGATGGCAATGAAATTTTTTTAAGTATAGAAGATAAGAACGAAACACTTTATGCTTATCTTAGATTAAGAATTCCTGATTCTTCTCATAGAAAAGAAATTACTAATAAAAGCGCTCTGATAAGAGAGTTAAAGGTTTTAGGATTTCATTTACCTGTAGGGAGCTTGCCAAAAGAATTAAATTTTCAACATAGAGGTTTTGGAAAATTTTTGATGCAAAAGGCTGAAGAAATTGCTTTAAATGAATTTGACAGAAATAAAATTGTTGTAATTTCTGCAGTTGGTACTAGAGATTATTATAGAAAGCTTGGATATGAAAGAGAAGGTCCGTATATGATAAAGTTATTATGATAAAAGAAATTCTTCTAATAATTACTACCTTTTTGCTTGGAAGTTCGCTGGCTTTTTTGCTAAAAGGTCATAATGAGAGCGAAATAGAAACAATAAGAATTATTCTAGAAAATCTTTGTGAAAAAATACCTACTGAAAATAAATCTAGCAGCGAAATTCAATATGTTTGTAAAAACCCCAAGTTTGTGGCTATAGTGACATTTTTCCTTATAATTGTTATTTCTGTTATTCTTCAGATTACTGAATCTTCTTCTCCAATATTATTGTTATTGCTTTTTGTTATTTCTTTTTTGGTGGGATTTGTTTCTATGTATTTTTATTTTTTGAAATAAAAAATTTAGAATGGGTAAATATGTTGCAATAGAAGGTATTGATGGTGCTGGAAAAACTACTATATGCAAGCTTTTATCTAATGAGCTAAAAAATAGCATAATAATTAGAGAGCCATCAGATTTTGAAATAGGTAATTTTATTAGAAATTCTTTGAAAAACAAAAAAGATTACATGAAAAACCCTTTCGTATCTACACTTCTCTTTTTTGCAGATAGAGTTTCGACAACAAACGAAATAAGAAGATTAAAGGAAAAACATGATTATATAATTTCTGATAGATGTTTTTTGTCAACATATGCATATCAAAAAGCTTTATTAAATAATGAAGAAGAGAGAAAAATATTTGAAAATTTGTTCAACGAGCTTTTGAAATTAATAGAAATTCCCGATTTAATAATAATTTTAGATGTTGATGTAGAAATAGCTTTGCAAAGAATAGAAAAAGAAGGAAAAGCTAAGGAATTATATGAGAATGGAGAATTTTTAAGAAAAGTTCTTGAAAATTATAGAAATTTGGAGTTGGATGTAGAAAATGTTTATTTAATTGATGCGAATAGAAGCATAGAAGAAGTGAAAGAAGATGTAATAAAAGTTATAAACTTATTGTGAAATTACTTTGACTTCAACATTCATTAGCTGTTTTAGACAAGCTTCAAAAAATCTAATGTTTACACCTTTAGTTCCTAAAACTATTGGTCTTTGTTCTTTTGTTACATAAAGATACAAATAAGGACCTTTTATTTCTACATCTTTTAACTCTTTTGCTAATTTGCCAGCTGGATGAAAAACTCTGAAATATTCTCTTAAATCTGTTGATAACTCTAAAACTCTTATACTCATGTTAAGTTTTTCTTCTAAAGACTGAATTGTTTTACCACCTTTACCAACTATTTTGCCAGCTTGACCCTCTTTAACTATTATAACAGCGTCTGGAACAGTTTTAGATGTTATTCCTATTTCCTCTTTTAGAGGTCTTAAATCCAAAATATTGATTATTTCTATGTTATCCACTTCTTCAAGTATTAAGTTTAATATTTCTTTCTCTTCTTTACTCATTTCCCTTCTTCTTAACTTTGTTTCTAACATTAATTTTAATCCCAATTTTGCACCTTCTCTTACAATATCTTTCAAGCCTAATTCAACAATGTATGAATTAGATTGATTTGAGAGAACCTCTCTTAATATTTTTATTGTATTATGATATTCTGCTTGAAGAAAAGGATCACCTGCTATTATTAGTCGAGAGTTGCTTCCTATTCTCATTATGATTTCTATAATTCTCTCTGGCTTTACTAGTTGAACATCATCAACAAAAACAATTGCATCATCAAAACTTCTTCCAGAAAGCGAAGAAAAATCAGAAATTATTATTCTTTTTTCGTTTATCAATTTTTCTACTTCGTTCCAATCTTCTTTCAAAGAGTCGATAATATCTTTTAAATATTGTTTTGCGTTTTCAAAATATAGATTTCCTAGTTCTGCTATTGTGAATTCTCTTTTAGTTGCAGGATCTATAAAGGGCTTAATGAGTATTAATTTTTTTGTTTTAGAATTTTTTAGAACTCTTAATGCATAATCTATAACAAAATATGTTTTTCCGCTTCCACTAGGACCAAAAATAGCTAAGTATGTAATTCTTTCATTATTTAATGCATTATACAAATCTTTCTGATTCTCTGTTAGAGGTTTTACAGTCATAATAATTCTCTTTTTTTATTTAAATTTTTATGAACATTTCGATTATAGAAGAATTTCTTAACTTTTTGTGTAGCGGATATGAAGGTGAAAAAATTTATTGGGAGTTAAGAGTTTTACATCAAAATAATATTTATCTTCAAGAGTTTTTCGAAAGAAAAATAGATGTGCTTTCATTCTTTAAGAAAAATTTAGAGAAACTAAAAGATAAAGATTGCTATATAGGTTTACTTCCTAGAGTAGAAAAAATTGGAAGTAGAGAAGCAGTAAAATTTGGAAATGTTTTTGTAATAGATTTGGATAGTGAAAAAGCAATAGAAGATTATAGGAAGATTTATGATAAGCTGTTTTCCTTTAATATTCCACCATCGTTAATTGCAAATTCTGGTAATGGAATACATGTTTATTATAAAGTGAATAAACTTGTAGAAATCGAAAAATGGAAATTATTACAACAAGGATTGTTGAACTTTTTTATACAAAATTTCGATGAATATAATGTTGATAAAGTAGTAAAAGATGAAGCAAGAATAATAAGAGTTATTGGAACAATAAATAATAAAAAAGAGCCAAAACAAACATCGATTTTGTATTCTAGTAATATAAAATACGATTTAGAATATTTTGAAGATTTTGTCAAGAATTTTTTGGATTTGAAAGATTTGAAAAAAGAAGAAAAGATTATTTCGAGAAAAATTGGAAGATTTGAAGTTATGGCGTTGCTTCAGGCTGCGAGATATTATCTTTTAAAAGGAGATTTAGAAAAAGCTAAATCTTTTGGGTTGAATAGAGCAATCTTTTATGCTTGGGCTAAACATTATGGACCACAATATTCATTTAAAGGCAAAAGTTATTTGTTAAAAGATTTAGAAAAAGATTTTGAAATTAAATCAGAGAGTGAAAGAAAGTGGGAAATAGTTGGAAATGAAAAAGCACCTATAGATACTAAATCTGGATTCTTTATAATGGGAGACAAACCACAATTACCTAAAGATTTTGACATAAATATAGCAAGAAAGTTTGAAAGGATAGACAACTTTCAAAATATTTGGAGTTTTGTTTTAGAATACTTAAAAACTTTTGACATAAAAGATTTGGAGGATCAACAAAGGTTTTTTGATAAAGTTTATAAACCCATAAGAGATAATTTTGAAGAATTTTATAAAAAAGGAATTAAAAGAGAGAAAAAATCTATTTTCGACTATTTAAAATAATTACCATTTTTCTGTTTTTATCCTTTCTTCATTAACTTCTAATTCTTTTAAATAACTTTTCATGCTTTCTACAAATTCTGGCGAGCCAGCTATATAGAAAGCACTTTCATTTAAATAATCACTCAAATGTCTTTTAATCATTTCTTTATTAATTCTTCCAAACTCAAATCCTTCTCTTTTTTCTTGGGTTAGTGTTATTATTAAATTAAGTTTACCTAATTTTTCATATTCTTTTAGTTCACTTAAATAAACTAAATAATCAAACTTTTTTTCTGAATAGAATAAGAACATTTTTATATCTAAATTTTTTTGAAAAACATATCTAATCATACTTAAAAAAGGTGCAATTCCAGCGCCGCCAGCTAAAAAAGTAATTATTTTATAATTTTCTTCTAAAGTCATATTTCCAAAAGGTCCAAAAATTTCAACATCTTCTCCAACCTTTAGTTTTTCTTCAAGATATTTTTTATATTCTGATACACCTCTATTAGTTATTAAGCATATTTTTTCATCTAGCGGCGAAGAAGCTATAGAAAAAGCTCTTTTGTTTCCACCCTCTACATTTTCTGGTAAATTAACAAGTTTAAGAATGATATATTGACCCGCTTTAAAGTTAAAATCTTTAGGTTTTTCTAGACAAATTTCTATTATTTTTTCGTTTATAATGTTTTTACTTATTATTTTTGAAGAATATTTGAACCTTTGCATATAGTATTTATTTTAGTAAGATATATTATATTATCAAGAACTTGATTAATGATAGTTCTTGATGCTCTAATATGGCTAAGGTAAAAGAAGGTGAAATATACGATCTTGAAATAGAAGATATTAGTAAAAGAGGAGATGGAGTAGCAAAGATAGAAGGTTATGTTATATTTGTTAAAAATGCTAAAAAGGGAGAGAAATTAAAAGTAAAGATTGTTAAGACAGCTAGGAATTATGCTATAGGTGTGGCTATGAGATGAGCCAACCTTTTTTACTTTTTTAAATATTTAAATACTTTTCTTATATTACTTTATGCCGCAGAAACCTCACTTAAATATAGTAATTGTAGGACATGTAGATCAAGGAAAATCAACTTTAGCAGGAAGACTATTCTACGAAACAGGAGCAATAAGAGAGGATGAACTAAAGAAATTGAGAGAGTTAGCACAAGAATTCAAGATAGAAGGAGGAGAATTCGCATACATACTAGATAGAGAAATAGAAGAAAGAAAGAGAGGAATGACTATAGATATTGCTCATAGACCATTTGAAACACAAAAATACTTCTTCACAATAATAGACGCACCAGGTCATAGAGATTTTGTCAAGAATATGATTACTGGTGCTTCTCAAGCAGATGCTGCGATATTAGTAGTATCTGCAAAACCAGGAGAAGGAATTCAAGCACAGACAAAAGAGCATGCATATTTAATTAGAGTTTTAGGAATTAACCAAGTGATAGTTGCAATAACAAAAATGGATACAGTAAATTATGATGAAAAAGTTTATAACAAATTAAAGGATGAAGTAATAAACACTTTGTTAAAGCCATTGGGATTTCCTGTAGATAAAATTCCAGTAATACCTGTAAGCGCACAATATGGAGAAAATATAACAAAAAGAAGCGAAAAAATGCCATGGTACAAAGGACCTTGTTTAGTAGAAGCATTAGATATGTTACAAGTTCCTCCAAGACCTGTAGACAAACCATTAAGAATTCCAATACAAGATGTTTATTCGATTACAGGTGTAGGTACAGTACCAGTAGGAAGAGTGGAAAGTGGAAGATTGAAAGTTGGAGATACTGTAGTTTTTGAGCCAGCAGGAGTAAAGGGAGAAGTAAAATCTATTGAAATGCATTACCAACCATTACAAGAAGCGTTACCTGGAGATAACATAGGATTTAATGTTAGAGGTGTTGCAAAAACAGATATTAGAAGAGGAGATGTTGCAGGTCATCCAACAAACCCACCAAGTGTAGCAAAAGAATTTATTGCTCAGGTAATAATATTGGAACACCCAACATCTATTTCGGTTGGATATACTCCTGTATTCCATATTCATACAGCAACAGTTGCAGGAAAGATTGTTGAAATAATAGCAAAGATAGATCCAAAAACAGGACAAGAATTAGAAAAGAATCCACAATTCATAAAGAAAGGAGATGCAGCAAGAATAAGAGTTCAACCATTAAAACCAGTAGTTGTTGAGAAGTTTTCAGAGTTTCCAGCTTTAGGAAGGTTTGCAATGAGAGATATGGGTATGACAGTAGGTGCAGGAATAGTTTTAGAGGTTATAAAAGCAAAGTAATCCTTTTCTTTTTTATTTTTATGTGGTTAAAGCGTTTAAATGCACCAAAATTTTGGTTGCAACCCCCAAAAAAATATAAATATTCTGTTAATCCTTCTCCAGGGCCGCATCCAAAAGATTTTTGCATTCCTTTAGCAGTAATAATTAGAGATATTCTCAAATATGCAGAAAATTTAAAAGAGGCAAAAACAATTATCAAACAAAGAAAAGTTTTGGTTGATGGAAGGGTTGTAACAAATTATAGATATCCTTGTGGATTGTTTGATGTAATTTCTTTTCCTGAAATAAACGAACATTATAGAATAACAGTAAATAAAAAGGGATTGACTCTAACAAAAATAGATGAAAAGGAAGCAGAAATGAAAATAGTTAGAGTAAAAAATAAAACAAAGATTTCTCCAGATACATATCAGATAACTTTTCATGATGGAAAGAATATTTTAACTAAGGACAACTCCATTAAAACACACGATAGTTTATTAATAGAATTACCTACCTTAAAGGTTTTAAAACATATAAAGTTCGAAGTAGGTAAAATAGCTTTGATTTTTAATGGAGAAAATAAAGGAAATGTTGGAGAAATAGAAGAAATAACACCTTCTGGATTTAACAAAAAGAGTTTAGTTAGAATAAGGAAAGAGAACGAAAAAATAACTACTATAAGAGATTATGTTATTGTTGTTGGAGAAGAAAAACCATTAATAACAGTTTAGAATAAAAAATTATGAATCCTAAAAAATTAGAAAATCCTATGAGAAAGAAAATATTTCTGGAAAAGGTAGTGATAAATATAGGTTGTGGTGGAGATTTAGAAAAGATAGAAAGAGCAAAGAAATTGTTGCAAAATATGTTTAACAATAGAAAACCAGCAATAACTTATTCTGTTAAAAGATCTACTTTTGGTGTTCCAAAAGGAAGACCAATAGGAGTTATGATTACATTGAGAGGTAAGGAAGCAGAAGAGTTTGCGAAAAAAGTTTTTAAGGCATATAACTATAAAATTCCTTCGAGAGTTTTTGATGATTATGGAAATTTTAGTTTAGGTATTGCAAAATACATAGATTTAGGTTATAAATATGATCATACTATAGGTTTATTAGGTATGGATGTTTGTTTTTCTTTAAGAAGACCTGGCTATAGATTAAAAGATGGAACAATTTCAAGAAAACAAAGAGTTACAAAAGAAGAGGCAATAAAGTTTGTTAAAGAATATTTTGGAGTTGAAGTTGTTTAATTGAATATTTAAATTTTTTTGTTGAATATATTTATGTTCTTTGAAGAAGAAATAATAAAAGAGGAAATAGCAGGAATGGTAAATGCTTTCTTAATGCTTAAAATAAGAAACGAAGGCACAAAAGTTTATGATATAATAACAAAAAACTTACCAAATGTAATAAGTATAGCAATAGAAAAAGGCTTTATAGATGAAGAAGATGCTTTAAAAATATTTGGTCTTATCGCTTATTAAATTATGGATCCAGCATTAAGAACAAGTTTTCAACCGAAAAAGAAAAGGGCTTGTGGAAAAGAAAACTATAGATGTAGGAAGTGCAACACAACCAGAGGAGTAATAAGAAAGTATGGATTATTGTTATGCAGAAAATGTTTTAGAGAAGAAGCAAAGAGGTTAGGATTTGTAAGATATAACTAATCCTCTATTATTACTTTTTTCATTAGAGCTAAACCATTTAATCCTTTTCTAAACCTTACTAATACTCTTCCTTTATTTCCATGCAATCTAATAACTTTTCCTATTTTTCTTTTGCCATTAATTTCTAGAATAACTTTTTTTCCTAAAAGTTTTTTAGCTTCTTCTCTACTATTTATTCCTTCTACTTCTACTATTACTTGATTCCAGTTTTTGTTATGATTACTTAATCTGAAGTTTACTATTACACCTTCCATATCTATTATATAATAAATTTAAGTTTTATTTTCTTTTTGCAATTCTTCTAAAACTTTTCCTACATCTCTTATCATTAATCTAACATCTTCTCTTAGCTTATAAACTTCATCAAAATCGATTTTGTTAATTTTTCCCTCCAAGATTAGTGAATGAATTTCTTCTATCCTATTCAAAACATTTAAATACATGCTAGAAATGTATCCTTTCTTTATAAAGCTCTCTTTAAATACTTCTAAAAGATTATTTTCGTCAAAAGGTATGTTTAGAGCTTTCAGAGCTCTTCTCATTAATTCTCTAGAAACTTCTCTTGTTCTTATAGCAATACTTTCTATTTTTCTTATTTCTAGTATGCTAAGCAACAATATCATTTTTTCCACAAATTTTTGAGCTCTTTCTATCCATAAGTCAACTTCTTCTCCCTTTATTTCTTTTATCTCTTGATGTTCTATTTTCTTTCTTAATTCTACAATTTCTTTAATCCATTCGGCATATTCTGGTTCGATAAGATTTTTATCTACTAATTCCCTTTTAAATTCTTCGTAAAGTTTTGAAGGTGAGGGCGGTGCTTTATCTAAAAACATTAAAACAGCTTGCGCAGAATTTACAATAGCATAATAACAATCTTCGGCAATTTGTAAAAATTTTACAGATTTTGCTCTTAAGATTTTTTTAGGTGCATCTTCAATGTATTTTTCTATTGCTTCTCTCGTCTTAGGAATTCTTCCACTAAGCCATAGATATCTAAATGTTCTAAATGTTCCATCGTCTATTACTGCTAAACCATTTTTTATGAAATTGTATACTATAGGATTTCCGTTTCTCACATAATCCCAAAACTCTGTAAGTTTATAAGATGGTTGCAAAGAAATTAAGTTAACTATTTTTTCCTCTCCAGTAATTTTATCTTTTATTTTTACTCTTGCTTCTTCTATAGAAATTGCAATTTTTTCAAGTTCTTTATCTATTTCGTTCAGATAACTATCTAAGATTCCTATTTTTAGCTCACCATTACATCTTGGACAAGTTTTTATTTTATCCTCTACATCTATTACATGCTCTAAATCTTTTTCACAATATTTTACTATAGTATCGTCTACTATTACTAAAATGTCTATATCGCTTCTTTCTGTAAATTCTCCAGTTACTGTAGATCCAAAAACAACAACACTTTTAACTAAATCTTTAAATTTCTCCTTTGCTAATTTTCCAAACTTTCTGGCTATTTCTATTCTGGCTTCTCTTGTTAGCGTCATAATTTAGAAAATTTTTCTATGAATTTTTGAGTTATTTTTAAAGCTTTATCTATATGAGAAGCGTCTATTTCTTTTATTTCCTTGTGTTCTATTTTTTTCCATAGGGAATTTATCTCTAGATAATCGTTTAGATAATCACTTTCTATTATTTTTTCTTCTATCATTTTTTCTAAAAATTCTGGAATAGTTTTAGGATCGGGAATTTTTTGGTATTTTTTCATAATGTAAGATTGAAGTATATCAGTAACGCAATATCTTAGTTCGAAGATCAAACTTTTTAAATCTTCTTTTATTTTTTCAAACCTTATTAAAGCTGCTCTTTTTTTTAATTCTATTGCTTCTTCACTAGGCATTATTAATCCTAAATTTAGCATTCTTTGTGATGGTCTTAAAAAACCGGAATCGTAGATTATTAAGCTATATCTTAAGAAATTAACCAATTCTGGACTACCTTTCGCTATTAAGTTCCAAAAATCTGTAATTTTGGTAACTTGAACATGTAAACCAAATTCTTCTCCCAATATTCTTATTTTTAGCGATGCGTTTTCGATATCTTCTGAAGTCTTTAAAGAGGTATCATCTATTATTACCCAAACATCTATATCGCTAGTTGCTTTCATTTTTCCTTTAGCTGCTGAACCAAAAATGCTTACAGATTTTATTAGATTTCCATATTCGTTTATAAGTTTTTTTGCATAATTTATAACTTTTGGTAGAACAATTTCCTTTAATTGCTTTTTCTGCTCTTCTGTTTTTATTTCTAACTCTTCTAACTGTTTTTCTAAATCTTCTATACTCATAAAATAATTATTGAAAAGATATTATTATGCAGATAATGTTGGTTACAAAGCATGTGGAAGAAGAGAAAGAAATAGAGAAAGAAGTAGATGTTATAATAATTGGTGGAGGGGCTGCTGGATATTCAGCCGCTTTGTATTCTGCTAGATATGGATTAAAAACATTAGTTATAACAAAAGATATTGGTGGAATGATGAATGAAGCTTCTATAGTTGAAGATTATCCTGCTATTTATTCTATTAAAGGTTCTGAATTAGGTTTAAGATTTAAGGAGCATGCAGAAATGTTTGGAGCAAAAACATTAATAGATGAAGTTATTGATGTAAAAAAAGAAAATGAAATTTTTGTTGTTAAAACTTTGGGGGGTTACGAAATAAAAGGTAAAGTAATAATATTTGCAACAGGTTCTAAGAGGAGAAAATTAGGTGTTCCTGGAGAAAATTTGAATGGAGTAAGTTATTGTGCTGAATGCGATGCGTTATTCTTTAAGGATAAAGTTGTTGGTGTTGTTGGTGGTGGAAATTCTGCATTTCATGATGCGCTAGTTTTAGCTCAACATGCAAAAAAAGTTTATATAATACATAGAAGAGATGAATTTAGAGCAGAGGCTGTTTTAGTAAATTCTGCAAAACAGAATCCAAAAATAGAGATTTTAACTAATAAGATTGTCAAGGAAATAAGAGGTAATAAGAAGGTTGAAGAAGTTGTTTTAGAAGATGTTAAAACTGGAAATACTTTGACTTTAAAGTTAGATGGATTGTTTGTTGCTATTGGGTTAGATCCAAATTCGGAATTAGCCAAAAAGATTGGAGTTCAAACTAATGAAAGGGGGGAAATAATTGTTGATGAAGGTATGAGAACTAATATTAAAGGTGTGTTTGCTGCTGGAGATGTTACTAATGCTTGTGCTGGATTTAAACAAATAGTAACTGCCGCAGCTCAAGGTTCTATAGCTGCATATAATGCGTTTAAATACATTAAGTATGGAATATGGGAATGAAGAGAAAAAGATATTAGAAAAATTGAAAGAAGTTGTAGATCCAGAAATAAATTTTGATATAGTATCTTTGGGTTTGATAGAGGAAATAAAAATAGAAGATAAAAAAGTTTTTATAAAAATGATTCCAACTACACCATTTTGTCCATATTTACCGCTACTTGTTGAAATGATAGAAGAAAAATTGAAAGAAATTGGATATGAGAGCGAAGTTGAAATAGATTTTGATAAAGTTTGGAGCTTGGATATGGCTAGTGAAGAAGTGAAAAAAGAGCTGGGATTAATTTAGTTTTCGCTACTTTCTTTTATTTTTTCTGCAAATGCAGCTTCTGGTATCGCGCCTTCAATCTCTTCTACAATTTTTGAGTTTTTCATTATTACTGTTTTTGGTACAGCATATACATAATGTTTTTGTGCTAGGTCTGAAAACATTTCGCTCATTACTATAATACTTCTTATTTTATCGTTTAGGAAAGCAAATTTTGTTGATGGGTGTGTCATTAAGGGACAATATGGGCAAGTTGCTGTAACAAAGACAAACACATCTAGATTTGAATTTACTTTTGCTATGTTTTTAGCTACGTTATTGTTAATAGCAACTTCATTTTTGGATATAATTTCTAATGTATCTAAAAATACTGGAAATTCCATACCTAAAGGAAATCCCAAGAAAACTATATTTGGTTTTGATTTGAAAAATATTATTGGTCCTAATTGATTTTTGTCAAAAACTAGATTATATTTTTCTAATAGCTCTTTTCCTTCATTAGAATAAGCGTCTACAAATTCTATTTCTAAGTTTTCGTTTAGCTTGGAGATTTCTTTCAATAAAGCTTCTGTTATTTCTGAAGCCTCTTCACTGTTTTTATAATCAAGAAGCACAACTAAGCTAACCTTATTTACTAATTTTTTGTTTAGAATTTCCTTTATTTCTTTCTTTTCCTTTTCTGATAATAGATTTGAGTGATCGTGATGATGTCTATGCATTATATTATTTATACAAACTACTACTTATATTTATACTTTTATATACCCAAGAATATAAGAACCTTTAAATAGTAGTTTGTATAAATGAGAACAGTTGATATTATCAAGCTTCCCATTAAATAGCTTCTGTTAACATTTATATGTATTGTAATTAAACCCAAAGAGGTTGAGATGAAAAGAAGCAATAGACCTATAAATCCGCTAAAAACGAAAACAATGAAAATGATTAGAGATAGAACTAAAAGGTTTAGCACTTTGAAATTTATTCTTTTGAACAAAGATAGAAAATTTTTATAAAAAATAAGAAACAGAATTGATGCAAAAAAGGATGAGATTAGAAATATAGAAATCATAATGACAAAGGTTTTATAGTCAACATTTCCCAAAATCTTTTCTAAATAAACACTTAATCCGCTTCTTGGATTTTCAATAGTATATAGAGAGGTTGTTGAAAATATTTCATTAGAAAAAAATGATGAAGAAGATGAAAATATGAATAATCTATCATTAAGTATTGGTTGAAAAAATAACAACATTTGAGTTATACCTAAAGAAGGTAACAATCCAGAAAATATTCCTACAAAAATAGATAGAAAAATACCTATTAGAATTTCTTTTTTCTTTAATTTAATTTTTACATCTTCTTTTTGATTTTCTAAAAAATTTTGTTTTTGAAATAGGTTTATAATTATTTGGGAGCAAGCAAAAAATCCACTAAAAATAGCCAGAACAGCTTTATTGAATTCTATGATGTTAAAAGCATATATTCCTATTATTCCGGAAAGAAAGAATATTAGAAAACTTTTTGCTTTTTCTTTTTCGAAAAAGAAAAGCGTATAAATAGCGATGATAAGTATTAAACCAATATATTTTTCTAGCGAAATTATCAGATTTGAGATATAAGAATGAAATAAAAATACAAACAATACATTAACAGGAATTGAAATTGAAGCGGCTAATACAAATATTTTAAGTGCTTCTAGTAGTAATCCTTCTTTTGCTAGTCTTTGAGAAGGTAGTGTTGATAAAGATAGTTCTTCTGGTGGAGACGATAAATAATAGCTCGAAATTGCATTTCCGTAATTTTGTGAAATTGCCAAAGAAATTAAAAAAGATATTAAAAACATTTCGTTAAAAGAAAGTATTGGAATTAATATTGGTATCAATAAATTCTGATGTAGTGCAGGTATTAATCCAGAAAAGAATCCAACAATACTACCTAAGAAAGAACTAATTATTATTTGGTCTATCATTCTTCTATTATAAGATTTTTTGGGTTTTGAAGTATTATCTGGAGATTTCCTTTATATTCTGAAAGAATTCCAACAACTTTTACGCTTTGATTTATTTTTATGTCGTTTTTTACTTCTTTATAAACATTTGGAAATATGACAATAGTTAGATTTTTTTGACCATCTGAAAGTATGATATAATTTACTCTATCTCTTTCTACTATGTTTATAACTTTTCCTTTTACAGAAATCCTTTCTCCTAAAAAATCTGAAGTAACATTACTAACAGAAAGTTCTGGAAAACTTAAAAAATATGCTACATATATTAACAATAAAAAACCTAGAGCAAAAGATATTGAAGAAAAAATTAGAACTATCTTTTCAAAATCCATAAATTAAAAATTTTATGAGTTAATTCTTGAAAATAATTTTATAAGGGCCGGTAGCTCAGTGGAAGAGCGCCCGCTTGGCATGCGGGAGGCCGCGGGTTCAAATCCCGCCCGGTCCAAAAACTATTTTAGAATTTCCGCAAAAATTTCTGAAATTTCAACATCTAATTTATTCTTTTCTGTATTACCAAATTCTATTTCTGAGTTTGTTTCTTTTTCTATTAGCAACTTATTCTTTTCGACAATTTTCTTGATTTCTTCGTCTTTTATGTTTAAAACAATTTTAACTTTTTGATGGATTTCCAATTTTTCTCTCTTTCTAAATTCTTGAATACCTCTTACAATCTCTCTTATAATTCCTTCTTCTCTTAATTTCTTAGTTATTTCTTTGTTTAGATATACTATATAATCTTCTGTTTCAACTTTTTCATATTTTTCGTTTGCTAAAAACTCTTTTGTAAATGTTATCTTCTTAACATTAGTTAATAAAGAGATAACTCTTTTTGCTCTTTCTGCTTGAAGTATTTCATCTTTTTTAACAACTACTACAGCTTCACTTAATGGCTGTCTTATTTTTATATTTGCTTTATTTCTAGCTTCTAAAATATCTTCAGCTATCTTTTTAGCAATTTCAACACTTTTAATTAAATCTTCTTTTATCAAACTTTTCTTATATTTTGGATATTCTTCTAAATGCACGCTTTCAAAATCTTTTATAAACTTTAATTTTTGATAATAGTATTCTGATAAAAATGGCATCATTGGAGCTAATAATACTAACAATCTTTTTGCTAAATAATTTAATGTATAGAAAGCAGCATTTTTATCTCTTCCTTCATAATTTGGCCAAACTCTATCTCTTATTAACTTTATGTAAAATCTAGAAACTTCTTCAACAATAAAATCAATAATCTTTTTGTTCGATACAAAAAAGTTAAAGTTAGAATTTTCTTCTTCTATTTCTTTTATAAGTTGATTTAATTTAGAGATTATATATTTATCTTCGATTTTTAAACCTTTCTTATCTCCTTTTTCAGTTACATAAGTGTTAATGAATTCAAAAACATTTCTTATGATGTTAATTTTTCTAGCTAGTTCTTCAACCTC
Organism: Candidatus Aenigmatarchaeota archaeon; assembly: GCA_038997305.1. Taxonomy (GTDB): domain Archaea; phylum Aenigmatarchaeota; class Aenigmatarchaeia; order CG10238-14; family SpSt-28; genus JAHLMO01. Next base: position 7,657 of record JAWAZZ010000002.1, on the reverse strand, counting down.
TTCCCATTTAAAGTAATAATCTTCCCAAGGAGCTCCAATTAAGAAATAAGCTCTTAACACATCTCTTCCATATTTTTCAATAACTTCTTCTGGTTGAACAATATTTCCCAAACTTTTGCTCATTTTTCTGCCATGAGCATCTAATACAAACCCATGCATCATTATTCTTTTGAAAACCGTTTTTCCAAAAGCTAAAGTTGAAATTATGTGTTGAGAATTCCACCAACCTCTTATTTGGTCAGGACCTTCAATTTCTAAATCAGCAACAATCTTCTTTTTATTTCTCAAGTAATCCATAGATGCCCATGGAACAACTCCGCTATCAAACCAAACATCAAAAATATCTTTAATTCTTCTCATTGTACCACCACATTTACATTTAAAGGTTACCTCATCAATGTAAGGTTTGTGTAAATCTGGCAAGTTTAAATCTTTTGCATTTTCTAAAACTTTTACTTTTCCACATTTTTCACAAATCCACATGGGTATAGGAATTCCCCAGTATCTTTGTCTAGAAAATGGCCAGTCACTTAAATTATTTATCCAATCTCTCATTCTATACTTAGCAAATTCAGGTTTCCAAAATATCTTTTCATTCTCTTCTTTCAACTTTTCTCTAAAATCTTTAACTTTTATGAACCATTGTTCTATTGCGTTAATAAATAGCGGAGTTTCGCATCTCCAACATTTTGGATATGCGTGAACTATTGTTTCATATTTTAATAACGCATTTCTTTCTTTTAAAATTTCTATAATTTTTTCATTTGCATCAAAAACTTTTATTCCATTTAAGAAATCTATTATAAAAGTTCCATCAAAGCTCAGCGAATTAACTATTGGCAGATTATATTTTAATGCAACTTCATAATCTTCGAAACCATGAGAAGGTGCACTATGAACCAATCCAGTACCTTCTTGTAAGTTTACATATTCTTTACTTAGAACCACTCTATAAATGTTCTGGTATTTTTCTCTTAATTTGATTAAATCTTCAAAAGGATGTTCATATTCTAAATTTTCCAATTCTTTTCCCAAAATTTTCTCTATAATTTCATAATTTTTCCAGTTTAGTTTTTCTGCAACATTTTGAAGTAAAGATTCTGCAAGAATGTAAATTTCGTTATTTACCTTTACTTTTACATAATATGCTTCTGGATTTGCCATTACAGCTACATTATCAACTAAAGTCCATGGGGTTGTGGTCCAGATTAATAGATATTCATTATCTTTACCCTTTATCTTAAATCTTACATATATTGAAGGATCTTTTCTATCTTCGTATTCAACTTCATTGTAAGACACTACAGTTTCACATTTTGGACAAACATGCACTGGGTATAATCCTTTATAAACTAAACCTTTTTTATAAATTTTTGAGAAAATATACCAAGCGTTTTCTATATATTCATTTCTTAAAGTTAAATAAGCATTTTCAAAATCCATCCATACTCCCAAATTCCTAAATTGTTTGTTCATTTCTTCTATGTTTTCTGTTGCAAATTTTTTGCACTCTTCTATAAACTTTTCTATTCCAAAATTTTCAATATCCTTTTTTGTTTTGAAATTATGTAGTTTTTCTACTTTTATTTCTATTGGTACTCCATGTGTATCGTAACCTGCTTGATCATGAACGTCAAAACCTTTCATTCTGAAATATCTTATTAAGAAATCTTTCCAAATCTTATTCATCGCTGTTCCTAAATGAATTCTCCCAGTAGGATATGGCGGACCATCAATGAAAAAGAATTTTTTCTTTCCAAGATTTTTTTGTTTTACTTTTTGGTATGTCTTATTCTCTTCCCAAAAAGTTAGAATTTGCTCTTCAATTTCTTTTACATTTTTCATAAAATTTTTTACGAATAAAAAATAAAAAGTTTGATGATTAAATATATCTAAAAGAGCTTTAATAATATTATGGTTTTTGATTTTTTTAAGAAAAAAGAAAAAAAGGAAGAGATAAGTTTAGAAAGTGTCGAATTACCTTCAGAAAGAAAAGAATCTACATCTCAAACATTTGAATTGCCAAGTGTTTCTAATCAGCAGGTTCCTATTAAGCAAGAACCTCAAATAGATAAATTATCTTTAATAGAATCTAAATTAGAAAATTTAAGAATATATTTAGAGATGATAAATTCGAAATTAGATAGGTTAGAAACGTTACTAAAATCTAAAGGATTAATATAAATGTTTAATTAGATATTTTTATGGCTAAAAAAAGCATTTCCCTAGAAGAATATAAAAGAGTTTTTAGAGAGGTTTATATCGAAAAAGAAAAACAGGGATTTGAATATCATGCGATTAGTTATATAACAGTAAACATTTTTTTAATACTCTTTAATTTATATTTTACTCCACAGTATATTTGGTTTTATTATCCATTAATTTTTTGGGGAATTGGTTTAATATTTCATTATATAGGAGTTGCTAGGGCAATAAATTCTGTAATAGAGCTAGAAAGAAAAGCCGAAGAAAAATTGAAAGGAAAATAGATTTTGGGGCCGCTGGGATTTGAACCCAGGCTACTGGCACCCGAAACCAGCGTCCTTCCAAGCTAGACTACGGCCCCATAATTTGAAGATTCTAATAATTAATTATGATGAAGCCGGTATTATCTGAGTAATGATGAGGAAGGTTTCGCCTGATTAACTTTCGATTTCTCTGTAATCTATTTTTAAATCTTTTAAAATCTTTTGATTCAATAAGTTTTCATCACCGACAATTTTCTTAACTTTTTCTGCTATTTTTGGACCAAGAATTATTGAAAGAGTTGCCAAGGGAATTTTTCTTAGTTGTTCTATAGTTTTTATTCCATGATTGTATAATTTTCTTGCTCTTACTTTTCCAATACCTTCGATTCTTATTAATGGTATTAATTCTTCTTTTATTCCATATTTTGTCCTAATTCTTAATTTCTTAATTTTCTTCAGAATATTCATTTTACCCAATAAAAGTGCTAATTCATGCAAACTATATAGCATCCAATCAGCAATTTCTAAAATTCCTCTCAATTCTCCCGGAGTGACTTTAAACTCTTTCAAAATTTCATCTTCGCTTTTTTCATTAATCCATGAATCTAATATTAGGGCAAGCTTAAAAGATGGTAAATAAAATTCGAAATCTAAATCGAATTCATTTGGTAAATCTATTAAGAATTGGTTTAAATTTGAATAATAAAAGCTTAAAATTTTTTCATACTCTTTTTCTCTTACATTAACTAAAAATCTCATTTCCGTTGTACTTCCTATTAACTGAAATATTAAAACTTCTTTTGTTTGCTCGTTAATTTTTTCTATTCCATCTATTAAAATTTTTGCACTTAATGGATCTATGTATAATTCGCTAACTCTTTTTCCTATTCTTGTAGCCTTTAGTTTTTTGTTTTCTTCTTCTATAAAATTCCAAGATTTTAGCATTTGAATAATTTCTTTTGATTTTGATTCTAAAAACTTTTTGTTTTTTGTTTGATAATAAAAGAATGAAGTCTTTAAAAAGTTTATTAATTCTCTTTCTTCTCTTACAAAATTTGAAGAAATTAAAGATAGTATTTGGGATCTAAGAATCACTTCATTACCGATTTTTGAAATTATTTCTTCTAACTTTCCAAAAATATATCTTTCAAAAAGCATTTTTGCTTCTGCGTTTGTTTTTGCATAAAGTAATCCTATGCCAAAATTATCATAGGGAATTCTTCCTGCTCTTCCTATCATTTGTTTGTATTCTATGTTAGATATATAATCTTTTTTTATTCCATCGAATCTTTTATAATTAGCAATCAAAACACAAAAACTTGGTAAGTTTAAACCCATAGATAATGTTGTTGTAGATACTAGTACTTTTAACTTTTTTTCTCTGAATAAATCTTCTACTATTTTTCTTTGTTTGTATAATAAACCAGCATGATGGAATGCTATTCCATATCTTATTAATTCAGCAAGCTTTTTACATTGCTCTGTAGGACTTTCTAAAACATTTAATATTTCTTTTGAGTATTGAGACAAATCTTCTTTAGCGAAATCTTTTGTTATTTCTTTTAATCTTTTTGCTAAATTTTCTGCTTCTTTTCGAGTAGATGTAAATATTAATATTTGTTTGTCTTTGTCTAAAATTGTTTTTACTAAACCTTCGATACCAGCTTCTTTTAATCTTACTCTTTTGAAATTGTTTAAATAAATGTAATTATCCAATAAAACACCTTCATAAAGTTTTATAGGTCTAAAATCAGTTTTGTAAAAATAACAACCTAACCATTTTGCTATCTCTTCCACATTTTCTATTGTTGCACTCAATCCAATAATTCTTGCAGTTGTTAATTTTCTTAATTTCATTATTAAGAACTCTAATGTTGGGCCGCGATGAAAATCGTTTAACATATGAATTTCGTCTATTATTATTAATCCAACTTGTTTTATCCAAAAGGCTTCATGTCTTATTAAAGAATCTAGCTTTTCATAAGTAGTTATTATTATATCGTAATAAGCTAGAAAATCGTCTGCACTATCAAAATCTCCAACACTTATTGCAACTTTGTATTTATCGAAAAATTTTTTGAATTCTTCAAACTTTTCATTTGCTAATGCAACTAATGGCACACAATAAATAACTTTATTTCCTTTTTGCAATTCCTTTATCATAGCTAATATTGCTAATAAAGTTTTTCCACTGTTTGTTGGTGCAGAGATTATAAAACTTTTATCTATGAATTCTAAACAATCTTTTTGATATTCGTAAAGTTCGTTAATACCTTTTTCTTTAATTTTTTCTATGAAATCTTTTTCTATTCCAAACTTTTCTAATTCTTCAACTTTCATAAATTTTTCTTTTGTTTAATTCGTTAATTTTCTATTTTTCTTCAACTAATTTCTTAACAATTTTTGCAAATTCTTCCAAAATTTCTCTTTTTGTTTTCAAAATTTTATAAACTTTTTTCAAATCTATTTCTAAGTAAAGATGAACTAAAACATTTCTAAATCCAGCTAAGAATTTAAGTTCTTCTTTTAAATCTTTACCTATTACTTTTTTCTCGTACAAAATTTCGAAAATCTCCTTATATGAAGAAGGTTCTCTAAAATTTTTCATTCTTATTATTTCATTTCCTATATCTATAGAAGCTTGAATAGCTCTCAATATGCAATGCATTATCATGTTTTGATAATCTTCGTTTGATAAAAATTCTTCTTCACTAATTTTTTCGTATTGTTTCCATTTTTCTAAATTTTTTACTAATTCTTTTAAATATAGAAAAATTTTCTCATTCATATTTTCGATATATACAACTCGTTGTATTGATTTATTATATATTGGAAATCGAAGTATTCATTCAAAGCCTTTCTTCTTTCTTCAATAAAAACATCTTCATCAAAAATTATTCTTATTCCTTCTTTTAATGCAAAATATTTCATTTGTAAAGAAATCTCATCCCAATCTTTTAAATCTATTTCGAATTTTATTTCTTTTTCCAATTCATCTATTAATTTTTTATCTATTAAACCTTTAATTACGATATCTATATCTCTAAAATAGTTGCTAGTTGCAAAAGAACCAAATATTATTGCAAAATATACTTTGTGTTTAGAAAGAATTTTTTTGATTTTTTCTATTATCTTTTGTTTTTCTTTTGTTGAAACTTTGTTAAAATCTTTTTCCATTTTAGCTTTCTCTTTCTATTTCTAAAATTACTTTAAATTGTTTGTTTGGATTTTTTAATCTTTCTATAATTTCTCTATTAATGTCTATTGCTGCCTTTTCTGATAATATTGCTGCTGTTCTATCATCTATGTAATCGCTTTTTCTAATTACTATTGACTTATCGTTTGTAAGTTTTAATGCAGGAGAGCCATAAGCGTAAAAACTTTCTTCTAATTCATCTACTTTAATGGTTATTTTTACTTTTGCACCACTTTTTAATGCGATTTTAAACTCTTCGCTAAAATCGTTAACGCTTTTATTTGCTTTTATTCCTATTATGCAATCGCCTCTTTCTGTTAGGAAGTCTTCTTTTGTTATTTCTAAAGTTGATTCGTGAGTTGCTTTTATGTTCGGATGACCATATGCAATAATCTCTTCTTTAATACTTTCAAAAATTCTAACTATTTGCCATCTGTTCTTTTCTAATTGAAAGATTCCAAAAGGCGAATGGAAATAGGGAATTCTCTTTTCTTCCAATCTTCTAATTATTTCAAACCTTTCTTGAAACTTATCTGTCATAAAAAATAAATAAAAAAAAGAAAAATTATTCAGCTTTTATTTTTACTATTCTGTTTATTAAGAAATTGTATAGTGCTGCAAATATTAAACCCGCAATAAAGCCTATTACAAATCCTATTATTGGGGATAAGAGTATAGATGCTATTCCAGCACCTATTAAAGCTCCAGCAAACATTCCTCCTAAATTACTTGCTAAAGCTCCTAAAGCTATTACTTGTAATATTGCTACTATTAGTGAAAGAACTGCTGATACTATTCCATATACTAAAGCGAAAGAGATATAGTCAAGCTTTTCTATCTCTTTCATAAAATCATATTTTCTTCTTTAGATATATAATGTTATTTCTGCCTCTTTTTTCAACATCTACTATTCCTCTTTGTTTTAGTGAAGAAATTATTTTGCTAACTTCAGCTTTCGATAATTGAGTTAATTCTACAATTTTCTTTTGAGTTATAGGATTATTTTGCATTAAAATCTCTAAAACTTTTCTTTCATTAGGTTCTAAAACTTCTATAATACTTTTTCTTTGTTTTTCTAATTTTCCTTTGTAATATAAATAAATTATTATTAAGGCAATTGAAATAACAACCAAAATTATAATAATTAAAGAATATGGATAAGTAATGATTTTTTCTTCTTTGACTTTTTCTATAGAGAATTTAGTTGAAAATGTTGTAGCATTATTTTTAGAGAAGAATAGGATAATTCTTTTTCCATCACTCAAAAACTTTGGATTTTCTGCTACGTTTTCTTCTTTAACAACGTAACCTACAGGCAAATAGATAGTTAAATATAGTTTTTCTGCTTTCGTTACAATAGATAGTTCGTATATATTATCTTTTATTATTTCTTCTGTTTCGAATGTTATTGAAAAGGATATTGGCAATTCTTGCGAGTTACATATTATCGAATTTTTATTAAATATGTCACAACTTATATTTTTGTTGGAAACATCCAGATTTTTAATTTCTCTATTTAGGATAATAGTTAGCGGGCTTTCTTTCATAGCAATGCTTACATTGTTTATCGAAGTAAAATTTTCTGTTATAGTTTGTTCTATTAGTATTATGTTACCTTTTATTAGTGGTAATATTATTGCTAATATTAAGGTTATTATTAGGGGTTTATTCATGTATTTTTTTACTCCTTAATCTATAAATTTCTTACCTTTTCGATTTTAAAAAATAAGAAAAAATTTTAATTTTTATTGAAGTTAGAGAAAAAATTTAAATTTATAAACTTTTTTGAAGAAAAATTTTTGTTTATAAACAAAAATCTGAAAAAATTTTTATTTTTATCTTTGGTTGGAAACTGTTTCCTCTAACCTTTAAATACCCTTAGGCAATATTTTTAAGATTATGGAAGACCTTTACCAGAGCTGTATAGCTATGAAGGTAAAGGTCTTCCAAGCTGCGAATAATAAAAAACCATGACGCTCGTAAAAAAACTTGG
>JAWAZZ010000001.1:0-120962 GCA_038997305.1 Candidatus Aenigmatarchaeota archaeon | reverse complement strand
AGAATACAGTTCTTTAATGTAGATGACCCCTCAAAACTACCAAAAATCGTAATTAAAAAGTGCTGTGGTCAATAACGAACTATTAGCAAAATTATTCTTACCAGGAGGAGAAAAAGAAGAAAAAAAACCAACTAATACAGCAGAAAAAAAGAAATTTACTATCGATGAAAAAATTTTAAAGGAAGTTGAGGAAAGAGCTAAAATTGTTGGGTTAACACCAAAAGACTATGCTGCCTTAAGAGAGATTCTTAAACCTGTAAATACAAGTGTCGAATCTATTTTTAAAATGCAGGAATATTTAAGAGACAAAAAAATCGATATTGAAGAAGGAAAGGTAGTATATCTAAAGCTCGAAGATTACGATCATAAAACCTTGCCAGAGGCAATTGCTGGACTTGAAAATTTAAGAAAGTTGCATATATATGCCAAAGAAAAATTTGAAACTTTGCCAGAAGAAATTGGTGAATTAAAAAATCTGAAGGAACTTATCATAATTTGTTATAAATGTAATTTGCAATATCTACCAGAGAGCATAACAGAGTTAGAAGGATTAGAGGGTCTCTATATAATTGATACAAACTTGAAATATTTACCTGAGGATATCGACAAATTAAAAAATCTAAGAGTATTATGCATTATAAAGGGCGGACTAAATTATTTACCTGAAAATATTAGATACTTAAGAGAATTAAGGGTTTTAGTAGTTAGATCAAACAAATTGCGAGAATTTCCTGAATATGTTACAAAATTAGCAAATCTGAGAACCTTAAACTTCGATGAAAACAGAATAGACTATTTACCTGAAGATATTGGAGAATTAAAAAATCTATCAGAACTCGATGTCTCCAAAAATGAATTAAGATTTTTGCCAAGAAGTATTGGAAATTTAGAAAATTTAAAAAAATTACATTTAGCTGAAAATAAATTAAGAAGATTACCACAAGAAATAGGATATCTAAAAAATTTAGAAGAGCTTAGTATCCATTCTAACTATCTTTACGAAATTCCAGAAGACGCTATAAAAAGTTTACCAAAATTAAAAATTTTACAAATTTATAATAACCCAGTACAACTTTCATCGGAAACTCGAGAATATTTAAGAAAAAAAGGAGTGACAGTAATATAAGCTTTATTAATATAAATATAAGAAAAACTAAATAATTTGATTTTCGCCGGGGGTGGGATTTGAACCCACGCGGGCACGAGGCCCAGCGGATTTCTTTCTTTCTAACATTTTTGCATCATTATATCAGCTTCACGCCAATCTATCACTCAAGTCCGCCGCCCTGGACCAGCTAGGCGACCCCGGCATATAATTAAGATTTATCATAGAAAAAATAAAGTTTTTGGGGCCGCCGAGATTTGAACTCGGGCCACCGGCACCCCAAGCCGGCGTCACTACCAAGCTAGACTACGGCCCCATAAAAAATTTAAAATCAAAAATTACATTTTATGAGAGTTAAAAGAGAAGAATTTGAAATAATTAATATATTAAAAGAATTTGGAAAATTAAGTTTTGAAGATTTGGTAGAAAAAACAAAGTTAAAAAAAGATCAGTTAGAAAGACTTTTACAAGAATTAAAAGAAAAAGATTTAGTAAAAATCGACATAATAGAAAAAAAGTTTTATAGATTAACTCAAGAAGGTAAAGAATATTTAGAACAAGGTTTACCAGAAAGAAAAGTTTTAGAATTAATAGCTAGCGGAATAACTAATGTTGGAGAGCTGTCTACAAAATATAAAAAGGCAGATATCGGAATTATTTGGTTAAAAAATGATAAATTAATAAGCATTTTAAAAGGAGAAGTCTCTTTAACAGAAATAGGTAAAGAATATCTAAACAAAAAAATGCCAAAAGAGATGTTATTAGAAAAATTAAAATATGAAATTTTTGAAGAGGATGTCCAAGAAAAAGAAATTTTGCAAGAATTTTTAAAGAGAAAAATAGTAGAGGAAAAAATAGATAAGAAAAGGTTTATAGAATTAACAGAAAAAGCTAAAGTTGAAACTTTTGAAATTGCTGAAGATGAAATTTCTCAACTAACTCCAGAAATTTTAAAAAGAGGTTTATGGAAAGGAAAATCTTTTAAAAAATATGAATTAGTAAGCGCAGGTAGAATTCTTTATGGAAAAATTCATTATTATAACAGAATTATTAACGAAGTTAGAAAGTTTTTAATTTCAAGAGGTTTTCAAGAATTTAAGGGAAAAATTATAGAAGTAAACTTTTGGAATTGCGACGCACTCTTTATGCCAAGCAGACATCCTGCCAGAGATATTCATGACATATTTTTTATAGATACAGATAAAGATGCTAACATAGATAAAGAAATATTTGAAAATGTTAAACAAGCTCATTTAGGTAAATATTCTAAAGGGTGGGGATATTTTGATGAAGAATTAGCAAAAAAATATATCTTAAGAAGCCACAACACATCTATAAGTGCAAGAGTTCTTTATAAAATAAGTAAAAAAGAAATTAACATACCTTTAAAAATGTTTGCGATAGATAGAGTTTTTAGACCAGATACTATAGACGCAAGACACTTTATTGAATTTGATCAACTAGAAGGAATAGTTGTTGATGAAAACATAAACTTTAGCAATTTATTATATACTTTAAAAGAACTCGTTGAAATTTTCGGAAGTAAAGAAGTAAAGTTTAAACCAGCATACTTTCCGTTCACAGAACCAAGTGTTGAAGTTTTTGTCAAAATAGGAAATAAATATGTCGAAGTTGGTGGTGCTGGAATTTTCAGAGAAGAAGTTACTAAACCATTTAATATAGATGTCCCAGTATTAGCTTGGGGAATTGGAATAGGAAGGCTAGTTATGTTAAAAACTAAAATAGATGATATAAGAAATATAATGTCTTCGGATATAGAATTTTTAAGAAATTTGTAACATGCCAACATTTGAATTTAACCTAAAAAGATTAAAAGAAGAATTAAAAATAGAAGATAATGAAAAATTAGCTGAAATAATAGAAAGTTTCAAGCCAGAAGTTGAAGAGATTAGTGAAGATAAAATAAAAGTTACTATTACGCCAGATAGAAGCGATTTATATTTTGAAGAGGGTTTCATTAAAGCACTAAAAGATTATGTTTTTGGCGGAATGATAAAAAAAGTTGAAATGGAAAATTCTGGAATAAAGGTTTATTACAAGAATGTTGTAAGATGTAGACCATATTTTTCTTGTTTCGTTGTTAAAGATATAAAAATGAGTGAAAACCTATTGAAAAAAATAATCGAATTTCAAGAAATTTTACACAAGCATTTAGGAAGAAATAGAAAATTAGTTGCTATAGGAATTCACGATTTAGATAAAATCGAAGGAAACATAAGATATGCAGAAGCTTTGCCTAGCGAAAAAATGATCCCATTAACCTATGGATCAGAACTTACTTTAAAGGAAGTTTTAGAAATAACTGATAAAGGCAAAGAATATGGAAAATTGATATATGAACCATATCCTGCAATTTATGATGAGAAATCTATAATATCTTTTCCTCCTATATTAAACTCTGAAAAAACAAAATTAACTGTTAATACAAAAAATATTTTCGTAGATATTACTGGAATAGATCAGAGAGTTGTAGAAATTACAACAAAAATATTAATATATTTCTTCTCTTTTTTTGGCATACCTCAAAAAGTTTATCTTAACGATGAAGAATTTCCAAAGATTGAAAATGAAATAATGAGAATTAAAAGAAGTGAAGTTGAAAAGTTTTTGGGAATAAAACTTTCTGTCTCTAATATTAAAACTTTACTAGAAAAAATGGGTTATGAATGTATAACACTAAACGAAGAAGATATAGATGTAATAATTCCTTTCTATAGAGTTGATGTGTTGCATAAATTCGATATATTTGAAGATATTGCTATTGCTTATGGTTATAATAACATAGAATTAAAGCCATTAAGAGTTTACACTGCTGGAAAAATTCATGAAAGAGAAGAATTTGAAAACAAAATTAGAGAAATTCTTATAGGAATGAAATTCTTAGAAATAATTACTCCAACTTTTGTTAGCAAAAAAGTTTTAGAAAAAGCTAAAGTAAAAGAAAAAGCTACAAAAGTTTTAAATCCTGTGAGCGAAGAATATGAATATTTAAGAAATTATATATTTCCAAGTGTTCTTCTATTTTTATCTAAGAATGTTTCCAGAGAATATCCACAAAATGTTTTTGAAATCGGATATATAGTAAGAGATTTAGAAGAATATAGAAGTTTGTGTATTGCATTATGCTATGAAAAATCAAACTTAGCTGAAATGCTTTCTGTATTAGAGGAATTATTCAAAAGCTTAAATATTAGCGTTAGATTTTCTGAAAGTAATTTAGATTATTTTATTCCTGGTAGACAAGCATACATAATAGTTAATGATAAAATCGTTGGATTTGTTGGAGAAATACATCCAGAAATATTAGAAAACTTTGAACTGTTTATGCCAACAACTATTGCAGAAATTAATCTTTCTGAAATTTTGAGTTAAAAAAGAATTATATTATGGAAGAAAAACTGTTAGAAAGGGCAAAAAGATTTTTAAAAGAAGCTGAAGACGATATAAAAAAAGAATTTTACGATTTGGCAATATTTCATTTAGAACAAGCACTTCAACTTTTAATAAAGCATATTTTAGCCAAAGAAGTTGGATATTTTTCTAAAACTCATTCTTTAAGAGTTTTAGCGGAAGAGGTTAAAAAAGTTAAACCAGATTTAGCAAAATTCTTAAAAAAGAATGAAAATTTACTTTTAGAACTAGAAAGAGCATATATAGGCTCTAGATACTTACCTTTTGATTATAGTAGAGAAGAAGCAGTCGAACTTATGAATTTTGTTAAAAAAGTTTTCGAAAAATGGGCATAGAAATTGCGTTAGATATTGCTAAGAAGAAAAAGGAAGTATTTAAAAATTATAAGAAAATTGCTAAAGAACTAAAAGAAGCTTTCAAAAAAGTTTTGAGAGATGAAAATGTTAGATTAATAGTTTTCGGAAGCGTAGCAAAAAAGAAACATTCAATTCATAGCGATATAGATGTTTTAGTAATTAGTAAAAATGCTAACAAGTTCAGATATGGAGAAATTATAAAGAAGGTTGAAAGAATTTTAGGAAAAGAACTAATATTCTTTGAAATACATTTAGTTACTCCAGAAATTTTTGAAAATTGGTATAAAAAGTTTTTGGATTATTACGAAGAAATTTAAAAATAAGTAAACAAAACATACAAAATTATTGCTAAAATTATTGCTATGGCAATTACTATAAAGATATTTTTAATTAACCAAATAAAAACGATTATAGCCAAAATTATTAGAAATATGTATAAAATGTTTTTTGTTATTTGATCTAAAGATTTTAAAAAATTGCCAACCAAATTCTCTAAACCTAAAGTTTTAAAGATAAAATTACCTACATAGTTAGAAAAGTCTTTTATAAAATCTAAAAATGGAAAACTAATATTTTCTAAGATTATTGCAAATACTAAAAATAGCTGGATCATACAAAATGTAATTTTTTATCTATAAATACAAAAGCTTTTCCTCCTTTATGTAATGGAATTTTCCAAAACTCTTTTAAACCATATTCATCTAAGTTTTTTCCTTCATAATTTACAACTTCTGCAATGTAAAGAGTTACTTCTGCAATTTCTATTTTATTAAAAACTTTCGCCTCTAAAAATGCCAAAGAATTTTCTAATATCGGAACATCTAGTTTTTTGCCTTTAATAACTTTAAGATTAAACTCTTTAACCTTATTTATCTCTTTTCCGCTAGTTGTTCCTAATTTCCAAATTAAGTTTATATCATCTATCAAGTTTACTGAAAATTGTTTATATTTTTCTATTAAAGAATATGAATATTGCTCTCTATCACAAGCTAAGCATATTGAAGGAATATCTTCAGCAACAGGCATTACCCAACTTGCTGACATAAAGTTTATTTCATTGTTGTTAACACTTCCAGAACCTATTACATATACAGGTCTCGGATGTAAAAGATAGTAAAATTTTTTCAAAGCCATAATAAATATTGTTCGTTTAAAATATTACATTCTTTTAATTTTTCAAAGATTTTATAAAGAATTTCTATCTCTTTTCTAATATATTCTTCGATTTTCTTATATTCTCCCTTTTCCCATAATTCTGGAATCTTTGCTCCAGAAAATTCTTTTGAATCAATTTCTAAAAATTCTGCTACAAAGTTTAAACTTCTTCTCTTTTTGTAACCATTTATTCCTAAAACTTTCATTATGTCAATTACTTTAAAATTGTTTTTAACCCTTATCGAATGTTTTAAACTCCTTATCCTTAAAAAGAAAATGTCAAAATTCTCTATGTTATAACCAACAACTATTTTATTTTCTATTTCGTTCCATAATTCCTGAATAAGTTTTTTCTCATCTTTATCAATCCTAACTAATATTTCATTATTTTTCCACAAACCATAGCCTATAATTCTATGACTAAACGCATCTAACCCGCTAGTCTCTATGTCTAATATTATAACTTCTTCCATTTCAGTTTTTAAATTTCTTTATGATATTTATTTTGAACACGCCTATATTGCGTGCAAAAAGTTTAAATTTTTATTTAGTCATTTAAATATATGGATTATCAAAAAATCATACTATATCCATACCAAACAGAAAAAGCAATAAGATTAGCACAAAAAGAGAATAAATTAGTTTTTATTGTTGACAGAAGAGCAAACAAAAAACAAATTAAAGATGCTATAGAAAAATGGCTAAATGTAAAAGTTGAAAAAGTTAATACATTAATAACTAGAAAAGGTTTAAAAAAGGCATATGTAAAATTAAAGAAAGAGTATAATGCTAATGAGATTTTGGCTAAATTAGGAGTAATTTAATTGTTTAGGATTTTAAAATAATATAATATCTCAAAAACACTAACGTCAAAAAGTTTTTTAGGAATTAAAAATAAATTTTTTTATTTCTTTTAAATGACAATTAATATAATAATTTAAAATATAATTATGGTCAAATATACAATAATCTTTATTGGTATTGTTTTATTTTTAATTCTTTTCCTATTGGGATGGTTTCTTTCAAATTATATGGGAATAGAGTTCCTATCTTCACCAACAGGCTATATTTTCATACTACTTAGTACCATACCGCTGGTTATTAGTGGGTTTTTGCCATATAATTGGGGAAAAATTTTAAGAGAAATTTCCTATTTATTTCTGTTTATCACATTAATAATTGTCGAAATAAATCTATTAAAACCCTATATAAAAGCTACAGATATAAACCTCATTAACTGTGCTGCAGGTGGGTTTGTTCCTACAAAACAAGAATCTGGTAACATTATATATAATGCTCTTGCATACGCTAGCTGTATATTATCTGGATACTTTCCAGAAGAGCAAAAAGAAATAGGATGGGCTATTTTCCTTATTTTCTATTTAATATTGCCGTTTGCCTTTACTTTTGCAATAATATATGGATTGATAAATTCTGCAGAGATTAAAAGCATTTTTGGAAATAATGATAGAATATCTCTTGTAATCTCCTTTATTATCTCAATGTATGTTACCAGAACTTTATTAGGTGGTTTTATATTACAGTTTGCTGGATATGGTTTCGCAGCTTTAATTTCTATTTTCGTTTCAATACTCTTAGTAACCAACTTAAGAAAATTTATTGAACAGTCGTATAATGTCGAAGCAATGGCTCAACAAACAAGAACTCTAATTGAGAGAAAGATAGAAGTAGCAAGAGAATTTGCAAAATCTATTGAAGCTATACTTGAAGAAGCAATGAAGTTAGGCAACAGCGATAAAACTTTAGGAGCAGCCAAGAGTATACTTGACGGGATTAAAGATACACAAGCGTATAAGAATTTAACTAAAGAATTTCAAAATGTAATAGATAATTACATAGATGTAGCAAAATTAGCTGTAACGCCTCAAGAGTTTTTAGAACGTATACAACAATTTAAAGAATTCATTAAAAAATTGAAATAAATAACGGTGTTATATAATGCTAACGAAATTTTGGCCAAATTAGGAGTAATTTAAAACTTATATTTTTAAATCTAAATTACCCTAATTCCTTTTAAACTCAAAATTTTTCTAACACATATATCGATTTCTGTTTTTACTATCAATTTCCTCAATAAAAATTTCAACTAATAATAAAATTGCTGCGCTTTTCTTTAACATAAAGACTGGGAAGGCTCCGAAAAAAATTTCTAAAGGCCCGGCCCGGGATTCGAACCCGGCCTAGGGGCTCCACAGGCCCCTGTGCTGCCGCTACACTAACCGGGCCATAATAAAATTAGCAAATTTAATTTTTTGAACTAAAGTTATTAAATGATAAGCTTAGTAGAAACGATACTAACAATAATATTAATGCCTTTAGTAGCAATTCAATTCTCTTGGATATTTTTAATAATTGTCTCATTCCTTAAGAAACCAAAAACAAAGGAAATAAAAAATCTGCCAAAAATAACAATTCTTATTCCAGCACATAACGAAGAAAAAAATTTGCCAGAATTAATAGAGAATCTAAACTCTTTAGACTATCCAAAAGATAAACTAAAAATTCTAATAATAGAAAATGGTAGCAAAGATAATACATTTAAAGTAGCAAAAGATTTAGAAAAGAAATACAAAAATGTAAAAGCATACCATTTAGATGTAGCAAACAAAAGCATCGCATTAAATTTCGGATTAGAAAAAACGAAAACAGAGTATGTATTAATACTAGATGCTGACACAAGATTAGAAAAAAATTCTATAAAAAATGCAATAAAATATTTTGTTGATAACGTTGCTGGAGTAACTTTTTCTATTAGAGTAAAAAATAAAAACAAAATAATAACTTATTTTCAAAACTCTGAATACATGTTTTCAAATTTATTAAGAAGGGGATTAAATCTACTGAAAGAGGGTAGCGTGTATATTTGGGGCTGCGCTATAATGTACAAAACAAAAATATTAAAAAAAATAAAGTTTAGAGAACTGGCAACAGAAGATATTGATACAAATTTAAGAATTCAAGCAAAAGGCTTTAAAATAGTTTACGCAGAAGATTGTATAGGTTATACTAGAGTTCCTGAAAACTTAAAAAGCTTTATAAAACAAAGATTGAGATGGTATTCTAACTCTTTTCTAACTTTAGATACCTACACTTCTAATTTCAAAAAAATGAACAAAACTCTAAAGTATTATTCCATACCATTTTTAATTTTCTTTTGGCTACCTTTTTCATTCTTAGCATTGCCTTTAAATGCGTATTCAATCTATTATTGGTTACAATACCAAAAACTCTTCGAAGATTATTTAACATACTTTTTTAATTGGTTTTCATTCTTTGGAATAATTAATGGAATGTATAAAGTTTATATTGGCGAATGGATTCTAAAACCAATAATGATTTTCGGATATGCGAGCGGAATAATAACTTTTTCTTTAATAGTTTTTGCACTCATTTACTACAGAGAATTAAACCCCAAAAACTTCTTATTGCCAATATTTTCTTTTCCCTATTTTTCATTCATAAACCTCTTATATATAACATCCTTTGTAATATTTTTGCTAAAATTCAGAAAGATGCCTTGGTTAAGATAATTTAAATGTTTTCATACTTTTTAGCCTCTTTTTCGCTCAAATACTTTTTCATTAAATCCATATTTCCTTTTTTTGGTGTTTTTATCCAGTAATAGTTTTTAGTGAAAAGAGCTTTTAGAAAATATGCTGAGTTATTAATAGCAGTTATAGGTCCTAAAAACAAACAAAGCATTAAAGTCTCTAAAGGATTAGATATTCTTTCTTTCTTAGAGACAAATATGCTTAATACTATAAATCCACTTGTCAAAGCAAAAACAGTAAAAAATCTAAATACATCATCAAAAGTTAATGGTTTTGGAGAACCAGTTAACCATGCTATAGTTGAAAAAATAAAGGATAAAGCAGCTATTAGAGAAAAAGAGTAAAATATTAAGGGGGAAAATATCATAAGTTTTTGTAAGAAAGAAAAGTTTTTATTAACCAATATTTCTCTAAAATTTTCTACCAAACTTCTAGTAATTCCAAAAACCCATCTTCTTTGTTGCCTAAGAAAATGATATAGTTTTACAGGAACTTCTCCTTTTGCTTCAAAACTGTTAACATATAAAACTTTATATCCTTTTGCTAATAGTTTTACGCTAAGATCAAAATCTTCAGTTAAATTGTTTGCATTCCAACCACCAACTTCTTTTAAATATTTTGTTCTTACAGCCATTGCAGTCCCACCGCCAAAGGCAATAGAAAATAGATTATAAATTCTCAAAACAATATTATAATGAATTAACTGCAATAACGATGCGAACTTAGAAACATAGTTACTTCTTTTATTTAAAAAGTTTTGTTTGGCTTGAACCAATGCAACTTTCTCATCCTCAAAATATCTAACGATCTTTTTAAGAAAGTCTTTTGGCACAACCCAATCAGCATCAAAAACTACAATTATATCACCTTTAGTATAATTAAGTGCATAATTAAGTGCTCCTGGTTTAAATCCTTTCCTATTGTTTCTTCTTAAAACTCTTACTTTATCTTTATATTTATCTACTATTTGTCTTGTTTCTTTATCAGTACTATCATCTATAACAATTATTTCATATTTCGACTTAGGATAATCTAATTTCAAACAACTCTTTATACATCTCTCAACTATAGGATCGTTATATACTGGTATTTGAATAGTCACAAAAGGAAAGAAATTCTTTCTTGAAAATTTATTTCGAGCATTATCTTTCACAAAATAAGAAAAGATAAGAAAAAAATAAAACAGAAAAGATAAGAAAAACAATGGATATAAAGTTAAATTATACAAAAATAAACTAATTTCATGTATTTGTTCTTTCATACTAATATATTATGAAAAATTTTAAAAAAATTTTGATTTTTAGTATTGCATTTTCAATAATCTTCTATATTTTAGGAATTTTTAGTGGAATGAAAATTTTTGAGTTTCTTTACTCGAAAAATATGCAGAACTATCAAGAATTAGAAATGGAGCTAATGAATATAAGAAAAAATTTGGAAAATTACGTATATACAAAGGATTGTGAATATTTAAAGAATTACCTAAATCTAATAAAAAAAGAAGTTCAAATATATAGAGAATATTTACCATATAGACTAGAAAATTTAACAGATATTTATTCTCCCCTATTAAACGAATATTATAAAACTCAAGCATTAATATGGCTTATTGCCAAAGAGTATGAAAAATGTGACAAAAATTATAAAACCTTGCTATACTTTATAGATAATAATTGTTCGCTTTGCTTAAAACAGGGCGAAGAAATAGATAAAATTAAAGAATATCTAATTTCTAAAAATATTGAAATAGACATATTCACTGTAGGAATTAAAATAGAATATCCTTACATAAGAAAAATTAGAGAAGAATTTAATATTTCATCTGCTCCTTCTTTTATTTTTGATTCTATGGTTTTTAACTTTACTTCTTTTGAAAAGTTTGTTAACATAACTAAAATCTAAAAAAGATAATAAAAATGAAATAAGAAAAATCTGAACCCATGCTATTAATAACCCCATATCTTTCAAAACTATAGCATTATAAAGATAGTTAAAAATTGTTAATGGATTAAAAAAATTCTGAAAAAAATTTAACAAATATTCTACTTTACCCCAATAAATAAAATCATTAATAGCAAAAAGAAGAGAAAAAAGAAAATAAAAAATTATAAACCTATAAAGAGTAAATTTGAACATTTTTCCTTGGAATAACTAAAATGCCTTCATTTTTATCTCCTAACTCTTCTGTTAAACCTTTAAAATGCATATATGCTATTAATGCGCATACTATAGCATCTAATTCGTGCAAATTTCTAATTTCGTTTTCGATGTTAATAAAGCTTTTTAGAAAATTCAATATTTTATTTTTATTTTTTCTCTGAATTCCATAAATGTCATAAAAAGCGCCAGGAAAAGTTTCTATAACTTCATAACCTAATTTTTCTAAATGATTTTTTAGTCTAATACCTCTTAAAGTTAACATCCTCATTGGTCCTAAAGTTATTGGAAAAAACTTTATTTTATACTTTCTTAATTCTAAATCACATTTTCTAAAATGAACATTATTTCTCTCATTTATATCATTTCTTCCTCTAGGTAAAGATAAAGGAGCGTCTATAGCAATTATTTTTGGTTTATACTCGCTAATTTTTTCTAATATTTCTTTATCAGAAAACAACGAATAAGTTTTTACATTAAACTTTTCACCCATTACAGCTAATCCAGTAATTCTTTTTTCACTCCCTGCCAAATCTATCCCACAAAAAATTAAATTTCTGTGCATATTGGCGGCGAATTAATGCTTGCTTTGCATAGTTCTCTCATTAAGTTTCCTTCTGTCAAATTCAAAATGCTATTTTCATAAATAGGTGAAATTATTATTGCTTGCGAGATATTTCTTTTAACTAAGAAAAAATAAACTTCATTATAAAAAGTTTTAGAGATATTTTCGTAATATTCTTTGCTATTGAAACTGTTAGAATATATTATTGCAACTATTTTACCTCTATTTATTATTTCTCTTAATATTTCAGAGTTTGGCTCTTCGTAAAGAACGTAATTTTTCAACCTTTCCGAATAGCCATAAACACTTAGGTTCAAAGTCATATATCCAGAAAAAATCGACAAAATAAGTATAGCTTCTGCTATTATAATTCCTGCTATTAGCCAAATTTTTGTATTTTTCTTCATAATATTTTATGGTATTAGAATCTTTAATTGGAATTAAAACTCTAAAAGAAAAACCTTGGATTGCATTTTTTTATTCTGCAATAATATCAATAATAAGCGTTTACATTTCTTATGTCGTTTTTACAGAATATGCTGGAATTTTTATAGCAATTTTTATTTCTGTAGCAATTACACCAATCTTCAAAACTCTTATATTATCTCAAATGAAAAAGGAAATATATAGATTTAGAAAGAGCTTTTTTGAAAGACACTATGAAACCATAAAATCTTTTTTAATAATATTTTTTGGATTAGTTTTTGGGTTGACATCTATCTTTTATATTCTTCCGAAAGATGTTTCCGAAAAAATATTTAAACAACAAATAGAAACCATAAATAAGATAAGGGGAAATTTTCTCGTTAATGACATTTTTTTAAAAATATTTTTAAATAATTTTTCTGTTTTGACTTTATCATTTATTTTGTCTTTTGTTTATGGTGGATTTTTAATAGTTTTGGTTTGGAATATTACAGTTTTAGCTTCTGCGATAGGAATGTTAAAAGAAAGTTTCGGAATTTTTGCATTGCCAATGGGATTTTTAACTTATTTGCCACATGGAATCTTCGAGTTTATAGCATATTTTATAGGAGGTTTTTCAGGATTAATACTTTCTTCGTATTTCATGAAAGAAAAATTTAAATCGAAATACATACTTAACGATGCTATAAGGCTTTATTTATTTGGAGTGTTTCTCTTGTTAATAGGTGCTATTATAGAAGTTTATTTATTATTGTTTTAATTTATTAATGTATAATAACATAATATTTTCGCATAACGATTTAGATGGATTAATAAGTGCTGCTATAGCTTTAAAAAGTTTAGATGGAAAATCAAAGATATATTTTTCTTCGAATACCTCTTTAAAATCTTTGTTTTTTAAAGCTTTATCCAAAATTGATAACTATGAAAATATCTATTTTTTTGATTTTAGTATAAGGCAAGAAATATTAAAAGTTTCTGCAACTTTATTTAAAAAAGTCGTTTGGATAGATCATCATGTAAACAACAACATTTTAAACTTTCAAAACTCAGAAATAATAATAGATAGTTCTTCAGAGAGCGCTGCAAAATTAGTTGCCCAATATTTTAATTTTTATTCGGATTGGATTAATGTAGTAAATGAAGTCGATACTAACAACTGTAAAACGGAAACATCAAAAATAATAAGGGATTATTTTTCTTACTTAAGAATAAAGTATGGTAAACTTTATAATAGAATTTTATCAATAAAGGTTAGTAAAATTTTGGATGTTAATCCTAGTGATTTTATAAATAGCGAAGAAATAAAGAGTTATATATTAGAATTCGAAAATTTAAAAGGAAACTTCATACAAACCGTTGAAAATTCACTAGAGATAAAGCAAGTTAAAAACATAAAAATTGCTGTAATAGAAATTAAAGAAAACATTCCACCATATATAATTTACGAACATGTAAATTCGAAGTATGATGCTGACATGCTTCTAATAATATATAGAGGTTTGAAAGGCACAAAATTAGAGCTAAGAAGCTTTAAAGATGTTGACGTTCAAAAAATTGCGTCTTTCTTTAATGGTGGCGGCCATAAAAAGGCTTCTGGTGCCTATTTAAAAGAAAGTTTAACAAAATCACAAATATTGCAAAAAATAGAAGAGATATTATAAACATTTCGTTAGAAAAGCTTCCCAAAGAAAAAGAAGAAACTAAAAAACTCAAATAACCTCTTATACATGTATAGCCTTCTTGCAAATAACATTCCTCTTTAGAACAATCTTGTATTTTTTCTCCATAGTTATTAGTCAAGCCATTACTGCAAACCTTAATCTCAATTCTTCTGCCTTGAAAACTACTATAAGAAATTAATCTTATAGGTATAGTACCTTCTTGATTTGCCTCTAACGATATTGAATAGTTAGTTGGACTAACATATATATCTAAGCTATTTGAGCTAATTGTTATATTATATACATCACCTAAAAACCCTAAGTTCTTAACATTTATATAGAAAATAACCTCTTCATTTAATTTAGTGTTTAAAGTTTGAGGAATTCTAGTAGAAAAGCTATATGGCAAAAAAGTATGTGAAAATGTATAAAAACTAAAAAATATCGCTAAGAATATTACAAAAATAAATAATTTATTAAGGTTGTTCATAATTATATTAGAATGATAAAAATAAAGTTTTTAGGTGCTTTAAACGAAATTGGAAATAGTGGAATACTAATAGAAACAGAAAAAGAAAAAATAATTTTAGATTATGGATTAAAGGTTTTTGAAAACCCACCAAAACCACCTCTAAAAGTTAATAGTGTTGACTATGTAATTCTTTCACATTCTCATCTAGATCATAGTGGCTCATTGCCTTTACTTTTAAACAACAGACCAAAAATATATGCACTAAGGCCTACAAAAGAAATTACAAAAATTTTGTTAAAAGATAACTTAAAAGTTTTGAAAAGAAAGGGAATAATTACATATTTTAATGAAAACGATATCGAAAAAATAATTTCTAGATTTAGAAATTTAACATATGAAAAGGTTTTAGATAAAAAAACCTTTAGTTTTAAGTTGATAGATGCCGGCCATATATTAGGCGCAAGCATGATAGAAATGATTGTTGGTGAAAAAAGAATAGTTTATACCGGAGATTACAAACTAAAGGAAACAAACCTTACATTTGGTGCTTCTTTACCAGAAAAAGATCCAGACATATTAATCACTGAAAGCACTTATTGGTACAGAGTTTTGCCAGACAGAAATAAATTAGAAAAAGAATTTGTAAATGATATAAAAGAAGTGTTAGATAAAGATGGCACAGTATTATTACCATCATTAGCTGTTGGAAGAGCGCAAGAAATTTTATCGATCTTGGCAAAATATAATTTTCACAAGCAGGTCGAAATATATGTGGATGGAATGATAATAGAAGTTAACAAAATATATTCACAATTTGAAAACTATCTTAACGACAGAAAAAATTTCATTAAAGCAATAAAAGAAGTTAAAAAAGTGAAAAGAAGAGCACAAAGAAAAGAAATTATTAAAAGAAAAGGGCCAAAAATCATTATTGCTGGTTCTGGAATGTTAGAAGGGGGTCCTGCCGATTATTATGCAAGATATGTTGTAGAAGATGAAAATTCTGCGATATTTTTAACTTGTTATCAAGTAGAAAAAACTGTAGGAAGAACGTTATTAGAAACAGGAAGATTAATAACTAAAGATGGTTTCAACAAAAAAGTTAAGTGTAAATATAAGCTTTTCGAATTTTCTGCTCATGCAGATAGAGAAGAAATATTAGAGTTTATAGAAAAAGTAAACCCTAAAGTTGTTTTCTTAGTTCATGGAGAAAATTTAGAAAACTTTGAAAAAGAATTAAAAGAAAGAAACATTAATGCAATAGTTCCAACATATGAAAACAACACCTATATCTTACCCTAATAACTTTTCCTCTATTCTTAACATCTCATTAATTTTTACAGTTCTTTCTCCAGCAATTCCTAATTTAATATAATCAGCACCAAAGCCAGTTGCTAAATGACAAATAATTGCATCTTCTGTTTCTCCACTCCTATGAGAAAAAACTAGTTTAATATCATTCTTCTTTGCAAATCTTACTAATTCAGCAACCTTTGAAATTAATCCAACTTGATTTGGCTTAACTATTACGGCATTAACAGATTTTAATTCCGCTGCTTTTTTTAATCTTTCTATGTTCGTAGCTATTAAATCATCACCAACTATTAATTTTTGAGAGAAATGAGAATAGAAAGTAGAGAAACTTACAAAATCGTCTTCATGAAAAGGATCTTCTATATAAAATATTTTAGATTCGTTTACTAAATCAAATAAATAAGCTAAATATTCAATTCTATTCATTTCTAAACCTTCTTTTTCTAAAACATACAAATTTTTTTCTGGACTATAGAAAGAAGATGCCGCGACATCTATTCCCAAAAAAAGCTCATCCGAAAATCTATTAAGAATTTCTAAAATTTTTTTGGTAGATAAGTTAGTTACCCAAGCAGATTCTATGTTTCTTCCAAAATTAAAGCTAGCATCTTCTTTTTTAAGAGTCTCTGCAATCTTAAAATATGCATTTATAATTTTTTTTATTTCTTCCTTAAAGTAAGGAGATTTCGCAATTAATAAAAATTCCTGGAAATCGCTACCTCCAAAATGTTTTCCACCACCAATAACATTGCAAACTGGTTTAGGAATCTTTGGCTTTTCTCCAAAATGATCAGAAACATATTCAAAAACCTCTAAATCTTCATGCAAAGCAAAAGCTTTAATCATTGCTAAAGAAATACCCAATGCTAGATTTCCACCAATTTTTTCTAAGTTTGGAGTATTGTCATACTTTTTAATTACTTCCTCTACTTCTTCAAAAGTTTTAAATTCTTTCATTTTGAATTCATCTTTTATTTTCAGAAAGTTTTCAATAACTTTTTCTGTAGATAAATTAACGACTTCATACTTACTTTTGCTAGTACCTATCGGAACGCTCGCACTAACCTTTCCTTTTGAAATTTCTACTTCAACCTCTATAGTACTTTTCAAATTATGAGAAAAAATTTCTCTAATGTTAATATTTCTTACTATCATAGTTTTTTAAGAAAGCTCCATAAATCTTTTGGATAAAATTCTTTTTTTGATTTCGAGGCATCTATTTCGCTAAAATTCTTCATGTTATTTCCCTTGATTTTTTCACTATAAATTAATATAGGCACAAAACCAAACTCATGCTTTCCGCTATTGCAATCTGTAATATGATCGCCAGTAATTACTAATGCGCTATTTTCAAAGTTTGCATTATTTAACAAATATCCTACATACTTATCAAGCATTTCTATAACTTCCTTTTTTCTTTTGCAATCTTTATCATGCGCAGCTTCATCTGCACCTTTAATATGCATGTAAATTATTTGATATTTCTTTCTTAGCTCCAAAGCTTTTTTAAATATAAAATCGAACTGATTTTCTAAATCCATTTCTTCAACATTTATAGCATCAAAACCGGCAACTTTGCAGCTACCTTTTATAACTCCATTTTCTGCAATGACTACTCCATTCCTAAATTTCCATTTTTTAAAGAAATTAGGTATTTTAGGTAATTTATTTCCAGCTTCTCTAGTTAATAAATAGTTTGCCTCTAATAATCCAAGCTCTTTTCTTTTTTTGTTTATTGGATGGTTTTTAGCAAAAACATAAAACTTTTCCAAAAGTTTTTGAACAATCTGAGCAGATTTTTTTGCTGAAAGTTTTTTAGACGTTGGTAATACAAAGTTTACTCTTTTTCCATTTTCTAATGGATCACTATTAGTTATTTCATCACTCAACTTTTCTTTAAATATTAAAACTCCTCTATGTCCATAAGTTCTCTTTAAGATAAATGGAACTTCAAAATCTATTTTGTTAAAATCTTCTACTAACTTATCTAAACCATAAACATTCCTACCAACTCTTCTATCTTTCACTATTAAATTTTCATCTACACTTCCAAAATCTACTCTAATTGCTAACCATCCATTTTTGTATTCTAAATCGCTACCGATTGCTTCAATAACACCTCTTTTAATATATAGTTTCGAAACATTATATCCTAAAATACTGAAATTTGCATACTGACTAACACTCGCATATCCACTTTTAGGCCATGTTTTTTCAGTTAATGGCCAAAACTTTGTAACTATAGACTTTGATAATATAGATGAAATATTAGGCTTAATTGCTAGTTTTAATGGTGTGTCTTTTCTTTTTAAATCAGCTAGACCGTCAACCAAAATAAAAAATATGTTTTCAAGCATAAAAATAATTATTTATTATCTTAATACATACTTTATTTTTGGTTTTGAAAACTTTACTTCTCCAATAATTTCAACAAGAGGCTTAACAGTATAAGAAATTATTATTTCCTCTCTTGGTTTTAACTCTCTAATCTTCCATGTTAGTTCGTACCCATCTTTAGTTTTCTTAATAATTGGCTTTAAAGTTTCAAAAGAAACTATAGAAAATAAAGATGGTACAAAATCTTTAATCTCTATATTTTTCATCTTTTTGTTCTTTCTATTTTTAATTACCAACTTAATCTTATACATTTCCTCTTGTTTCTCAACCTTTTTAGTATATATTGGAACTAAATAGAAGAAAAAGAAAAACATAAAAACAAGTAATGCTATTAAAGAGATTACTGAAATTGGTATCCAATAAAGGATTGAATATGAAAACTTTACTTCTTCTCCAGGTTTTAAATTAATGTTCCATATTGCAATATCTCCACTTATTTCTGGTTGTAAATCTTTAAAAACAGTAAAATATCTTAAAATTGTCGGTATTTTCTCCTCTAATTTAATACTTTCCTCAACATTTCCATTGTTTTTTAGTTGAACAGTAATCTTATACTCCCAAAATGTTTGTTCTGTATTAACTACTTTAGTAACATTTCTAACCTCTTTTACCTCTACGTCAAAAACTAATTTCGAAATAAGTTTATTAGCTTCATCATAAGAGTTTATCACATAAGAATATTTTCCAGGAACTGTATAAAGAGTTATATCTTCATTATATGTAAATGTTTCTGTAGAAAAAGAAAGAACATTTATACTATATTCTTTTTCACTGACTAAAGTTTTTGATTCATATAATTTTTGCAAAACAACCTTAACATTTGATGCATAATCCTTCAAATTTCTAAACTTTACATAAATGTTTAGTTCGTCACCTGGTTTTAAAATCTGATTATTAATTCCGAAATCTTCAACAATTATTTCATTTTTTATCGAAACTTCTAAAGAAAATTCATATATATCCAAAGTTTTTCCAAATACTGGATGATAATACTCTACAAATATTTTATAAGTTACTATTCTTTCTTTAGAAGTTATTGGTATTTTTATTATTAAATTTGTGGAAGCTTGAGAATTTGCCTTTACCAATATTTCATTGTTCTCTATATAAGCAGATATACCTTCAAAATATGGTGGAAAAAGACTTAGAAAAACTTTTACATCAGAGTTTAAAGGATTTGTAATTTTTATAGGTATTTTTAATGTATCTCCAGCAACAGCTCTCACATATCTTTGTACATCCACAAAAACAGAAGAAGAATCTAAAGATTTTACTATCAATAGGTTAAATACAAAAATTATTAAAATTAATGATATTATACCTCTTTTCATCATATTTATTTTCATTTTAAAATTATATAAGTTTTTTTCCATATTCATTATAAAACAATATTGCTTCTAAAGGCTTTCTTTCTGGCCTTATTGGATCTTCGTCTGCATATCCTATGGGAATTATAAATATTGGTTTTATATTTTCAGGAAGCTTTAGTAGTTCGCTAACTTTTTTATCGTCAAAAGCAGCAACAATACAACTAGCCAAGCCTAATGCAGTTAAACTTAAAATAAAATTGGCTGCGGCAAACGAACAATCCATATACATATATCTCTCCTTTCCTCTTTTTCCATATGCATTATATATTTCATCCTCGTCGGCACAAACAACTAATACATAGGGGGCTTCTTTGATAAACTCTTGATTATATGCATATTCGGCAAGTTTCTCTTTTATTTTTTCATCCTCAACTAAAATAAATCTCCACTCTTGAGTATTTCCTGCTGAAGGAGCTAATATTGCAAGATCTAAAGAAGCAAGTATATATTTTAAATCTGGTTTAATCCTTTTATATTTCCTAATGCTTTTTCTCTTTTGTATTGCCTCAAAAACGTTCATAGAAAGCCTCTAAATCTAAACATTTCTAAAATGCTAGGTTTGAACTCTATTAACTCTCCACTCAAATAACTTGCAAAGGTTAAAATTTGAGAAGATATAAAAGAATTTGGATAAAGCTCTATAAAGGGAATTCTTTTTTCAACAGAAATTCTAACTCTTTTATCCTCAGGCAATATAACATTAACTTCCCTATTTAAATAATCTTCAATTTTATCCACCTCTTTTTTATTGTTAACTCTGTTAGCTACAATAGCAACAATTTTTTTATCTATTCTTTTGCATACATCCAAAACTCTTTTAGCATCTATTATACTCGAAATTTCTGGATTTACAACTATTATTATTTCATTAGAATTAATTAAAGAACTCAAAGCTTCTCTTCCAATACCTGCAGCAGTATCCAAAATTATAAATTCATCCTTTATCTTCTCTAAAAACATTTTAAAGTTTTCAATTCTTGCATTAATCATAGAATCTAAATCTATACTACCTGCAACTATCTTAAAACCATAAGGAGTTCTAAAAATTATTTTGTTTGCATCATTAACTTTTTCGCTTAAGAAATCGTGAATAGTATTAAAATATGTTAAATATCCACTTAGTAATGCGGTGTTAGGAGTTGTGAAATTTGCATCTATTAATGTTACACTTTTATTCAATTTTGCTAATGCATAAGCTAAATTTACTGAAAAAAAAGTTTTTCCAGCACCACCCTTTCCACTTGTTACAGCTATTATCCTCATAATACTAACTTTTCTTTAAATATGAATTTTCTAAGAAACTTTCCAAAACTTTCATCTTCTCTTATAAAACTCGTTATTTTTGAAGTTTCGTTTGTTATATCAAAATGTTTTGATATTGAAGAAGCAACAAAGCTCGGAATTCCTTTATCTCTTAAGGTTTTTTCATCTTTACTTAAACTATCAATAATTTTATCTATTGCTCTAACAAACTTTCTAGGAACTTCTGCAACCCACCTATCTTTTTCTACATAAGTTAAGTAATCTTTGTATTTTTCCAAAAATCTTTTAGTATTTTCTAAATCGAAAAATATTGGACCTATTTTCTTTTCAATTTTTGGCAACTTTGAAATTTCCATTTCTAAAACTAAATAGCAATACCTTTCATTACAAAAAACATCTTTGTTTAAAACTCTAAAATTATACTTTATCAAAATATTTTCAACTCTATTTGCAAATTTTCTCATTTGAGGATAAATAATATCATCAACTACTTTTGGTCTAAAAAATCTTAAAACTATTAGTTCTGTTCTTCTGTCCATTTGATATTTTATTAATTCTTCATATTTTACCGCTTCATACTCTTTTGTTTGGAAAAAGTTAATCGAAGGATTTTCTAAAAATTTTCTTGCTAAATTTATAAATTTAAAATAATTTTCCACACTTACGGCTGCTGCAGCATTTCTATCTTTATCTACAGGATCTATTATTATTAAAGGTTGGTTTTTAAAAATTTTTGGTAAAAACTCCTTTTCTTTTTCTGAATAATAATTTTCTATATCTATTATTGTTATAGGTTTCCAATTTGCAGCTGCTTTTATAACGTTTAAAAAACTTCCATAGTGGATTATCAACAACTCACAAACATATCCGCTAAATCCATTAACCTTTGCATCCGCGCCATAAATTTCATTTGCAAGCATGAATTTCTTTAACAATCTAACCTCATCATTAAGAATATTTTTTATTTTTTCCCTAACATAAACAGTATGAAATGGTGTTCTGTCTACTGCACTAATCCTTTCGCTAGCCTTTTCAACCTTATATGCAGGAACTACATCTATTTGAACTTCTCTATATTTAATTCTTACATATGGATGTTCAGCGTATTCTATAATGTATTCAGCATTTAAGTCTTCAGCAATTCTTCTCCCAATTAATAATCCAAGCTCTTCTAATCTGTCTCTATCTATTTTCGGAGAAAATAGAATAAAAACATCCATCTCATATTTTTTTGGTAGCCATGTGTTTTTTGCAAAGCTTCCACAAAGCATAACTTCAGCATTATAAACTCTCGCATGTTGATTAGCAATATTAAGAACTTTTTCTTTTATTTCCTCCATGTATTCATATTCTGCTTTAGAAGGAATTGAAAGTTTTAATGCTTCTTTTATAACTTCTCTATATTTTTCTTCCATAAATATTTGGAAGGAATAATTTATTTTGATTTTTGTATATTTTTAAATTATATAGTAAAGCGGGGTAGGGCAGCCTGGAGTGCCCGCCGGGCTCATAACCCGGAGGTCCCCGGTTCAAATCCGGGCCCCGCTAAAATTTCTCGAAATAAAAACTCAAAAAATTAAAAATTAAGGAGAAAGTTTATTGAAGAACTCCTTAACAGCAATTCTGTTAATTATTTCAATAACCTTTTTGTTTACGTATTTTTTCCATTCTTCGTTTCCCTCTTTCATTAATCTTCTTATATTTGTTCCATTTATTGTATCATACTTAAACGGTTTGAACTTTTTTAGTGGTTTTTTTCCTTCAAAACTTTTTGCTACCCAGTCGCTTGCTGTGTATACTTCATCGAAATTTGCCTTTTGTATTAACTCATTTGCCCATTCTTCATCACTACCTTTATCTTCTATCGTTATTATTTGTAGCTTTCCATCATTTATTTCTTTTGAAAAAACAGCTTCTAGCATCAGCTTTCTTTCTTCTGCTGTAAAAGGATTATTTTCACTCCTAGCTTTGTCAGCACTTCCTATCGCTACTATTACTTTTTCATAGAGCTTTAGTGCCTTCTTTATAGCTCTTTCATGACCTTTGTGCAAAGGTTGAAACCTAGCAACAAAAAGTCCTACTGCCATGATATACTTTTATTTTAGGCTTTAAAAATCTTTATTTTTTCTCTTTTAGGTAGTATAATGGCAATCCTCTATAAGCGGATAAATAAAGCATTATTATAATAATCAAAAATAACACCACCATAAAAATTAATGCAACTAAATCCAGTTTTTCGTCTTCAGGAACAATGGAATTAATATACAAAATGAACACCAATATTAAAAGAATTATAGCCAAGTTTATCCAAAAAACCCATTTCGGTAATATAACTTCTCTTATTTTTTCTTTCCTTCTCATAATATCACTTCTAACTACAAAATTTAAATTATGAGAGAAGCAGTTTTATATAGAGTTGAAAACGATAGAGTTGTTTGCACTGCTTGTGCAAGATATTGCAAGCTCTTACCAAATCAAATTGGATTTTGTGGTATAAGAATAAATAAGGATGGAAAGTTATATCTTGCAAACTATGGATTACTTTCTGCTCTAAATTTCGATCCTATAGAGAAAAAACCTTTTTTTCATTTCTATCCTGGAAGTGTAGCACTAAGCATGGGAACCTTTGGATGTAATTGGGCTTGTAAATATTGTTGCAATTTTGATATTTCTCAAAGAAGAAAGATAGAAGGTTTTGAATTTATGCCAGAAGAGATTTTAGAAGTTGCAAAAAAATACAAAGAGAAGTTAAACATATCATCTATTTGCTTTACTTATAATGAACCAACAATATATGCAGAATATATTTACGATGTTGCGAAATTAGCTAAAAAAGAAGATTTCAAAATAATTTTCATAACTAACGGATATTTAAGTGATGAAGCCATAGACTTCTTTTCTAAGTTTTCTGATGCAATAACAATTGATTTTAAAGGTAATGGAAATTCTGAATTTGGAAGAAAATTCATTTCAATACCTTCATACGAAAGAGTATTTCAAACTTTAGAAGAACTAAGTAAGAAAAAAATTCATCTAGAAATAACTGATTTAGTTATTCCTAAGGTTGGAGATAATTTAGAAGATTGTAGAAAATTGTGCAAAAAGATTTATGATGTTTTAGGAGAAAAGTCAATGATTCATTTTTTAAGATTCTTTCCCATGTATAAAATGCAAGACTTTCCATCTACACCAATAGAAATTTTAGAAGAACACGCAAAAATTGCAAAAGAGGAAGGAATAAAGTATGTTTATATTGGAAATGTTTGGGGACATGAACTAGAAAATACCTATTGCCCTAATTGTGGAAATTTGATAATAAAAAGGTATGGATTCGAAATTTTAGAATTTTATTTAGACGAAAGTAATAGATGTAATTTTTGTAATTATAAGTTGCCAATAGTAGGAAAAGTGTGCAAATCTTTAATATCTTTACCAATAGTTGTTCCAGAAATTTCTAACAAAAAATATGTAAGAGTTAACTTTGGATAGCTGCTATTGAAGCATAACCAACAATAATCTCTTCATCATTAGTTATATCTGCAGAATTATAGTAGCATAGAAGTTTATTTTTTAAATTCATTTCTCTTGAAAATTCTATAAAAACTTGAAATGAATAATATCCACAAATAGTATAGAATTTTTTGGCATATAAAACGAAAGATCTCAAATCCTTGTTCAATATACATTCTATAAACTTCATATCGGCATTTCTAACATTTTCTTTTTTATTTTCTTTAAATATTTCGAAACCATAAATCTTTCCATGATGAATAAAATCTCCGCTGAATAAAAAGAATGTTTTATTGCTATAAGCTTCCTTTAGTTTTTTAACCAGTTCTTCAATTTCTCTAACATTTAGATTACTAACCAAAATTGGTACGATTGAAAAATCTTTCAAATAATATTGCAAGAAAGGTAATTGAACTTCTATAGAATGTTCTTCTGCATGAATTTCTTCATTTATTTCCGAAAACTCTAACTCTAAAAACTTTTTTACTAAACTTTTGTTTATTTTTACCTTTCCTAAAGGTGTTTTAACGTCTTCTAATGATAATATAACTTTTCCTATAGAAGAATGATTTGTAGAGATTATTATTATATTCTCGATATTGAAATTCTCTAAATTCTTATACGTATATAAAGCACATTTTCCACTATAAACCCAGCCAGCATGAGGAACTATAGATGCAACAATCTTTTCTTTAAGCTTAGATATATCTTTTTCATTTTTTTGAATAAAATCTATTATTTCTTCCTTTTCATAAGGATAAAAACTTCCTGCAAAACTTGCTAATCTCACTTCAAATCTTTTAATGTCCTTATACCCATTATCTCATAATACCAAGTTTCCTCTCCTTCTTTTAATTTTCCTCTTTTTTCCTCAGGAATTTCTAGTTCAAAATTTTCGTAAGTTTCTAAATCCATTAATTGAACTCTGTCTCCTATAATAGCTAAAACTTGTGCTTTTTTCCTCTTTATTATCGGTATTTCTACATCTTCATCAGCTGGTTGAACAATGCTTCTTCTTCTACCATCAAACAATCCTATTGCTTCTACTCTTGTTTTTGCAGAACCGTGCTTACCAGTAACGCTAGTAGAAACGCTTTCAACTTTGCATGGAACTCCTTCTATCAATACTAAATCTCCTTCTTTTAATTCTTTTATAGCTTTTCTTGTCGTTTCCATAAATTTTGTAAATTAAAATTAATATATTTTGTGGTTAGTATTTATAATGGTTAAAATAAGAGTTAACGAAAAATGCATTGGTTGTGGTGCTTGTGTTGCAATAGCACCAGAAATATTCGAATTTAATAAAGACGGTTTTTCTGTTGCAAAAATTTCAGAGACAAACGATAAAAAACTTGTTGAAAAAGCAAAAGAAGCAGCAGAAGCTTGTCCAACTGGTGCCATAGAGATAAAGGAATAAGCTATATATTTGTCTTAAATATTAAATATTTATGAATTCTTTAGAAGAAAGAATCCTAAAAGCAAGGAGAAATTATTTGAGACGAGAAATGAAAATAAATATCATTTTGCTTGTTGCAATTTTCTTAATACTTTTGACTTTCATTTTAATACTAATTAATGTATCAACTCAAGCAGGAGAATCTGAATCTCTATCAATGCCCAATAATGGATTACCTCCAGAGGAAAATCTCTCTACTTTAGAGGAAGAAGAAGTGCCTCCTTTTCCTTCTGAAGTATAATATTTTTAAATTTAAATTGATTGCGCCGGCCGGGATTTGAACCCGGGCTACTGGCTTGGGAAGCCAGTGTCCTGCCCCTAGACTACCGGCGCTTATATTAAGGGCATAATAAATATTATTCTTATGGATTTTGTGACTTTTTCGGTAATCTTCTTTTCGATAATATTAGCAATCGATATACTTTATAGCAGAAAAGAAAGAATAATAACATTCAAAAATGCAATAATTTGGAGTTTTATATGGATATTTACTTCCATAGTATTCATAATCTTAGCGGCAGAAAGTTTTAAAATTAATGATTTATACACTTTGATGGCAATTTATTTAACAGAAAAAATATTTTCTATAAACAACTTATCAATTTTTCTTCTTATATTTTCAATAGCAAAAATAAACATTAGACAAAAACTAAAAATTCTATCTTTTGGTCTCTATTTATCAATGCTTTTCAGAATTGCTCTAATTTTCCTGGGTGTTATATTAGTTAATACTTTTCTCAATCTTTCTTATTTAATAATTTCAGTGGTTTTAGTTTTATTTGGATACTCAATGATTAATGAAAAAACAACATTCATAAATAAATGTTTATCGATTATATCAAAATTTAAAAAATCTCTTCCACAAAACGACAATCAAAGATTACCGATAATTTATTTGTCAACCTCTCATATCGCAATCCTCTCTATTTTATTAGGAATAGTAAACTTTATATTTTCTCTTGATAACACATTCTCTATATTAGTAATTACTTCAGATTTACTATCGCTCATAACAGTTACTCTTTTAGCTGTTATTGGTTTAAAACCATTATACTTTCTTTTGGAAGACGCTGCTAATAGAATTGAAAAACTTAGAATTTTTTTGGGTATATATATGTTTTACCTTGCATTCGAATCTCTACTAAAAGTTTTCAAAATAGAAATACCTAGTAATATTACAATCTTTATTTTATTAACATTAATTTCAATACCCATTATTTTACATTTTAGCGAAAAATTCACTCCAAGCCATTATAGAAAGAAGAAGATAAAGTAAAAATCCTAGCATAAGAATTATAAAAACAACTAAATTTGGTTTTATAAGTTGATAAACCTTAAAACTCAAAAATCTTCTTGCAACAACGTAATTATAATATAGTACTAAGGGAATAGAAAATGTTTGAAAAATTAGAGCAATGTTTGCAGATAACTTAATTAAAAAGTCTGGATTCAAATACCCTGAAATTTTTGTTATATAAATCCATAATAAACCATACAAGCTGAAAATTAGAAGTAAAACGAAATATAGTTTGTTTATTTTTATTTCCTTCTTTCTATATTTCAAAAAGTAAATGTATATACTATCTGATATTTGCCTTATTAAACCTTCAGTAATTGAAAATTGTGTTGAAAAAAGTTGAAGAGCAACAATAAATAAATAAATAATTCCGAATATTTCTCCTAATCTTTGAGAGATATAATTAGATATGGCAATAGGTGCACTCTTTATTTCTAAATTGCTACCGTATAAAAAATAACCTAAAGATATGAAAATAGTCAAAGTTAAAAAGTTTAAAATGAAGTAGATAGAAAAGAATCCTATTTTAAAATTCTTTATCCATAAACTTAATCTTTCTAAGTTTTCACTATCTTCTTTTGGAAATATTGGCTCTATTAAAATTTTTTCCTGTTTTTTTCTTATCCCTTTAATGCTTCCTACATATTTTCCCATTCCCCAACCAATATCTCTTAGCCAATATGTATACCAAATATTAAATATTCCTCCAGCACCTACAAATGCAACTGCGCTAGCTAACGTATACATAGAAATATCAAATCTTAAACTTCCGAAATCTGTGAATAAAGATATAAAAACTTCAGCAATATTTTTATACAACTCGAGATTTATAACTAAAAATATCAAAAATGTCCAACTTATCAAAGTTAGTATTTTAAAAAATCTTTCGAAAAATGAAGAAATTTTATCTGCAAATGTCAAAGCAAGTATAATTATTCCAAAAGAAATTAAAGACCAAATAAATAAAGCTGTTTTATAATCTAGTGAAAAATCGTACAATCTTAATAAACTTTCTGCACTATTAATAGCCCAAGAAGGTACTCCAGCAGCTAGTATAGTAAATATTCCAAAAACTATTAAAGAATTTATCAATCCGAAAATTCTGGTCATATAAAGTACAAAATGTTCTCCAGTAACTAAACTAATCTTTGCCATTTCTATAGTCCAAAGAGTTTGAACCAATAAACTAAAAAATGCTAACCAAACAAAAATTAATCCATAATTTGCCGCTATTTGTGGCCATAAAATTAATTCTCCAGCACCTAATCCCAAACCAAAAAGTATTATAGTTGGGCCAAAAAAGAATTTTTTCAAGCTTATTGGCTCAGGAACTTCTTTTTTTACTTTTGCCATATTAAAGACGGTTTATTGAGAAAATTGTAAAAATCTGGACTTTCTATAAAAGATTTGTAAAGATTTTCTTTCGGAAAATCGAAAAGATTTTTTGGCTTTATAACTTCTATTTCGAAATTTTCAGAATAATTAGGATTCTTAAATATCCTTATTGGCATTTTAATTGGCAATAATAAAGATGATAAAACGTTGTCATAAGGATAAATCTGTTCATCAGAAACCACATAAATTGCCGCACCTCTCTTTTTTTCATATATTTCATAATTAGAATGAAATTTGTTGCTAACTAAGTTTGAAAGAATCAAATCTCTTTTACCTATGTTTATAGTTACATGCCCAAAATTTGGAGGAATCAAAATTTTCTCTCCTTTCTTGGCAAAAACTAAAAGAACTTTTTTAACTTT
Source organism: Candidatus Aenigmatarchaeota archaeon (assembly GCA_038997305.1). Taxonomy (GTDB): domain Archaea; phylum Aenigmatarchaeota; class Aenigmatarchaeia; order CG10238-14; family SpSt-28; genus JAHLMO01. The sequence continues at coordinate 91,694 of JAWAZZ010000001.1, read as the reverse complement.
TTCACTTTCAAATTCTTGCAAAATAAATAGTGCTTTCCCTTTCAAAATTTCGTAAACTTCTGGATAAGTTAAATTGCTTTCAACAATAGGATGTATATGTCCAAATGTCTTATTAAATTCTTTTCCTAAAAGTTTTGAAAAGATTATTGTAATATCATATCTTAATCTTTTTTCTTCGAAAAGTTTTCTATCTTCTTCTCTTTTTAAGTCTCTAAACATTAAGTAAGTTATCTCATTTTCATTAAATTCATTAACAAAGTTTTCGTCTAACAAAACTTTTTTCATTTCCTTTAATGTTCTTACACTTGGCCTAAGTTCGATATCATTTAAAAAAAGTTTTTTGTTTTTATATTCTAATTTTAATGGCTCAGTATTAAGTTTCATAAAATTAAGTTTACTGCTTCATAAAATATTAAGATTATCGAAATAATCATTAATAATATAGATTCTAATTTATTAACTTCAATCCTTCTGTTAAGTTTATAACCCAAATATCCAAAAATAAAGTAATTAGATAAAATAAAAAATCCAGAAGTTATTTCGATATAACTTAAAAAACTTTTTGGAAACAAAAGAAAGAATATAAATGGTAAAGTATATGACAAAAGTAGCGAAACTCTTTTAGAAATTTCAAAACTTTCAGCAATTGTTTCACTCATTACCCAAGAAAGAATTATATAAGGAGTAATTACTAAGAATAAGGTTAGAATGTTAAAAAGTTCGTTAAAATTTAATGTTGCAATTTCTTTATTTCCAACTCTAGAAGAAACTATAAATGCAAATAAAAAGTAGAACGAAAAAGCTATAACTAAGGAAATTATAAAAGAATTTCTCAAAACTTTTTTATCTTTCGAAACTAATAATAAAGAAGGTATTATAGAATAAAAAGAAAATGCAAAAATCGATATTAGTAAAAAATCTAAGTTATCTTTTAAATTAAAGGAGATTAAGCTTAAATCGTATTTTGGAGTAATAAAAATAACGAATGAAAGAAATGCAAAATAAATTAACGTCTTTATTGTAAAAAGAAGCTTTTCAGATTTTTCAATTAGCCAAAATCCAACAAAAGAAATAGACATTACTATTGCTGCTATTAATAAAGTTATTGATTCAGATTGCGAATAAAATGTTTTAACAGAAAAGTTAATTACATTCAAGTAAGCTATATTAACGAAAAACAGCGAAAGAAGAAAACTAATAAAGAAAAATGTACCAAAAAACTTTCCCAAATATCTATTAATTATTTCAGGAAGTTGATTAGAATAATATTTTAGAGAAGCATTTAATATTATTTTTGCAGAAATGTAAGTTATTAACATTGAAAAGAAGAATAAAAACAAAGAGTTAATAATTCCAGCATTATAAAAAGCATATGGTAAAGCCAAAATTCCAGCACCTATCATTGTAGAAAGAATTAAATAAATAAGTGTTAAATACTCACTATTCATAATTTAAATATTATAGTTTTTACCAAATATTATTAACAACTTCCCGCTGGTGCTGTAGAAACTGATGAACTCGAACCTAATGTTTGATTACAAATTGCTGGTGGATTATTAAATGCTTGACAAACTACATTTTTAATCCCATCTGGGGTTCTTACAACATTACTAACATATACTCCATTTATTACAAATGATGGTGAACCAGTTAATCCTAAATTTTCTGCAAGCTTAATATCTTCGTTATAATATTCGCTACCCTTTGTTTGTACACAATTTAATATTTCTGTAGCATTTATTCCTACTCTTTGCATAGCTTTAATACTTTCTTCTTTATCACACGTCACATTCCCATAGCACTTATTATAAATCTCTTCGACAAAGATTTTTGCATAATCCCAATATTTCTGAGGATACATTCTAATTATACACTCTTGAATCATGTTTTGTTGCCTTTCAAACTCTCCATGCATATGACTAAAGAATCTCACATAAAAGTCGGCATAATCCTTCATTGCTTTGGCTACCTCTATAAACGCAGATTGAGCCTGCACTCCATACGGACAATATGAAAATATGTATAGTTCTACTTTTGGTCTATCAGACTTTGGAATTTGTTGTTGAGATTGAGAAGCCAAATTTAACTGCTTACTCATATCTAATACACTACCTAGAATTAAAAAGTTTCCATTAGGAGAAACATATACAGGAATTTCATTGCCTTGATATTCTGTGGTAACAACATATAGTCCCAAAGAAGAATCAAACTTTACATCCTTTAAACTTGCTGATGTTCCAGGTTGAACTAAATTTTTATTAATATAATCTATAACCTTTTTACCTATTTCATTGGCATTTTGATTGTTCTTTAATGCAAAAAAACCTAAGCTAGATGAAAAATTACTATAGTACAGAGTTATAATCAGCGCAACTAACAAAACGAAAGTGGATATCTTCCATATATCCAGTTTTATCTTTACCATTATATATTTACCCAAGCAAGATATAAATACCTTTCTAAATTTTTTTATCTAATATAACAAATTGAATTTATATTTTTTAGAAATAAATTTATGGTAAAACCTACTGGTCCTACAAATCCATACTTGAGGAAATTAATAGTTTACTTAGAAAAAGCTAGCAAAAAGAATAAAGCAAAGATTTGGAAATATGTAGCTGAACTATTAAGCAAACCAACAAGAAAAAGAGTAGAAGTTAATTTATATAAAATAGATAGATATGCTAAAGATGGAGAAATTGTTTTGGTTCCAGGAAAGGTTTTGAGTGTTGGAAATGTAACTAAAAAAATAAAAATAGCTGCATGGAGATTTTCAAAAGCAGCAAAACTAAAATTAGAGAAATCTGGTATAGAAATTATGAGCATAAAAGAGTTAGTAGAAAAAAATCCTAAAGGAAGTAATGTAAGAATTATAATATGAAAGAGATAGTTATAGACGCAACTAATAAAATCGCTGGAAGATTAGCTAGTTTTGTTGCTAAAGAATTGTTGAAAGGTAATAAGGTTATCGTTGTTAATGTAGAAAAGGCCGTTATTAGTGGAGATAGAGAAGATATTATAGAAGAATTTAAGAAGAGAAGAGAAAGGGGAGATCCATATAAAGGTCCTTTCTATCCAAGATATCCGGATGAAATTTTTAGAAGAATGGTTAGAGGAATGCTACCATATAAAACATATAGAGGAAAAGTTGCACTAAAAAATTTGAAAATTTTTTATGGTTTACCAGAAGAATATAAAGATAAAATTATGGATGTAAAAGTAAAAACAGCTAATGATTTAGTTAAAGTTGGATATATGACTTTAGAAGAAATAGCATTAGCTATAGGAGCTAAGAAAAGATGGTAACAAAATTACCAAAAATAGTTCATGAAGTTGGGAAGAGAAAAACAGCTGTTGCAAGAGTAACTTTTAAGTTAAAAGAGAGAGAGAATTCTGAACTAAAAATTAGAATTAATTCATACCCATTAAATGTTTGGGGGACAGAAACTCTAAGATGGAGAATAAGAGAAGTTTTTATGATTAGCGAAGATTATATAAAAGACATATTACCAAAATATGAAATAAAAGTTAATGTTAAGGGTGGTGGATTAGTAAGTCAAGCAGATGCAATTAGACAAGCAATTGCCAAAGCCTTATTGAGAATAGTAAGAAATAAAAAATTAGAAGAATTATTCCACTCTTTCGATCCTTGGTTATTAAAAAGAGATTATAGAATGAATGAGCCACATCATTCTAGTGGAAAAGGTGCAAGTAGTAGAGGATCTAGAAGACATAAACAAAGAAGTAAAAGATAATTTTAGCTATTTTTCTCTTAAATTTTTAAATATCTCATATAAAGGATTGAGATTTATTTCACAACTGTTTTTATAATTTATTTTACAAACTTTAACGTTTCCAAAAGGATCTGTAACTCTTACTACCCAGTTTAACCTAACAGCATACGTAGTTATTCTAACACCATAATAAGGACTCCCATAAAGCTTACATCTATAAGTTTCACCCTTAGATAAATATGATGTCATACATTTAAGATAACTTTCATATTTAGTATTATACTTATTTATAATCCAATCATCTATCAGATATATGTAAAACTGTTCTCTAACAGAATAAGGATCTACATTTTTCAAGTCCTTTGGAAGTTCTACATCTAATACTTCAAGTATAATTTCATCAGCAGGTTCATATCCTATTCTACATCTCAAATCTTTATTAACTTTACAAACTTTAACGTTTCCGAAAGGATCTGTAACTTTTATAGTCCATGTATGTTCCGAATTTATAGCAATATCAGCGAATTTCAGAAAATCTGAAATTTCGAACTCTATCTTTTCACCTTTCCCAACTAAAAATGTATCTTCTTCTCTCCTAATATTTTCCCAAAATTCTTTCGGAGTTAACAATTTATTAACAACAATCCTTAAAATACCATAATATGGATCTCCACCATTATCTAAAACTTCTATAGTTATTTTGGTGTCCTTCATCTTAAGGCATTCTCCACTAGTATAATTTGTACAAACAAATTTCTGATTGTTTTCGCATGTTATATTGACTTTTTCCCACCAATATTTTTCTCCTCCTACACATTTCAACAAAATATTCTTATTGTTAAGACATTTAGTAGTTAGCTTAGCACAAGTTCCTGTTTTATCGTTTTTGCAAACAAAATATTCGCATTCATCACAAGGAAATGTTACCTTAGTCCATCTATTTCCAGCACAAACGAAAAGTTCATCATTTTCACATTTTGTTTCACTATTTTTACATATTTGGGAAGCATCGCTTAGAACACATTTTCCATCTCTATCATTAATACAAACAAATGAATAACCACTTGGACATTGAGGATAAATCTCTATATAAGCTCCATTATCTTTTCTAACCAAAAAAATCTTATTTATTTCTTTTATACATTTGACCTCAAAATCAGTAACTCTATAAGATGATTCTGAAGGTTTACAGACTCCCGTCATATTATTTACACACTCGAATCTAGGAACTTCAATATTAGTATAAACTGGACATGGTGGAACATATGTACCCATCCACTTATTATCAATACAAATGAGGAATTTGTTACCTTCACATTTTATTTGTCCAGACTGACATGTTTCTATAGGTTTGCATTCACCTTGCTTATCATTTATACAAACAAAATTTTCTCCAATTGTACAAGGTGGAGATATTTCTTTCCATTTGCCATCTACACAAACATACATCTTATTATTTTCACATTTTGTTTGACCAAACTCACAGGCTTTACATTCTCCGCGAGCTTGATCTAGACATACAAACTGTTGATCTTGTGGACATGAAGGAGTTTTATCTTGCCATTGTCCATTAACACATTCGTACAATTTGTTATTTTCACATTTTGTTTGACCAGATTTACAAACTTGAGACTCCTTATTACATTTTACAGTTATTTTTATTTCTGTATTCAGATCTTTATCATCAAGATAAACCCTAAAATTCAAAGTTTTGCCATCATATTGTTTAGGATTATTTATTACTATATTACATTCATCTTTATCAATTTTGCATTCGATATTTTGATTTATTTCTTTAATTTTAACTATATTATTGCTACAATCTCCACTTAATTTAACTACGAGTCTTATATTCTGCTCTTTATCGCAATCATTTATCTCATTTATACTTGTAGAAACAGACTCTATTTTACATAATTTTTCATTTTGAGATGTTTGCTGCAAATCACATTCATCTCTACTATATATCCAATATCCTTTACCAGGAACTAATTTATCTTCATCATTTAATTTTATCCATTTGCCGTTTTCATAACCCCAAATTCTAGTAATATTTTTACAAACATTTTTTAAGTCTTTAACATATATTTCATTAGAACCTATTCCAACTAAATTCCATCCTTTACTTAATTTTTCTATTGGATTATAATTTATTTTATCTCCATAGATAACAATATCACATGTAGCACTTCTAACATAAATCCAATATCCTTTACCAGAAACTAACTGATTAATATTACTCAATTTTTTCCATTTGCCGTTTTCATATGACCAAATAGATTTAATTTCACACTCCACGTTTTCAACTTTTATATTTTTTAGTGGTAAAGAAATTAGGTTCCATCCTTTTTTAAGCTCTAAAGAGTAACTATCTGATAATCCAACACTAGTAATTAAAAATAGAAAATAAATAAGGAATAAGAAGTAATGAATTTTTCTCGCCATAAATAATAATTTATAAAAACCCGATTATTAAAATTTTAAGATTTAGTTAAAGTTTTTCTTATAACAAATCTGTATAACACAAGCAAAACAGATAAAACAATTAAAGATATTACGAAAACGTAGAATAAAAAATTTTCTTCCTTTTTCTCTTCTGTTTTTATTTGAGTCTTACAGTCAGGATCATTAACATACCCACTACAAATACCATCTTCACTACTTACTTTACAATCCTCTGGACAATTTACATAATTCTCTGCATACATTTTTTCACACATCCCATTCCTATTACATTCAATTTTTATTTCAATGGAATTAGAGTTATAAACATTACCGCTTTCATCTAAAACCTTTGTAGGAGGAATTACAAATTTATCTACTGTATCAAAATAAATTACGTAGCTAATGCTTATTTTCTGATTTGCCTCCAAGTTAATATTTTTCCAAATCAATTGAGGAGATCTCCAAATAAAAACTTTTTCGGAAGTATTGTAAAAGACTAAATTTTCTCTAGGATAAATAACGTCACCAAAAACGTCCTCAACAATTGTAATCTCTTTATCTTTTTCACATTTGTTTTCTATAAATATTTTAATTTCAATTGCTTCGTTAGTTTTTGCTATAGTTACATTAGAAGTCTTATTAACATTTATACAAGAATAAACAAAGCTAGAAAAAATCAATAGCAAAAAGATAAATAAAAACGTTTTAGCAACCATAAACTAAATTTTTGGGTGGACAAGTTAATATACCATTATCATTCATACATTGCTCGTATTCACATCTACTTTTCATAATATTTCCAAAGTTATACTTTCCTGGCTGCTGACCCGGACGCCAATTATTTGGATAATTGGCAGTAGTATCTACTATAGTATATTTTTCATTTAGAGGAAATAGAACTAAATTATAAGCATGTCCAGGTGCCACAACAGTATAAACTTCATTCGAAGAATACCCAGCAGCTCTTAATGCAGAAGTTAACGCAACAGAATAATCTACACATATTCCAGTTTTTATAAAGTTTAGAGTAACATGAGCAGGCAAATCAGAGAATATACAGCTATTTTCTTTCATATTATTATCGCTTTTCCATCCCAAAGGATATTTACTTACTGCTTCTTTACATTCTAAATCTTTTAGACCAGTATTTTCTATTTTAGGTTCGCATTTGCCAATAAAACTATCCCCATAAGCAGATTTACAAACACCTTCTAAAACATCTCTAATATTATTATCTGGAAAATATTTCGCTCCACAACAAATTTCAGCATCATTATAACCTATCATAAATCTTTTTGCTGGGCCAAATCCAGAAGTTATGTATAGTCCCATACAAAACTTTAATCTTTCATAAGTTTTTTCTTTGTTATAACCAGAATATTCTAAAGCTTCTTTACAATAAGAGTGACAATTAGAATTGCACTCCTTTGAACAACATTCAAAGGCTTCTCTTGCTATACTTTGAACATATGGATGACAAACTTCAAATAAATCACAAGCATAATTTTCTTCGTTTATAGATAATAATTTTCCTTGCTTGTTCGGCCAAAAAGATTTACAGTTAGTATCTTTAGGACAAAAACTAAGTAAATCGCTTTCTGTGCAATGTGTTCCATTCCAAACTTTTCCGGCAGGGCAACAAGCTCTACTATATTTATTGAAATTTGGAGCTACCGGATTGCAATTCAGATTATCTAAACATTGAGAGCTACAATAACATTCTTCTCCTTCTTTAGCTTTTCTGTTTGTACAACCCCTTTCATCTTTTTTTGGATCGTTAATACAACAAATTTTACCATTTCCGCAACTACAATCATTAGGAGATGTTGCACAATTTTCTCCCTTATCTATTTCGCATTTGCCATCGTTATCTCTGAATTTTTGCAAACTTTTTTGCTCTATTCTTATATTTGCATTAGAATAATACCCAGTAAAATCAGAAATAAAAAACCTGGAAGAAGATATAGAATATTTGTTTATTTTCGAAAAATCTTTAGATAATATTAATAACTCCTCGCTACAAATAATCCAAACATTATTACAAGAATCAATAGAAACAGATATTGGCCATTTACATATATCTAAATTATTCAATATGTTTAAATTAAAATCGAGCCTGTATATTTTCCCCTCTTTGCTATCCAACAAATAAATAAAATTATCATCAGAAATGGAAGAAATTGCATAAGAAGAAATTTTCCTCTCTAAAGTTACCTTTTTAGATGATGTGTTAAATATTAATACTTTGCCACTTTCTTCAGAAGTTATTATTAGACAATCTTTATCTTTACATTTAGAAATACTATATGTTTTGTCACTAACTTTATAATATTCTGGTTTATCTGATTCAAAGTTTATTTCTATTAAGTTTTTTGACAATGTAGAAATCCAAACATTAGATGCATCGTCTACAACACAATTAAAAGGTCCATAATCTAATTTCCAACTTTTTAAAATTTCGCCATCTAAAGATATTCTATAAAATAGTTTTGAATCATAACATCCAGCATACAAAAAATCATTAATAAAATCGATGCAAACAGAATTAATTTTTTTACAAGGAAGTTTTAATCTTAGCTCTATACACTTATCGTCTTTTATGTCATTCATTTCACTAATACTCACTTTTCCATCACCGTCAGAATCTATATTATTTTTGCAATCAAAATTTATTTTAACTATTTCATTTTCCTTTGTTCCTATCCAAGCATTTCCATATCTATCTATAGCAATTGAAATAGGGGCTATATCTTTATCACTTATGTAATGTCTTCTATATTCTAAGCCGCTTTCGCTGACTAAACTTACAGAACTGCACTCATACCTATCTGAAAATTCACAAGAATTAAGCAAGTATGCTGCGCATTCCGAAGAATAAGAAAAATTTGATAATGAAAATACTAAAAATAAAGCTAAAAAAACAAAAAATACTCTCCTCATAAATATTATTTTGTGTGTATATTAAATTCGATTTTATCTATCTTATATTCAATACTGTAGAAAGAGGTTCTGGAACTATTGGTCTTCTTCTTATGTTTTCACAGGTTACATTTAAGAATGCTAAATTAGATACTCCATTACCTGTTATGGCAAAATAATATCCACTATCTGCTTCTGTCTTAACATAAAATTCGCAAGATAGTGTTACTTTTCCACTCACAGAAGGTGGTGTCTTATCTTCTGGTAATGATGGTGGATTTGATTCGAGATCTGACAATGTTTTTGTCGCTTTACAAACCTCTAATTTATCATCTATTGAATGCATAAATTTGTCAAGTTTATATACTCTTGCAACAATCACTGAATCTTTCCAACAATTCTCAACTTCTGCCTCAATTTTAGCTTTTACTTTAAATGGACAAGTTGTTATTTCACTTGGATCTAAACTTAATTTTGCTTCTTTTACTCTACATTTTAAACATTCAGCAAAATACGTTAATGTTGTGTTAGCCAATATGACTTTCTTTGGCATTCCTCTTTCATTTTCAAAGACTCCAACAACCACTATCATAAATTCTTTTTTCTGACCATTGTATGTTACAATAGTCTTAGCAGGTATAGTTAGACTTCCGAACAGACTTTCATAACCATTTTCTTCTAGTGGTGGAGTTGGCTGCAAATCTCCAAGATCTATTTCACCTTTACCAACATTATTCCAAACTTCACCCGAATCTAATATATAAATTTCATATTTGTTTGGGCAAGAGTCTCGCTCCCCCTGTTTATATCTCACAGACATATCTACATAAAAGTCCAATTTAGTCAAATCACCACAATTTCTCACATCTGCATTTACAACCTTTCCCTTTATAGATACCTCACAATTACTTGTTTTGAAACATTCAGGTAATATACCTACCCTTCCTATATATCTGTAATTACCTAATCCTTCATAATCTGCCCTTACTAGTACATATGCCTCTCCTAACATTTTTTCATCTATCTCTCCTTTTAGATGCTCTTTCAAAGCAGAAACATTAATTTCACATCTTACCGTATTTTCTCCAACTTTTTCTATCTTAAATTTGCAAACTTCAAATGATTTATTAAAACTCCTAATAATAACACCTTTTGACAATGGACCTATTAGTCTTGCTTCTGGTATGATCTGTATTCTAACTTCCTTTCCTACGCATTCCTTGCTAGCATTAAATTTAATAATTATAGGATGTTTATCACTCTTACAATCGATAGTTGTTGAATTCACTACAAAATAAGATATCTTACATTCTTCTGTTGGATAAGTTGTTTCTTTACCTATTTTTAGTTCTGAAATAGACTTTACATTAAATATTAAGTTGTTGCTCCTATCAAATACAAACAATTCATAAGCACCTTCATATGATTGATCTTTTACTATGAAAGAACAAACATTTATTATATCTAAGCCAAAAATTCTAAAAAGTTCATCAAAGCTTCTTATATTTCTTTCACAAATATCAAAACCTCTATAATTTTTGACTTTAAGTGTTAAAGGAAATGCATCATAAGGTATTTTGAAAATCATTCTAGATATTAATACTACTGAGACTTCTGTATTAAGCTGATCCACAACATCAGGAACCAACAAAAGAATAGCTGGAATAGAAGCAATTTTATTTGTATTCTGTAGATCCTGCATAACGACTTGAGATAATTTGGGAGAAACCTCCCTTGTAATTTTTTCTAAGGAAGATTTTCTAACATCACAATATCCGTTTGAATATACCCAATATCCCTTATTAGGAACTAATTTATCATCATCTTTTAATTTTATCCATTTACCATTTTCATATGACCATACAGTTCTTACTGTAGGACATATCTCTTTTAATCTACTTACAAAGATTTCAGAATTAACACCAACTAAATTCCATCCTTTTGTTATGTTTTCTAATGTTGTTCCAATTACAAAACTTCCTTCAAAATTAATTTCACAATCGTTTCTTACATATACCCAATAACCTTTTCCAACTCTCAAATTTTCCAAAGAAGATAACTTATTCCATTTGCCGTTTTCATATGCCCATATCGACCTAATGTCACAATTTGTATTTTTAATTTTTATATCTTCAGCTGGTAAAGAAATTAGATTCCATCCTTTTTTCAATGTTATAGTTAAACCTTCTTGAGAAAAAGAATAAGAGAAAACAAACAGATTAAATATTAGAATGGTAAGAAGGAAAAATATTTTTGATTTTTGTAAGTTTATTAATTTCACCATTTTAAAATAATTATATTTAGAAAATAATAAATAAATTCATTAAAAGGTTTCATTTTTTCTTCTATGATTATGATGGCATTGGAGGAGAGCCTTCCTCTTCACCTTCGCTAACTATTCCCTCTATATCTCCACCAGCTATGAGAACGCTACAAAAATCTTTGAGTTCGCCATTTTCATCTGTTATGTTAAAATATTTATCATACCACCATCTAGCGCTTGAGTAAAGCAATGGTTTACCAGATAATTGTTCTTTGTTGACATTACATTTTCCCCAGTTTATGATATTTACTATAGCCTCGCTAGCCTTTTTTGTATCTCCCAATTGTTGAGTATAATATTCGCAAAGAATTCTCCTACATTCCTTTAAATCCAAAGTTATTCCTACATCGCAAGAGAAGAAATGAAAACAATATGTGCCAGCTTCACAATAAGGTAAACCACCAATAACATAAAATCCTTTTACTCCATCTTCAATTATATCTATATAATCTTTTCCTCTGTCTTTTATATTTTCCATACACCATCTTGCCATTGCAAACAATCTTTCTCTTTCACTAGTAGCAGTTTTAATAGAATTGCACAAATTATCACAATATTGCCTCATATAATCCTTTTTCGCTAATTCTTCTATATTTTCAATATAAGGATTAATTTTTCCTGGATTAACATATCTAGTAATCATTTGAATTACAACTAACACGACAACTATTAAAATAAAAATTAGAAAGACAATTTCTATCGCAGTAAAACCTTTTAAGCCTCTGATGTTCAACATAATAAATTATAATATCTTATACCTCATATATATTTTTTGATTAACTAACTGTTTTACATATAGCATTATTATTGTCTACTAGAATACAAACAGTGCTACCTCTCACATTTAAATTACCAATATTACATTCTATCCTTCCGTTTGAAAAACTGCAAGTAAAAACTTTTCTTGCTCCAACTAAAGCATTCAAGAAATCTTCAAAATCACCATCACTAGATGTTATACCTTTTCTAGCACTTATACTCTCTTTTTTACAATAGTATGAAATGGTCTGTGTATTTTCTTTTTCCCATATAACTTGGTTGTTAGAAGCTACTATTTTTACCCTGTTGTTATCGACAATACATTTATATGTATCTTCTTCTACATAACAATTTACAGTTCTTTCTTCATCGACAGTAGATTTCTGTTGACCAGAAATTTCAGCAGTTGCTCTAAAGAAAACCTGCGTTCCATGTCTAACTCCACTAATTTCTACCTCAAAAATAGCTCTCTTTCCATCATTACTAACAGATTTTGGTTGTTGTGTTTTAGAAGGTCTTAATTGATCTTTTCTTCCATATTCTAGAGTTACCTTAGGCATTTGTTCGCAATTTTCATAATCTGTAAAAACAGTTACTTCGTATCTAACTTTTGTCCCATCACATTTTGTTAATTGTCTAACACTTTCTATATTTACAGATTTTAATTGACATTGTTGTTGCTGTTGTCTACATTCTCCACGCGTTTGATCTACACATACAAACTGTTGACCCTGTGGACACGAAGGAGTTTTGTCTTGCCATTGTCCATTAACACATTCGTATAATTTGTTATTTTCGCATTTTGTTTGACCAGATGTACATTGTTGTTGCTGTTGTTGACAAGATAAATCTATTTGATTACTCTCTTTTTCTTTATCAAGAACTTTTGCTTTGAATGTTTTGGTTCCTGAAACTATTATCTTATATTGAAGTTGTCCTTCGCATCTAAATGTACCATCATTATTTACATTACATTGTAATTTTCCAATCTCACTAGAACCTTCGTAAATTATTGCAGCGATATCGCTACTAGAACAAGAAGTATGCTTTCCATTAACCGTGAATTTCAAATTTATAGTTTGGCCACAATTTGGTATATTAGAATCTACTTTTTCAACTTTAACCTCAGAGATGTTAACAACACAATTTTGTGAAGAAATTGTTACAGTAAACCAACCTTCGGTCAACTTTTCTGTAGTAGTAGCATCTCTTACACACTCTCTCATTAAAACTGCCCTTACTTTATATGTTCCTGGTTTATTAAACAGTTTAAGTGGACTACCACTAAAATACTTATCTATTACACACTTACCATTGTTTTGTCTTATATCATTTTCGTTACAAGCTGGTATCAAAAGTTGTACTTTATTTCCATTAGGATCATAATATTCTGGTACTGATACAAAATAATCACCTGTATTAAAACCTTTACATCCTTCACAATAATATTCATTTAGTATTCTATATGTATCTGGGTTTAAAGTTATTATTATTTTTTGCTCTGAATCTGCTTTTGGAGGTTCAACTTTTAATTCATCTATCTTTAAACCTTCATGAAGCTTAAAATTAACTTCTATTGGATTACTCTTGGCAAGTTCTTTATCAGTTCCTAAATAAACTTTTGCATAATATTTATAACTTCCGCTACAATCTGAAGTAGCTTCATATTCTTTTGTTAGACCGTTTTGCTCTAATTCTCTAAGACAATTTGAATCTGTGCAAACCTTTGCAGCAGATGCTAAACAATATGATAACCCTTCTCTACATATCCACAACTCATATGTTCCTGTTTCTTTTAGATTGGTGAATCTTGCAGTTGCTCTTATTTTAATTTTGTCTCTAACATAAGAAGTTGTTTTATCTGCAGTTATAGAAACTTCTATTTTAGTTTCTTGACTTTGACATTGAACATTTAAACTTGCTGTTTTTTCTTGAGTTCCATAAACAGCTTTGAATGTATGTATACCACTTTGCGATGGAGCAGTATAACTAGCTGAACATGAATTGCTATTTTTGGAAGTATCTATTGGAATATTGCACAAAACACTTCCATCTGGTTTATAAACTATTATGTTTTGATTTTGACAATTTCCACTAGCTGAATAACTAACAGTTGCTGTTAATGATGAAATTTGTTGATTGCATTGTGCTGTTGATTCACTTAGAGATAATGAATTAAGAGTTACTTGACATTGTTGTTGTGATTGACATTGAACATCTAAATATGCAGAAACTTGTTGTGAGGAACCTTCTGCTAAGGCCCAAATTAAATATTTATCACTTTTTGAAGGAACGTTGTAAGTATTTAAATTTAATGAGCCACTTGTTTTAGAAGTATCTATTGGAATATAACCTAAAACATTATTATCATGATCATAAACTGTAATATATTTGTTTTGACAATTTCCACTAGCTGAATAACTAACAGTTATAGTTAATGGAATTAATTGACCACATTGGTTCGTGGATGATGGATTTAGAGATAACGAATTTAAAGTTACTTGACATTGTTGTTGTGATTGACATTGTAATGTAATTCTCTTAGGACTTCTAGCCTTTTCATTGTTATTACTATCTTTAATTACTATATCAAAGTCTGCTTCTTGATTATTAGAAGAGACTGTTAAAGTTAATGTGTCAGAACATTGTAAATTATTATTCGAAATGCTACATGATATTGTTTTTAATAAAGTTTGATCTTCATAAATTTCTGCTTTTAAAGATTGGCAATTTGTTGCTGTACCAGATATAGATACTGAAAGTGTTGCTGATTGACCACAAGTAGGTGTATTTGTTTGTTGAATATTTATATTAGATACTGATACACTACATTGTTGTTGTGTTCCTTGCAATGTTATTTCTTTTTCACAATGCTCACAAGTAACTCCACTCACATCCATTATTAATTTCCAAGTTCCTGCAGGATCAGTAGATTTAAATGTATAACTACCGCTTGCTTTACTAGTTGGACTAGGACAAGTAGAATATGCAGATGCTTTTTGACTACCACTAGGATCTTTCAAAACTATTGTTATAAGATTTCCTTGATCACCACAAACACTTTCGAAATTTATAGTTTCTCCAGGAGAAAATGTAGTTTTATCCGGATTTATTTTAAGATTATCATAACATTGACAACTAGAAGAACCTACAAACTTGCTTCTTCCTAAATCACATTCATCTCTACTATATATCCAATATCCTTTACCAGGAATTAATTTATCATCATCATTTAATTTTATCCATCTGCCATTTTCATAACTCCAAATTCTAGTAATATTTTTACAAACATTTTTTAAATCTTTAACATATATTTCATTAGAACCAATACCAACTAAATTCCATCCTTTACTTAATTTTTCTATTGGATTATAATTTATTCTATCTCCATAGATAACGATATCGCATGTAGCACTTCTAACATATATCCAATAACCTTTACCAGGAACTAACTGATTAATATTACTCAATTTTTTCCATTTACCGTTTTCATATGACCAAATAGAAGATATATCACATTTTACAGACTCTATATTAGATGGAGCTAAGGGTATCGAAATCAAGTTCCATCCCTTTTTAAGACTTAAAACATAATTTTCAGAATAAACTATACCAAAACTCAAAAAGAAAATTAAAAATAGTATTACATTTAAGAATTTTCCATTCATAATTATTATTTTGTTTAACAATAAATATTTATCCATATTACTTAACAATTTCTCTACAATATACCCAATACCCATATAGCATCTCAGTCACATTTGTTCTTACCCATTTCTTATTCTGATATATCCAAAAACATTTGTTTTTTGATTTTGATGATAACTTACATCCTAGTCTCTCTAAATCTTCACAAGTTAACCCATCAATACCTCTAATTAAATTCCATCCTTTTTGTAAAGTAATTGAAAGTTCGTTAGTTAATATTACATTCGATTTTGATGGTTTTTTAACTCTTAATACACAATCGTTAGTTGCATAAACAAAATAACCTTTTGCATCGTTTGATATTTCAGTAGGTCTTTGCCATTTCTTGTTTTCATATTTCCAAATAGACCTAATATTACATCCGCTTTTCCTAAAATCTTCTAAAGTTATTGGCTTATCAGACGGATTAGATATCATGTTCCATCCTTTTTTCAAATAAATTACTACTTCATCTGAAGATGCTAATGTTACTTCGTTTACACTAGCAAAATCTCCAATAGACAATAAGAGTCCTTTGTTTTCTATGCATTTACAATTTACGTGAATTATCACATCCTTGCTTTTCAAAGGAATTTTTAATGTTTGAACTTTTTGACTTTCTTCACATCCACCTTCAGAATATCTATATTTTTCTAGATATAGAAAGCTAGTGCTTCCACTAACTTCTGTTCTTATGCTATAGCATCCTCTCCCAACTATAAGTTGGTTATTAACATTTTGGAATGTATCCGAAAGTATAACATTATTTATTTTATACTTATACTCTTCTACTTTTTGTGGAGCTTGACAAATAACCGTAAAAAATATTTCACTGCCTTTTGGTTGAATATTAAATGAGTTTGAATTTATATCTATTGATATAGTGTAAACTTCATAAGAATTATTGACAATAACCACTCCAGAATAGCAATTATCTACTAAACAAGAAACCAATAGATAATTATTAGTACATTTTAACATATTTTGCTGGGATAAACCAAAAGAAGTAAAGGAAAGTAAAAACATAAAAATAATTAAAGCTATGTTTTTTCCACCTTTTTCAATATTGATTTTTCTAATGTTATACACACTGGCCATCTTTATTAATCCTCTTACATTCTATTCCTACATTAACTTGATTACCAGAAATTATTCCGCCACAACCCAAAGAAACTTCTAAAATTAAATTATTATTCTGTACGTATGCCCTATTAATCTTACAAGAGTCTATTTGTATCCATTTGCCTAATTTACAAACAAAATCTTTTTGATTAATTTTTTCTACACTATTTTCATTATAGCATTTTCCATTATACACACACTTTTTCCAATCTCCACAGCACATTATGTTCTTTGTAGATTGTAATTGTAGTAGCTTTAGTCTTACATCAGCACTAACTAAGTTGCTGAATTGCGAATAATCTATCTTTCCTGTCAAATAATCTAAAATAGTATCTTTATGAGTTATCCATTCTTCTGCTCTAAAAGAATAAGTAGGACAATCACTACCTTCACATATCATAACATTTACTTTTTCTCTCTCACAACATTTGTTGTTTTCTGATTCGTGCCCAATATAAACCTTTCCTTGCGAATTGCATTTTTTAACTTCTTCTCCTATACGCGATTTACATATTCCAGCATCACAGAAATATCCACTACTACAATCTGAATCGCTCTTACATTCTTTAATGCATATCTCACCAGCCTTACAAACGCCGTGATATATTATTTGCTTAGGATCTTGTGCCTTACTTACATCTACACATTTTCCGCCAAGATTACTACATGCATTTTTGTTTTCATAAATGTATAGAACACCAACAGGAACGCTCTTCTTAATTCCGCTACCTAAGGGTTCTACAATATACCATCCTCTTTCATCTATTATGACTAAATATTGTTTTCCAACTTCGAATGGAAAGTCCGTTGCATCTTTGCTACAACTTGATTTAGAAGTTAAACAAAATGTCCCCTCGCTTCTCCCACTTCCATCCTTTTCTACTATGAACTTTGTTAAATCATATCTTTCCATATTACTACCCAAATGCTTTATTCTGATAAAGTAATTATGACCTTCATAAACCTTTATAGGACCAAGATAATTATCTGCAGGACATTTTTCAGTACCTATCCTAGGTATTCCTTCAGCATATAATTTTATTTCCCTATAGTCTGGATACAAAACTGTAAAGTAAGTATATTCAGATGGTTTTTGTTTTTCAGTTTTTTTGTCAAAATCATTAATATCTCTAAAATAGTATTTTGCCGCGTATAGGTCGCAATATTTTGCAGTACCGAAAGATATACCATACAGTAAACACTGTCCAAAATCACCGCCACCTCTTTGAGTAACATAGATAAAACACATAAATGCACCAATAGCAACTATTATTGCGGCTAAAACAAGTAGACTTAACCAACCAAAAGGTCCAGTAATAACAACAGCTAATGCGACGCGAATTCCTGCCTCCAATGCAATTTTAATTGCCAATATGGTTTGCAAAGTCAATCCAATTATACCACCAAGAGTTAATGCCAAAGAAACTTCTTCTCCATATGGGATTTCATATAGTTCTAAATTTCTGCCTATTTCTATCATAGGTACGAATATTAAAAGGGGTGAGATTTTAGATGCTAAATTATTAATTGTAGTTGAAAAAGTTTTAAAAGCGCTCACAGATGTTTTTAATTTTTGTAAAAGACTTCTCCCCTGTTGAGAAAGTTGAGAACTAGCGAGTTTTTCTGTACTTTCTGTTACGCTCTTTGCAACATCTGTCGATGCAGCTGTTCTTTGGATATTCTCTCCTTGTTTTGATAATTCAGATTGCTGATTTCGTATGGATTCCTCAATATTTTTATTTAAACTTTGTTCCGCTTGAGAATTTCCCTGAAGTTTTTGATATACTTCTTGAATTCTATCACCTGCATTTTTTAATATATTTTCTGCTAGTTGTTTAAATTCTTTCCTTATCTCATCAAACTTCTTATTTGCCTCTTCTAAATTACCACTTTGTACTGCCCGTAATCCTTCCTCTGACTTTTGTATGCTTGCATCTAATGCTTGCTTTATAGGTCTAGTTTGCGTAGGTTCGGGATCAATAAAAACTCTATCAACTTCTTGTGATTTTTTAGAAAAGAAATCCTTAAGTCTCGAAAACACTCTTTTAAGTACATCTAATCTCTCAGATATAGTTTTAGCCTTTTCAACTTCTTCTTCGGCCTTAGAAATTTCCCCATTTATCTCTCTAGCAACATCTATTTGACTTTTAGTATTCTTAATTTTTTTAACATCCTCAGAAGATAAACCTCCTCCACCCACATTTAATTTGGGTTTCTGAATACTAACAAAATAATCCACGCCATGAGGAATAACACGCACACTAATTTTCTCTTTATCGAAAATTATCAGAGACCTGGAAGCTCTCTTTTCTGGATTATCAGTTATAAATAAATCAATATTCGGAGAGGAATAATAATAATTCAACGAACTGACTGGTGTATGTCCAGTTATTATTACAAATTTAAACCTATTCCCAAATTTCTTTTTTATAATTTCACTTAGTTTATTCAAATTATCATTCACATCAGTAGTTTGTTTGTTCACATCATCCTCAAAATTCATAAATCTTTCATATGTATATTTCACAATACCAACTTCACTATTTTCACCTGCAATAAATTTTGCATTTCTATCAAATTCTTCACTAACCTCTTTGATTATTCTTTTTAACTCATTTTCACTCAATTCGTTTAAATTTTTGCCTTCTAAACTCTTAGCTAATCTTTCTAAAAATTCCTTAATTAAAAATCCTGATTGGGAATTAGTATAAATATTTACAATTCCATCTTCATAATAAACATAAATCAACCTTCCTTTATTCCAGTAATATTCAACAAGATCTTTTCCCCTCGTGAAAGGAATAGAATGAGACATAGTTACCGTAAGTTTCTTCACTCTCTCACTATCTACTATATAGTATTGATAAACATCGTGATTACCTAATAATCTTATTACATTGTCACTACCTAACAATTCTTCTAAACTGTCCATTATCGATAAAATTGTGTGAGAAAGTATCCTCGAATTCTTACCTATATCCTCCCTCTTCTCCCCTAAAACATTTAGATTTTTGAAAAAATTACTTTTAGCATTTTCATCGAGTTTTTCTAACACTCTTTTATCGAGTTTTTCTTTAAATTCGTCCATTTCCATATCTCCTTCTCTCTTATCAAAAACATCTCCAGCAAATATTATTTTAATGTTCTTATTAATCTTATTTTTTGCATTACTAGAGAATTCTAAAGTATAGTACTCGTAATCATTGAATTTTTTCTCCACAATCCAAAAATCTTTTCCAGGTTCCAAACCATTTTCCTTTAAGATTTCAACAACCTCATATATAAAATTTCTTGCGTTTTGATGTATATCGTTAAACAAATATATCTTAGTGTTAGTTTGTGTGCCAGCTAAAACTGCTGTGCCTTGTGCATACCTTAAAATACCCTCTAAAATTGCTGAAGATAATGTTAATTGAAAATTTATAATATCTGATAAGAGCTTGTTTCCAAGATCAGCATAAGAAAGTAAAAATGAAGTATATAATAAATCTGCTAATTTTTGACAATCGTTGATAGAGTTAAATTGGAATCCTTTCTTTTCCAAATCTTGAACATTAGAGAAAACTAAAGAAATATCGGCGGCACGATCAGAAAATGGTAAAGGTAAAAAAACTATTGCATAACTCGCGTCTGTAATAATTTCTCTACCGAAGTTAGTTCCTGTAGCTATAAAAGACTTTCCATACCATATTCCATAGATATGACTTTAGGATCTGGATCGTAGCTCTGATAATTGACGTCATCGTAGAGATAAATTCTAAACTTTAGGTTTAATCCATTGGGGTTACTTATAACCATTAAAAATCCTTTTTGACCATTATAAGTTACAGGATTTCCATTACTACAATAAAATATACCACTTCTTTTTAAGTTGTCATCAGATAAAGAAATGTCAGAAAGTTTTATTTTAGGTACTAACTTGTCCTCAATTATTATTTTAAATGTCGATAACAATAGCAAAGAAATCAAAAAAAGCGCAGAAATTTTTTTAAATATAGATAAATTTAATTTTTTACCTATTTTGTTTACCAATGACATAAAATATTATTATTAAGTTTCAAATATATATTTTTTAACAATCATAAGCTACAAACCTGTAAAAATATTATAAAACCTCGAACTATTGCAAAAAAATTATTATAAAAATTATGCTTTAATTCCTAAAGCTTCTTTTCTCCATTTATCCTCTAAGTTTAATTTTACTATCATTACTTTAGACGGATGTATAGGAACTAATTTTTCTTCTCCTCTAGCAGTTTTTACAGTACAACCTTCAACATAAATCCTATACTTTTTATAATCTACTTTTACCACTTTACCTACTTTGCCTCTAAACTTTCCTCTCATAACTTTAACTTCATCACCACTTCTAACTGGCAAGCTTCTTCTTTTTAATTGCTCTCTTAATTCTTTACTTAAATGTGCAGCTAACATTTTTCTTCTTAAATGCAAAGGCGCATTATACAAAAATTTTCTTTGTTTTCTAGGCTTTTTAGATTTTGGTTGAACCATAAAATTAGATAAAATATTTCTATTCAAAAATTTAAATACATTATGAAGCTAATTGCAATAGAAACAACTTGGTTTTTTATAATAATAATAGCTGCAATAGTTATTTCAATTTCAATTTTAATAGCTTTAAGAGAAAGGATTCAAAATTATTTATATTGCAATGTTTATCTCAAAATCTTTCCTAAAGAAACTATTCCAGAATATTGTAAATCTCAAAATTTAATAACTGAAAGAATTAAGTTTTATGCTAATAATGAAGAAGAGGCAATCTCTAAATTTACTTCATACCTTTTCGAATGCATACAAACAATTCAACGATATAAAGTTTATGATAGAGATTATACCTGCTATGAAATAGATTTCTCACCCATGCAAGAAAATATAAAAATTTTTCCAGAAAATGTTTCTATGTTTATTAAACAATACGATGGTTGTAAAAGTTTACAAATGAAAACTTTTGATTGTGGATATAGAGATGATGTAGTTTGGAAAGTAAAAGATTATGAAATATCAAAAGATTCTATAGTTATAATAAAATATAATCACAATATAGATGCTATAGAAGTTATTGCATAATATGAAATTACTTGCCATAAACGTTGTTTTTGTAATGCTTATAAGTATGATAGCAACAATAGTAATTCTAATGATATATTTAGCTATACAATCTTTTGTAATGTCATATTTTAGTGAAATTAACCAATCAAAAAAATTCAAAGAAGTAACGTATCTACATTTTAAAAAAGAACCAACTAGCGAGGTTTTTTTGGAATTAATAAATTCTTGCATAAGAGAAAGCGTTGAAAACTATAATTGTAAAAATGGTTATGTTACTTGCTATTTTATAGTTACAGATGGGGATTTATCCCAAGCCTCTTTACCAAAATTTTTTCCTATAGAATATAAAGGAAAACTGTATTATGTTGATGCCAATCTCTTTAATCCTTATTTAAGTAATGCACTAATAATCTTTAATTGCAAAAAAGAAAGTGTACTTGTAATCAATTATTAAATTATGGAAATCCCATTTCAAATAATATTTGCAGTAATAATTCTTTCAATACTTTTATCTTCAATCTTTTATATATTATCTTTGCATTTTAAAAACGAAAGCAACAAAAAAGTCGAAGAGCAATTCAAAATATTTTATAATCAAGTTCAAAACCTTTGCTGGAGTTTTCCATATACTCAAACAAAAGAGAAATTAATAGTGAATCAAAATCTTTTTGCAATATTCGCAATAGATGATATAGAAAAAATTTCTAGAGATTTAATAGAAGAATACATTAACAATAAGAATTTGACAGTAGGAAATTTCTTATGCTTATGGATGAAAGACAAAAGAGTTTATTGTGAAAGACTTTCTTGTAATATTTCTATACCTATAGTTTATTACGATGAGACAAAAGTCATTAAAAGAGATTTCTTCGGCATAAACGAATATAGTATATATTTTGATTTAATAAGATATTCTAACAATGTTAGCACTCAATAAAAACTTTATTTTTAGAAACATCATACTTTATTAGCCAAATTTTATTATCTGAAATAGAACATCTATTTTCACATAAATCAGAATAAACATTGTTAGAATAAATGACAAAACAATAGCAATTATTCTTTAACTTCTTTCCCAAATTCAAGCAAATTCTACATAAATTACTAACATCTTCGATTCCTTCGTAGTATGTTGTATAGCAATAGTTTATATTTTCTTCTTTAGAAAAAAATCTGTAGAAAAAATCAATAACTTTATCCTTATAAGCAAGTATTAAACTAGAAACAGCTATTATAGTTACTATACCAATCAAAACCAAAAAAACAGTATCTAATGCTAGCATATTATGTTAATTGTAAAGAAGATATTATATTTGCAAAAACTATTAGAGATGCTATTCCTATTATAAAGTATATTATCAAACCAAACTTTAGGTTTTGAGAAATTTCATCATCTCTAGCAACTCTATCAAATCCATTTTCAACTCCACTAAGCAAGTAAGACATCAATATTATTGCTATTACAGTATAACATCCAACAACGGCTTGTAATAAAGGCATTGGTATTACTCTTTTAAAATCTCCGACCATAACATTAATAACCTCAGAAATTCCTGAAGTTATTCCGAAACTTTTTTCAAACCTACTTAAGTAATCTGCTAAGAAAGATAATAAACTTATTATAAAAATTCCAGTAGCACTAATAACTCCTGTAATTATAGGAATTAAAAATTGAGCTTGCATTTTTAAATTTCCTCTAACATCTGCCAATAATTCTTTCAATCTAAATTCTGTTTGCCAAATATTTTCTAAATATCTAGAAATTGTTTTAGCAATAGTTCCAGCGCTTCTAACACTTTTTTTAGAAGTTTCAGTTATTATTCTAAAGACTTCTTCCAATAAAACGGATGGAAAATAAAAAATCAAACCATTACTTCCAAAGATTGCTTCATATATGTTTTCTCCAAACTTTACAATTCTCTCCTTTAACAAAGAATAAAATTTATAACCAGCTTTTTCTTTCATTCCTAATCTTTCATATTCCTCCAAAGTTTTTTCTATCGTTTTTTCAAAAGGATACCCAGCTTCTAAGAAATTTCCACTAGTAATTAACAAGTTTGGTAGATCTTCTTCAATATCCTTAACTTCTTTTCTAATTCTTACCTTTTGAAAAGAGTTTAGATAAAAGTATAAAAAAGCGGCTAGACCAAAACCTAATGTTATGGAAAAGCTAGCAGCTAAGCCAGCATAGTTTTGAATATTATTTTCGGCTCTTAGCATTTCCTCTGCTTTTTTAGGATTTATTTCTAGCTGCCTATTAAAC
This sequence comes from Candidatus Aenigmatarchaeota archaeon, assembly GCA_038997305.1. Lineage (GTDB taxonomy): Archaea > Aenigmatarchaeota > Aenigmatarchaeia > CG10238-14 > SpSt-28 > JAHLMO01. The sequence goes on along the minus strand of JAWAZZ010000001.1, from coordinate 67,372 downwards.
TCGATATAAAAATTTCCTATATGATTTATTCCATAAAAACTAACCAATGCAAAAACTAAAATTGATAGAGGTATTATGGGTATTAAAACATTTCCATAATAAAAATAATTCTCTGGAGGCAATTTTGGATGCTTAGATATATCTACTATAAGAAAAGCTCCTGGTCTTAAAGAAATTACTCTAGTTATTAAGTAATAGTTCATAAGAGGTAATACAACCAAATATCCAAAAATTATGTAAGATGGTTTTACGCTAAAATGCAAAAATACAGAAATCATAGGAAACATTATTAAACCTATAGATGGCATCAATAATCCAAAAAGAAACAAAATAGTTATAGGACCTCTGACTTTTTCTACATAAATTTTCGTTTCCTCTAAGTTTTTTGCCAAAATAAAATCTAATGTTTTTCTTAATAATGTTTTTCTTTCTTCACTAGAAGTTACATAAGATATATTTGATAACAAAATTAAAGCTCTCACAAAATTTTCATTCCATTTTAACCATTTTGGAATATAATGCTCTAATGCTTCTTTTAATGTCGAAAACTTTCCAGTTCTAATATCCCAAGAAATTTTTTTCATATCATCGCTAATAATTCCTTTAACTCTTCTTGCTGCAAAATCTATTGCTCCTTCAAAATTTGGAATTGTTTCTAAATATAAAACAAGATAAGTAATTATTTTTATTGCTTCTGAATTTGTTTGAATTCTATTTACTTTTGCCTTAAAATCTGGATAAGTATATAGAATGTATGAAATGCCTATTGGCAAAGCAAAAACAAAAATTCCCAAATCAGTAAAAATGAAATATAGAATTAAAGAAACTCCAAAAAGAATTAAAAAAGAAAGTATTGTTAAACTTACAACTTCATTCGGTAAAACATTCAAATTAGAAAAAATTATGGTTTCTGAAAGTTTTTTAGGATATGCCTTTATAGGTAAAATTTTTGAAGAAATTGCACAAAGTTTTTCATACCAGTTTCTTCTTGCAGATTTTTCTATTTCTTTTAAATAAAATTCCAAATAATATGTCGAAAACTCTTTTTTTAATTGTTCTAATTTTTGTTCACTTATCATAAAATTATTTTGATATTTCAGAATATTTTACAATTTCAACCAAATCAAAAGGAACATAAATTATTATAATTTTTTCGTTGCTAATCAATTTTTCGAAAGTTATTTTAATTTTATTTCTGTTTTCAGGAATTATTTTTGAAAGTATTTCTTCAGAAGAAACATCTTGCAAACCTTTGTAATAGACGTAATAGCAAATTTCTCTTTTGTTAGTCTTTTTATTTAAACAATTAGAAACTAACTCATTAATCTTAAACAAAAAATCCTCTTTTTTTAGAAATGTCAATTCTTCGCTTTCAAATTTAATAAATTTTATTCCAAAGATATAATTTAATAGAAGTACTAATCCAAAAACTGAAAAAATTAAAACTAATATTATTTCTATTGTTTTCATTTTGGACAGACATCATCTGGCTTATTCTTACATTTTTTACACTGGATAACTTCGAATTCTCCATTTAATTTCTTAACTTCACATTCTTCGCACTCTAACCAACATTCTTTACATCCCTTTTTTTCACAGTTTTTTAAAATACATTTATCACATATAGTTTTACCTCCAACATCATTACAATTTTCACATTCTGTGGTTATACTTTCGCACTTATTTTTGACTTTAGAAATGCAAGAAACATAGTTCTTTAAGCCAGCATAAACTATCGCAGTAAATTCTATTGGTTTTGGACCAGAAGGACTTGATTCATAGTACTTATAATCTATACAATAATATCTTCTATGAGTTTCTATTCTATTCTCTTGCCATATACAACTTTCACAATAAAATTCGGTAACATAATTTTGAGGATTAGAAAGAACTACATTTTTAGAAAATTCTATTAAGTAGTTGTTTTCGTTATGATTTTTATAGCCGTGTGTTTTTTTCTCATCTGATTCTTCTAGTATAGGACAATCCAACTTATCTGCAACATAACATCTATTTTGCCATGCTTGACAAACATCTGGTAATTTACATAAATCGCCATATTCTTGATAGCAACAAGGAGTAGGATCTGTATTACATTCAACATATTTATCATCTTTAAACTTATTTCTCAAACTTTCTAATAAGCCTTTATAACATGTTTCTATTGCATTACAGGTTGCACAAGATTTTACTAATGAACAGACACAAGCCACAAATTTATCTGCATTTTCTTTAGCCCATTCATAAAACTTTCTATAAAGATACCAATACCTGTTGTTAGTTATAAAGTTAGAAGAATTAATAAAGTCTAAAAGAAATGTTTCATTTATATAAATTTTTACGTTAGTAGAATTGCAAAAAACAGAAAAATTTCCCTCATCGTTCAAGCCACTAAAAACATTTTCTTCTTTTAAATCAAAAAAGCATCTGTTTACTTTTTTAATTTCTATATTAACTGGTAAATTAACATTAAATTTTGAAAGATATTGATTAAAGAAAAATGTAGTGTAATTTTCTTTGCATTCTTTTAAAAGTTCAAACTCTAGCGGATTGAATCCATTTTGAATCCATACATGACTTTCTTCTCTAAAATTTTGAGTTGTAGCATAATAAAGTGCTAATTTCGCATACCCATCTATAATATGTTTCAAATTTTCAAAAATGTCAATAGTTCTTATATTGCTAATTTCTTCTATTCTTTTTCCAAATTGAAAATATGACAAATATAAACTTAAAAGAAAAAAAAGTATAGCAAATATTATAAAAGCAAATTGTGCTACTTGTAACTTTAACATAATATTATATCCTTACTAATTTTAATTTTATGAAACTTCAAAGTGAAATTATATGGATTGGTATTATTTTAATAATTTCATCTATTGTTATAGTAATTACATTGTATTACATTTCACAACTCTCAACAAAATCCCAATATTTTCATAGATTTTCTGTTATAGATGATTTAGCATTAAAAACATTAGCTTCAGTTTATACAGCCAAATTACCTACATTAGAAAAAACTTATTTACAAACATCGATAGATGCGCTACTAACTCTAAATAAATGGAAAGAAAGTGAAAGAGAAAAAGTTAAAGAAGATCTTGGTTTAGGAAAAATTGTTTATTATGGAATGGCTTTAGGAGCATATAATTCTTCAGATTTGCTTTATCCTATGTTAGATAATATGATTGGTAAAGAAAGATGGCAGCTAGTTATATATAAAAACCAAAGCTTATACGAAATCTATGGTTATAATTTAAAACCTTCAGAAACGATAAAAAGTTATGTTTTGCCAATACCTATGCCAGATGAGGAAATTGGTTACCTAATATTAAGAATTTCATGACAAATATTTTTTCCTTAATAACGATTTCAATAGTAATTGGAATTTTGTTTTTTACTGCATTTCAGATTTTTCTATTTAATTTTTCTAAAAGTTTAGAAAAACAAAAATTCAACGAAGAAATTGAAAAATTCATTTCCACAATAGAAAGAATTTCAAAATTAAAAAGCGAATACTTTTATTACGAATACCAATTTTTATATAGTAACTTAACAATAAAAGACAATAAATTGAAAGTTTTTTACAAAGATTATGAATATTCTTATTATTTACCTTTTAAAACTCAAGATATAGAAATATATAATACTGGCAAATATTGTATTATAAAAGAAAAGAGTGTCATTAGAATTTTAGATTGCAGAAAAATAGATTATTTAATCGATAATGTTTGTACTCCAATAGAATGTAGGACTTCTTCTCAAGATTGTTATGGTCCAAATCCTCAATGCATAAACGATGGTTATTGCAATGTTGACATAAGAGAAAATTGCAAAAACTCTAATGATTGTATTAAAAGTGATGCGGTATGCTGTCCAGAAGATCCAAGCTCAGATGAAACTGGAAATACGAAAAGATACAATTTAAAAGAAGGTGAAGAATGTTATTGCAATAATCAATGCTCTAGCGGCTTAACTTGCAATCCTGTTACAAAAGATTTTACATCATACAAATCTGGAAAAGCGTGTTGTCCTCCAGGAAAATCTTGGAATGGAAAAGATTGCATAAATTTAGATACTTTTGACGTCTTTATAGTTCCTGTAGATATTACTGATGAGAACTTGTATTTATCTGCTGCAACATCTTTCATTGAGCATTTTCTTGAGGTATCTCCATTTAGAGAATGTAAGAATAAAGATGATATAGTTAGGTTTTGGATAATTAATATTTCAGATTGTCCGGAATCTGCTAATAAAGATTGCTATGACCATTGTTCTGATTGTATAGACATAGCAAGAGAATGCGCAAGAAAAATGGAGAATAAATTTGGAGTTAATTATGATAAATTTGTTGCATTAACAACTGGTGGCGGTTGGGCTGGTGGATGCGCACAAGGAATCCCTTCTGATGGCTCATCAAGTATAGCTCATAGCTGTAGTAAACGTGTTTGTGTACCTACTCATGAATTAGGACATCAATTGGGTTTGGGTCATGTTAATTGTAATGTAGATTGTCATGCATGCCTATATTATCCATTTTTTGGTGGACCTGCACCTAATTGCCCAGATTGCAATCATCCAGAAGTTTCTAAATTTATAATGGATTATTGTTTACCTATGGAAAAATTCGGTCCGGCAGCCTATAAGTTTTTATCTGAAGGATTTATGGGAAATCCTCCTTATTCTGCTGGCCTAGGTAGATGGATGAAATATTGTATAAGATAAATAAGTTTATATTATGAAGATCAAACTATTATCTCAATTAATTTTATTTATAATATCTATTTACTTAGAAATTTCTTTCCAAGAAAAAATAATAAGTGATAAAACATTTTATTTGCTAATAAATATATGTAAAAATAATTCTGTTTTTTTGATAGATTATGGAATAATTGAAAATCCAGAATATGTAGAATCAAATAAAATTGGTTTTGGAAATTATACCATACTTCTCTACTCTACTAATAATTCTGTTTTGCTGCAATATAATTTTTCACAATCTTTTAAAACTCATAGAGAAATAATAGATCCTATTACTGGAGAGATGAAGGGAGAAGAAGTAGAATTCGAATGTTTAGAAAAATATTTTAGATTTCCATATCTTAAAGATTTAAGTAAAATTGAAATGTTCAATTTTGATCAAAAAATACTAGAAACAAAAATATGTAATGAAAATTCAGTATGTGAAAAAAAGCTTGGTGAAAATGAAATTAATTGCAATGATTGTAAATTAAAAATTTGTCCAAATTTAAAAGATAATTATTGCGAACCGAATTGCCCAGAAGATCCAGATTGCAAAGAATATTATATACCGCCAATTTCAATTTTTATACTTCTAATTATAGCAATAGCTATAATTACCTTCATTATGTATACCAAAAGAATTAACAAAGTCAAATTATATAAGAAAACGCAATTATGAAATTATTAATTTTCTTTCACTTACTCTCACATTTATTACATTATCTCCCTTATCAAATTCTTTTTCTTCAATCTCATACTTACAAACTAATTTTTTACAAACATTTTCGCTACAAATTTTATAATAATCATTTTCTTTTAAAATTTTAACATTATAATCAAAATAAAACTGTTTTGTAATTTCAAAATTATCAAAATCTTTTGAACAAATATCGTCTAAGAAACTATAAAATTCTTCTAAAAATCCTTTATATGCATTAATTATCATTAATCCTTCAACTATAAAAGTTTCGTTGTACTTAATTAAAATTGGGATTGAAATTGAAGTTTGTAAGTTTATTTTTGGACCAAAAGATCTTATTCCTGCGAGTTCTTTTTCTAACATACCAAAAGAAAATTCTTTTCTTTCGACTTTTAGAATTTTTTCCTCAATTTTTAGTGGCACACTAACTTTTGCATTAGATAAAAATCCTGTAAAGTCTGAATAAGTATAATGAATTCCAGATATTGAAAAGAAATTTATTAAATTTAAGTCTTTATCAAAAATGTAAACATAACCATCCATACATTGCACCCACAAATAACCGCAAGCATCTTGAGCAACTCCTGTAGGTATTCCACAAGTCTTTGCGACTTTTATTAAATTTCCATTTATATCATACTTGTATATATCATTACTAGAACTTCCTACTGCATAAATGTAATTATTTTCGTCGACAAAAACTCCTCTTGTATTTATTCCGCTAGATCTTTCCCATATTATTTTTTCAGATGTCGTATTAAATAGTGCAATTCTATTTAAAGTCCACTCAGAAAAAACAACACAATCTAAATTATAACATCTCCAAATGCCATATATGAAAGGAACACTAAATGTTTTAATTTCATCAGTATTTGGATTTAACTTTATTAAAATAGATGAAGCTGTTGAAATCCAAACATTTCCATCATTACCAACAACACATCCATAAGGAGTTGCTGGTAAATTCCAGACTTTTTCTATGCTACCATCTTTATTAGAAATTTTAAATAATTTCCTATCATTATAACAACCGGCATATACGTATTTTGATTCATTATCTATACAAACTGCTCTGACACCAACATAACTGCATTTTAAATCTAACTTTATCTCTATACATCCATCAGAAGAAAAATCAAGCATTTCATTATAATCAATTTTTCCATTACCATCTTTATCTTCAGAAGTAGCTCCTTTACATTTATTTTTGTCAAATGTGATTTTAACTAAAGTACCATCTGCTCTATTTCCAACCCAAACATTTCCTTCGATATCTACAGCAGTTCTAGATGGATTACCCGCTTTATTTGGATGAGTATAATGTCTTCTTAACTCAGAGCCTTCAGAAGTAACTAAGGAGATTGAACTATGCATTCCTCCAGAACCACTATTAACAACCCATGCCCATCCACAACCACCACCAATTTGTATTGGATAATTTCTAACTTCTTTTTCAAATTGTATTATTTTAACATTATAATCAAAATCTTTTGCAATTGCACATCTTGGTTCTATATCATTATAAATTTTACTAAACTCTTCAATTTTTTTATAATCTAAGTAATAAGTTTTTTCATATTCAAATCCTAAGCAATTTGCTAATTTTTTTGCTAAATCATAAACTTGCTGATTAAATCTAATTCTTTCTAATTCTTCTACATATTTTGTTTGATAAAATTGAGTGAAGTAAATTATTAGTATAGTGCTAATAGCTATTAGAGTTGCTAGAATTAAGTTTAGAAAGATTGATGAAATAAGTTTCATAAGAATATATTTTATGAAAAAAATATTAATATTAATACCCTTATTAATCTTAAGCACTTTAATACATTATTCTTATTCTTCAGATAAGTTTCTTTATTTAGAAATTCTTATAAGTAAAAACGAAGATGTTAAAATTACTGCAAATTACTTTTTAGATTTCGCAAACGAAAATTATTTAAATAGCGGAAATATTAAAGTTGTTTGCTATGATCCTTCAAACAATGTTTTAAAAATTGTCTACCTAAACTACTCTAAAGAAGATTTTTTTCAAGAAGTTTTTAGCATTAAAAGAGGAAAAGAAATAATAGAAAAAGATTATATAATAAAAAGCTTAGTTTTTAAATTTCCGGAAAACACTACTTTAATAAAAATTTTTATTAGCGATAAAGAAAAAGCTAAACTAGTTTTACTAAATCAAACTTTAAAAGTTTTAGAAAACGAAAGTACAGAAACTCCAGGAGAAAAAATAAAAGAAGAAAGAAAATACTCTTACCCTAACCATTTAGCAATCATCATTTTCTTAACATTTCTAATTGTAATTATCTTTATTATTTTAAAATTAATTAAACGTCACCGTGCTCCTTAAGCCAATTATCTATCGCTTTATCTATGTCTACTTCTACTACTTCCCCATTAGGTAATCTTCTTCTCACTGTTAAAGGAATTAACTTTCTTTTAAATTCTTCCTTCGCTTTTTGAATAGAATTACCTTTAATATCAACAAAACAAGGTGCTCCGTATTCTATTTGTAATGCTCTTGCTGAGATAATTCTAGCTACTTCAAATCTTGTTAACCTATCTCTAGGATACATTATTTAAATTTTGCGATTTCCTTAATTAATTCTCTATGTGTTATAAATATCTGTCTACAACAATACTTCTTTAATCCTAACTCGTCTAAAACTTTCTTTGGTTCTTCGCCATTCTTAACTCTTCTCTCATATTCTTCCCATAAATGTCCAATTACCTTTCCACATGTAAAACATCTAACTGGAATTATCATGGTATTAATTTATGTACAAAAAAATATAAATACTTTTTGTATCACCTAATAATAATTTTTTTATTTTCTATTTTCACATTTATTACATTATCTCCCTTATCAAATTCTTTTTCTTCAATCTCATACTTACAAACTAATTTTTTACAAACATTTTCGCTACAAATTTTATAATAATCATTTTCTTTTAAAATTTTAACATTATAATCAAAATAAAACTGTTTTGTAATTTCAAAATTATCAAAATCTTTTGAACAAATATCGTCTAAGAAACTATAAAATTCTTCTAAAAATCCTTTATATGCATTAATTATCATTAATCCTTCAACTATAAAAGTTTCGTTGTACTTAATTAAAATTGGGATTGAAATTGAAGTTTGTAAGTTTATTTTTGGACCAAAAGATCTTATTCCTGCGAGTTCTTTTTCTAACATACCAAAAGAAAATTCTTTTCTTTCGACTTTTAGAATTTTTTGTTTAAACTCTTCCTTCTTTTCTATTAATTCTTCACAATTCATAGCTTCATAAACTTCTCCACCGACCTGAGATTTTAAATATTTCAAAAATCCTACATCAGCACCTTTTCCAAAACCTATAGATAGTAGAGTTAAATTTTTTGATTTAATTAAATTAATTACTTCAGATAAACTAACTCCTCCACAATTTTCTCCACCATCTGTAAGAAGAACTACGTAAGAATTATTTTCTGCGTTTATAGCTGCATCATACAAAGAAATTAATATTGGAGTGCCATCTTGAGGAGTTTGAGAAAGAGTTTGTTTTTTTGCAACTTCATAAATTACAGAAATATTTGAATATGGTTTTACAGCCCAATTATAATTGCAATTTCCAACACCAAAAAAATTAATTCCAATTTCAGTATCGTTAGAAAGTTTATCTAGAAAATGAATAACAAACTTTTTTAAGCAACATATTCTAGTATTATCTCCGCTATTAAATTCTTTTCCATTACATGGTGGAGTATCTGCAGCTCCCATAGAACCACTAACATCCAATACAAAAATTACCTTTTTTCCATCTATCCTATTTAAGATATCTTCTGCTATACCTTTCCCTTTTGGTTTTTCTTCAAAGATTGGAAAAGGATAATTTCTAACTTCTTTTTCAAATTGTATTATTTTAACATTATAATCAAAATCTTTTGCAATTGCACATCTTGGTTCTATATCATTATAAATTTTACTAAACTCTTCAATTTTTTTATAATCTAAGTAATAAGTTTTTTCATATTCAAATCCTAAGCAATTTGCTAATTTTTTTGCTAAATCATAAACTTGCTGATTAAATCTAATTCTTTCTAATTCTTCTACATATTTTGTTTGATAAAATTGAGTGAAGTAAATTATTAGTATAGTGCTAATAGCTATTAGAGTTGCTAGAATTAAGTTTAGAAAGATTGATGAAATAAGTTTCATAAAATAAATACTTCATCAAAAACAAAAAATTAAAGTTATTTTTGAGAGGGGATATAGGATTTTAATCGGGTCGGCGGCCTAGCCTGATTGGGAGTGGCGGGCTCGCGCCTCGGGCGAACCCTCGGCGCTTACACCCCCACCCCATCAACCCGCTCGTCTAGCGGGGGCTTCGTCGCGTTGCCGCCCTTTCGGGCAGCAACGCGAATGGGGGCCTGTTTTCCCGGAGGGCTTCGCCCTTAGATGCTTTCAGGGCTTATCCCCTGGGGCGTGGCTGCCCGGCTTGCGATTAACAACCGGTACACCAGAGGCCCCCGACCTCCGTTCCTTTCGTACTAGGAGGTCGTTCCGGTCAGGCCCCCTGCACCCCCAGCAGATACCGGCCGAACTGTGTCACCACGTTCTGAACCCAGCTAACGTCCCCCTTTAACCAGTGGGCACCTGTACCCTTGGGCGCTTCTGCACGCCCAGGAGGGGGGGAGCCGACATCTACGTATCAACGCGCCGGGTCGATGTGGACTCTCGCCGGCCACGGACCCATTATCCCCGGGGTAGCTTTTCCGTTACCACTGGCCCCCATTACAGGGAGCCAGCGTATCGCTAGGCCCGGCTTTCGCCTCTGGATCCCTTGTTGTCGGGATCCAGTCAGGCCGGCTTTTGCCCTTGCACTCTACCCCGGATTTCTGACCCGGGTGAGCCGACCTTTGGGCCCCTCCGATGTCTTGTCGGAGGGAGCCGCCCCAGCCGAACTGCCCACCTGGCGCTGTCCCCTTCCGGGTTAGCTCCCCGAGCAGAGATAGGTGGTGTTTCACTTTCGCATTGTAGGTGGCCGAAACCACCTACTCATCGCTCCCACCTACTCTACGTATCCCTGCTCAGGGAGCAACGCCAGGCTGCAGTAAAGCTCCACGGGGTCTTCGCTTCCCGCTGGGGGTCCCTGGCCTATTCACCAGGAAGGTATTTTCGGCGGGTCCCGCCCTGGGACAGTGGGAGGGTCGTTAAGCCGTTCCCTGGCCGCCAATTAAGCGGCAAGGAATTACGGTACTTTACGACGGTCAGGGTTACCGCCGCCGCTCGGGGGTGGCTTCGCCCGGTTGTAACCGGGTTTCACACACCCCCGCTGGGCAGGCCTCGGGGGCTGTACTCACCCTTTCGGGCTTGCAGCCCCCTATGTTTTTGTTAAACAGTCGCCCTCCCCTTGTCACTGCGACCTGGGCTCCCTAGCCACCACCCAGCTCTTCGCTGAGCAGTGGTTCAGGAGCCCAGGCACCCCTTCTACCGAAGATACGGGGCCAACTTGCCGAGTTCCCTAGGGCGGGTTATCCCGCACCCCCTTAGCCTTCTCAGCCAGGGCACCTGTGTCGGTTCTCGGTACGGTCTGCCGGGATCCTTCCCCGCTGGCTTTTCACGGGCCCCAGGCATCGGCGGAACCTGGCATACGCCAGGCCCATCACCATTTCACCCCCTTCTCCTCATTACGAGACTCCGGGGGCTTATAGGTTTGGGTTACCTCCGCCTAGCCCGAGGCGTCACCAGCGGGGCTTGCGTTGCCGCACGTACCCGGCAGGCAGGGGAATATTAACCCCTTTCCCTTTCGGGCAGGTAGATTAGCCCTGCCCTTAGGACCGGCTAACCGCCGGCTGACGAACATTGCCGGCGAACCCTGGCCCCTAAGGGGGTGGGGATTTCCACCCCACTAAGCTCCTACTGCTGCCAGGATCTGCATTGCCATGGGCTCCAGGGGAGATCACCCTCCCCCTTCTGAGCCCATGGCACGCCCCCCTACCACCACCCAGCTCAGCTGGGTGGTCCCGGGTCTCGGTGGGCCCCTTAGTCCCTTCCATTTTCAGGGCCATCCCCCTCGGCGGGTAAGTTGTTACACACTTCTTAGCCGATGGCTACTTCTAGGCCTACGGCCCCGCTGTCTAAGGGGGATGACCCCTTCGACACTTAGGGGCCACTTTGGGACCTTAACCCGGGGCTGGGTTGTTCCCCTTTCGGACGCCGAGCTTTCCCCAGCGCCCCAACTCCCCCCTTCTTCGCATCCCGGCGCTTCGGAGTTTGACTGGGCGACCGGGCCTTTCGGCCCCTATCGCCCAATCAGTAACTCTACACGCCGGGAATGCTCCAGGGAGGCTAGCCTGTGGGCTATTTCGGGGGGAACCGGCTATGCCCGGGCTCGTTTGGCTTATCACCCCTAGACCGGGGTCATGGGAGGGACTGGCATCTCACCACCCCTTCGGGCCTCCAGGAGGCATTAAGCCTCCCTTCACCCTACCCCGGCCTAGATCGCCCGGCTTCCGGTAGTGGGGGAGTGACTAAAGGCCCTTTCAGACCCTCCCCCTCGCACTTATAGTGCTGCGGGGAATCGCTTTCGCTGCGCCTCCGAGGTTGTACCTCTTAGGCTCGCCACTCCCCCACACTCCCTGGCCCGTTTTTCAACACGGACGCCACGACCCCGCTACCCTCTCCTCGAGGTATAAACCTCTTCGGAGAGGGTAAGCTTTCGGGCCGTGGCTAACCGTCGCCCGCCGGTTTCAGGATCTTTTCACTCCGCTCCCGCGGTTCTTTTCACCTTTCTCTCACGATACTTAGTTCGCTATCGGACTCGGGGAGTATTTAGAGTTGGAGGGTAATGCCCCCCAGCTTCCCACTGCCAAATCAGGCAGTGGTACTCAGGATACCCGGCATCACCCCCTCTCCCTTTCCCCTACGGGGCTATCACCCTCTACGGCGCCGCATTCCAGCGGACTTCGGGTAGGGAGAGAAGGGTGGACCCGGGTCCTACAACCCCACATCCCTCATAGCTTATCGCTATGAGGTTCGGTTTGCCCTCTGCCGGTTTCGGTCGCCCCTACTCCCGGCATCTCGGTTGATTTCTTTTCCTGGGGGTACTGAGATGCTTCACTTCCCCCCGTTCCCCCTCGGGGCTTAAACCCCGAGTGCTAGGGAGCTTAAACTCCCTAGCAGGATTCCCATTCGGGGATCCCGGGATCAAAGGCTGCATGCGCCTACCCCGGGCTTATCGCAGCTTGCCACGCCCTTCTTCGGCTCCCGAGCCAAGGCATCCCCCGGCGGGCTTAATGCCGCCAACCCGAATATTATCCTATATCCCCTCTCATTAAGCTCGTATCATCGCTTTCAAACTTCACCCTTAGCATATAACAGCTAAGGGTTGCATTTTAGCCTCGGGAGGTGCCCACTTCTATCAGCTTTCTATACAAAAAATATCCTCATCGGCCAATATTATTAAACTACTTCTTTTAATTATATATTTTTTTCGTTTGTTTGAAAAATATGGAAATTATTGAGGAAAATGTGAAACTTTTAATTGAAAAACCTCTATATAAAAAAGCCTTTTATAATCCCCAAATGAAAATAGTCAGAAATCTCAATATAGAAATTTATAAGAATTATGCAAGAGAAGGATATAAATTTTTAGATCTTTTAGCTTCCATTGGAGCTAATTCAATAAGAGTTAAAAAATCTTTACCCTTTTTAGAAGTTTATTCCAATGATGTAAGTAAAGATGCTATCAATTTATTGAAGGAGAATACAAAAATTAACGAAGTAAAAATAAATGTATTTAATGAGAATGCGAAGAATCTAAAATGTAAATTAATGGAGAAATTCAACATAATAGATATCGATCCTTTTGGTTCTCCAATTAAATTCTTTCCATATGTAATAGATTTTTTATCTAAAGAAACTCTTCTTTCTTTAACAGCAACGGATTTAGGAACATTATCAGGAAAATACTCAGATGCTTGTTTAGCTAGATATGGAATTTTTTGTGCAGAAAACGATATGAAAAATGAAATTGCTCTAAGAAATTTAATTTCTTACTCGATAAGATATTTTTCTTCTTTTGGTTTCTCTTTTGAAATTATTTTTAGCTATTCTGAAAAACACTTTGCAAAAACTTATATATTGTTAAGGAAAACTTCAAAAAAGAAAGTTCAAAAAAAGCTTAAAGATAACATTGGTTTCATCAGCTATTGCCCTCAATGTCTATATAAAACTTTAGAAATAGAAAAAGAATGCAAATATTGCGGCTCTAAAATGAAGATTATTGGCCCAACATATTTAGGAAAGTTATTTGATGAAAAATTTTTATCAAAAGCTATAAAGAGTGTTGAACATTCCGATGTAAAGAAAATATTTGAAAAAAGTTTGAATGATTTTGCAGAAGATTATTCATTACCACCAACTACCTTTAATACGCATTTAATTGCAAAAAATTTGAAAACAAATGTTAAAAGCATTGAAATTTTGATTAAATCTTTAAATGAAATAGGTATTAAAGCAAGCAAAAGCTATTTAGATTCAAAATCGATAAGAACAAAAGATTTTAAAAGTTTAATAGAAATATTTAAGAAATGAAAAAATTCAAATTTGCAATTTCAAACTATAAGGACTCAAAAATCTGTATAATTTCTTTTTTTCAAAACGACGAAGAAAGAAAAAATTTAGAAAAATTGAGAGAATTTGGAGATATTGAGCCAATAGATCCAAAAAGTTTTGAAAATATCCTAGAAAACTTAAATATTTGCGACTTAGGAAATGTGAAATTTAAAGATTTCGATGAAATCTATGAAAAAGTTTTAAAAATAAAGCAAGATAAGAAAATTCCTATAATATTTTCTTGTAATCATCTAACAACCTTATTTTCTGTAGGAATTTGTGATGAAAACTCTTCTATTTTAGTTTTTGATGCTCATGCAGATGTAAAGGATTTTTATGAAAGTAATTATTCGAGAGCGACTTGGTTAAGAAGATTAGTAGAACTAATAGATTCAGATAGAATTTTTTTGATTGGAATAAGAAGTTTAGATGAGGATGAAAAAAATTTTCTGAAAGAAGAAAAAATAAATTTTTTGACATCTTTTGAAATAAAAGAAAACATTAAAGATTCCGTAAAAAAGATTAACGATTTTTTAAGTTCTTTTGAGAACGTTTATGTTAGTTTTGATGTGGATGTAATGGAAAATTATTTAATATCTTCAAACTATCCAGAAGCTTTTGGACTAAATATGTTTGAAGTCTATCAATTAATAAATGAATTAGAAATCAAAAATTTTATTGCACTAGATTTTACAGAATTTCTAATTAATAGAAAAGAGGATGCTATAAATTTGATGAGCATAGCTTTCCAATTCTTAAAAAAACTAAAATTCATCCTTTCAAATAGAAAATAAAATTTCTTAAAGTGTTTTGGTTTTCTGTTGCAATCTTCATTAAAAATTCAAAATCTCTTTCTCCAATATCTTTTTTTATTATTTCTAATACTTTTGAATAGTTTTTATATTTCTCATTAAGTTCTTTCCACTTAATTCCTTTGAGTTTTTCATAATTGTCTGCAAGCTTTAAAATTTTCATATCTATTAAAACAACTAAAATAGGATATCCAATATAGTTTTTTAAAATTGTTCCATTATCATTACTAAAAACAAAAAATTCTTTTTCATTTTTTCTCTTAACATAAACTCTATAAATTTTCGAATTATCTGAAGAAATTACTTCATAATTTTCTTCATCGATTTTTTTAAATCTTTTATCAGCAAAAACCCCAAAAGCTTCGAAATGTTTAATTACTGGAGGCAAAGAAAGTATTTTCATAAAATAAATAAATTATTGCTGCTATTATTTATGAAAAAAGATATTATCAAGCTTATAGATGTTTGGAAAAGTTATAAAATTGGAGACAGTGAAATTACAGTATTGAAGGGTATAAACTTAAAAGTTAAGGAAGGTGAATTTATAAGTTTATTAGGTCCTTCTGGTTCAGGAAAGTCAACTCTCTTACATATTATTGGCTGTTTAGATAAACCAACAAAGGGAAAAGTCATAATAGATGGAAAAGACGTTTCCAAATTAAACGATAATGAATTAGCTCTATTAAGAAGAGAAAAAATAGGTTTTGTTTTTCAGTTCTACTTTTTATTTCCATATCTAAATGCGATAGAAAATGTTATGTTACCTATGTTATTAGCTGGGAAATCGAAAAGAGAGGCCGAAGAAAGAGCAAAAGAATTATTAGAAAAGGTTGGATTAGAAAAAAGCAGATTTTATAATAAGCCAAATCAATTATCTGGTGGACAACAACAAAAAGTTGCAATAGCTAGAGCTTTGGCAAACAATCCAAAAATTTTGTTGGCAGATGAACCTACAGGAAATTTGGATTCAAAATCTGCAGAAGAAGTTATGAATATATTCAAAAAGATAAATAGAGATGGCACAACCATTATTATGGTAACTCATAACATAGAACTAACAAAATACTCGAATAGAGTTATAAGAATAAAAGATGGAAAACTGCTAGAAGAAACATGAAAAATTACATATTTTTAATAGCATTCTTGTTCGTGGCGTCTGTATCTTTAAGTGAGCTAAACGTAAATTATCAAATATTAGAAAAAGAGATCTATCCAAATTCTTTTGCAACTCTTATTTTAAATTTACAAAATCCGACAAAAAATGAAATAAGAAGCATATCGATAATTTTCGAAAGTGAAGATAAAAACATTGAAATTATTCCTAAAGAATTTGAATTAGAAAGCTTAGCTGCTAATTCTCAATTTTCTCAAAGTTTTTTAATAAAAATTGGCTCCAATGCTAAAACTTCTAACATAAGAGCATACATATCTTATTATTCTGATTCAGAAAAAAAAGATTTTGTTATATTCATCCCTATAAAAATATTGAGAAATCCTATATTGATCGTTAGAAACATTAACTTTTCTCAAGATTATTTAGAAATAGGAAAAAGTATAAATGTTTCTCTAGAGGTTTATAATGCTGGATATTCTTCAGCAAAAGATTTAAAAATAAAAATAATTCCACAAGCATCTTTAATCGTTTCATCAGACGAGATATATGTTAAAGAAATTAGAGTAGGTGAAAGTTTTGTAACAACCTTTACTATTTCTTCGATGCCAGAAATCCCTCCAGCATATTATTATGTACAATTGATTTTAACCTATTTTAATGAAGATTTTCCAAAAATTTTTAACGAAAGTAAGCTTTTTTCGATAAAAGTTTTTAGTGAGCCAAAAATAGATGTTTATATTGATGATATTAGTGGAAATATAGTTACTCTAAGAATAATTAATATTGGTCTATCTAAAGCAAAGAATTTAATGATACATGCAAATGAAAAAACTTATATTATAGATAAGTTAGATGCTGGAGAAGATGAAAGCATAGATTTAACCTCTAATACTAACTTTATTAGAATTAAAGTAGAATATTTTGATACTTTTAACGAAAAACGCACATTCTCCAAAAATATCACTCTATCAGAAATAGAACCTTATAACATTTCAATACCCAGAAATATTCAGAGAGCTTTCCCAAGACAACAAAATAATATAACTTCTAATGCCTTTAATAATCAAACAATTTTCATATTTGTAGGAATATTTATCGTTTTAATTATCTTTTTCCTAATTTATAGAAAATATCTTAAAAGAAAAAAGAAATAGAAATGAACTTTCTAGAAATTCTTAAGATAATTCTTAGAAATATTCAAAGAAGGAAATTAAGAAGTTTTTTAACAATTTTAGGAATTATAATAGGTACAGCGATTTTTATTGCTATTTTCAATCTAGGAAAGGCTATGCAAGAAACAATCACATATAATCTTCAAAGAAATTTAGGTTCAGATATAATAACTATATTGCCAATTCAAATGGGACGAAGAGCTCAGTTTGGTGGAGTTGTTAGAACGAACGTTCTTTTTTCAACAGATGATATTGAAAAGATTAAGAAGATTGAAGGTGTAGATAGTGCGTATGGAGTTTATACGTCAACTTTACCAGTAAGTTTTGAAAGAGAAACATATAGATTAAACGTTTATGGTGTATATGGTTTGAAGGATTGGCAAAAAATAGAGATAGAAAGAATAGGTTTGTATGATGGAAGATTTATAACATCTTCTTATGAAGCTGTTATTGGATATAGAGCATCTAAGGAATTCTTTAAAAAAGAAATAAAGGTTGGTGATAAAATAGAAATAGCAAATAAAACTTTTAAGGTTGTAGGCATATTTAACGAAGCTGGAGGTCTTTTGAGCTCTATTGATAGAGCGATTTTTATATCCTTTAGTGATTTAGAAAAAATTACCAATATATCTAATCAAATAACTACTATAGTTGTAAAAGTTAAAGAGGGATATGATATTGAAGATGTTGGAAATAAAATTTACAATCTTTTATTAAAATTAAGAAAGGAAGAAGAAGGAAAAGAAACTTTCTCAGTAATAACTCCAGCATTTTACAGAAATATTGTTTCTGAAACTGTTAGTACGATTTCTTTTTTCATGCTAGCTATAGCTGCTGTGTCTATAATAGTTGGTAGCATAGGTATTTCAAACACGATGTTTACTTCTGTTTTAGAGAGAACAAAAGAAATAGGAATTCTAAAAGCTATAGGTGCGAAGAAGAGTGACATACTAAAATTATTTCTATTTGAATCAGCAATAATAGGATTAATAGGTTCTATAATAGGTTGTTTGATAGGAATCTTACTTTCTGTAGGAATCCAATCAACCATGCAAGTATATATGTTAGAAAGTTTTTCTAGAAGAAATTTAGAGACAATAATTATTATAGAGCCTATATCAATCCTAATAAGTTTAATAATAGGATTTTTGTCTGGAATTATAGCTGGATATTTCCCAGCAAGAAGAGCAGCAAACTTGGAGGCAATAGAAGCATTAAGATACGAATGATCATTTACAAGGAATTATTATATCACTATCTTTATAAATATCCTTTGCTATTTCAATAATTTTGCTTGCTAATTCTTCGTCCTTTATATTTTTGTAAACAATATCTCTGCATAGATCTTCTATTTTTTCTAAAATTTCTTTTTTTGTTTCTAAAAATTTTTTTACGTTTTTGGCTCTCAATCCAGAAAGATAAAAAGAAATTAATGGTTGACTTACTCCTAAGACCTCTGCAACTTCAGATTGAGTATATCCATATTTTTCTATTAGTATTTTTGAAATCATAGCCCTAACTATGGGCAAAAATTCGTTACTCATTATTTCACATAAAAGTTTCATAATAAAATTATTGTTCCAATATTTATAGATATAACATTGTTATATTTATGAGCATTGAAAAATGCGAAGATTATAGCGAAGAAGATTTGGAAAAAGAACCAGAAGTAGATGGAAGAATAAAAATTGATAAAGAAACTGAAAAAAGATTAAGAAAAGCTGGATATGGAGTTTATAATCATTCTACTATAGAAATTTGTCATTGGCAAGAAAAAGCGTTAGAAGGAGAAATGGGCTGTTATAAAGTAAAGTTCTATGGAATAGAAGCCTTAAGATGTATGCAATTTAGTCCTTCTGGAATGTTTTGCCAAAATAGATGTGTATATTGTTGGAGACCAACAGAATTTTACAAAACATTAAAATTAGATGAAAACAAAGTAGATGAGCCAGAAGAAATATTCGAAAATTTATTAAAAGAATGGAAAAGATTACTTACAGGTTTTGGTGGAAATCCAAAAGTAAACAGAAAAGTTTTTGAGTATGTCTTCAATAACTATCCTTCTCATTATGCAATATCATTAAGTGGTGAACCAACAATGTATCCAAAATTACCGAAACTAATAAAGTTTTTAAAAAGCCTACCATCAACAAAATCTGTTTTTTTAGTAACCAATGGCCAAGAACCAGAAATGTTGGAAAAATTACAAAAAGAAGATGCATTACCTACTCAACTCTATTTATCTATGAACGCAGCAGATGCTGAAACTTTCAAAAGAGTTAATGTGCCATTATATAAAGATGCTTGGGAAAGATGGAACAAAAGTTTAGAATTTTTATCTAGAGCAAGTTGTAGAACTGTAATAAGAATAACATTAATAAGAAGTTTGAACTATGATAAATCAAAGATTCCGTTATGGGCTGAATTAATCAAAAAAGGAAATCCACATTTCATTGAAATAAAATCTTATATGCATTTAGGTTTATCGACTAAAAGATTAAAGAGAGAAGATATGCTAAAACATGAAGAAGTAAAAGAATGGGCTTTCGAATTATTAAAATACTTACCAAACTTCGAATATATGGATGAAGATGAAAGATCTAGAATAGTTGTATTACAAAATAAAGAGAGGTACGTAAATAGATGGATTATACCTAAAAAAGAAATTTCTTCCAAATAATTTTATGCCAAAGGTTTATTTAGAAACATATGGATGTGCCGCAAATAAGAACGATAGCGAAATAATGTTAGCTCTATTAAAAAATGCGAATTTTGAAATAGTTGATAATCCAAAAAATGCTGATGTAAACATTATAAATACTTGCGTTGTAAAACAAGCAACAGCAAGCAGAATGATATCAAGAATAAGATTTTTATCTTCTTTAAAAAAGCCATTAATAGTTGCTGGTTGTATGGCAAAGGCAGAAAAAGAAAGAATAGAAAAATTAAATCCTAATGCAAGTATAATTTCTCCAAATTCTATAGATAAGATTGTTGAAGTTACAATAGATACATTAAGAGGAATAAAAAGAGTTGAACTTAATGGAAATGCTAACAAAGCAAAATTACCTTCTATAAGATTCAATCCTATAATAGAAATAATTCAGATTGCATCTGGTTGTTTATCTTTCTGCACATTTTGCGAAACGAAATTGGCAAAAGGAAACTTAACTAGCTATAGGATAAGCGATATAAAAGAAAAAGTAATTAATGCAGTCAAAAACGGAGCAAAAGAAATATGGATAACCTCACAAGATAATTCTGCGTATGGAAGAGATATAGGAGTAACTCTCATAGATTTATTAGAAAGTTTAATAGAAATTGAAGGAAAGTTTTGGATAAGAGTTGGGATGATGAACCCTTTACACTTTAAAAAATTAGAAGTTGAAAAACTGGCTGAGTTATTTAATGATGAAAAAATATTCAAATTTTTACATGTTCCAGTTCAAAGTGGTTCTAATGAAGTTTTAAAGCATATGAGAAGAGGATATACTATCGAAGAGTTTATGGATTGGGTTAATATTTTTAGGAGAAAAGTAAAAAACATAACAATCGCGACAGATATAATAGTTGGATATCCAACAGAAACAGAAAAAGATTTTGAACAAACTATAGAATTACTGAAAAATTTAAGACCAGATGTTGTAAATCTATCAAAATTTTCTCCAAGGCCAAATACATATGCAGCAACATTAAAGCAATTACATTCAAAAATAGTTGATGAAAGATCGAAGATATTACATAGTTTAATCAGAGAAATTTCATTAGAAAACAATAAAAAATGGAAAGATTGGAAAGGAGTTGCATTAGTAGATGAAAAGGTTGATAATGGGTTTATTGCAAGAAATATTTATTATAAACCTATATTCTTAAAAAATGCAGAATTTGGAAAATTTGTAGAAGTGAAAGTAAAAGAAGTTTATTCTAATTTCTTACTTGGAGAAGTAGAAAAATCTTTAGAAATCTTATCTGCTAACTCCATTGGCCAAGGATATTCGTAACCAAAAAATTCCAGAAACTCTCTTAAAGTATTTATATCAACTTTGTTTCCGATGCTTATGTAATATTTTTTAAATTTTAGACCAACAATCTCATTTTCTACAAAGATTTTATCTTCTCTTATTTCTCCAAACAAAAATTTTTTGGCAATACCTATACATGAAATATCTTTTAAAACTCCTACTACAGTTGCTATTCCAGCTTTTCTTGGATGGGACAATCCATGGCCATCTATTACATACAGATCTGCTTTATTTCTTTCTATTAGTTCTAACATAAATGGAGCTTCTCTTAAAAACAAAAAAGTTGGAATATAAGGAAATGCTGGCGTATCTATTATTTCATCAACACTTTCGATTTTATTTTCTTTTTTGCTAAAAATTACACAAACACATTTTATTTTATCTTTTTTATATCCACAATCTAGAAAAGCAATTTTATCAACAAAATTAAAATTCAAATATTCTATCTTTACATTTTTAGCTATAAGATTTTGAAAGTGATAGAAAAATTTTAAGAGAGAATTCATTAAAGTTCTCTAATTTCTTTTATTGTTTTTTCTGCCTCTTCTTCGCTAGTTGGAATTGCTCCTCTTAACAAATTATGGAAGTTTTTAGCAACAGAATTTTCGATACTCTCTTCGAATTTTATTTTTTGTTTTTTAATTAAAAATGGTGGGTTTTTTATTGCGCCCCTAACTATAACTTCATCATCTATATTAGTAGCGATTAATATTCCAACTATTTTTTTATCTCTTTTAATATCAAAAATAATATCGCCTAATTTTGTTTCTCTCACTTTTTCTATTACATATTCTTCAACATTTAGTTGAGAAACTTTTTGAATCCCTTCTAATATTTCATTTAAATATCTATTAACTTCATCTTCAGGAACTTTTCGATAAGCTTCTACTTTTAAAGTTTGATAATTCCAGACAATTTGATTCTCTGGAGTTACATCATAATCTATTGTTACTCTAACAACATCCCCTTTATCTAATCTTAATTTCTCTACAAAAAGAACATATAACATTTTATTAATTTCTCCTGCAGCTCTAGCTACTTCTTGTCCACTCATCTCTTTAGACTTTACTTTATCTCTTAGCTGAGCAAACAAAGTTTTTCTTATTTTTGTCGCATATGCTCCAACTATAACTGCACCACTCCTTAAAGTAGGCATAATATATTATATTTTGCTTTTATAATTATTTATTTTCTTCTTTTTCTTCTTTCCACTCTCTTCTTGTCAGTACTAAAGATGAATATACTAATATAGCAAATAAAAAGAATAGTAAGACAAAAAACATAAAAGCTAAAAACTTAGAAAAGAGATCATAATAGTTAAAAAGTAAAAAAGAATAAAAGGCAACCGAAAAAGATATTATAAAATTAATCCACCTAGAAAAAATATTTAATCTTCTTAAGATCCCAAAAACCAACAAATAAACAAGAAAAAAGAATGCTAAAGCTATTATTAAGTCCGTCATTTATTATTTTTCTTGTTTTCTTGTATTTGTTGTAATTCTTGTCTTGCTTTTTGAATTCTTTTTTTAGCCTCTAACTCTTCTTCTTTAACTTTAGAATAAGATTTGTATGCAATAGAAAGTATTATAGCAGCTACAAAAAGAACTACTATTAATATTCCTGTAGAAGATATTAAAACTTGAGACAGATTGTTATTATAAAGCCAGTATGTTCCTAAAAAGGCTATTATAAAAGATATTCCAAATTCTATATTATATTCACCAAAAATTTTAGTCCTTCTTAATAATGCAAAAATTATTAGAAAAAATAGAAAAAAGGGTAATACAAACCCATATAAAACGCTTTGAAAATCAACCATAAATTTATATTTTTTAATTGCATTTATTTAGAATGGTAGCAGAAGTAAAGAAAGAAGACAATGTAATACTAATAGGAAAGAAGCCTATAATGAGCTATATCCTAGCAGTAATAACTCAGTTCGGAGCAGGACAAAAAGAAGTAAAAATAAGAGCAAGAGGCAGGGCAATAAGTAGGGCAGTAGATGTAGCAAACATAGTAAGAAAGAGATACGTAAAGGATGCGCAAATAAAAAGCATAACAATAGATAGCGAAGAGAGAGATAATCCACAAACAGGTAAAAAGGTAAACGTATCAACAATAGAAATAGTTTTATCTAAATAATCAGCAAACCTCTTATTTTTAATTTTTTGTAAAAAAGAATTTTATGGAAATTAAGTTATATAATACTCTAACTAAGAAAAAAGAAATTTTTAAACCATTAGAAGATAAAGTCGTTAAAATATACGTTTGTGGACCTACTGTTTACTCTCATACACATCTAGGACACGCAAGAACTTTTATAACTTTCGATATTTTGATAAGATTCCTAGAATATTTGGGCTATAAGGTAAAATATGTTAGAAATATTACTGATGTTGGACATTTAAGTGGAGAGATTTTAGAAGGAGAGGATAAAGTTGTGTTAGAAGCAAAAAAAGAAAGAGTCAGTCCCTGGGAAATTGTTGATAAATATATGTTCGAATTCTTTAAAGCAATGGATTTACTAAACATAAGAAGACCAAATGTTCAACCAAGGCCCTCGCAATTAATTCCAGAAATTTTAGAGTTTATAGAAAAACTCATAGAAAAAGGATATGCATATGTAACCTCTAACGGAATATATTATGATGTATCCAAATTCGAAAAATATGGTCAATTGAGCGGAATAAAAAGAGAAGAACTTATTAAACATAGAGTTGAGCCAGATCCTGAAAAAAGAAATCCAGCAGATTTTGCTCTGTGGAAATTTGTTAAAGATGAAAACTATCCTTTGCAATGGAACTCAAAATATGGAAAAGGATTTCCTGGCTGGCATATAGAATGTAGTATAATGAATTTGAAACATTTAGGAGAGCAAATAGATATTCATGGTGGAGGAATAGATTTAATATTTCCACATCACGAAAACGAAATAGCACAAACTGAAGCAGTTACAGGAAAACAATTCGTTAGATATTGGATTCATGTCAATTTTTTAACTGTTAACGGAGAAAAGATGAGTAAATCTAAAGGAAATTTCATAACTCTTAAAGATTTTCTTTCGAAATATAATCCAGAAGTTTTAAGAGTGTTTTGTCTAAGAGCTCACTATAGAAGCGAGTTAGATTTTAATGAAAAGGCAATAAAAGAATCTCAAGAAATCTTAGATAAATTCTATAGAACTTTAGATGTCCTAAAGTTAGTTAGCAAAGAAGAAAAAACCAATGTAATATTAGAAAAGGTGGAAAAACTAAAGCAAGAGTTTTTAGAAGCTTTAGCTGACGATTTAAACTTTCCTTTAGCTCTTTCGAAATACATAGAAATGAGTGACCTAATTCTTTCCAATATAAACAAAATAGGAAAAGAAGAGGCAGAAAAAGTTTACAATATATTTTTTGAGCTTGGAAATAAAATCTTAGGTTTGTTTTACACTGAAAGAAAAGGCAAAATAGATGAAAAGTTTATAGAAAAACTTTTAGAAATTAGAAATGAAATGAGGAAAGAAGGATTATTCAAATATTCAGATAAAATAAGAGCTTTGTTAAATGAATATGGAATAGAAGTTTTAGATGAAAAAGATAAGAGTTATTTCAGATTGAAAGTTTGACTATAATAATGCTTCCCTTATCTTAGATACGCATTCATATGGAATTCCAAAATGTAATAAAAATTCTGAAAAACAATTACTAAATTTTTTATCGTCTTTTCTACAAATATCTAAATAATCTCTTTTTAGCTTTTCTGAAAGTTCCTCCCATTTAATCTTATCCATGAAACCTCTATATCCATTTTCCTCATTATATTTAGACTTTTTATACATGGCAGAAAAAAATTTTATCATATATAACATACATTCATAATCTTGTTTGTCTTTACATTTATCTACATACTTTCTAATACTTGCTTCAATTACTGTATGTGGTTCTACTCTAATCCTTGATAAGAAATATTCATCCCTAAATTCTTTGTCGAGAACTTTGCCAAAAAAAGTCATCAGTTCTTGCCAATCTCCTTTAATTACGTGTTCTGTGATTGCTAAACTAATAGCCATCGAAGACATTTCATCACAATATTCCTTTAAATATGAATTGCCAGATTCATCATTCTTTATTTTTTTACAACTTTCAAGAACTTCTCTATAGTTGCCCTCTCTAATATTTTGTCTAACTTTTCCTAATAAATCTTCATACTCCAAACCTTTTAAATATAATTTAGCTTGAAAATCTTTTTTCATTATTATATTTCTTTGATATTTAAAATTTTTAAATTTTTATTTATGAAAGTACAAATACATATAACCTCAGAAAGGAAAGCTTTACTAAAAGAAGATTTTTTAAAAGAAATTGAGAATTTTTTAGATGTAAAAATAAATGTAATGGATGAAAATTTAGAGATAGAAAGCGAGAATGGTTATAATCTTCTGAAGGCTAAAGAAGTTCTAGAAGCATTTTGTTTTGGTTTTGATGAAGAAGAATGTAAAAAAATATATAAGAAGAATTATAAATTCGAAACCATAAAAATTAAAGACTTTTTAATAAACAAAGATAATAGAGATAGGTTAAGAGAGTTAAAGGGAAGAGTTATAGGAGAAAGAGGTATATTTAAAAGAAATTTAGAAGAACTTACAAAATCTAAAATAATAATTTCTAGAAACGTTGTTGGTTTTATTACAAGCGAAGAAAATTTAAGTCTGCTAAGAACTGCCATAGAAATGATATTAGCTGGCAAAAAGCATTCCACAGTATATAAGTTTATACAAAAAGAATTAGAAAGAAGAAAAATAGGAATAGTTTAAAACTTGAAAATTAGATAAATCAAATACCTTATTAAACCAATCTTAGGAATTACTAATACTACCTTTCCATATACATCTTCTTTTTTTATTCTTCTCTCATCATAACAAGCCCAAACATTCTGAAAGTAATTATTATCTCCTTTAGTTTGAAGAGTTCCATCTTCGTTAATCTTAATTATTCTATGAGCTATTGGAATATCTTGGCAATAATTTTTGAATACTATTACATCACCAACTTTTAAATCTTCAGTTTTAACAACAACTAACACATCTCCTATTCCAAATCCATTTTTTAATGGCCAAGAATCTATATAACTTCTATTATATCCAAAGTTTTTTTCTAGGAATTTGTAATGTTTGTTTTCTAAATCTTCTACATGCATCATTGATCCACTAACAACAACAACTAGTGGATAAGGATTACTAAACAAAAATCTTAAAGCATTATAAAAAAGAAGTGCGAAAATAAAAATTACTACTATTTCCAATATATCTCGAAGTTTTATCGTAAATATATATGCCATAAATTTATTCTATTATTTTATTATGGTTAATAATTACCTTATAAACAAAACTATTGTTTTTGTAACTCCAGAATTAAAAACTTTTAAAAATCGTGCTGGTGGCTTAGGTCAAGTTGCTGAAGAACTAGTAAAAGCACTTAGCGAATTAGGATTGAAAATGATTGTAGTCTCTACTCTTTACAAATATAAGGTTAATGATTCTAATAATTTTGAAGAAATTGATTATTCGGATCTAAATTTAGAAAAAATTGGAGAAATAACAATACCAATAGACAAACAATACAATACGCAAATATTCAAAACAAAAAAATATGGTGCAGATTTTTACTTCCTTTTTAACGAAGAAATATGTAAAGCGCTTTATTACGGAGATTTACTAAAATATGCAATATTCTTAGGTAAAGGAACTCTAGAACTTTTGAGATTTATAAAAGTTATTCCTGATATAATCCATCTAAACGATGCGCTAACAAGTTTAGTTGTCTTTTATGCAAAAAATAGCGTACATTATTTTGACTTTTCTAATGTAAAATTTGTCTTCACAATACATAACGCTGGTCCTGCATATCAGCAAATTTTTGATACTTCTAGATTAAATGAAATTAGTGATAATTCCCATTACAACTTAATCTATGATGGAAAAATAAACTTAATGTATTGTGGAGTAAAGCTCAGCGACATAGTTAATACTGTTAGCAAAGATTATGAAGTTACTTTAAAAGTTTATGGCGAAGGTTTAAAAAATGTTTTCATAGAGAAAAAGGTTTTTGGAATACTAAACGGAATAGATATAGATTATTGGCAAAATGAAGAATATAAAAATGCGAACATAAAAAATGTGTTGGTAATAAAGAACAAAAAGAAAAGAGAGTTAATAGAAAAAGTTTATCAACTTACTGGAAAAAGACTTGATGAAAACAAAATAATAGTTTCTATGCCTAGAAGAATAGCACACCAAAAAGGTTTTGATGAAATAATAAAAGTAATTCCAGATATGATAAATCTTGGAGCGCAATTTATTGTATTGGGTAAACATCATCCAAACGATATGCATGGAAAATATTTAGCAGATAAATTTAGAGAATTTCATCAAAAATACAAAGAATTTGTTTTTATCTATGGTTTTGATGAAGAATTAGCAAAACTAATGTATGCTGGAAGCGATTTATTATTATATCCTTCATTGCCAAACAAAGAGCCTTGTGGTACTGGTTATATGATGGCATTAGTAAATGCAACTCCAACTCTAGGAACTAAAACAGGAGGATTAGATGAAGCATTGAGCGATTTTGATGAAACAACGTTGAGTGGTAATGCTTTTTTAGTTTGGGAAGATGAATATAGAGAATTTGGAGGATATGCGTTTTTAGAAAAATTCAAAAAAGTTGTAGAAATTTATAGAGATAAATACAAATGGAAAAGATTATTAATTAATTGTCTGAAGAGCGAAAACATTGTAGATATGAGAAACTGTGCACTAAAATATGTTTATCAAATATATATGAAACTCATATGAATATAGCATTTTTTTGCTACGAATACTATCCATTATTAGTTGGTGGATTAGGAACATATGCGATAGAAGTTACCAGAAAAATGAAAGAGTTAGGAAACGATATTTCTGTCTTTACTTTAAATAATGGTGAATTAGAAACTTATGAAATTTGGAACGGAATCGAAATTCATAGACCAATGTTAGTAGATGTAATGGATATCTTTCCTCTAGTAGTTAAAGAAGATTTGAGAAGATGGGGTTGGCATTTAAAGTTTTTTGCAGATATTTATACATATAATATTTTGTCTTCTACAAAGTTCGTAAACCTTTTGATAAAAAAACAAAAAAGAAAGTTTGATATAATTAGCTTTCACGATTGGTTATCAGCTTTCGCAGGAATTATTTCAAAGAAAAATACAAAATTACCTGCTGTTTTTCATATTCATTCTATAGAAGAGCAAAGAGCTTTAGGAGGTGGAAGTGAAACAATAAAAGAAATTGAGAGGGTGGCAGCAAACTATGCAGATAAAATAATTACAGTTAGTTACTCTATGAAAGATTTCTTAATTCAATTAGGTTATCCAAAAGAAAAAATAGAAGTTGTTTATAATGGTATCGATACAGAAAAATACAATCCGAAAAATGTGAATTGGAAACTTGTTGAAGAACTAAAACAAAGATATAAAATAGAAAACGAAAAAGTTATACTTTTCGTTGGGAGATTAACATGGATAAAAGGTGTTTATAATTTACTAAAAGCTATGGTCGAAATAAACAAAAAACATAAAGATGTTAAGCTAATAATTTTGGGTAAAGGAGAAGAATATTCGAATTTATTGCAACTAAAACAACAACTAAATTTGCATAATGTAGAAATATATTCTAAATGGGTTAGTGAGGAAGAAAGAATTGCCCATTACGCATTAGCTGATGTTTGCGTTTTCCCAAGCATTAATGAACCTTTTGGAATAGTTAGTTTAGAAGCCATGGCCATGGAAAAACCAGTTGTAGTAGGTGCAAAAAATGTAAATGGTTTAAAGGAGCAAGTAGTACCTAGCGGCGAAAATAGAACTGGAGTGCATGTAAATGGAGAAGATCCTTTAGATATTGCTTGGGGTATTGATGTTGTACTGAGTAATTTAGATGAAGCAAAAAAATGGGGAAAGAATGGAAGAAAAAGAGTAGAAGAGATGTTTAAGATTGAGTATACTGTAAAGAAAACTTTAGATATATATGAAAGTTTATTAAAAAGATAAACTATCTTAATAACTCTTCATAAACTCTTAATGTTTGTTTTGCAACATTATCCCAATTGAAAATTGTTTCAGCAATCTTTCTTCCATTTTCTCCCATATATCTTGCATGTAAAGGATTCTTTAGAATTTCTTTAATTCCCCAGGCAATACTTTCTGGATTCAAATAAACTTTATAACCATTAACACCATGCCATATTAATTCGCCTGCACCAGTATTTATTGTCGCAATTACTGGCTTTTTACAACTCCAAGCTTCTAAAACAACAATACCAAATGGTTCATTTCTACTAGGAACAACTACACAATCACTTGCTTTAACAATCTTTGTTTTCCATTCGTCACTAACATATCCAGTAAAGAATACGCTATTGTTTAATAAACCTAGCTCATAAGCTCTTCTTTCTAGTTGTGGTTTTAAATATCCATCGCCAATAAAAATGAATTTTGCATTGGGAAAATCTTTTAAAACTAAAGGAACTGCTTCTAACAAAATATCTACTCCTTTTTGATGTGTCATTCTACCAACAAAAACTATTAGTGGATCATAAACACCAAAACCAAAATGTTTTTTAACATCATGATAAGGATCTATTTCTCCATCAAAATTCCTCGCCCAAATTCCATTAGGAATTACTCTTATTTTCCATTCTGGTACTTGATAAATATTCATAATTTCTTCTTTCATAGTTTGAGAACATACTATAACTCTATCAGCAATATATGTACCAAACCATTCTAAATCTCTTATATGTTTTGCTTTTCCATCAAAAAATGCATTACCATCTCTTCCATATTGGGTTGAATGCAACGTAAAAACTGTTTTTATTCCTCTAACTCTTTTTATTTCATCTAAAGCAGTAACAACATGCCAATCATGTCCATGTATAATATCAAATTTTCCATATATACTTTCGACTTCAAAAAATCTTTCTACCATACTCCTTGCCATGTTAACTGTTAACTCTCTAATTAAATCGCTGTCAAATGCAAAACTAACTCTATGATAATGTACACCATCAATAAAACTATAAATCCCTTGATTTGGACCTATTCGAGTAAAAACATGAACTTCATTACCTAATCTCTCTAAAGCAGCTGCTAATTCGGTAACATGCACTGCTAATCCTCCAACAGCTATAGAATGTAAGCTTTCCCAAGCAAAAAGTGCTATCCTCATTTTTTACCTAAACCTTCTAAAACAATTACTTCAACTTTCGCTTCTTTTTTAAACTTTTCTACATCAGCCTTTAGCTCTATATCTCTCCATTTTCCATAATGCATAGGAATAACATATTTTGGTTGAATGTATTCAATAGCTTTTAATGCTTGCTCAACGTCCATTACATAAGTTCCGCCTATTGGCAAAAGCGCAACATCTATCTTTTCTTTCGAAAGCTCTTTCATTTCTTCTATCAATTCTGTATCACCAGGATGATAAATTTTTAAACTATCGATTTCTACTATAAAACCAACATAGCCCTTTTCTTTTGGATGAAATGGTTTTTTGGGATTGTATGCAGGAAACGCTTTGACTTTTATTCCCTTAATTTCTAGTTCATCATAAGGCTTTACTGTAATTGAATTTTTATAATCTTTCGTTACGCTCCTTGGACCAATAACTATTGTATCTTCTCGAGATATTTTCTTTATATTTCCATCATCTTTATGATCGAAATGATCATGAGAAACAAATATAACATCTGCTTTTATCGGATTTTCATCTAAAATATATGGATCGAAATAAATTACTAAGTTGTTTCTTACCCTAAAACTCGCATGACCTAGCCACTCTATTTTAATGTTTTTTATTTCAAAAACTTTCATAATTAAATATTCCTTTTATTAAATATTTTTTAGAAAAATTATGGATTCTGAAGAAAAAATCAAAAAAATTAAAGAATTAGAAGAACAAATAAAAATTTGTCAAAAATGTGAATTGCATAAATTAAGAAAAAATGCAGTTCCAGGAGAAGGTAATATAAATTCGAAAATTATGTTAATTGGTTTGGGACCTGGAAAAGAAGAAGATTTGCAAGGTAGACCTTTTGTAGGAGCTGCAGGAAAGTTTTTAAATGAATTATTAGAAATGGTTGGTATAAAAAGAGAAGATGTTTACATAACTAATGTTGTTAAATGTATTCCCCCAAACAACAAACCAAGTGATAAGCAAATAGCCATTTGCACTTCTCTCTATTTAGACAATCAAATAGAATTAATAAAGCCTCGACTAATAATAACTCTTGGAGAAATTGCAACTAGATACATTTTCGAAAAAAATGGAAAGAAGTTTGTTAATATGGGAGTGCATGGAAAAGTTTTTGAGTTTAAAAAATATTTTGTGCTTCCCATGTTCCATCCAGCAAGTGCTCTCTATAATCCAAACTTAAGAGAAATAATAATAAGCGATTGGCTAAAAAACAAAGATTTTATAAGAAGTTTTCTTTCTTCTTTAATTTAGAAGAATCAAACAGATAAAAATATGATAAAAAAGAAAGAAAAGCTGCTAAACCAATAGGTAATAAAGGATTTAAAAATAATGATAAATCTTCTAAAGAAAGTAAAATAGAAAGAGAAATAGACATTAAAAAATATTCTCTTCCAAAAATGATGAATAAAAGAGAAAAAAGAGATGAAAAAATTAAACCACCCAATGCTATCATTTCGTAACCTTTTTTGCAGCTTACAATCGTATAAGAAACTAAACTATTATCAAAAATTATAGATTTAGAATCGCAATCATACATTTTTGCCATAGTTGCATGACCTATTTCATGAACATATGTTAGGCTAATAAGTGCTATTATTGTAACTACTATAAAGTTAATAATATTTTTACCCATAAAATATGGAATATTGATTAAATATAAATAATTATTTCTCAGTAGTAACTAATTTTTTCTCTCTAAATAGGCTAAAAGTTCAAAATGCTTAGTTAATGGAAACATATCAAAGATTTTTATTCTATTATGAATTTCGAAAACCTTAGATAGTTTTTGCAAATCTCTCGCAAAACTCTCGACATTACAAGAATAATAAAGTATTTTTTTAACATTCTTATTAGTCTTTAACTCCTTTATTACTTTATTAGTTAAACCACTTCTTGGAGGATCAACAATAACAAAATCTACGTCGTAATTCTTAAACTTATCTTCAACTCTGCCTACTTCCACTTTAAAATTCTTTATCCCATTCATTATAGCATTTAACCTAGCCGCTTTAATTGCCTCTTCATCTATTTCTATTCCATAGACTTCTTCAAACTTTTCTGCAAACTGTATACCAAAAAATCCCACTCCGCAATATAAATCTGCTAATTTTTTTCCATCTAAAAATTCTTTAGCCTCTTCTATCATAACTTCTGCCATTTTTGTGTTTGATTGAAAAAACGAAAAAGGTGGAATTATATACTCTTTGTTTAAAACCTTTTCACTAAAAGTTTCGCCAATAAATTTTATAATTTTACCAAAAGATACATCAGCAAGCGAATCATTTATAGCCAAAACAAAACTAGATGCCAAATCTCTAAATTCTTCTACAAACTTCTCTATAGGAAAATCTTCTTTAACTATTATTGAAATTAGTCTTTTGTTTGTATTTTTACCTTCTCTTATAACAATATATCTTACATTTCCTGTTTTGTTTATTAGATTATAAGCAGTTAAATTGTTTTTTAATATGAACTCTTTGGTCCTTCTTAATATTTCGCTTGTTTGCTCGCTTAACAAATAACATTCTTCCAAGTCAACAACTTCATACCATTTTCCATACTCTTTTAAACCAATCAAAATTTTACCATTACTTTCTACTATAGAATAATCCATTCTATTTCTGTAAAATTTTCTTTCTTTTGCTTCGAAAAATTCTATTTCTAAATCTTTTATAAAATTAAGATAGTTTTTTGCTAACCTAATTTTTATTTCCTTTTCTGTTTTATAGTTTATATTTTGAAATAAACATCCTCCGCATTTCTCAAAATGCTTGCAAAAAGGGCTTTCTAATTCTAATCTAATTTTTTCTTTTTCTACAAAATCGTTTATTTTTTTATCTTTGAACATAATGATTTTAAGAAAATCTATTTAAAATACCTCAATAGATATCTTTATCAAAACCAACTTTACTCTAAAAATTTAATGAGTCTAAAAAGTTTAATCTTTTTGGAATCGGTGGATGAGTAGATAAAAATTCTTCAAATGGAGATACTTTTAATTTTTTTAATTCCTCTATTTTATTTCTATCAACATTAATCTTGGTTTTAGTTTTTTCGCTCTTCCTTTCTTCTTTGTTGTCTTCTGATTCTTCTGAAGAATCTTCGAAAAATATGTTATCTAAATTCTCGAAAGGATTAGCAAAAGTTTGCGTAAATGCATATATAAATAACATTCTTGTGTTAGATTCTCTAATTTCATTTAAACTATCCAAATTTGCCTCATAATAATAATGAATCTTAGCAAGAGAGGATTGCATGTTTTCTTTTCCTGCAGCTTTAGCACCTTCTAAATCAGCAAAATATTCTCTCAATCTGCTGAATGCTAACACAAGAATTTGAATAACAAAAGAAATTGCAACAGCCAATATTCCTATAATCAAAAGGATTACATTAGCTTTTGAATCCTCGATATTGTTCGAAGACGAAAAACTCCTAATCAAGGAATATCCTAAAAAGTATATTATAGATGGTAAAAATCCAAAAAGTAACATTATTACATTATCTTTGTGCATATGATGTCCAATTTCATGACCAATAACAGCTTCTAATTCTTTAGTATTTACTAAATTAAGCATTCCAGAACTTATAGCAACATATTTTCCAAAAATAAAATTTCCATATGCAAATGCGTTTGGTAATGAAAAGTTTGTTGTTATAACTCCCTTTAATTTACCTCTATAGTTTAATTTTTTTGCGACTTTATCAACAATCTTTTGAACTCTTTTATCTTCTTTTACTCCATACATCCAATTTATTAAAAGCGGAGAAAAAACGTATAAAATTACGTTAGAAACTATAACAAGTATTATAATTTGTAACATTAAGCTACTGAACTCTGTAATACCAAAGTTATAGTAGTAATTTAAAAAGTAAAATATCAAAAATAATGTACCAGAAAAAGAAAATATTATTAAAGCAGCCAATAATATCATTGAAGTGTACAGTGAAAATCTTCCAGAAAGCTTATAAGCAACTCTTGGAGCTACATAACCAGCTAGAAAAAACATTAAGAAATACCCAAAAAATGCCAATACTAATGCTAGTGGATCAAAGAGTGCTATCATAAATATAATATAATTTTAAATAGATAGATAAGGTTTTAAAAATTATGCACATCAAAAACAATTTGTTTTGGAAGATAAAAATAGAAAAAATATAATGTGGTATTTAAATGTTCAAATTCAAAAATAAGCAAGAAGTTAGAGAATTTGTTTGGAAAAAATTAAAAGAAAGTAATGAATGTTTATTTCCCTGCTACGGCAAAATCCCAAATTTTAAAGGAGTCGAAAAAACTATATTAAAAGTTTTAGAATCAGAAGAATTTAAAAAATCTAAAAGAATTTTTATTTCTCCAGATACTCCTCAAAGAATTTTATTAAATTTTGTTAATCTGAATGAAAAAGAAGTTTATATGGCAACCCCTCGCTTAAAACAAGGCTTTATAAAGGTCACTATAAATTCAGCAAATCTAGTAAAAGTTTTGGAAAGTGGTTTAAAAATCGATAATTTACCAAGAATAGATTTTGCACTAATTGGTTCTGTTGCTGTTGATGTAAAGGGAAATAGAATTGGAAAGGGTGGCGGTTACGGAGATAGGGAAATAAAGATTTTGAGAGAAGGAAATCAAAAAATAATAATTGCTACAAACGTTCATGATTTACAAGTTTTTGACGATTTAAGTTATTTAATAGAAAAACATGACGAAAAAGTAAATCTAATATTTACACCAACAAAAGTTATTTATTGTTGAGAAATTTTTCTAGTATTAATTTCTTCTAAAATTATCTTAATAAATTCTTCTTTTTTCATTACTATTAAATTTCCTCTATGTCTTATTGTTAAATTCCCTGTTTCAATTTCTTTCCTACCTATAACAACTATATAAGGAATATATCTTAATTCTGCGTCTCTAACTCTATATTCTATAGTTCCCTCTGTTAATAATTCTGCCCTTATTTTATTTCTTTTTAGTTCTTCTAGAAATTCTTTAGCCTCTTTTTCATATTTTTCAGATAGAGGCAATACGCTAACTTGTATTGGAGAAAGCCATGTTGGTAGTTTACCAGCGAAATGCTCTAGAATTAATGCTATAAATCTTTCTAAGCTTCCAAGAATTGCAAAATGTATCATTATAGGATGTTTCTCTTTGTTATCTTTATCCACATATGTTACTCCTATTCTTTTAGGCATGTTAAAATCTAGTTGAATAGTTGCTAATTGCCAATATCTACCTAAACTATCTCTTGCGTCAAAATCTATTTTTGGTCCGTAAAATGCGCCTTCTTTCTCCTTTATTTCAAATTTTAAGCCCAAACTTTCTAAAACTTTTTTCAGAGTGTCTTCAGCAAAATTCCAATCTTCCAAACTTCCAATATATTGATCTGGCCTTGTTGATAAATTTATCTTAACTTCCAATCCAAAAAGATTGTAAACATCTACAACCTTTTTGACAATCTTCTTTATCTCTTCTTCTAAATGCTCTAAGCTTAATACACAATGATGATCGTCTTGAGTTAAAGCATAAACTCTAGCCAATCCATGCAATTCTCCGCTTTGTTCTTTTCTATAAACCGTAGCGAATTCTGCAATTCTAAATGGTAAATCTTTATAACTCCTTACTCTAGATTTAAATATCATTAAATGCATTGGGCAATTCATAGGTTTTAAACCAAATTCTTCTTCATCTTCTTTCCAAAGAAACATTTTATCTCTGTACTTATCGTAATGCCCACTTAACTTCCAAAGAAATGTTTTAGATAAATGTGGAGTAAAAACTTCTTTATATCCTAATTCTTCGTTAACTTCTCTTATAAGTTTTATTAGTTCATTTCTTATTATTGCTCCATTAAAATGAAAAAGAGGCAAGCCGCTTCCAATAATATCTTCTTCTATATGAAAAATATCTAATCTTTCCCCCAAGTATCTATGATCTCTTTTTTTAGCTTCTTCCAACTCTTTTAAGAACTTTTCTTTTTCTTCTTTGGATTCAAAAACTTTAAAGTAAATTCTTTGAGTTGCCTTGTTTAATCTTTTAGAAAAAGAAGATGAGAACGAAAGTATTACATAATGTTTTTTTGAGTTTTTATCCAAATAATCTTGAATTTTTTCTATGTCTTCTCTATAAAGTGTTCTACAATCAAAATCAACAAAATACTTCCCATCTTTTTCTCCAACTTCAACTTCTTTTGCTTCAATAAAGTTTTTAACAGCTTTAATTAAATCTTCATGCATAATCATAAAAACCTAAACAAATTTATAAATAAGTTTATAATTTTTACCTTTCAAACTTTTAACAGAAACTTTATTATTAAAGAAAGATATCTTAGCAAAATCATTCGAAATTTTCCTTATTATTGAAAAGCTAACATATGGTTTAATATATATTGCTCTATTTAAAGAGTTGACATTTAATCCCAATAATCCCTTTTGAATTGCAAATATTACACTAGCTGCACTCCATGCCTGTAAATAAGATGTTTCTTCTATTCCAATTGGTTTTTTAATAAAAACGTTTTTATTTCTTGCATTATAAACTTCAATTAAGCAATTTTTACAATAAGAATCTTTTAAATCATAAAGATTTCTTAACATTTTAATTCCTTCTTCAAACTTACCAAACTTAAAATAAACATATGAAACCAAAGCATTCATATGAAACCAACTTGCACCTCTTTGATATTCGTTTTCATCAAAATCTTTATCATACTTAGACAAACTTAAAAATCCAAATTCTTCTCTTAGATGATTCTCAATGTTTCTAAAAATTTCTAAATCTTTACTTATGTCAAAAACAAAAGGAAATATTGAATTTATTGTAATCTTTTTTGTATTTAAATTATCTATAAAGACGTTATCTTTAATAAAGTATTTTAAAATATTTTCCTTTAACCTCTCTGCATAAAAGTTACAAGAGTTACTTAAACTCTCATTATTTAAAATTTTGAATATTTCTGCCAAAGATTTTAAAGCTTTATACCAAAAGACCTGAATTTCTAAATTATAGCCTTCTCTATTAAGTGTATCTAACCAAGTTTCATTACTTGCACTATAAATAAATCCATGATCACTAGAATTCTTTTTGTAAAATTCGAAAGAATTTTCCAACTTAGATTTTAATAATTTAATTATCTCTAAATCAGAAGTGTTTTTAAGATATTCATAAAGGGCTATTATAAATAAAGGTAATGCATCTTGAGAATTATAAGAAATCTTATTATCTAAGATAAAGTTTGGTAGCTTACCATTAAAATGTTTGAAAAAGAATAAAATAGTTTTTTTGGCATAATCTTGCATAGAAGTTAATGAAGCTCCTAAAACAGAAAAAGCGGCATCTCTACCCCAATAATATGCATACCAAGGATAACCTGCAATGAATGAATTACCATCAAAACAGCTCCTTAGATTCAAAATAGCAATCTTATATAATTCGTTAACAAATTCTATATTAGTTTCTAATTTATTCCTAGTTAAAAACTTATTAACATCAAACTTTTTGATCTTTTCCTCTTCAATAAAAAAGTAATAAGTTATGTTAAATTCGTGCTCGATAAAAGAATATACAATAAATCTTTTTGGTAAGAAACATTTGAATGGTTGATTACTTGGATAATGAATTTTGTAATATTCATTACCGATAAAAATTCCTTCCTTATCACATTTAAATATTAATCTTCTATCGCTTGACTTAATTATGGCTTTATTCTCATAGTATTCTGTTGTATAATTTCTTTCTATTATTCCCTCATCAAAATTTCTGAAATTAACAGCAAACTCTATTTCTATTCGCAAATTCTTTGTTTCCGGTTTTTTGTTAAAAATTCTTAAAGAAATTATCAGTGCATTTTCTAACTTTACTTCTTCTTTTATTATAAAATCTTTTGTTTCGTAAAAATGTATCGCAACATCGTTACCATAAACAAAAGATGTTTGTGTATTTTTCGAAAGCCAATCGTCGTTAATTTTTATCGCAAAATATTCTAAATACTTCTTTGTTTTATTCCAAAATCCTGTCCATTTTGTTTCAAATTCGCTGTTTATAAATCTATGGAAAAACTTTCCATTTTGAGCTAAAAGATATGTGTTTGCCATAAAAATGTTTTTATCCAATATAGTTATTTATGATAAGTCTGAAAGATATAGAAGCTAAGTGGCAAAAAATTTGGGAAGAAAAAAAAGTTTTTGAAGTTGATGCAAACAAAGAAAAACCTAAATTTTTTGCAACTTTCCCATATCCATATGTTAATGGATTATTACATTTAGGAACATTTTTAACTTCTTCAAGAGTAGAGTTTATTGCAAGGTATAAAAGGTTAAAAGGTTATAACGTTTTGTTTGCTCAAGGATTTCATGCAACAGGTTCTCCTATAGTTGCTGCAGCTTATAGAATAAGAGAAAACGATAAAAAACTTATAGATGAATTAATAAACCTAATGCATATTAAAAAAGAGGAATTAGAAAAATTTAAAGAACCAGAATATTGGGTAAAATACTTTGTTCCTAAAGCTATAGAAGCATTCAAAAAATTGGGATATTCAATTGATTGGAGAAGAACTTTTTATACTACATATTTGCACGAAAGATACTCAAAATTCATAGAATGGCAATACTATAAACTCAGAGAAAAAGGTTTAATAAAGAAGGGTAAGCATCCAGTAATTTGGGACCCTAAAGTTAAAAAAGTTATTGGAGATCATGATAGACCTGATGACTATGTTGGAATAAGTTATATTGAAGGATATATTATAAAATTCGAAGGTAATTACAAAAACAAAAAGGTAATATTTCCCTGTTTTACATTAAGGCCAGAAACAATTTATGGAGTTACAAATATATGGATTAATGATAAAAGTGAATATGTGTTAACAAAAGTTAATAACGAATTTTGGATATTACCTAATTCCATAGTAATCCAAGAACTTAAAGAACAAGAAAGAGAAGTCGAAATAATAGAGAAAATAAATAATAAAGATTTGATAGGAAAAGAAGTAAAAAATCCTTTAACTAACGAATTTGTTCCTATATTACCTGCTAGTTTTGTTGATGTTGAGATAGGCAGCGGAATAGTAATGAGTGTTCCCGCTCATGCTCCTTATGATTATATTGCATTAAGAGATTTGTTAGATACAGAATATAAAGATATCGCTAAGAAATGCCTCGAAAAAATGAAATCTTTGTTTAAGTTAGAAGGATATTCAGAATTTCCAGCAAAAGATATAGTAGAAAAAATGAAAATAAAAAATCAAAACGAAAAAGAAAAATTAGAAAAAGCCACAGAAGAAATTTATTCTAAAGAGTTTTATGAAGGAATTACTAGAGAAATTTTTGGAGAGTTTGCAAATAAAAGGATTTCTGAAATAAAAGAAGAATTTGCAAATAAGTTAATTTCTCTCGGAATTGCAGAGATCTATTATACTCTACCTATAAGGTTTGAATCAAGATTTAAGAATAAAGTTGTTGTAAAAATATTAAGCGATCAGTGGTTTATAGATTATTCTAATCAAGAGTGGAAAAAGAAAGCATTGGAATGTTTATCTAGAATGAAAATCATACCCGAAAGTTTAAGAAAGAATTTTGAAAATTCCATCAAAATACTTAGAGAGTGGGCATTTACTCATAAAGAAAGTTTAGGAACATATTTGCCGTGGGATAAAGATTGGGTAATAGAAAGCTTATCAGATTCGACAATATATATGGCATATTACACAATAGCTCATTTAATTGAAAAAATTGAACCAAATAAATTAACCGAAGAAGTTTTTGATTATATATTTTTAGGTAAAGGTAATGTAAACGAAATTTCGAAAAAATATGATATAGATAAAAATCTTTTAGAAGAAATGAGAAAAGAATTTACATATTGGTATCCTATGGATTTGAGAATTAGCGCAAAAGATTTGATACCAAATCATTTGAGTTTCATGATTTACCATCATGTTGCTATCTTTAATGAAGAACATTGGCCAAAGGCAATAGGAATTAATGGTTATGTTTTAGTAAATGGGGAAAAAATGAGTAAATCTAAAGGAAACTTTATACCAATATTGGATGCTGTAGAAAAGTATTCTGTAGATGTTTTAAGATTTTTAAGCGCATACGCAGGTAATGCAGGTTTAGATGATATGAACATAGAATTATCTCTAGCTGAAAAAATTGAGCAAGAATTAAGAAATTGGTATGAGTTTTGTATTAAGAACTACAATAAAGGAAGGGAAGAAAAAGAAATTATAGATTTGTGGTTTGAAAATGTAATAAAAAAGATAGTTAAAGAAGTTGAAAACGAATATGAAAATCTAAACTTTAAAAACATCATACAAAAAGCTTGGTTCGAATTAGAAAATAAGTTTAATTGGTATATTAGGAGATGTGAAATTCCAAATAAATATACTATAAACTTTTACATAGAAGCTAGAAATATTCTCTTATATCCAATAATTCCTCATTTAGTTTCAGAAATATTTGAAAAAATTGGAAAAGATTCGCTAAATCTTTCCTGGATAAAAGTTGATGAAATAGATGAAAAGATATTAAAAACAGAAGAATATTTAAATTACGTAATGAATGATATTAGAGAAATTTTAAAGATCAAAAAAGACAAACCAAAAGAGATTAAAATAATAGTTGCTTCAAAAGAGAAAATAGAACTAGCTAAAGAAATCTCAAAAGAATTAGATAAAGTAGATTTAAAGGATTTGATGAAAAAATATTCATCTAATGATGCCGCGAAAAACATGCTAAAGAAAATAGAACTATTCAATTATTTAATAGAAAATGAATATGAAGTCTTAAATCAATCAAAAAGCTTCTTAGAAAAAGAGTTTAATTCAAAAATTACTATAGAAAAAGAAGAATTAAGTAAAGAACCGAAAGCTAAAAATGCTTTACCAGCAAAGCCAGCAATAGTTTTTGTTTATTAAACTTTATAAACTTCTATTTTATAAGCATCTTCAGAAGTCTTATAAGAATATGTATAAGAGAGTTTTATGCTAAATTCTAAGTTATAGATATTTTCGAAATTTGGAATATTTGTTTCACACTTAATTTCTTTTTCAGCTTCTTCCAAAGTTGTTTGAGTCTCACAAGAAATTCCGCTAGATGTTATGACTACTTTTCCATTGTTTTTAACTTCTCCATTACCTGAATTTCTAATTATAAAACTTGCTATTATTTTTCTATTATTTTCATCTACTTGTATATTAGAGCTTTTTATTGTTAAAGGCGCTTCATACACCATTTTTTCGTTCGTTACTGTAGCTTTAACTGTATTCGTTTGTTTATCCTTCTCTAATTTTAGCATAGCAGAGTAACTAGAGGAATAATCATACTCCACATAAACACCGAAACTATAAGTTGTGTTCGCATCAACTAAAGGGGTTATTAATGTAAATGTAACATTCTTCTTTTCTTTGTTTTGTAAGGATGGTAAAGTTTGTGGAGGTACAGGATACGGATTCCACTTATTACTTAAACCTATTAATTGAACTTTAATATTTCTTGCCTCTTCTCCCCTATTTTCTAATTCTACTTTTATTTCTATATTGGTGTTAGCCTTTACATCTTTGTCGTAATAAACTTTATTCAATACTACAGCATTAGAACCACTAATTACACTTTCGGTTCCCTTTCCAGTAAATATATCAGTACAGCCAGAAAGAAATATTAAAAAAACGAATAATCCAGAAACCAATAAAAACGAAATTATTGTATTTAATTTTTTAGTTTCCATAAATGATAATGAAAGACATAATTATTTATTTTTTAAATCCTTTAGAAAGTGGATATACTTTCTCAAAAACTCTAGTATATTCGGTAACTCTCTTTTTAACTTTATTATTTTTGTACAAAATAATAAAATCAAAACTAAAAATAAAAATAGATGAAAATTTTTTAATATTTTCTCTATTTTTATCATTGCCATTTTCTAGCTTAAGAGTTTTAGAGGATTATTCTATTATAAAAGGAATTATTTTCGTAACTCCTTGGATAGAATTTCTCTATTTTGTTTTTTTCCTAATAACTCTATATTTTGTAAGAAATTTGAAGAACTATGAAAAAATTTCTATAATAATTGGAATGCCATTATTCTTTGCCTTTCTTTTTCAATTAGAAATTAAAAACTTGTTTGCAATTTATTTTTTTGTTTTAATTCTCTTAATCACTATTGTTTTACTTAAAATTTTAAAACTACTAAAATTAGATTTATTTGACAGATTAGTTATTTTATCTCAAACTTATGAAGGAAGCATTACAACTATAAATGTTTTTGTCTTTCATCTTTACGAACAACATATATTTTCAAGGTTTCTATTAGAGAATTTTGGCTTTTTTTATTTAGCTTTTAAGATTTTTTCAGCAATATTATTTATAATTGCTATTAATTTTGCTTTTAAAGAAAATAAAGAATTTGCAAATTATTTAAAAACTTCAATAATAGTCCTATCTTTTGCTATAGGTACAAGAAATTTTGCCCAATCATTAGGAATTTAAAATTAATGGGTCCGCCCGGAGTTGAACCGGGATCTCCGCCTCGTAAGGGCGGCGTCCTGCCGCTAGACTACGGACCCATATAAATTTATTTAGATGAAGTTAAAAAATTTCAAACCTACCTCTCTACAAATCAAATTTCAAAAACTTTAAAATGAAATTAATTTTATATGAGCGCCGGTAGTCTAGAGGCAGGACACCGGCTTGCCAAGCCGGTAGCCCGGGTTCAAATCCCGGCCGGCGCACTAAATTAAAATTTCTGTTTCTCTTAATCTTGGAAATGGTAAAGTTTCTCTTATATGATCTAATTTACATACCCACATTAGCATTCTTTCAACTCCTAAACCAAATCCGCTATGAGGTACGCTACCATATCTTCTTAAATCTAAATACCATTCATAGTTTTCTATAGGCAAATTCCACTCTATTATTTTATTTTTCAAAATTTCGTAATTATCTTCTCTTTGGCTCCCTCCAATTATTTCGCCATAACCTTCGCTAGCTAACAAATCAAAGTTTTCTACAGTCTTTCCATTACCGCTTTCTTTCATATAGAATGCTTTTAATTTTCTTGGATAATGAGTAACAAATATTGGAACTTCAAACTCCAAAGTTAATACCCTCTCTTCATCAGCACCTAAATCATCTCCATACTTAACATTTAAACCTTTTGATTGCAAAATTTCTATTGCTTTTTCATAAGTAATCTTTTCAAAAGGCTTCTGAACATAATTCTCTAAAATTTTTAAATCCCTTCCTAAAAATTTTAATTCATCAGAGTTTTTCTCTAAAACTTTTTCTATTCCATACTTTACCATTTCTTCTGCATCTTTCATTATATCTTTTAAATCATACCATGCAGCCTCTATTTCTAAATGCCAATATTCATGCAAATGTCTTCTAGTCCTAGATTTTTCAGCTCTAAAACTTGGAGCTAAACAATAAACTTTCTCTAAAGAATAAATTAAAGCCTCTAAATATAGTTGAGAACTTTGAGTTAAGTAAGCTTTTTTTCCGAAATAATCTAATTCAAAAAGAGTTTGAACTTCTTCAACAGCAACAGGAATAATAATTGGTGGATTAACTTCTATATAACCATTCTTTTCTAACCACTCTCTTAGTGCTTGCATTAATGTAGCTTTAATTTTGAAAATAGTTGTTGCCTTCCTACTTCTTATCCACAAATGCCTATACTTCATTATTGTTGCTATTTCTTCCCTACCATGCAAAGGATATGGCAATCCTTTATCAAAGATTTTAAACTCCTTAATTTCAATTTCCTTTCCATTGGGTGCTCTTTTATCTTCTCTAACTTCCCCAAAAATTTCTATTGAACCTTCGATTTGCAAATCTAATAAATCTTGCCATTGATTATCATTAAAGTTTTGTCTAGAGGCAACACATTGAATTATTTCATCTTTATCCCTTAAGACTATGAAGATTTTATCTTTAAGTTCTCTTTTTCTATATACCCAACCTCTTACTCTAGCTTCTTTTAAGTTTTTAGAAAATACCTCCTTTATTCCTACCATTAAAAATTTTTACAAAGTAAAAAATAAAAAATTATGGTAATTTCAGAAATTATCGAAACTATTATTGGAAGATCTGAAGAAGAAAAAAAGAAACTGGGAATTAA
Source organism: Candidatus Aenigmatarchaeota archaeon (assembly GCA_038997305.1). Lineage (GTDB taxonomy): Archaea > Aenigmatarchaeota > Aenigmatarchaeia > CG10238-14 > SpSt-28 > JAHLMO01. Next base: position 22,815 of record JAWAZZ010000001.1, on the reverse strand, counting down.
AGGCGCAGGCTATATTGGTAGACATTTAGTAATTGGAGAATATGATTGGCAACTAACAACAAAAGTTTATTTTGATTTTACTAAAAGTCATGTTGTTTTGATTTGTGGCAAAAGAGGCAGCGGAAAAAGTTATTCAAGTGGAGTAATAATAGAAGAATTTTGCCAATTAGAGGATGAAATAAGGAAAAAATCTGCAATGGTAATATTAGATCCTATGGGGATTTATTGGAGTATTAAATTTCCTAATGAACAACAAAAAGCCCTATTAAAACAGTGGAACTTAGAACCAAAAGGTTTTAAAGAATATATAGAAGTTTTTGTTCCTAAAGGATTGTACGAAGATTATATTAATGCAGGTATACCGGTAGATAAAACTTTAACCTTAACAACAAGCGATTTTACTATAGAAGATTGGGTTAAAACTTTTGAATGGGATAGAACTTCTAACTTAGCTATAGCATTAGAAAAAGTCTTAGCAGAATTAAAAAAAGAAGTTGGAAAGTATGATTTAAAAGATATTATAAGAAAATTACAAGAAGATAAAGAAATAGATGAAAATGTTAAAAAAACTTTAGTTTCTATTTTTAAAACAGTAGATACTTGGGGAATATTTGAAAAAGATGGAAACAAAATAGAAGATATTGTTATTCCTGGAAAAGTTTCAGTAATAGATTTATCAAGAGTTAAGAGTAATGCTATAATAAATATGATTGCTGCATGGATAACCTCAAATACATATTTCAAAAGAGTTTTATCCAGAAAAGAAGAAGAAATAGCAAAGATTGAAGGTAGACCACAAAAATATTTTTTCCCTATAACTTGGCTTGTTTTTGAAGAAGCACAAAATTTTGCTCCAAGTGATAAAAAAACGATTGCTCTAGAACCAATATTAACTATTGCAAAACAAGGAAGAGAACCAGGAGTAAACTTAATTTGTATAACTCAAATGCCAAACAAATTACACCAAGACTTATTAAGCCAAACAGATATAGTAATATCTTTTAGATTAACATCTAGAGAAGATTTGAAAGCATTGCATTCTGTAATGCAAACATACATGGAAGAAGATTTTCAATATTACTTTAATAAGCTTCCAAGAATTCATGGTGCAGCGCTAATATTAGATGATAATTTAGAAAGAATTTTTACTTGTGTTATTAGGCCAAGACTAAGCTGGCATGCAGGTGGAACAGCTCAAATCCAAGTTTAAAAAGTTCAAATATTTCGATATTCATTGTCATGCATACGAATATTCTGAAAAGGATATCGAAAATTTTATAGAAAATAAGATATTAATATTTTCTGTTAGCGAAGATTTTGAAAGCATTCAGAAAAATATAGAAATATCCAAGAAATTCAACATACCATTTTTTATAGGAATTCATCCCTGGAATTCTCATAAAGTCTCGAAAAGCGAAATAAAAAAGTTGGAAGAAATTGCTAAGAACTATAATTGCATAGGTATTGGAGAAATTGGCTTAGATAAAGTTTTCTTTTCAAAAACCTTAGAGACTCAAAAAGAAATTTTTATTGAGCAACTAAAAATTGCAAAAGAATTCGATTTGCCTATAAACATTCATTCTTTGGGAACTTTAAAAGAGGTTTTAGATTTGGTTATTAAATTCGATATAAAAAATGCAAACTTTCATTGGATAAAATATTCTAAATATGTTGAAGAAATAAAAAACTTAGGATATTTTTGCTCCTTTAATATTAATGTAAGATATGAGGAAAATCATAGAAAATGTTTAGAAGTTTTAGATTTAAAAAATATATTAACAGAAAGTGATGGTCCTTACAAATACAAAAATTTGGAAATGAAAAGCTTAGATGTAATAGAAGTTATAAAAGAAATTTCAAATTTCTATAATGTAGGCGAAAACAAAATCTTAAAACAAATAAAGAGAAATACTAAAAGATTTATTAAGCTTTAACTAATTCTCCTTTACCAAAAGGAATTAATCTCTTAATTTCTTCATCATCAATTTTTTCAAATAAACTTCTTAATTCAAAAGGTAATATAGATTCGAAATGCTTTCTTATTTCTTTAACCAGTTCATCTGCACTTCTATTTCCAGGAACTAAAGTTATTATGTATTGAGTTAATTTTCTCGCTGCTACTGGAGGTGCTGCAAAAACTTTTATTTTTCCTTTTTCTTCATAAATTCCAATAGATAATCTTAATTTAACTTTTTCTAGCCAATTTCTTTCACCTTTTATTAAAAAACTTCCTTTTGGTAAATTGGATTTTACTAATTGATTTGGATAAACATAGTATACATGAATTATTCCTAGTCCTAAATCCCATGCCTGAGAATAACAAGCAGTAAATTGAGCTGCCTCATAAATTGTTTGTGGTGGTATAGATTGTTTTTTGTCATTTCTTATTACAGTAAAAGGAGAGCCATGAATATCTGCATGCAAAACTAAATCATAATCTCTAGTATATTTTCTTATTAATTCTTCATTTGTTTCTGCATCTTTTCCACTAACAACTAAGTATCCATCTGAGCTAATAAACCATCTAAACTTTTCATACCACTGCTTTTTCTCTTCTTCTCTTATTTCTTCTTTCCTTTCTTCACTAACCTTTATTTCAGGAATTTGTGATTTCGAAATTTTTTCTAACTTTTCTTTTAATTTTTTTCTTTTTTCAAACAATTCATTCAAATACTTTCTTAAATCTCTAAAATCAACTTCTAAATTTATATTCTCTATATTTAGCTTAACCAAAGATTTTTTCTCTTCTATATCTATAACTTCTTTGTACTGCTTTTTTATAATATTCTTTATATCATTCCAATCTACGTTTAACTTTCTTAAATCTATAATTTTTTTGCAAATTTCATCGACTAAATAATAATTTTTTTGCAAAACTTCTATTTGTTTTGATATTTCTTCTATTTGTTTTATTGCTTCTTGTTTGGCTATTTCTATTTGAGTTAATATTTTTTGTTTTTTAATCTCCTCTTCTTTTTTCTTTATTTCATGCCTTCTTTTTTCATTCAAATTATATGCTTCTAAAAATGCATCATTTATATTTGAAAATTCTTTTGAGTTTGTATCAGATAAACTACCAATCCAAATTATATCGCTAACTTCTAAATAATATTTCTTTGTCTGCAAAATCTCTTCTATCAATCTCAAAATATTATCGATATCTTTTTGAGAAATTTCATTCGAATTTTTACTTTCTAAGTTTAGAAGTTTTAAAATTTTTTGAGAATAGATTAAGTTTAACCCAAAATAATCCATCAAAATTTTTACTAATGGTTTTGCCTCTAATTGAAAAACATTAAAAATTTCGGTAATAGATTTTTTCAAAATATTTTTGTTTGGTGGATATACATATTCAACATCTTTTTCTATTTTTCTATCTTTCCACTCTCTTTTTATCAGAGCATCTATTATTTTGTTCTCCTTGTTTAAAATTATTATGTTCCCTTCTGAAAAAAATTCGAAAACTATTTTGTTTTGATTGCTCAATTCGAAAATTATAATTTTATCAAATTCTTTTTGAAAAACATTGATTATTTTTGCATTTTCTGCATGCTTTCTTAAAACTAACTGAAAGTTTGTTGGCTTTTCTATTCTTATCGAAGAGTTTGAAAAAAATAAGAAATAAGGTAAATATACGAATAAATGTAATGTTTTTTTATTGTAAAGTTTAAAGTAAAAGATATTATCTTTTTGTTTGATTTTCTTTATGAAAGAGTTAATTAACAAATTCTTATTTTCTTCTAACCATTTGGATATTTCTATGTAAGTTATAGAAATTTCTTTTTTCATAACCTCTTATAGAAGTTCATTTTATCTTTTGTTATTTCTATCGTTAAAAAGTCTTCAGCAACAATTACATTCGGAAAAACTGTTTTGGCTTCTTCTATAAACTTTTCTATATCTTCTTTTTCTTGATATCTTCTGCTTATATGAGTTAATACTAATAGTTCGCATTCTGCTAATTTTGCTATCTTAGCTGCGTCTAATGCACTAGAATGAAGCTTTTCTTGCTCTTTATCCTTTTCTAAATATGTTGCTTCATGAATTAAAACTTTTGAATTTTTTGCAAGCTTTACTAAATTTTCATCATATATGCAATCTCCACTATAAGTAATTTTTATACCTCTCTTTAAGTAAGCAATATCTTCTAACTTTATTTCTTTTCCATCTTTAAACTTATAATATCCTTGCTTTTTAATTATGTCCAACCATTTACCCCTTTTTAAGTTTAGCTCTTCTAACTTTTTTTCATCTATGCTATATTTATCTTTTTCCTTAAAAGAATAAGCAACACTTTTAACACTATGCTTAATTTCTATTGCATGAATTTCTATTTCTTCATCCTCATAAACTTTTATTGGCTCTTTACTTAACTCAACATCTATTGCTGAAATTTTAAAAAATGGTTTATATTCGTATAAAGAAAGTATATGCTCTATGTATTTTTTGGCATTTGGAGCAAAAATTTTTAAATCCTCTTTTCTTCCTTCGATATTCATAGTTTGAATTAAAGAGATTAAACCAGCAAAGTGATCTGCATGCCAATGAGTTATAAATATTGAATTTATTTTCATAAAGCTTATTTTTGCTTTCATTAATTGCAATTGAGTTCCTTCGCCACAATCAAAAAGAAAAAGTTTATAATCTTTTCCAAAATATTCTATTGCAATCGAAGGATGATTTCTATTAAAACTTGGAATTCCTGCAGATGTTCCTAAGAAAGTTATTTTTATCATAAAAATAGTTAGCGAAAAAATTGAAATGGATTAGATATTTACTTATCTTTATACTCATCGAGAATTTTCACTACATCATCTAGAGCTTCGTCTAAAATTTCAAGAGGAAACACAAATTTATAGAACTTTCTTATTAGACTTTCTTCCGTTTTTGATTCTCCTTTTATTACATACTTGAAAAGTTGATATATACCTTCTTTTCCAAATCTTTCATATAATCTCTTTGCCATATGAAGTCCTAAAAGATAAGATATATCGTAACTAACTCCTTTAAGATCGAGTTGTTGTAGTTTATTTGAAAAGTTATTTATTCGCTCTTCTTTTATAATTTTGAAAGAATTTGATACATCATAACCGGCTGCTAATAGAGTTAAAAATGCAAAATATTCTGCTAATATTTCGTTAGAAGATGCAAAATTATTAAACCTATATTTTCCAGAATCTCCCACATTAATTGGTAGGATTGATTCGTGTGTAGATGGAGTATATATCCATAGTATGGAATGCCATGCTTCATGTACAATTCTATGCACAAAGTATGTAAAAATATCTATTGTTTTTATAGCATCTCTACCGACTATTGCAAAAAGATGTAGCTCATAATTTCCATTATTTATTTCCTTCAATTCCCTTCTAACAGTGATTCTGTCACTATCGTTATTACTATGCATCGATTTAGATGCATCTAATATTGTTTGTTTCATCTTTTCACTTAAGTAAGAAGGATTAATTATTTCTAATTGATTTCTCTCTTTATTTAAGCTGTAAATTTTATAATTTTCTAAATTATTAAGATTAGAGTAATCTGGAACAACAATATAAAATTTAAGAGTTGTTTTTTTCATGTTTTCTAACATACTAGCTAAACCAGATCTATTAACTATATTTTCAACTTCTTTCAAGCTTCTAAATAATTTCTTTTCCAACTCTTTAACCATAAGATAGTAATAACACAACTGCTCTATATATTTTTTATTTTTTAATATTATAGTTTATCAATAGTGTAAAGGATTAAAAAGGAGCAAAAAATTGTTGCACTCTGTACCCCACCCCGTGCATCTAACTCATTGCTTGCTTGACTCATAGCTCGTTAGAGGCTGGTAGGTGGGGCATAAAAATAATTTTTAAAATAATCTTTAGTAATTTTTATGATATACCAAAAATTGCTAATATTTCTTTGCATACTTGGCATTTTGTTTTCAGCATACATTCTTTATGTTCAAGAAAGTTCTAAGAATGTTTATTATTGTAACATCAATGATTTTTTAAGTTGTGATAAAGTTATATATAGCGAATATAACAATCTTTTTGGAATACCTTTACCAATACTTTCTATAATTTGGTTTTTTGGTATTCTAGTTCTTTCTCTTTTGAAAATGTATTCTATTATAGAGTATTTGGTATTAGCTTCACTAATGTTTATAGGATATTTGGTTTATGTTGAAATTTTTATTTTAGCTTCTATTTGTATTCTATGCACTATAGCACACATAATAGGAATAAGCATACTTTATCCAGTAAGAAAGCTAAAAAATAGCTTAAAATAACTATTATTTAAGCAATAATTTCTTTAATAAAAATACTGCACCTGCTGCAGTTAAGAATGATGTTACAATTATCGTTGCTACTGCTGCTGGCTCAGATAATATTAATAAGCCTGTTGGTAATGTAACTTTACAATCTTCTGGACAGTTTTGCGAGTTTTCTCCAGCTTCACAGACATTATTTCCGCAAGTAGGTTGAGGAACTTCTTTTTCAACTCTTTCTATTACAGGTTGAGTAATGTTTGTTATGTTGTAATAAATTGGTTGAATTGGTTTCTCTACTATTTTTTCAACTACTCTTTGAACTTCTACAGGAACTGATTGATATTGAGTTATTTGTTGAACTAAAGGTTGAGGAGTATAATATTTGGTAAATATTCCGAATAATCCTAATTTAGTTATGTTGGTTGTTTCTACGTAATTTTCGCTCGTATTAACAAATGAATTTATTAATATCCATGTGTTTTGAGTTTCATCATATCTATAAACTCTTATGTTATTTTCATCTAAGTTATTGTTTATTATCCATCTATCATCGTAATAGAATCTTAATCTTACTCCATTATATTTTTCTAAAGTATCGTTTGCACTTATTTCTACATAGTATAATCTTATTGGTCTTTCTGATGGAAATACTTCTATGAAAACATTAGAATATAAGATAGCGTTAAATTGAACTCTTGCAACTGGATTTTCTAATTTTATTTCTAAATATGCTTCTGGAATTTTTGTATATCCATTCTCATCTGTAACGTTTGAAGGTTCTACTATAGGAATTCCGTATAAGCTTAATAATTCTATGCTTATGTTAAATTCTGAAGGCAATAATGCTATATGTGGAGTTATAGTAACATTTAATACGTTTGTTGTTAATGGTTTTAAAAATACAAAAGATATTGGATTATAACAATAAAATGTTCCATTAGGAATTTCTTGAGGGAATAAAGATATGTATTCTTCTAAATTTTCTTCTGTTATTTCAGTGTAGTTTTCAATACATTTTAGATTTACTTGAGTGTTTTCTTCTCTTATGAATACTCTTGCATTTACTACAAATTCATCTTTATTTATTTGATAACCTTCTTGTATTGGAGTTATATTTACTCTAACAACTAACGGAGCATAACCAATTTGATTTTCAAAAACAGCACCTGGATAATAAAATTCTATTACTGCATAATCTGTAGATCCTGCAACTAAAATTGAAGAAAAGTTTTTAGGATGTTTTATATTTTTGAAAATTGTTGCTTGCTGAGAAAATATTAGGCCTAAAGATAAAAATAAGAAAATGCTTGCAAATATTATTGCAGTTTGGATGTTTGTTTTCATGGTGCTTTAGTTATTTGTAATCTTGTATCGCCATTTGTATTAGTTTCAATATAAAAAGCGACTTCCGGTATAGCAAGCCCTTCAATCTTATATACTATATGTTTTACTGAATTTAAATTTGAAGAACCGAAACAGTAATTTGATATAAAGTTCCAACCCGCTGAAATTTCAACATCTTTCTCACAAATTGGATTTTTGCTACCACTTATATTATAATACTCGCAAATTAACTTTACATTTGAAGAAGAAGAAGAATAAATCTTTAAATAGAATTCACATTTAGGAATATAATTAAAATCAATTCCACCTAAGTTATCAGACCAAAATACTACAGATAGGCTATCATTAAATTGAGTCGTATAATTAGAGATTGGTTTTGTGTTCAAAAGAAGACTCCCTATTAGTTGATTATTACCTGCTAAATTAGCATAAAAAATTGGACCTTCAACATTCACATTTCCAACAATCTTTCCATAATAATTTAAAACTCCAGAATAGATTATTCCAAAACCTAACATAACTCCAATTATCATTGTCATTATTATTATTTTTTTCTTCTCCATGTCTTAGGTGGCTTGTCTTTTTGACCCACCTAAGACAAAAAATAAAAAAGAAGAATGCCTTTGCTGATATTATGCTGGCATTAGTGTTGCTTCAAAACTATAAGTTCCTGGGGTTGTAGTTACGTTGAATATTACTGTTATTGTAACGTTTATTTCTTCTCCTGGTTTTAATGCATATCTAGATGCAATTAACTCACTAGTACCCCAACCACTTATTTGTATATTTGTATTTGGAATTTGGACACTACCACCATTCCAAGGTATTGGTCCAAAAGTATATGTTGTATTACTTACATATACCCCTGTACTATTCAGTATTAATGTGTAATTATTACTTAATATATTTCCTGAAACATTAAACCTTAACTCAACCACTTCTCTTGAGAAAATTGCATTAATAAGAGTTAAGTTTAATCCTACATTAGCAGATAGTGTATCTGCTTTATTTCTAATGGTAATTTGTTTTGGTAGAGTCAAAGCAGAACCTGCTACTACTGCTAAAGTTCCCAAATTTACTGTTTGAGTATAAGTGTATTCATTTCCATCATAAACTAAAACTACTGATTGACTTACATTTACTTCTCCTACTACTTTTCCATAGTATTGTAGCAATCCTGCTGTTCCTAGCACTGCTACCAAGAAAGCTGCTGTAAGTATTGCTAAAAGTTTGTATGCGCTATTTGCTTTCTTTTTAGTTGCCATAGAATAAAGTGAAGTTAATCTTTAAATATCTTTCATATTTTCAAAATTGTTTAACAAAGAATTTAAAACTAAAAATTAAACTTTATCGCCGGGGGCCGGATTCGAACCGGCGACCTTCCGGTTAACAGCCGGACGCTCTACCAGCTGAGCTACCCCGGCATAAGTATATATATACTTATAAATTGTTTTTAAGCATACAATTCTCTTATGATAATTAGAGGTTGGGTTGAAGATTTCAAAGATTTAGGCAAAATAAAATTTATAATTCTTCACACACCAAAAGAAGATTTCCAAATAACATGTAAAAGAGACATTACTCAAAATTTTGAAGAATTAGAAAAAATTACATTACAAAGTGCTATAGAAGTTGAGGGAGATTTATTAGAACAAGGAATTTCTAAGAAATACAAAGAAATTTTAGCAAAAAGAATAAAAATAATTTCTCTTTCAGAAAAAATTCTTCCAATAGACCCTAGCGGAAAAGTTCCATATTCGCTGGATAACAAATTAGATTGGAGATTTTTAGATTTTAGAAATCACAAAACTTTAGCAATAATAAAAATACAGAATACCATCTTAAAATCTTTTAGAGATTTTTTCACTAAAGAAGGTTTTATAGAAATTCAACCTCCAATAATAATAGCATCAGCAAGCGAAGGCGGCGCAGAATTATTTAAACTTTCTTATTTCGAAAAAGAAGCTTATTTAGCTCAAAGCCCTCAACTATACAAACAAATGGCTGCAATAAGCTTAGAAAAAGTTTTTTGCGTAACTCCTATATTCAGAGCAGAAAAACATAATACTCCATATCATTTGAATGAAGTAAGAAGCTTAGATATTGAAGTTGCGTTTGCAAATCATGAAGATGTTATGAAATATTTAGAAAGGTTTTTTATTTATACATTAGAAAGAATTCAAAACGAGAACGAAAAAGAATTAAAAGAATTAGATGTTAAACTAAACATTCCTCAATTACCCTTACCAAGAATTAAATATGAAGAAGCTATAGAAATCTTAAAAATAAATTTTGGAGATGAAATTAAAAGGGAGCATGAAAAAATTTTAAGCGAAAAGGTCGGAGAAGCATTATTTTTAACTCATTTTCCAAAAGAGCACAGACCTTTTTATACTATGATTAATGAAGAAGATAAAAGAGTTACAAACTCTTTCGATTTCATTTATAAAGGTCTAGAATTAGCTAGTGGTGCACAAAGAATTCATATTCCAGAATTGTTAGAAATAAGAATTATAGAAAATGGTTTAAATCCAGAAAATTTTAGAGATTATATTAATGCGTTTAAATTTGGCGCGCCTCCACATGCTGGTTGGGCAATAGGATTAGAAAGATTTACTATGAAAGTTTGTAATTTAAGCAATATAAGAGAAGCTACGATGTGGCCAAGAGATAGATATAGACTAACTCCTTAAAATTATATATAATACTTAATACTTCTATTTTCACTATTAAGCATCTCTTCTATAATTTCTCTCAGACTATAAACTCTAATACCTAATTTGTTTGCATTCGAATACAGAATAGAATATAATAGTTCTGAAGATAATGCAAAAAAAGAAAACTCAGAAAAAATTCCTGCCAAAACCATATATAAAAAATTTTCGTCATACTCAACCTTTGCTTTTCCTTCATCGGTTTTATATTCATTTATTACTACAAAATCTAATGGTATGTAATTTAAATAAATCATATAACGATGATTCGAAAAAGGAATTGCAAATTTTAAAATGCTATAAAATTCATCGTTCTCTTCATCTTTCTCTTTCTTTGGTGGATTTAAATCAACTATCTTACTACCACCAAAAACCTCTTTTAAAATTGAGTTAAATACAGGCGGATAATCAACAATAACATATTTTTTACCATGATCATCTTCGATAAGATCCATTATAATATACTCTTCTTCGTACAAATCCTCTTCTAAATCTTCAGTAGCTATTTTTGCATCCTTAGGTTGAGGTCTATTCAAAATGAGTTTATATGGGAATATAATCTCTGGTTTAATATTATTTAACTCTATGGAATCAATTGGATTATATATTACACTCCAATCCTCTCTTCCCCACATTATCTTATTTTTATCTTTTATATATTTATTTCTATTAAGTAATTAATAATCAATTTTATCGTCTTAAACAACTCTCAAATTTTCAGCTAAAGGATGGCCTTTAATTTTAATATGTAATTCTTTTGCCCAACCAAAAGGCGCATCATAAACTTCAAAATTTCTTTCTTTTAATTTTTCTATTAATGTTTTAATTAATTTCTTTGCTTCATCTGGCTTAGCTAATTCATTGCTTAAGTGAGCGAAAGGATAAACTAAAATTCTATTAACTCCAATTCTTTTTGCAACAATTTCTATTTCGCTTACCATTTTTTCTGTTTTTTCTTCATTATCATTTCTTTCTATTGCTGTAAACGCAACCAATATATCTTCATATCTATAAGTTTTTATTTCAACATCTTCAGCACTTTTAACTTCTTTTCTTACTGGTTTAAATTCTATGAAATCACAATGAGAAAGCAAAACTCTCATAAAAACAATTTAAATAACTTAAACTAATACTCTTTAATATGAAAAAAGATATTATAGTTTTGAATGAAAATTCAAACATCGCGATATCTACCTTATGGACTAGCAAAGAATTTATATTAAGTAAGCTAAGCGAAGAAATAAAAAATAAAATCGGAATTATAGGTACAACATACACATCTTTCGGAACAAACTATGTTTTAGAAACTCTTTCAAAATACAATAAAATAGATACATTAATTATTTTTGGTGCTGATTTATCAACTAGCGGAGAAACTCTAATGAGTTTGTTTGAAAAGAAAACAATTCCATCAATAATTTCTCTGCCAAAAGATGTTGTAGAAAAAATAATAAAAGATGTAAAAATTATCGATCTGAGAGAAGAGTTCAAGAAAAGAAATTTTAAAGCTTTAGAAGATGTCATAGCAAAACATTTTAATCAAAATAAAATACCTAGCAGAGAGGTTTTTGATATTAAAGTTGAAGAAAGAGCAGAATTACAATCATGGCCTCTTCCTCTTTCTGGTCATTACATCTATGAAACTAGCGTTTTTAGGGCTTGGATAAAAATTTTAGACTTAATAATGAAATTTGGAAGTGTGAAAGCTTCTGAATATGAGGAACCACAAAAAGAATTTTTGAACATAATGGTAACAATTGGATTATATGGAAACGACTATAAAATAGAAGAAGAATTTTTTGAATATCTAAACGAAAACGAATTTAAGAAGCATTTAGAAGAAGTTTTGTCGCCAAATAAACCAGAAGGAGTAGAGTATACTTATGGAGAAAGATTATTTTCTCATGAATTTGGAAAGAATCAAATAGAATTTATAATAGAAAAATTGTCAAAAGCACCATATACTAGAAGGGCTGTTGCAATAACCTGGAACCATATAGTAGATCAAAAATCTTCAAATCCTCCATGCATAATTGCGGTTCAAGGAATAATAACAGATAACTATTATAATCATACTGTTTGGATAAGATCTAATGATATGGTAAAGGGTTGGCCAGTTAATATTGTTGGACAAATAGAATTAGCAAAATTGATTGTAAACGAAATAAATAAAAGAGTAGGCACAGATTTTAAAGTTGGAACTGTAACAACAATTTCTACTTCTGCACACATTTATAAGCATGATTGGGATTTAGTAAGAAACATTTTATCTAAATACTCTTACAAAATGAAAGCTTTCGTAGAAGATCCAAAAGGAAACTTTTTAATTTATGTAGAAGATGATAAAATAGTTGTTGAACATAGAACTCCAGATAATTCTGCAATAGATTTAAAGATTTCATCAAAAGATTTCTGGGAAATATACAATCTACTAAAAGGTGGAAGTTTCTTTAGTTTATTCGATCATGCATTATACATGGGCAAAGAATTAAAAACAGCCTTTGAAAAATTAAAGCGAGGTGAAAAGTATGTGCAAGACGAAGCATAATTTCTAATTGTTATCGCCCCCGGCGGGATTTGAACCCGCGACCTCTGGCTCCGCAAGCCAGCGCTCTATCCGCTAAGCTACGGGGGCTTCATAATTCAATTTGAGTTTTTAGAAATTATTAGAGAAGTTTAACAATCTTATAATCTCTTAAGCTATTATAAAAGTTTTGTATTTCTTCACTATCGATATTTATAATCTTTTTATATAAATTTTCGAAAGTTTCTTCACAAACAAAAATCAAAAATGGTTCTTTTCTTAATCTTTCAAAAATATTGTTCTCCAATTTTTTGAATTTTAATAAAACTCTTTTCTTTCTTTTTTCAACATATTGAGAAAAGTTTTTACTATTTATTTCTTCGCTTAAATCTTTGAGCGCATTATCTAATAATTTTTCTTTCTCTTTTTCAAATCCAGGTATTGCTAAAGATAATATCATTCTATCTTCGTAAATATAAGTTGGCTCAAAATACAAACTATAACCTATTCCATATTTTTCTCTTATTACATTAAAAAGCAAAGAAGATAATCCTCCAGATATTATTTCGCTGAAAGCTATAGGCAAATGAAAATTATCCTTAGAAAATTTTATTTCGTAATTCATAGAAAAATAAATTTGATTTTTTGTGTTTGCTTCTTTTATTATATCCTCTCCTTTTGAAATAGTTGGTTTTTTCTTATTTATCTTACCTTCATCTAGCTTAGAAAAATATTTTTTAACTAAATTTATATGCTTTTGAGAAAAGTTCCCCTCAAGAATTATAAACATGTTGTTAGAAGCATAATATTTTGCTTTGAATTCTTCCAAATCTTCTTTGCTGATGGATTCTACTGTTTCTCTATATCCTCCAACAGGATCTCCGTAATCGCTACTACCAAAAACAGCCTTAGGTATTAATCTATCCATTAATTCTTCTGGATTATTCTCATATCTTTCTATTTCGCTAAGGACAACTTTTTTCTCTTTTTCAAATTCTGTTTGATCGAATTTTTCGTTTTCGAACATGGAAAACAAAATATCTATTACATTTTCAAAACCTTGAGGTATTACTTCAGCAAAATAAGATGTTAAGAATGTTGAAGTAAATGCGTTAGCAATTCCCCCATTTAATTCTAAGCCCATCGAAATTTGCTGAGCAGAATACTTTTTGTTAGATTTAAACATCATATGTTCTAAGAAATGCGAAATCCCTCTTTTATCTTTATTTTCATATATGCTTCCAATTTTAACATTTATAGAAATTCCAATGGTTTTTGCTTCTGGCTTTTTAATCTTATATAAAACAATTCCATTATCTAAGGTTTCTTTCCTAATTTTTATGCTACTTATCTTATACATAAATATTTTATAATTTTCCTTTCCACCTTAAATAATCTATCAGAATTTTCCAATGATCAAATGCAAAATCACTAGGTTTTAATTCTCTAATATCATAAAAATCTGCATCATAAACTTCATAACCTTCCTTAATTTCAAATTTTTTTGGTACAATTTCAAAAACAATAGAATATACATTGCCCCTAGGATCTCTATTAGCTTCGAAATAATGCTTAAACTCTCTATAACTTTTTACTTCTAATCCAACTTCTTCTTTCAATTCTCTTTTTATCGCATTGATTGGTTTTTCATTATTTTCTATAAATCCTCCTATTAATGCAAGCTTACCTTTAAAAGGTTCGTAATTTCTTCTTGCAAGCAGAAATTTACCATCTTTTTCAATTATTGCATCCACAGCAAATTTAAATTCTTTTTTAAAAAATCTAACAATTTTAGCTTCTTTTTCAGCTTTTTTTATTTTTAACTTTGTTTGTGGTTTAATCTTTTTTTCTACTAATCTTCCATCAACATATAAATTCGCATTTTCCCAAAGTAGTCTAAATATTATTTTTTCATCCTCATTAAAAATCTGAAAGTTTTCACTATTAGCTTTTTCTATCCTATTTTCAAACTTTACATATTTAAAAGGAGAAATATGTGTAACAACTATTCTCTTTAATAAAACTTGTGGCCCACCAGCTGATTTTGTATAACCAAAAGATCCTTGAGGAGTTGCAAAAATTATTCCATCACCAATTTTTCTATCATAAAAGTTTTTAGTTTCTATTTCATACATCATGCTTTTCGATCCATCAAAATGTTTTATGTAAATATCATTCAATGCAAAATGTTTTTTAACTTTTAAAAGCATTGCATTCTCTATAAAATACTCTTTTTCCAAAATCTTTTTCAACATAACATCGAAATCTTCAATATTCAACTCAGCCAAACCACCGAAACTCATTTTATCTCTAAGAAAAATAAATGGCTTGGAATTTTTTATTTTATGAAAATATCTCAAAAAAGTTCCATCTCCGCCAATAATTAAATTAAAATCAAAATCTTTCTTTGAAGTATAGTTTTTAATTTTCTTGAAAATTTTTGTAATTCCAGCTGGACAAACATTAAACTTGCAAAAAATCTTTCCCATAAATCTATAAAGTAAAGCATCTAAAACTAAACTTTATATACCTTAATACTTTCATCTTCTTAGAAATGCAGAATTTCTTTTGCATATATTTTTGAGTTTCGTATTCACTAATGATCCTAAATCGTAATTTAGAAAATTAGTATATCAGAACTCTTAAGCTTTGTAATTATTATAGTGTAGTAAAGAATATAAAGAGTATGTCGAAAAATATTAGGTTATGGAAAATATAATAAGAAAAGAAATTTTAAAACTATTTTTAGCGGAGTCTATAAATTGTTATGACTTTTGGATGCCTCGTTGTGGTATTGAAAATTGCAAAAGTCAAAAACAAGCATTAAAAGAAGCATATAAAATATTGTCTGAAGCTTATCTAATTTTAGATAGAGGTGATGTTGAAGAATTAGAAGATTATGCGTCCAAGATACAAGAAAATGTTGAAAATCTTCTTGAAGGGATAAAAAAGAGTTTAATATATTGTATGGCTTACGGAGGAAATCTAGGAAGATGTGTGTGTATTATAAAGTTTGGAAATGCGTTATATGGCTTAACACAATTGCCATATACATTAAATAGAGAAGGACCTATCATATTGAGTTTTCTTGCATGGGGAGAAGATACACTAGACGAATTACAAAGAACTGGATTACAACATTATGAAATACGTTTATCGAGTTCGGATTTATTAAGATATGGAAAATCTTTAGAAGAATTAACACAAGAATATATGAAATACAGGTTAAAAACTCTTGAATATTTGTTAGGTAATTACATATAATTAGTATTACACATTATCTTTATATTTGAATTGCATTTGTATTTTTTGTTTGCCGCGAGATTTACTTTTGTTTTGATGTATATTTAGGAGAATTACACAATGTATTTCGCTTATCTAAATATTTTATGTTAAATTCATAATATATTCATAGAAGTAGCTAGAATCGTTTGGTGTATAACCCTCTCTTATCCCTCTCTATTTTTTCTAATTTTCTCTATTATATTTTGAACTTTTTTACTAGCCTTATCTATAATACCTTTTTATTTTCAGTTAAATTTCCTTTGGATATATTCCTTTTTCTATAAAAACTCTATCAACTTTTACAGCAATCCCTTCTTTTGCTTTAATCATTTCTTCGCTAGTCATCATAGCTCTTCCAAAAGCTATTAATTCATTTTTTAAACTAAAAATTGCAACCAATTCATCTTTATTAATTCCTGCTTGAACTCTAGTAATTCCAGCAACATATAGAGGAGCACCTAAAGTCAAATTATAAATAGCGGTATCTTTAACAAAAACTTTTTTAATATGTGGCAAACAATATTCAGCTGGTTTAATTACTTTTTTTAATTTTTCCTCATCATCTACTATTTTTGAAAGTTCAAACAAACTTATAGAATCTTCTTCATCAAATATTTTATAATAAACCTTTTTTTCTAAATCATATTTTCCTATAGAAATTCTTCTCAACTCTTTTAAATGCGCCCCAATTTTTAATTTTTGACCTATATCATGCACATATTTTCTAACATAAAAACCGCTTTCACAAACAACCTTAAACAAAACATCTTTACCATCTTTTTCCAAAACTTTTGCTTCATAAACATATCTTTCTCTTAAAACTCTAGCAACTGCGCTTCTTTTTGGAGGCATTTGTTTAATTTTTCCTATAAAAATGTTTTCGATAAAATCTTTCAAAACATCTTCATTAATATCTCTATGCAAATGCATTACTCCTACATATTCTTTATCTAATTTTTGAAATAGCGGCGCTAATCTTGTGCTTCTATTCAATAATATTGGTAATACTCCACTAGCATTAGGATCTAAAGTTCCTATATGACCGGATTTTTTAATTTTTAACAAATCTTTTACGTATTCAGAAACTAAATGGCTTGTTGGTCCGACATGCTTATCTAAGTTAATTATTCCTGTGTTTTTTAATTCATCTAAAGTTCTTTTAGAAGGTTCTTTCCCAAATCTTTCGTCTGTCTCTTCATCTAAGGTTCTATATAACCATTCAACTTTTTCCACTTTCTTCTTTTTTGCTTTTTCTAGATTTCTTTTCCTCTTTTACTTCTTCTTTCTTTTCTTTAGTTTCTTTTTCTTTTTGCTTCTTTTCAAACTCTTTAATTTCGTGGGCAGCAGGCAATTTCAATCCTAATTTTTTATATAATCCACTTTTTTTCCAAGCCTCTAAAACTTCGTTATCGCTTGCGTCTTCTTTAATATCTAATCTAAATGGTAATGCTTGTAGATGCATAATATTACATTTTCTTCTTTTTACTCCAGTTAATAATTTTGGACCGGTTATTAATACAAAATTGTGATCTATTTTTTTAACTACTACACAATATCTTGATGCTTCTCTTCCAGCTATTTTTACGCAAACTGTTCCTACATCAATTACCATGCAATATTAAAATGAAAGATAAAATATATAAATTTTGCATTCATAACTCCTCTATCAATTTCATAGCTAATGCTCCAGCCAAAATATAAAGAATTGCAGAAAACAAAAAGAGAGCACTAAAACCAGAAAAGTATAAAATTATTGCAGAAAATATTGCAGAAATTCCATAAGCTATGTTATAAAATCCATCTATTTTACCTATATCACTTCCTCTTTTCTCTTTTCTACTTACTTCAGAAACAATAGCATAATATGCAGGAACTTCTAAAGAATATCCTATTGCTGCTATTATTTGTGCTAAAAATAAGATGTAAATATTATTAGCCAAGGGATAAAGTAATATTGCAACTGCAGTTACTATACAACCTATTAAAAATGTTTTTGTCTTTCCTATTCTATCTATATATTTTCCAAATATTGGTTCTAAAATACCTACAAAAAGCCAATAAATTCCGAATAATATTGGAACTAATTCAGTTACATTAGAAATTTTTTCAAAGTAAATAGAATATATTGGTCCAATAAAGCCTAGAGAAAAAGCTATGAAAGTCTGCACTAATATGAGTGCCTTTAATTTTTCTTCCTTCCTCATGTTTCATTAATATTCTTTGAATACTATCGTCCATGCTTCTATATAAAATATTATATACTAAAAAGTGTATATATGGCTTTTGCTACTTCCTTTAAATAAAATATATAAAAAATAATATATGATTGCCTTAGGCATTGAAAGCACAGCACATACATTAGGAATTGGAATAATTAATGAAAACGAAATATTAGCTGATGTAAGGGATTCTGTAAAAACCGAAAAAGGAAAAGGATTTTTGCCAAGAGAACTATTTCAGCATCATGTAGAAAAATTTAACGAATTACTAAATAAAGCCTTAGAAGAAGCAAATTTAAATATTGAAGAGATTGATGTGATAGGATATTCAAAAGGTATGGGAATTCCAAATGCATTAAGAGTTGGTGCTTTCTTTGCTAGATATTTAGCATTGAAATATAATAAGCCATTAGTAGATGTAAATCATGGAATTGCTCATATTGAGATAGGAAAATTTTTAACAAACTCAAAAGATCCAGTAGTTGCATATCTCTCTGGAGGAAATACTCAAATTATTTCTTTAGTTAATAGAAGATATAGAATTCTTGGCGAAACTGAAGATATAGCAATAGGAAATGCAATAGATGAAATTGCAAGATTTTTAGGTTTTGAAATGCCTGGCGGTCCAAAAATTGAAGAATTAGCAAAAAAAGGCAAAAAATATATCGATATGCCATATAGTGTTAAAGGAATGAATGTAAGCTTTAGCGGAATAGTTACATATGTAAAAAAATTAATAAGAGAGGGTAAATATGATTTAGAAGACATAATTTTTAGCTTTCAAGAAACGATTTTCTCAATGATTGTAGAAGTTACTGAAAGAGCTATGGCAATGCTCGATAAAAAAGAAGCATTAATAGTTGGTGGCGTTGCTGCAAATCAAAGATTAAAAGAGATGTTTGAAATAATGTGCAAAGAAAGAAATGCAGAAGCAAAAATTGTACCTCTTAAATATTCTGGAGATAATGGTGTTATGATAGCATTAGTTGCACTATTGGCTTATAAAAACGGTTATTCAATAGAAATAGAAAAATCTTCAATAAAGAGAAACTGGAGAATAGAAGATGTAGAAATAATTTGGATTTAAACTAATTCGCTTTCACTAACTATTACGAAATCCCCAATACTTTTTACTGCATGAAATGGTATCAAATATCTTCCGTTATCATCTTTCTTCAAATTGAATTCCTCTAAGTATTTTGTTGGTTGCTCAACAACCAAATTTAATATTTCTCCTGTTTCTGCTATAAAGGTTAAACTGTTTACTATCCCCATTCTTTTGCCACTTTCGCCAACAATTACTTTACCCACAATATCATTGACTCTTACTCTCTTTTCTGCCATATTTTATATTAAACTTTTAAATATATTTATTTTTGATGAGGGCCTTTATAGCATATTTCTTAAAAGAGGATTTGAAAGAAAAAATCGAAAAAATTCAAAAAGAATTAAAAAACCTAAATGCCTTTCAAGCAAAATTCGTCGAAAAAGAAAATTTACATTTATCTTTTACATTTCTAGGAGAAGTTGAAGATGTTAATCCTATAATTAAAAAGCTCGAAAGCTTTAGAAACTATGGAAAAATAGAAGCAAAATTAAAGAACTTGCTATTAATTCCTTCTAAAGAATATTTTAGAGTAATTGCTATAGGTGTTGAAAGCGATAAAGCAGAAAAATTGAGAAAAGAAATTTTTGAAAAAATTGGTGGAGATAGTAAGCCTTTGCATTTAACCTTATGCAGAGTGAAATCTGTTAGTAACAAACAAAAAGTTTTAGAATATCAACAAAAATTTAATTTCGAGAAAGATATAGTAATAGATAAGATTTGTTTAGTAAAAAGTACTTTAACATTTAGCGGTCCTATTTATGAAATCATTCATGAAATTTCTTTATAATATCGTAAGGAGTAATAATTCCAACAACTTTTTCATTTCTTAGTATAACTGCTGCTTCATTTTCTTTTAAATATTTTTTAATTGCTTTTATATCATCATATTCTTCAAAGGTTTCAACTTCTTGTATTATTTCTTTTTCTGGAATTTTAAAGTTATTAAGATATAAAACTTTCAAAACTCTGTGAACATTTAACAATCCTTTAAACTTTCCTTTTGAATCTATTACGGGCAAGTTTCTAAACTTAGAAAAAACTAACATTTTTATTAAATCTTCGCTAGAAGAAAATTTTGCACATATTGGATTAGGAGTCATATAATCTTTTGCAACACCATTAACATCTACAAAATCTAAAAGCTCATAGTCCTTTAAAACATATTCAGGATAATTTTTTTCATTAGTTACTATTATGCTCCCTAAATTATAGTTTTTCATTAAACGTATTGCTTTGAAAACACTTTCTTTTTTATTTATAGTAATAGGAAAAGAAATATAATCTATATTTTTTAGTTTTTCGTTTGGTCCATATCTTTTCGTTAATATCATAGCTAATATATCGCTATCTGTAATTGCGCCTATTAATTCTCTTTTTTCAACTATAGGAAGCTTTCTTTTATACTTTAGGATTTTTACTATTGCTTCTTTTAAAGTATTTTGCAAAGTTAAAGGAGAAATATAATTTCTGTATAATTTGCTTATTTCCATTCTCCTCTACAATCTTCACATAACCATCTACCATTAACTAATTTTAAATCGGATGTTAAGTTTGCGCATTCTTCACACATTCCAATTAATAATTCATCTTCTAAATCTTCTAATATTGGTCTTTCTACTCCAGCATATTTTTTACCCATTTCAATCAAATCTAAATAATTCGGCACATATCTGGCAATGTCTGTCGCAGTTACAATGCCAACAACTCTTCCATTTCTAGTTACAACAATTCTCTTAATACCTCTTTTCATCATTACATATGATGCTTTTCTTACATCTTCGTTTTCATCCAAAGTTATTAATGGTGTGCTTACAATATCTTTTACTTTAACTTTTTTTGGATCTAAACCCTTTGCAACAACTCTTTTAACAATGTCTGTATCAGTAATAATTCCATATATTTTTCCTCTTCTCTTTACTAACAAAGAAGATACTTTTTTCATTTTCTTCGCTGCTTCATACACACTTTTATTTTCATCTATTGTTTGCAATTTTGTTGTCATTATATCTTTAAGTTTTACAACCATAATATTTTACTTACTTTTTAAATTTTATGAGTTATAAAGTTGGTAGAAGATTTGAGTATCATGTTGTTTATAAGCTAAGATCTTTTGGATTTGATGCAAAAAGAGTTACATTAAGCGGAAAAAGAAGTGAATTTTATCCAGCTTGCGATGTAATAGTAAAAATTGGAGAAAATATTTTAAAGGGTAAACTAAAAACAACTAAGAAAAAAGAATACGTTTCTATTCCTTTACAAGATTTTATAGAATTATCTCAAAACGTTATTCATTTTTTGTGTTTTGGTTTTTATAGAACTAAGCCATATTTTATCGTCAATATTCAAAAAGAAAATTTGGCAAATATAGAAAAAAACGGAAAAAAATTTATTTCTTTTTCAAAAAAAGATGTTGAGAATTTGCCTATTAACATTCTAATAAAGGAAATTAACAAGAATTTTTTGATTGTTAGTTTAGAAGATTTTGTAAACATATTAAAAAATTTGGAAGCTCAAAAGCTACCCCTGTAATCATTAATCATTCTGGGGCAACCATATCATCGCATAAAAAATATTTTTTTAATTTTAAAATTGTTGAGTTAATCTTTGTAGAAACTCGTTTTGATTAAACATCATTTATTTTTAGTTTGTTTAATACAAATTCTTTGACTTTTTCAGCAATTTCTATCGCTTCTTTTGCTTCTTCTTCAGAAATTTCAACATCGATAGGATATCTAACATCCATGCCAATTGGATAAAGTTTATCTGCTTCTATTTCATATAACTTATCAAATTCTTTATCAATTTCTTTACACATTTCAATTAATTTTGCTATGTTGTGGGTTTTTGGAAAAGGTTTATTATGGAAAGTTAAAAAAGCTTTTAGAAATTTTTCTACTGCTTGTTGAGAATGAAAAAGAGAATATTCGTAATTCTCGCTATTGTATAAAACTTTTGAGCTTTCTAAATCTTTAATAGCTTTTTCTATCCACTTTTTAGCCTTTTCAGAAAACTCACTCATAATTCTATACCTTCTAAAACAGCTATACCTACAATATCTCCATAAACATGTTTGTATTTTTCAAACCTTTTAATATCCACCATTATTGGTTGAACATCTAATAAAAGTTTTGCGGTATCTCTAATTATTTTTAATTTAAATTTAACTTCTTTCTCTTTACTTACCTCATTTTTCGTTACAATCAATATATCATAATCGCTATCTTCTCTATAATCACCTCTAGCCCTAGAACCAAATAAAATAATTCTATCTATTTCTATGTTCATTTCTTTTGCAGTTTGAAGAATGATTTCTTTTATTTTTTTCAAATTTTCATCCATAAAATTATTCTATTCCT